>JADEXK010000068.1 GCA_015207155.1 Nostocales cyanobacterium LEGE 11386 | reverse complement strand
TACGAGCGCAACTGTTGGCTGGGCATCTCTTGCTAAATGTTTTAGCATTTGTAATTCTACATCCATTGCTCTACTTACCTTGTAGAGTTTTATCTTTTCTTTCTTCTATTCATTATATCCGGAAAGTGACAGAAGAGGGTTAATAACTACACCCATTGTATAGATTACACCTGGAACAACTTCCTCTCGCCTTTGATTATTTGTTAAGCGTCCACCAACTCCCTCATTTTGTAACTGTAAATATCTACCATGAAAATGCAATCCTCCAATATCATTAGCGTTATATATTTCGCCACAAAAAATATGTTCAAAACCTCGATTTTTAAACCAAATATTAGTTAAATCTTCCAAAAAATCTGCTTTATTCTTACGTCCCGGACGCAATTCGCCGCCGCTAACTGTCTGAAGTTTCTGTAATACATCTGGGTAATAGGACAACAACTGTTTAAATTTATTGGTAGTGACTCTCGTTCCCACAGGGCCGCAGACTTTGAGTACAGCTTGGTCAAAAGAATTCAATAGTAGTGGGGGTGGTGTAATATCTAATTTCTGCCCTGAAGGAAAACCAACCGGAACCGGGTTGTCTAGATTATCAAAAAATGGCAGAAGTTTAGTTGCTGGTTGAGGCTGTGCTAGGGCAGAGTTTTGCATCCCTAAGGAGCAGGCTAGAACTAATAAAGTTAATTGACTTACGATTCGTTTAGGTAACTCGTTTGCAGGAATTAGTTTTAATATTTGCATAAACAATTATGTATTTATACTTACTGGTTAGTGAATGGGATTTAAGGGGAATACTCAACTTATGAGTTAAATCTTTTATACACCAATACGATGAAAATTGTAGAGGAAACTCGCACTAGATTACAGCTAAAGCACCGACCAATCAATAAATGGTTCAGTGGAGCGTGTATTGTTATTACCTGTTTAGGTTTTTTAATTTACTGTATATTTTTTGAGTTTGCTTCGGCTCGTCTGACTTGCGATCGCCCCGCACCCAATCAACTTAACTGTGAATTGAGACGCTCTAATTTGCTGGGAATAACAGAGAGGCTGCGAATTTTTGATCTCCAGGAAGCATATGTCAAAATTAACAGAGGTAGTAAAGGTAGTAAAAACTATCGAGTAATTATTGTGACTCCATTGAGAGACTATCAACTAATATCAAATTTGAGTTATCGAGAAAATCAGCAAGTTTCCCAGGAAATTAACTATTTTGTCTTATCTAAAAACAGGTCTTTATCAGTCCAGCAAAATCAACGAAACTTTCTGTTTTTCTTAAATTTATTTATATTAATTTTTATGGCAATTGGTGCTTTTTTAGCAACATCGCCTGTAAGCAAATGTACCTTCTACAAGAGTCTTAATCAGGTATGCATAGAGCGCAAAGGTTGGCGCGGTCAAACAATTATCGAAGAACCACTAGAAACTATTCTCCGTTTTGATATTCAAGAAAAACAATTCAAATATGCAAAACTTTATCGTGCTGTCATTGTGCTGCAATCTGACAAAGAGATTCCCATTAACTCAGAATATACAAATGAACAAAGCATCCGATATGCTGTATCTAGAATCAACTCTTTCCTGAAGTATCAATAATATTCGCTATGTTTTAGATGCCAACTATGTCAGGAATTTTCCATCTTCGCCGTCTCATTGTTGTATCATCTAACAAAGTTTTATACAGGCGATCGCTCGCAAATCCAATCGTGTAAAATCGGATTGACTAACTCAGGTGCTTCATCCTGAGGGCAATGTCCCACGCCTTCTAAGGGAATAAACTTTAGCACTTGTGGATAATTAGCTAACTCTCTACCTAAGTCTACTGGTTCCCAGGGATCAGCTGTTCCCCACAAGATAATGGCAGGACAAGGTAGCTCAGGCAACAAATCTTCTGGTAGGGGCCCTGTAGAATAAGCAGTAAAAGCCAAAAACACAGCTACAGCACCTGGGTCTTTTGCTGGTGCAGTGAGAATATCAACCAATTCGTCCGTCACTATATCTGCATTAGCGTAGGCTTGAAGCAAAATTTTTCTGATGGTTTTCGGTTTAGCGACTTGATTGAAGAAAAACTGCCCAACTGGTTTGATAGATAATATTCTCTGGAGAATCGGCGCACCAAAGCGACGAGACCAGGGGAGTGTTGCCCGCTTGCGATCGTGTAATAACCTTAAGGAACAGTTAATTAAAGCTACTCCCAAAGCTATATCCGGGTTGCTCACGGCTGCTTGCAATACCACAATACAGCCAATAGAATTTCCTACTAAAAAAGCAGGCTCACCCACCACTTCGCGGCAAAAATCTGCTAATTGCTGTCCCCAATTTTCTAGTGTATAGGCAATTTGTTTCCCTGGTTCAGGTTTAGCTGAAGCGCCAAAACCAATCAAATCAATAGCATAAACACGGCAATTTTCCGCTAGCACGGGGATATTTTTCCGCCAATGCCACCACGAGGCTCCAAAGCCATGTACTAGAACCACAGCAGGGCCATGAGTACCTTGGCTCTGATAGCAAATAGGGAAATCTCGCCAAATCCAAGTTTTTGTTGAGGTAAATGTGTTTGTAGAAGTTGTCATAAGAAAGGGCACAGTGTGGGAATACAGCGATTTCAGTTGTGTTAAAAAATGGCTAAATGTTTATGTGTAGGTACTTTTTATGATTTCTTTTTTAAATTTTTATATTCTCATTGTTTATGATACTTTACATTTTGACTTTCCTGACTCAGTACAGGCTATAAGCGCAGCTATGCCCGCAGGACTTTACAGGAAGGAAGCACTCTCATCGTGACTTAAGTAGGACGGCGTAAATAATTAAAGGTTTGTAAATTAAAGGTTTGTAGTGAGGACTTTAGTCCTCAAATAAGGGCTAGAGTCGCTTACTACGAAATGAATTATAATTATTTACATTACTTAACATAGTTTGATTTATTCCCGCCGACTTACTTATGTCAAAAGTATGAAGGCTCTACTTAACATATATCTATCTGGAAAATATCTTATGTCATCCAGTAGATTGTGGCGTATCTGTAATAATTACCATAGTATTAAGTCTAATGTAATCAAATTATCATCGGTGGTAGATTCAGTAGTTTCACAATTTACGGCAACCGAATTGGTTTATAAAATTGTGAGATATCAAGCATTGGCTAAAAAGTGGTTTGCACGCAAAAAAGTGACACTGAATTTCACCTAGACTTTTTTGTTTTTAGTTCCTTCCGGCTATAGAAGATGAATATACTAGAAACAATTGACACCCCTGTAGGTAGCTACGCACCAGATTTTGAGCTACCAGGAATTGACAATCAAGTACACCATCTCAGCCGTTATTTAGAGAAATTCCGTGCAGTTGGCGTCATTTCTATGTGCAACCACTGTCCTTATGTCAGCTTGTATTTAGACAGGCTAAAAAATATTCAAGCGGAATTTGCCAAAGACGGCTTTACACTGATTGGCATGAATGGTAGTGGTGCTACGCAGCACCTGACCGAAAGCTTTGATAAGATGAAAGCTTTTGCCCAACGTCACCAGTTGAATTTCCCTTATCTGTGGGATTCAACTCAAGATGTAACTCGTAGCTTTGGTGCTAGTAAAACACCAATGGCTTTTTTAGTAGATTGTCATGGTATATTGCGCTACAAAGGTCAAATTGATAGTCATCCCCAAGATCCATTATCTCTGGGAGAAGATTATCTCAGAAATGCGATCGCCTGTTTGTTTAAAGGCCAAGCAATTAGCCTAACGGAAACAAAACCGATAGGTACGGCATTGATTTGGCGTAACTAGACATAGATAGTCACTGTACTGCTATCTTAAATTGGAGGCAATTGCAACTTTTTTGATAAAGCGTAACTTCATGGGAACGAATTACCGACGGGTTTTACTTAAACTAAGCGGTGAAGCCTTAATGGGCAACATGGGCTATGGAATTGATCCAGAAGTGGTCAAAGAAATAGCTCAGGAAGTAGCAGAGGTAGTAGCCACTGGCGTTCAAATCGCCATCGTCGTTGGCGGCGGCAATATTTTTCGTGGCGTCAAAGCGGCGTCGGCGGGGATGGACAGGGCAACCGCTGACTACATAGGGATGATTGCCACGGTAATGAATGCCATGACGCTACAAGATTCGCTAGAACGAATAGGGGTACAGACGCGGGTACAAACCGCGATCGCTATGCAAGAATTAGCGGAACCGTATATCCGTCGTCGCGCCATCCGTCATCTTGAAAAAGGGCGGGTGGTAATTTTTGGTGCTGGTTCGGGAAATCCCTTTTTTACCACTGATACCACTGCGGCATTAAGAGCCGCAGAAATTGATGCCGAAGTGATTTTTAAAGCCACCAAGGTAGACGGAGTGTACGATGCTGACCCCCATGTTTATCCTGACGCCAAGCGTTACACCAGTCTGACATACGCGCACGTTTTGGCTAAAGATTTGCGGGTAATGGATAGTACAGCGATTGCCTTGTGTAAAGAAAATAATATCCCAATTCTGGTTTTTGATTTAACTGTGAGCGGTAACGTCCGCCGGGCAGTCTTGGGAGAATCAATCGGCACCCTTGTGGGAGGTTCTTGTGAAATTAGCTGAAGCTGAGAGTACGATGCAAAAGACCGTTGAGGCAACTCTACGGGCTTTTAACACAATTCGCACTGGTCGCGCCAATGCGAGTTTGCTAGATAAAGTCTTGGTGGACTACTATGGTTCACCCACACCGTTGAAATCGTTGGCGAATATTAGCACGCCGGATGCCACGACAATATTGATTCAGCCTTACGATAAAGGCAGCTTAAACATCGTTGAGAAGGCAATTTCCCTCTCTGATGTAGGTTTAACACCGAGTAACGACGGTTCTGTAATTCGGTTGAATATTCCGCCTTTGACAAGCGATCGCCGGAAAGAATTAGTCAAAATCGCTGCCAAGTATGCTGAAGAAGGTCGCGTAGCCATTCGCAACATCCGCCGTGATGCCCTAGACTCCATTCGCAAGGAGGAGAAAGCTTCGGAAATCTCGGAAGATGAATCAAAAGACCAACAAGATAAACTGCAAAAACTGACTAATAAGTACACTGCCAAAATAGACGAATTGTTGGTTGAAAAAGAAAAAGACATTTCAACAGTCTAAAAAAGGTTCTTGTGGGGTAGGGTAATATCAACTATAAAGGCTGAAGAATTTATACATTATTCTTTAGCCTTTATATTTTATAGCGAGAAATATTTACTAAAAATTTATAAATTTCCTCAATAATTAGTTAAAAATTTGTAATTATTTGAACTGATAAATTGTATTTTAGTGGCGGTTAAATGCAATTAATAATCTTAATGCGATAAATCACACTTTCTCATTTAAAGAATCATCACATCCAATTTCAACCCCTTGCTGTAGGCGCAATTCCAGAATTACCTTCTACAAAAATTAGACTGAGAATCAGCACTATCCTCTGAAAATCAGTTACAGTCTGGTCAGATTGTTTCTATATAGATTACAAAGATATATTGGACAATCAACTAATTCAGGAGCAAAAATTCAGCCATTATGTACGACACCATCATCGTCGGTGCTGGGCCAGCTGGTGGCACAGCAGCATATCATTTAGCCAAAAAAGGTCACTCTGTATTAGTTTTAGAAAAAGAATCCCTGCCAAGATATAAACCCTGTGGCGGTGGTGTATCGCCAGCGATCGCTCAATGGTTTGACTTTGACTTTAGCCCAGCAATTTCCGTTAAGGCAGATTCCCTTCGCTTCACCTGGAAATTGGGCGACCCCATAGAGGCAAAAATTGCCACCAAGGAACCAGTTTGGATGGTGCGACGAGATGTTTTTGACCATTTCTTGGTGCAGCAAGCCCAGAAACAAGGAGCCGAACTACGCGACCATACAGAAGTTACAGGCATTGAGTTTAAAAGTGACCATTGGCAAGTAAACACAGCTAATGGCCCCGTTACAGGTCGTTACTTAATTGCTGCCGACGGTGCTAAGGGGCCAATGGCCAAATGGCTAGGCTTCAAAGAACGCAAACGCCGTTTAGCAGGAGCTTTAGAGGCAGAAATTCCCGCTAATGTGGTAGACAAATCCACTATTCATTTTGAATTTGGTTTAGTGAAAAACGGCTACATCTGGAACTTCCCTAAGGCTGATGGTTATTCAATCGGTGTAGGTACGTTCATTGGTGGTGAACCCCAAGATTTTAAAAAGATTTTGGATCAGTACGCCCAATCTTTTAATGTAGATATCAAAGTTAGCAAGCAATGCGGTCATCCCCTGTGTCTGTGGGATGGCAATCAAAAGCTACATACCCAAAACGCTATTTTAGCTGGGGAAGCTGCTTGTGTTGTTGACCCCATGACAGCAGAAGGCATTCGCCCATCGATTTTTAGTGGCTTGCTAGCGGCAAATGCAATTGATCAAGCGCTGGCTGGTGATATCAATGCTTTAGAACTATACAGCGAAGCCATCAACGAACAATGGGGTAGTGATATGGCTTGGGCGCAAAAACTAGCTGGTGCATTCTATCGCTTTCCTGGTATTGGCTACAAAGTGGGAGTGAAGCGCCCTTCCGGCGCTCAAATCATGGGTAAAATCCTGTGCGGCGAACTGCGCTATGGCGATGTTGTCGGTCGCGCCTTGAAACGTCTAATTCCTGGTTTTGGGGGTTAACACTGCTTTGCAAGAATGAAGAGTGCTGAGTGCTGAGTGCCTTTCTAAGCACTCAGCACTGAGTAAGATCAAAATCATCCCACATTTGTGCAACACCAAAATATAGATTTTAAGCTGATTGATTGGTTTGCAACCAGTTAAGTAAATCCTCCACAGAAGTAAAATCTAACAAAGCTTCGCCCAGACTTTCTAATTGATTTAAAGAAAGAGATTGGATGCACTCTTGTAGTTCTGGTGATAATTTTCCTACTCGTCTTTGTAATAATCTTAAAATAAGCCGTTGTTCACCTTGTTGCTCTCCTTCTTGTCTCCCTTCTTGTATCCCGCGCTCGTAGCCGATGCGTTCACCTGTAGTTACGTATCTCATAGTGCGCTCCTGCTCAAATTGTTTCAACTCTTCCCAAAACTGATTTTCTAATGCTTTTGGTAATATCATAACCCAGTCGATAAATCGATATAGGTTACGAATATCCTGCTCTTGTAAGCCTAAATCATACAGCCTACGAATTAAACTAAATTTCCATATTTTGCGTTGTTCGGATGATGAGCGCGTCTGCTGGGTTTTCAAATGCGCCATAACTACAGTTGCAAATGGATTATCGTTCTTTTCTAACTCGTGAAAGCGATTTTCGTAATCTAAAAGTTTAATACTACCAAATTCAAAATTTAAGCGAGTATTAGGATAATTGTAACTGTAATTGCTTGGTCGCCATTTGCGGTTTGTATCACATAAAATTGCCAAGCTAATTGCTGGTTGATCAAAACGATCAAATATGCGAAAGTTGTAAGTAAACATTCGCTTGTTAAAGTTATCTTCTTTTGTTGCTTGAATTTCTACATGAACTAATAACCATAGTTCTTGACCTTGGGTTTGCCAAACTTTGACTAATTGGTCAGCATATCGTTTACCTTGTTCTGCTTCCCGGGCGATTTGTTGAAATTCTTTATTGAGAAATTCATAAGGACGTTCCCAATCAATTAATGCAGCAGTTTCGGGAAAAAAGAATTGCATAGCTTGGGGAAAATATGCTTCGAGAATTTCTTTCCACGGGCTATCAAAATCAGTGCGATCGCTCAAATTGATCATGAATTGATGAATGTTGGGTTTCGTTGTGCTCAAACGCCACTTCGTTATTTTGTCTCATGCAAATTTATGAATAAATTTAGTCATGCCAAAACAGTGTAAAGCCTCCAGCAAACTATGTAGTAAGGGTTAGCATAGTTTACTGGAGTCCACGATATTTTAATAGCCGTAGAAGGAGTTAAAAAAGATTTTTACTAAGCGCCCACAGCTTCCTTAGCAGCGTAAAGGACTTCAGCGTTAATTTCTTTAATACCCCGCTCACGAGCAAATTTTTCGGTGTTGCGCTTCACTTTACCCCGAACAAATCCAGGAATTTTGTTTAATTCTGCTTGACCATCTTTTGTCCAGTTGAGGTCAGATTCCGCAGAAATTCCTTTAGTAATTACTTCTTTAGTATCGTGACCACCAAATATTTCTAATAAGTGATCTTCCATTCCCAAGGTAAAGGAATTATAGATCAAATCTGTAATCTGATTTGTACCTTCGTAACCCAAAAATGGTTTGTAACCGATGGGGAAGTTTTGCACGTGGATAGGTGAAGCAATGACACCGCAAGGAATATCCAAGCGTTTACCAACGTGGCGTTCCATTTGAGTACCGAATATGGCGGAGGGTTCGACACGAGCGATCGCATCGCCAATTTCCCCGTGATCATCGGTAATCAGTACTTCATCGCAGTATTCACTAACTTGTTCCCGGAACCAGTCAGCATCATATTTACAGTAGGTTCCCGCCCAAACAACATGAATCCCCATTTCTCTTGCCAGAATCTTGGTAATGGCGGCGGCGTGGGTGTTATCACCAAATACTACAGCTTTTTTACCAGTCAAGTTTTGACAGTCTATGGAACGAGAGAACCAAGCAGCTTGAGATACATGCAAAGTTTGCTCGTTGATGAAGTCTTCGTAGTCAACTTCAGCACCTTGGGCGTTAATTACCTGCTGAATTTTGCGGATACACCGAGCAGTTTCTACGACACCCATCGGCGTAATGTCTACATAAGGCGTACCAAATTGTTCTTCTAAGTAGCTAGCCGTCGTTAAGCCAAGTTCACGGTAAGGAACTAGATTAAACCAAGCTTGGGGCAGTTTTTTCAAATCATGTACCGCCGCACCTTCAGGAATTATCGTATTTACTTCAATTCCTAAGTCAGCCATCAGTCGCTTGAGTTCGGTGCAGTCGTGCTGGTTGTGGAAACCAAGAGTAGAATTACCGATGATGTTAACTGAAGGCTTTGCGGTTTTGCCTTCTGGTAGTTCGCCTTTTTTACGGGCCTTCTCGATGTAGTATTGAACTATTTGATGCAGAGTGCGATCGGCTGCTTGCAGTTCGTTGAAGCGATAGTGGTTCACATCCGCTAGCATCACGTCACCTTTCGCTTCCAGCTGCGCCCGTTCGACAAAGTTGTGTAAATCTTCTTGCAAAATGCTAGAGGTGCAGGTGGGAGTCAACACAATTAAATCCGGGTGTTCTTCGGCATCTTTGCGGGTGATGTTATCTACCACCTTTTCTTGAGAACCCCGCGCTAAAACGTTGCGGTCAACAACACTGGTGGTTACTGGGGTAAAGTTTCTCTCCCGCGATAGCATGGAGCGCATGACGTTAAAGTAGTCATCGCCTAGTGGGGCGTGCATAATCGCATGGACGTTTTTAAACGAACTAGCAATCCGCAATGTGCCGATGTGGGCTGGCCCTGCATACATCCAGTAAGCCAATTTCATGACTGGTTCTCCCTTTTTAACTCAAATAACTATGAGTGCGTGATTATTAAATCGCTTCTGATTGTCTCAAAACTTGGAGTGAGGAAGAAATAGGACTTTTTGCTGATTTAATTGGTAATTAATAGCTCAAACCTAGTGACTGAGTAGGGTCTAGGCTTTATTTTTAACAATAATCATGTTGTTTAATTAAATAACTCTTAACGTTTTGACAAATTGTGATGATTCTCTAGTTACTGAAAAAGCGATCGCCTCAAATCATTACAGGCGATCGCACAATAGTAAAGATAGCAATTAAGCAGAAACTAAGCGGCGCAAAGATTCAGCACGACGTTTTGCAGTTTGGTTATTGGGAGCAAATTTAAGTGCTTCTTCATACATTTGTAACGCCTGAGCAGTTAATTTTTTCCGTTCGTAAGCATGACCGAGATTATTCAGTGCTGTTACATAGTCTGGTTTAAGTTTCAGAGCTTCTTTGTATTGACGAATTGCTAAGTCATATTGCTCTTGACCAAAATAAACATAACCTAGTCCGTTATAAATAGGGGCGCAGTCTTCTTCTCCCTCTTCCTCAGCAGCTTTAATAGCTTTTTGAAACAACGCCACTGCTTGGGAAAATAATTTTTTTTCTGAATATATCCCGGCTAACTCGTAATATTCTTGAGCCGTACCTTTTTCTTTTTCTAACTTCTTGCGTAACCGCGATAAGGTACTTTCACGCTTGCGAGTTTTGAAAATTTGCCGAAAAACATTCACAACTGCAAATGTCAGTAAACCCACAAAAATTGAGAGATAAATAATAGCTAAATTTTTATCCATTGCCTGCAAATAGAAATATTATTCTGTATATATTATCGGACACTGAGGAGCAAGGGAGCGGGGGAAGATTAACAACCCTTCACTCAGCACTCAGCACGGGCTTTACGCCCCGCTACCGCTACCGCTAACAGCACTCAGCACTCAGCACTCAGCACTCAGCACTCATTTAAGGTAAGCCCCAATATTTAACTCGTTCTTTGAGCCAACCGTCTGCTGTGTACCGCGCGATCGCTTCATTTACTTGTCGTCTTAACTGATCGTACTGCAATCCTTTGGGCATCACTACAGATAAGGGTTCTGTTGATAGTTTGGTTGGTAATAGCCGATATTGGGGGTATTGTTGCACCCAACCGCTCAGAACACTAGCATCGGCGGCAAAGGCTACTACTGTATCACTTTCCGTGAGCGATCGCGCTTCTTCATAAGACTTAACTCCTACTAACTCGGCTTTTGGCACATAGTATCGCACTTGAGCAATTGTGCTGGAGTTTTTGATGACGGCAATTTTCCTGTTTACTAAATCACTTAGTTGACGGATAGAAGTATCTTTTGTAACTAATACCGCACCATCAAAGTAGTAAGGAACACTGAAACTTACTAAACGCGCGCGGGATTCTGTGGCTGTGACTCTAGCAATGGCCAAATCAACTTTTTTGTTTAAGACTACAGACAGGCGATCGCGGTTGGCTACGGGTTGAAACTTGACAGCATCTGCTTTGCCAAACAATTCTAATGCCAAACGCTTGGCTATATCAATTTCTAAGCCTTGTAAATTCCCTTTGTCATCTCTAAATCCCAAGGGACGCAAGTTATCTTTAACAGCGATATTTAAATAACCCCGCCTCTGAATTTCTGGCATTGGGGCGGCAGATGCAATGTATCCTGTCCCCAGAATTGAGAACCAGACAATACAAAAAATGGTAGCGGATAATACCAGATGTAACGGATTAATTGTGAGCCATCTGTTACATCGGTTATTCATCCGTTACCACCTTTATCCTTTAGCTTGAATTGCTAATTCAGCAACTTTGCTGAAGCTAGCTGGATCGAGAACTGCTAATTGCGCCAACATTTTCCGATTTAGTTGCACATCAGCTTTTTTCAAATTGCCAATTAACTGACTGTAACTCAAGCCGTGTTGTCTAGCAGCAGCATTGATGCGGGTGATCCACAGGCGACGAAAATCGCGCTTTTTCTTTTTGCGATCGCGGTAGGCACTGCGTAGTGCCTTCATCACTTGTTGATTGGCGGTTCTAAACAAAGTTGAGTGGGAACCGCGAAAACCTTTAGCTAATTTGAGAATTTTATTGCGGCGTTTACGAGCTACGTTACCGCGTTTTACCCTTGTCATAATTTATTTCCTGAATAATTTACAAATAAGGAAGCATTAAACGCACATTTTCTTCATCGCGTTCGTTTACCAATGCAGTTTTGGACAAGTTACGCTTTTTGCTGGAAGTCTTGTGCTCTAAAAGGTGGTTTTTGAAAGCTTTGCGACGGACGATTTTACCGCTACCGGTGGCACGGAATCGCTTGGCCGCTGCTTTACGAGTTTTGAGTTTAGGCATGGCTGGCTTTAATTCGACACAATCCATAATTATATACTATTTGCTGGAATGGTAATGGAAATCAGGTGTTTAAACATAGCGATCGCCAGAAAATAATTACAAAGTCTTGTTTTGCCTCACGAGTGCGTCAGTTCTATTAAAATTAGTCCCAGATTGCACACGCCACAAAGTTGCATTTACCAAATGACCAAACCCGCCGACGTCAGCACTAAACGACTAATCAGCCTCGCACCCGACAAATGGGTAAGATGGGTAACACAAATTCCCAACATTGTAGTCAGGGAAATTCTTAACTCTGAATTTCAATGGATTAGTAGAGAAAGTGATGTACTAATCCGTGTCGAAAGTCCTCAATCTGGTAAATTTTTGGTGCTGAATGAGCTACAGTTGCGTTATAAACCAGAAATGCCAGTACGAATGCGAGCATATGCCGCCTTGGCTGAGGAAAAGTATAAATTACCCACCTATCCTGTATTAATTAACCTGCTTAAGGCAAGTAATAACGAAATCCCAACATGTTATGAATCAAATATAGAAGGATTGATTGCTCGTCAAGATTATCGGGTGATCAACCTTTGGGAAGTAGATGCACAAATAGCCTTTCAACAACAAATTCCATCTTTGCTTCCTTTTGTGCCAATACTTAAAGGAGGAGATGATGAATCTACAATACAGCAAGCATTACAAATACTTCGCGCTGACGAACAATTAAGCCAATTAGAAACCGTATTAGCCTTTTTTGCTACCTTTGTTATAGACAGCGCTTTAGTTCAACAAATTATGAGGTGGGATATGGCGGTGTTACATGAGTCTCCTTGGTATCAACAAATTTTAAAAGAAGGCAAACAACGAGGACGGCTAGAGGATAGAATCTCCAGCATTGAGATGAGTTTAGAAGTCAGATTTGGCACAGAGGGATTACAATTAATGCCAGAAATTACGGGAATTGCTGATTTAGAGAAATTGAAGGTCATTCAGCGTGGAATCATGACACTAAATCATCTTGATGAGGTGCGAGGACTGATCCAAAATATTAAATCTGCGGATTTACTTGATTAATGTTCTGTATGCAACGCCGCAAATTATTGAGGAGATGTTGTCATAGTAACAACACATTTAGGAAACTGGCGTTTTAATGCTGGAAACACTGGACAAGGCGCTTGTTCTTGTAAATTCTCTGGTTTACTCCACGTAAAGGGTGCTTTCTGGGACGCAGACATCCACAATAAGTGCTTTGCCCGTGTCATGGCTACGTACAGTAAACGATATTCCTCAGAAGTTTTTAAATTTTTTGCCTGTTCCCACGCTTGAGTGACATTGGGGATATCAGATTCACCGTGGAGAGCAGCCCGAATTTGGGCGCGAGCTACTTCTGATAAAGTAAAGTCACCTAAAAACTGGCTTTTGGGAGGCACCCAAAACCGACCGGGAATTAGGTTTTCGTGTAAAAAGGGCAGAAAAACATAATCCCAGTCCAGACCTTTGGCTTTGTGCATGGTGATAATGGTCAGTTGTCCACGACGGGTGTAACGTTCTTCCGCTTCCGCCTCTTCTGCTTCTACAGGTTCAAACCGTTCGGAACTGACGATATCACTTAAAGCTGATAGCATTGCTCCCATTGAAGTATTACCAGCTATTTGCTGATTAACTCGTTCTGCGAGTTTGTCCGCAGTTGCCAGTTCGCCTTTGTCATAATTTAACGTTAAAGCTAGAAAGGAAATTAGCTGATATAAAGGCAGTTCCAACCGAGCGCGGAGTAAACTGCGACACAAATGAGCGGCTTTTTGCACTGACTCTAGTTGAGGTGAGGCTAGAGGGCCGGGATACAAAAATTCTTCTGGTAGACTAGCGAGGGCGTTGAGGTCTTGGGTGGGAATTAATTGACGCTGTACCAATACTTCCAGAGAAGCTTTGAGGTAATCAGGGGAATGGGGGCGATCGCAAAATTGCAGTAATGCCAAAATTTCTTGGGGAATATGAGAACGGCGATCGCTTTCTCCTACATCATAAAGTGTAATTTTATGCTCTTTACATATAGGTGCAAGAGCCTCTGCTAGCCATCTTCCTTGGCGATTTTCCCGCACTAAAATCGCTGCACTAACTTTTGTTGGATCTTGAGCAAATAACTCAATTACTCTTTGGGAAAGTAACTTAACAGTGTGATGAATATCTTGTGGTGTATACAGTTCTAGCCCTCGTCCCACTGGTGCTGGGTTGGCATTTGTTTGCGGATCATCACTATCAACAGGGCGGATTTTCTGAGGACGAAAGGGGGATGCGGGAGATTGTTGATTTTGGGCTTGATAACAGCTATTCACCCATTCCAGGGCAAAGTTAGCAGCTTCAATAATAATTCTCGTACTGCGACCAGCTTGATCCATTGTTGCCAGTTTGCCAACGCGATCGCACTCCTCACAAAATTGCCTAAAATAAATCGGATCAGCTGGCGTAAATGTCGAGTTAATTGCTTGGTTGGGGTCACCAACTCGTACTAAATTGAGTGCTGAGTGCTGAGTGCTGAGTGCTGAGTGCTGAGTGCTGAGTGCTGAGTGCTGAGTGCTGAGTGAAGGGTTGTTAATCTTCCCCCGCTCCCCTGCTCCCCTTGTCCCCTTGTCCGTCTCATCACTTGCCAAAATCTCTAACAGCCGCGTCTGTAAGGGACTAGAATCTTGGGCTTCGTCTTCAAAGACGGCGAAAACTTGGTTTTGCTCGATGCGACGGGCGCTGTCGTTTTCGAGGACACGCAGGGCGGCTAAAATCATATCGTCATAGTCGATAAAGTCACGCGATCGCATTAAATTTTGATATTGTTCGTACAGTCCCGCCGCTACCCGCAAAATTGCATATTCGTCTGTGGTTTGTTGACTCCAATCCCGCAGTTTTTCTGGCAATATCCCAGAACTTTTGGCTTCATGGATCACACTGATAGCCAAATCTGGTAACACTTCTGTTCTGAGTACTGATTGACGACGTAACCGTTCTGTCTCTTCTCCATCAAATTGATGACCTTCTAGCAACCGTAAATAATGTCCTGGATTGTGATTAATCCATTGTTCTACTGCTGTGCGAATGAAGCGGTGGCTTTGGCTTGGTGTAATTAATGTGACATTTTCTAACTGTAAACCTGACAATTGAGGATGACGGCTAGCAATGTTCAAAGCTAGACCATGTAGCGTAAAGACATTAAACCCCGTCTGCGGTAAAGATAAATCTTCTCGTAAGTATTTGCGAATCTTTGCTTTAATATTGGCAGCTGCTGAACGAGTAAAGGTAACAACTACAATTTGACGACGAGACGACGGGCGTAACTCAATGGGAACCTCGTACTGACGGGCGATGGCGATCGCCGCCGCCGCCGCCATTCCTGTAGATTTACCAGCCCCAGGAACCGCAGAAACAGCTAGTGGTCCAGATTCCCAGTCAGCCATTTGCTGTTGTCCTTGGCGTAGACTATTGCGAATTTTTAAACTCTTCTCCCGTAGAGAACTAATAGGCGATCGCTGAGATAATTGTGACTGGAGAGATTCTTGAGTTACAGTAGCGGTAAAATTATCGTCTGACATATAAAATTGGTAATTTTAAGTGTAATCACTAAGCAGATATAGCAATCCTAAATCATTCATCAAAATCTTTCTTAATTTCTGTAAATGCTACGTGCCTCTGCTGTTAAAAAAATACTTTTCACAAGTTAGATGGCATTACCATGTGTATTTTGTATAACTATAGTTACAAATAAAAGGATTGCTAATAGCTAAATAATGACAAATCGCAGACTTTATCTACATTATCTAAGTTTAGCTGGAGCGATCGCACTTGGTACTATTTTGCGCTTTGGGAATTTAGATTTAAAACCTCTGTGGATGGATGAGGCAATTACTGCCATTTTTAGTTTAGGTAAAAATTACCATGATTTGCCCTTAGATGTGGTAATTCCTCTTCATCGCGTGCCGGAAATTTTTACATTCCAATCTGGAGTGAGTTGTGAGCAAATTGCCAAAAATATTGCGACTCAATCTACTCATCCCCCACTATTTTTTTGCGGCATGTACAGTTGGTTAGGGTGGATGACTCCCTTAGGTTCAGGATGGGTAGAAAAATTGCGATCGCTACCAGCTTTGTTTGGTGTAGGTGCGATCGCGGCCATTTATGGTGTTAATCGAATTGCCTTTTCTCCGATCTCTGGAATTGTAGCAGCATTAATTATGGCTGTTTCGCCCTTTGCTGTTTACCTTTCCCAAGAAGCACGACACTATACTATGCCCATGTTCCTGATAACTTTAGCATTATTGGGACTTATGCAAATACAGCAAGATATTTTTGCAGGGCAACGCATAAGAATTTGGGTTTGGATATTATGGGCAATTATTAATAGTATTGGCTTTTACGTTCACTACTTTTTTATTTTGGCTTTCATTGCTGAAATTACCACATTACTATTATTAATGTATTGGTGTAGGACAAAAATTCCCATACACCAAATTTGGATTGCCATTATTCTCTCAACTAGTGGAGTTGTAATTAGCTTTGTTCCTTGGCTGCTAGTGATGTGGAATCATTTTCAAAGTCCTGAAACCAATTGGTTACCTTCTGCCAATTTCATTGCCCCTCTATATCAAATTCTGATTAGTTGGGTGTTAATGGTAATTGTTCTACCTGTAGAAAATCAGCCTCTATTAATTACAGCTATTTGTGGTTTTTTCATGATAGTCTTTGCTATTTGGGTGGGGCAGCAAGCCTTCAAAAATATAAGATTATTGTATTCACAAAAAACTACTCATTTAGCAACATTGACACTTTTAAGTTTTCTCATTTTTGTCATCTTACAATTTTTTGTTATTGTTTATTTACTAGGTAAAGATATTACAGTTATTCCTCGCTACAACTTTGTTTACTATCCTGGATTTTGTAGTCTCCTTGCAGCTAGTATCAGCAAAAGTAAAAACTCCAAATCCATACTTTTAATTATTGGTGTTATTAGTTCTATTTTTGTAGTTGCTAATTTAGCTTTTCAAAAGCCATTTCACCCTGAGCGAGTTGCCCAAAACATGAACTTAGAACCTGATGTCCCAGTGATATTGGTGGTAGCATACAGTAATTATCAGGATGTAGCATTGGGCTTGAGTTTTTCTTTAGCTTTAGAACAAGTTAGAAGTTATACTAGCGCTTCTATGATTAACTCTGATAGTGTTGCTTTTTTAGATAAAAAACCTGATTTATCTACTTTATGGAATAAGCTTTCTCAGATGACTGTACCAAAAGCATCTCAGATGAATTTATGGATAGTTGGCCCGGGAATGAGAAGACGAGACTATCCACAGCAAGTAACACTTTCTGAACAAAATACCTGCACCATAGACCCCACGCAGCACTATCGCATAGGCATTCCCTATCAGCTTTATCGGTGCAGTAATCTCAAACTCGGCAATGATTTTTGATGATTATTCGTCAATTTGCCAAGCATCCTTGGTTATTTCTTCATCGAAGATTTTCTTAGGACGCACGATCACAACAATTTTTCCCAACAGAGGAAGTTCTGGTTCAGTTTCAAACCACTGAAAATCCAACTCACCGTCGTTGTCAACAACAAAATAGCTAGAGTCATCCCATTGGCGTTGGGCACGATCTATAACTACTAGTAATGGTTTGGGCGGACTTTGTGTTTGGTTGGGGAGGCGATCGCTATTGCACAAAACTACTACTGGATCTTCAGTATTTAGTAACACTTGCCAACCTGGTAAAGGTACCCAAGCTTGCTCCCCGGCAAACTTAACTAAGCGAAATGGTTCAATTTCCTCTACTAGGGGCACACTTTGCAAGTCTTTAGGTGTTAATGGCAACTCACCGACAACTGGCAAAATCCGAGGTGATTCTTCATCAGACTCAAAGCGATAAAAAGGTAAAATCGGGGCTGGACGCTGGGAAACAACTGTAAAATCAACTAATAACTGTTCGATTTGTTTTCTGGCTGTGGCTGTGTGGGCAAAACGCAAACCTTTAGCAATCAGGCGCGATCGCTCTTGCAAATCTGTATATTGACGTGCCAGTTTCCATGCTTGATAAGCCACTGCATCTCCTGGATGGGCAGAAAAACCTGCTGGTAAAGTGCGGAAGCGGGAAAAATCTTTAATGGCTTTTGCTACTTCCCGTGCTTCATCCACATCGAGTTTGTGGATAAAGGTCAGTTCCGCCGCCGCCGCGCGTTCTTCTTGGGTAAGTAAACGTAGTTCATACAAAACATCACTACCCCTTGCACAGAAGTGCGATCGCGCTGCTGCTGATGCTCCACCTTTTTCTAAAGAATTATAAACTTGGGAGCCAACAATTACCTGATTTTGTTGAATTGGCTCAAATCCAGTTTCCTCAAAAATTTCCTGGGGATTGTAACCAGCTTTTTGCAGGGAGGCGATCGCCATTCCCCATTCCACCCAGTTACCTTGCTTTTGCCGCAACTTTCGGATTAACTCTTGTACTACATCGTTAGCAGCATTTTCAGGATTTTGAGCGTTGGGAGGTAAGTTAGTCATAATTCTGGAGTGGGCGCTTCAACTTGAGATTCCTCGTCAGCAAATCTTATTGTAATCTTTAACAGTTAACTATAGTCCTCACTCCCCACTCCCCACTACACTCATGAAGAGTGCTGAGTTGAAAGTGCTGTAAAGCCCTGCGGGCATGGCTGCGCTTATAGCCCGTGCTGAGTTAAAAGACCGCCCACACTTCGACAAGGCTCAGTGACCGCAATTCGCGTGGTATCAACCTTCTCCCGATAGTAAGATTCCGCCCACACTTCGGCAAGGCTCAGTGACCACAAGGGGCGGGGCATTTACCGAGTGCGAAAGTGCTTCCTTTTGTTCTTACTCAGCACTCAGCACTCAGCACTGAGTAAGGTAAATTTACGCAAGGATTAATCGCTATTCTCAACTAATCTAGGTATGGAATATAACACAATGATGAATATTTATTAGGAATTATCTCATGGATAATCCCATTGCTGAAACTCTTGCAAATCAACGTCAATTGTCAACTTTGGAACGACCGAAAAAACTCAAAATCCTGGTAGTTGATGACGAGCCAGATAATCTCGATTTGCTTTATCGCACTTTTCGGCGGGACTTTCATGTCTTAAAAGCCGATAGTGGTGTCAATGCCCTAGAAGTATTGGCAGCAGAAGGTGAGGTAGCGGTGATTATCTCCGATCAGCGAATGCCAGAAATGAAAGGAACTGAGTTTCTGAGCAAGACTGTACCTCAGTTTCCCGATACTGTGAGGATTATCCTCACCGGGTTTACTGATATTGAAGACTTGGTGGAAGCAATTAATGCTGGACAAGTCTATAAATATATCACCAAGCCTTGGGACCCAGGGGAACTCAAAGCTGTAGTGCAAAGGGCCGCAGAAACTTATGACTTACTCAAGCAACGCACAGAAGAATTACGCCGCGCTAATGCCCAAATGGCGCTGCTGACTGTTTTAGTGCAGGTAACACAAGCAGCGCATAGCTTAGAGGAAACGCTAACACCCATTGCTACAGTTTTTAGTGAAAGTTTTGCAGCAGATAGCTGTATTTTGCAGCTAGTTAAGGGAAATCAACTCTTGGCAACTCAAGGCAATTATTGTCATGTGGGTACTCTAGAAAACTGGCTAGATCAAGATCCATTGACAAATGAAGCGATCGCTACTGGACAAATGCAAGTTTCATTAAATGTAGCCAAAGATGCCAAACTGTCTGATGTGACTCACTACCGAAACACTGGTGTGCTTGCACATCTAGTGATTCCCATAACCTACAGGAATCATCTGCTAGGGGTGTTGTCACTCCAGTGGCAACAACCTTGTTCTTTGCGCGAAGATGAATTAAACCTAATTCGTTTATCAGCAGAACTGGTAGCGATCGCTCTGACTAGTAGTCGCTGCAAACCAGCAATGGTTTAATTCATCTCCCTGTGTCTTTGGTAGCCGGACAACAGCGCGCGTTGACAACTTCTGCTTTAGTTGTATACAGTAAGCGCCGTTGCCGGTCTTTTTGTGCCTCGCTCTGGGCGAAGCGTCCTGACCTTTTGCTAAACTGATACCCATCTCTAGGACTTTTCACATTGAATGTTTACTCTTGTCATACAAGCTTCAATTTCTGGGGATAAGTCATCGTTATCACAACCAGTATTGACACCATGAATCAAGACGTTCGTGCCATTTTTAACCGGATTGCTCCAGTTTACGACCAGTTAAACAATTGGCTGAGTCTGGGACAACATGGTATATGGAAAGAAATGGCAGTCAAATGGAGTGCAGCTAAACCAGGAGATACTTGCCTGGATTTATGCTGCGGGAGTGGTGATTTAGCCTTTCGTTTGGCACGACATGTGGGAGTGACAGGACATGTTTATGGTGTGGATTTCTCGCCAAACTTATTAGCTGCTGCTCAAGAACGCTCCCAAAGGCAATATCCTCAACCGCCTATTTCTTGGATAGAAGCAGATGTACTAAATTTGCCCTTCGATCACAACCAATTTGATGCCGCTACGATGGGTTATGGTTTAAGAAATGTGATGGATATTCCCCGCAGTCTGCAAGAATTGTACCGAGTCCTCAAGCCCGGTGGGAAAGCAGCCATTTTAGACTTTCATCGTCCCAGCAATCAGCAAATCCGCGCTTTTCAGCAATGGTATTTGGATCATATGGTCGTACCAATGGCCAAACATCTCGGTTTAAAAGAAGAATATGCTTATATCAGTCCCAGCTTAGATCGGTTCCCTACAGGAAAAGAGCAAGTAGAGTTAGCCCATCAAGTTGGTTTTGCATTGGTCACACACTATCCCATCGCGAACGGTATGATGGGAGTGCTGGTAGTCAGTAAGTGATTAGTCTTAAGTTAAGAGTTTTCAATTAAGCTCACAACTCATTGCTGATCGCTCATCACTCCTAAACTTTTTTACTTCCTCCCTTGGATTCGTCTCAACTTTGGTATTATGTTTTACCCCCGGTACTGGGTGGGATTATTGGCTATTTCACGAATGATATAGCCATAAAAATGTTGTTTCGTCCCTACCGCACAATTTATATTGGTGGACGAAGAGTGCCATTCACGCCTGGATTGATACCGCGCAATCAAGAACGTCTGGCTAAGAACATTTCTGACACTATTATGGGGTCGTTGCTAACACCTGGAGAATTGCAAAACCTAGCACGACGCTTGTTACAAACAGAACGTGTACAGACAGCTATTCTTTGGTTATTGCAACTGGCAATTGAACAAATAAGAGTAGATAAAAATGAGAAAAGCGCCAAAATTGTGGCGGGAATTTTGCGTGATTTATTAGGAGAATCATTTCCCCGTCTGCTCAAAGTTTTGGCACGGCGGGAAGATTTTTTAGAAGCGCAGATCAATCAAATTTTTGACCAGGTATTGCTGGAATTACAACTAAGTGAAGAACAAGCTACACGTTTAGCTGATTGGTTATTGCAGGTGGTTTTACCGCCAGATGTATTGCGGCAGGCAATTGTAGATTTTTTAACTGATCGCACCATTCAAACTATTGATGAAAGCTTTAGAGAAAAGACTAGTGGTACTTATTGGGTAGTTGCAAATTTATTCGGTTTACGTAATACTCTTACAAGGCTGCGAACTTTTTGTTTAGATGAAAAAGAATCAACTAATGCGCGTTTAGAGGAGTTGATTCAAGTTTTACAGATGCGCGATCGCCTCAAAAAAGTACTGCAAAATTTATCATTACAAAATTTACCAATTGGCACGGTGCGCCAACTGCGAAAAACTACCCGTGAAAGTGTCCGTCATTACCTGCAAACCAGTGGAGGCGATTTAATCCAAGGGTTAACGGATTCTGTTAATTGGGAAAATATTTCTACATTACTACTTAATCGTCTAAGCGCCTCACCTGTTATGAGTTCTTCTTTAGAAGTAGTAAGTCAAGAGTTAGCTCTGATTTTAGAAAAGTATTTAGAAAAAGATTTAGAAAAAATCGTCGCCCAGGTAATTCCGATTTTATCGATAGATCAAGTAATCGTTGACCGTGTAAAATCAACATCGCCCGCCGATTTAGAAGCGGCAATTGAGGGAATTGTCAAAAATGAATTGCAGGCTATTGTGACTTTAGGTGGTGTTTTAGGTTTTGTTGTCGGCTTATTACAGGTGGCATTTTTAATCTTGAGTTAATTTGTGCTAACTACTGATAGATTTTTATCAGAAAACTAGTTAATTATCTAGGACTAGCTATTTCAAGGTGACTCGTAAAATCTGTTTTTTTCTCTCTGGTTACGGACACTTTGCTCAAGTCGGGAAACCCTTCCTGTGCAAGTTTCCTTCTCTGTGCATCTGAAGTTTAAAATAATTTAATTAACCACAGAGGCGCAGAGAAAACAGAGTTAAGAGGCTGAAAAGGAATGTGTTGACCAACATTTTTAATTTCCCCCTTCTACACCCCTAGGTAATTGAACCTGCAAACCTTTATTTGCTAATATTTGCCAGGCGACAATATTGAAACAGGGTGAGTCTTCATCACTATGCCAACATCTGCAATTGACAGTCAAGACGCAGCAGCTATCCAAGCCGCGACAGCAGGAGTTGCTATATGCGATCGCTCCCACTGGGGACGCATCCGTGTTGCTGATGATGACCGTATCCGCTTTTTACACAATCAAAGTACTAACGATTTCCAAAGCCTCAAGCCAGGACAGGGTTGTGATACGGTGATGGTGTCATCCACGGCTCGCACGATTGATTTGGTGAGTGCGTATATTCTCGATGATGCAGTATTGTTGCTGGTTTCTCCTAGCCGTCGTGAATATCTCATCCAATGGCTAGATCGCTACATCTTTTTTGCCGACAAGGTGCAATTGACAGATGTGACAGATGAAACATCAACCTTCAGCCTGATTGGCCCAGGAAGTGATATTATTGTCGAAAAACTGGGTGCTGGGGCAATTATCGGTCAACCCTATGGCAATCATCTCTTCATTGCAGGTGGAGTGATTGTCGCTGTGGGTAGTGGTTTGGCTGACCCCGGATATACAATCATTCTGCCAGCCTCAGAGAAAGAGAAGCTATGGAACCAAATTTTAGCATTAGGCGCTGTAGAGTTGAGCGATCGCGCTTGGGAAACGTTACGCATATTACAGGGAAGACCCGCTCCAGATGCGGAACTTACAGATGATTATAATCCTCTGGAAGTTGGTTTATGGCAAACGATTTCTTTTAATAAGGGCTGCTATATCGGTCAAGAAACCATTGCTCGGTTAAATACATACAAAGGTGTAAAACAATACCTCTGGGGTATCCGCCTCAATGCACCAGCACAAGTTGGTAGTGCGATCGCAATCGGGGATGAAAAAGTCGGTAAACTTACCAGCTATACTGAAACCACCAATGGTTACTTTGGACTAGGTTACATCCGCAGCAAAGTTGGTGGTGTTGGCTTAAAAGTCCAAGTAGGAGAAGCTGAGGGTGAAATAGTAGAACTGCCGTTTGTTTCTCATGAATACCCACAGACTTAAATAAGGAAGTGCTGTTGGAGTCAGAAGAAAGAAGACTTCTTCCTTCTTTCTTCTTCCTTTGTTAAAAGTAAGTGCTGAGTATTGTCATAGTAGTGCCCAGTCCCCAATTAACCTAAAGAGCGTCTCAGTGAACCATCAGCATATAGTTCTAATGGCACTAATTCAGTTTTGCCATTAACTTTAACTTGGGAATAAACAACTTTTACTAACCGGGCATGATTTTCGTTGTAACGCACAGACATAATAACACCTCTTGTTTACGGAGTTATTTTGTGTTCAAAGCTCTATATACCTTCATTGTAATTATTTTTCAAATCATGTTTTAGAAGGTTTGTCAAGCATTTTTTTATAACTAACAAAGATTATGTAAAATCGGTATAAATTACCTTACGTAGTGATGAAGATTTGAAAAAATCTTGCTTCTTAGTTAGAGTTCATTAACAATTCACTAACTAAATGTCTACTAAAACGAGATAATAATATACTCACACCACTATGAGATGTAATCTCGTTTCCTATTACATAACCTGTTTTCGCTTAGTCTATATAATTCACTTCACACCCACAGCGTCTAATTTCGCCAGCTTCCCTATAATTTAAACTTATGAAAACAGTCACCGAACTGCAAACTCGACTGGATGATTACTACCAGCAAATCAAGACGATCATCCTAGCGCGTCAGAATCCGATTACTGGTTTACTTCCTGCAAGTACAGCCATAACCGCCCACGGTGATTATACAGATGCTTGGGTACGAGATAACGTTTACAGTATTTTGGGAGTTTGGGGTTTAGCACTGGCATACCGCAAGGTTGATGAAGACAAAGGACGCACCTACGAATTAGAACACAGTGTCATCAAGCTGATGCGAGGGTTGTTATTTGCTATGTTACGCCAGTCTCATAAAGTGGAGCAATTTAAGCATACTCAGTCACCACTGAATGGATTACACGCCAAATACAACACCGCGACTGCCGACATCGTAGTTGGTGATGACGAATGGGGACATTTGCAACTTGATGCCACATCTATATTTTTACTGATGCTGGCACAAATGACCGCTTCGGGATTGCAAATTATTTATACGATTGATGAAGTAAATTTCGTCCAAAATTTAGTTTATTACATTGGCAGAGCTTACCGCACACCAGATTTTGGCATTTGGGAACGGGGTAATAAAATTAATCATGGTAGTGCGGAGTTAAATGCTAGTTCTGTAGGTATGGCTAAAGCCGCCCTAGAAGCAATCAACGGACTAGATTTGTTTGGTGTGCGTGGTAGTCAAGCATCAGTGATTCATGTCCTACCAGATGAAATTGCTCGCGCCCGGACTACATTAGAATCTTTATTACCGAGAGAATCTGGTTCTAAAGAAATTGATGCGGCACTATTAAGTATTATTAGTTATCCAGCCTTTGCAGTGGAAGATACACAACTGCGCGAACGTACATTTAACGATATTATCAATAAACTCCAAGGCAAATACGGCTGCAAACGCTTCTTGCGCGATGGACACCAAACCGTTTTAGAAGATAGCCAACGCTTACACTACGAACCTTGGGAACTCAAGCAATTCGAGCATATTGAATGCGAATGGCCTTTATTTTTTACTTATTTATTTCTAGATGGGTTGTTTCGCGGTGACAGCCAGCAAGTTAAAAATTATCAAGAACGTTTGCGATCGCTACTTGTGGAGCGGGATGGTGTAGGTTTATTACCAGAACTTTATTATGTGCCAGCCGAAAACGTAGAAGCCGAAAGATTAAACCCCCAAAGTCAACAGCGTTTACCTAACGAAAATATTCCCCTAGTGTGGGCGCAAAGTTTGTATTTTCTCGGTCAAATGTTAAGTGAGGGATTACTGGCAATTGGCGATATTGATCCCTTAGGCAGACATTTGTGTGTAGGCAAAAATCGTGAATCTTTGGTACAAATTGCCTTGCTAGCCGAGGATGAAGACTTACAAACAAAACTAGAAGTTCACGGGATTGAAACCCAAACACCCAAGCAAGTAGAACCAATTCAAGTCAGAAAAGCTGGGGAACTTTCAGCTATTTATACTCAAATTGGACGTAACGATAAGCTGGGTTTAACTGGTCGTCCTATACGGCGTTTGCGAAGTTTAACCACATCAAGAATCTTTCGCATTCACAACGAGACAATTATATTTTTACCGTCGTTTTTAGACTCCCAGCAATTTTATTTAACCCTCGATTACCATTTTTTACTAGATCAAATTAGAAGTGAACTCGCTTACATTCAAAAGTATTGGAGCGACTTAGGGCGTCCTACCCTAACTTTAATGTTGACACACACCATGTGGGAAATCGGTTCAAAAGCGTTACTAGAATTGATGCAGGAATTGAAAGCAGGTGTGTGTAACGGCGTGCAAGTGAAATTAGGACGCTTAAACCAGCTGATGCTCACAGCCGGGATGCAAAGGATTGATTTCCTCCCAGATGCAGACTTCTCCCAATCGCCCGTCAAAAATGCCGGGCCCCGTTGCTATTATCTGGCTTATCATCCTGGAGAAAGCTGGCGCTTAGGGCATACCCAAGAATTTCAGATGGAATGCGAAACTAACTTGGGTTTATTGCTGTCTTCTTTACGTTCATCAGAAAATCTCTATGAACAAATTGAGTTATTGCAAACTTTGATTCGGTTGCAGGGACTAGGATTTGATACAGGTTTTGGCGGACCGCAGCAACGCGTTACAGCAAGCGATTTATTGGATGAAGTTTACACCAAAGCCGGGGATTTAGGACTTTGGGCGATAGTCCGTCGGGCGGCGGGATTGCGACAGATGGTTGATATTGGCTTGTCGGATACGGTGACAAGTATTTTGGTACGGGGTAAGCAAATTGCCGTAGGTAAAGCTTACAGTCAAGCATCACTGATTACAGTACCCATGTCTCACAATGAAATAGCCGAGAAAATTAATCATTTTTGTCGTGAAGATATCCGCGATCGCGTCCTTACACAAGAAATTATCATTTATCTTGGTGTCTTAATCAGATCGGAACCTGAACTGTTTCAAGGACTGCTAACGCTGAGAGTCGGCTATCTCATCTTATTAATTACCAGTGAATTAGCACAAGAGTTGCATGTTACTCAAGATGAAGCATACGAACACCTAATGGAACTTTCGCCTTTTGAAGTGAAAATGCGCTTGCATCAGGTATTAACAGGTTACACAGGCGTGAGTAATTTGTTACGCCAGCAGGAATCATTACACGTCAAACAAAAAGAAAGCGACATTGCTTGGGTAGTGCTACCAACCAATGAAGTAGAACAAACTATAGTTCCCCAAGGTGGTTGGCGAAGATTTCGCCAAGCAGAAGGAGCGTTAAACCGAGTACCCAAAGACTTTTTCCAGCAAGTTTGGCTATTAATGAAGCATTGCAAGGGCATAGTCATTGGCGATAAACTAGAGCGCCGCAATCGCTTAGATAGCGAATTGATTTTATCAGAGATGACCCCAGGCGAAAAGAATTTTGCCTTGCGAGTAGAGCATCTACTAAATAAAATTCAAGCGCCAGAGTACCGCAAAGTAAATATTGAAGCATTAATGGAATTAGCCACCATTGCAGCCAATAACCCTAGCTTACAAATTGAAGAATATATAGTTTTGGATGTGTTAATTGGCCATGCAGTCCGCTTGGCATGGTTAGAACAACATCCCGAACGAGGCGATCGCTATGATGAGGATAAGGCTAATGCTTGGCGATCGTTTTACAATACCTCTCCTCAAGATTGCGTGAGTTATATTCTTAAGGCGTTCAGGTTCTTGACAGAATTTGTGAAGGATTTTTAAACATAAACAAGCGCAGAACGGCTAGACGGATTTTCATGAGCTGATAAAATGCCTCCGTGACAATCAGCCTAAGTTCAGCTAAAACAAAACCTATGACCTACACCCCACCTAAACTACTTACTTTTGACGAATTTATAGCCCAATATAGTGACAATACACGCTATGAACTAATCGACGGAGAGCTAAGAGATATGGAGCCTACGGGTTCTCACGAAGCTGTTGCCGGGAGTATTGCAGGTAGAATCTATGTGGAAATTTTTAGTTCTAATTTTAACTGGTTAGTTCCCAAAACTTGCTTAATAAAACCACCTGCTGCTGAAGCTACAGCGCTGCGTCCTGACGTAATTGTTTTAGATAAAGCAGAACTTAGTAAAGAACCTTTATGGCAAAAAGAAACTATTATTTGTAACGGTAGTACAATCCAACTTGTTGCTGAAGTTGTTAGCACAAATTGGCAAGACGATTATGCAAGAAAAGTGGAAGAATATGCTTTTCTGAATATTCCAGAATATTGGATTGTGGATTTTCGTGGCTTGGGTGGTTTGCAATTTATCGGTAATCCAAAACAACCCACCTTCACCATCTGTAAGTTAGTTAATGGTGTGTATCAACAGCAACAATATCGTTTAGGAGATCCGATTTCCTCTGCTCTCTTGCCAAATTTACAACTTAAACTTGACGACATTATGCATAATTGAAAAAGCCAAAGCTAACAACTTTTACCTTTCACTTTGCAAGCCTCTGCGTTGAAAATCCTACTTAACAGATACCGCATCAACATCAACAGTCTTGGCGCTAGGGCTAGCATCCTCGCTGTCATTAGTACCTTTACGAGCTTTCCAACTAGCGATCGCTAGTCCAGATAACTCAGAAACTAGCAAAGACAAAATTACCACATCGTCAATTTGTCCAACAACGGGGAACACATCTGGAATAATGTCAATAGGGCTAAGTAGATAAACTAGCGTTCCTAAAATTACCCACAAACGGTACTTGGAATTTTGCAGCAAACTCCGATACCAGGTGTACAGTGATTGAATTGAAAAGTTCATGTTTTGACCCTCCAGTTATTTTTAATTTTGACAAATTATGCTGCCAACTTGCGGTGGGAATAACCGCCCCAGTTAGTATGGAAGACGTCACTCGTTATCTGTCGCCAAATACTGACTCTGCGATGCTGCACAAGAATATGATAATTGTGCATTAATCTTTGGCCTTAAAATGCTTGGGGATACTTGCTTTATCAATGGAGGGAGGAAACATAACCAGTGGATATTTTAGATTTGTTTGAAAAGGGTGGGCCAGCAATGTGGCCCTTACTTGTACTGTCAATTTTGTCTTTAAGTGTGATATTCGAGCGTTTGTGGTTCTGGCTCCGAATTATGACGCAAGAAAAGGAAATAGTTGAGCGGGTTTTGGATGCGGCCCATGATAGTTGGGAAGTAGCTGCGGACATTGCCAGAAATGCCACTCATCAACCCATAGGACGTTTTCTCTACGCTCCCTTAAGCTTCCCAAAACGGGATGCGGAAACCTTTCGACTAGCACTGGAGTCCACTGCCGAAGATGAATTAGCGGGAATGCGACGCGGTGAAAAACTTTTGGAAGCGGTGATTGCCCTCTCGCCACTGTTGGGATTACTGGGTACGGTTCTAGGTTTAATCCAGTCTTTACGCTCAATTCGCATTGGTGATTTGGGAACTGAATCTACAGCTGGTGTGACTACTGGTATTGGCGAATCCTTAATTAGTACTGCGGCTGGACTCATCGTTGCCATTGTTAGTTTAGTGTTCTACCGCCTATTTCAGAGTTTTGTCGTTGACCAAGTGAAAGTTTTTCGCAAGGCGGGAAATGAAATGGAATTATTATATCGCCAGTCCCCCCCTGACTTGGGCAAAAGTACCTCAATAATTGTGGGGGAATCTTCACGGGAAAGTTTGAATCCGCCCCGCAAGCGAGGCAAAAACCCGTTTCCTAAACCTCCTGAACCCCCAACGACAAGTGATCCATTAGATTCTGAGCAATAGTCAAGAATTCAACACCCGCATCATGGGTAAAAGTGAGACATGAAAGTTAATCTGCATACTCCAGTAGAAGAAGCACAAATTCAAATTATTCCCTTAATTGATGTCGTTTTTTGTATCTTGACGTTTTTTTTGTTAGCAGCTTTGCAATTTACTCGACAACAGGCAATTAATGTTGATTTGCCCAAAGCTAGCACAAGTACAGTTCCTGGTGTCACGTCCCAAAGTGGCAGTCAAATTGTCACTATTGATGCTGTAGGTAATATTTACATCGAAAAACAGCCTGTAAGACGAGACGAGTTAGCACAAAGATTAATGCAGTATCTTCAAGCAAATCCCAATGGCATTTTGGTGCTCAATGCCTCACGCACAGCAACCTACAATGATGTCATTGAGATCTTGGATTTGATGCGGCAAGTCGGTGGCGATCGCGTGTCTTTGGGAATTATCCCCGGCCCATCTCAAACACCCACTTTCTCACCTAATTTACCGACATCTCCTAATTTCCCTACTAGTCCTGGACAAGCGCCTGCACCAGTTCCGGGAATTAATCCACAAGACAATTTTAATCCCAACTTCCCCATCAACCCCAATCAAATCCCCTCTGGACAAGGCATTAGTCCTGGAATTCCTCCAGTTATGCCCAACGAACTAGCGCCTCAAGCGCCTGCTGTACCTGAAACAAACAATTCTGTACCTTAAACAGCAGCGAAGCAGGGAGCAGGGCAAAGATTTTTCTCCCTCGCTCCCCAATTCTTTCCTCTTGTCGGCACTAAACCTAAAGATATCCAAAATAAATTTCGATTAGAGAAAAATATCTGTTAATTTACAAATAATTCCACAGACTCAGTAATTTACAGCCAATCACCATCCGCGTTTCAAGGGTTATGGCATGAATATTGTGACGCTTTTAATTGTTTGGGTAGTAACATCTATCAGCTTGTTGATTATTAGTAAGCTGCCTTTGGGAGTGGAAGTTGACTCTCCACAAAAAGCCTTTTTTTCGGCAGCAGTTCTCGGTATTGTCACAGCAGTAGTGAGACCAATTTTACGCCTAATATTTGCAGTCCCAGACTTACTCACGTTTAACTTGCTATCCGGCATTTTCACATTTATGATTGCCGTTGTCTGTTTTAGTATCGCAGCTTGGTTAGTAGAGGGATTTCGCTTACGTTTTGGGATTTGGAGTGCTGTACTAGGGGCTTTTGCGCTCACCATCATCAACAGCCTAATTTACAAGTTGTTAGGAGTGTAAATAATTACTAATTCGTAGTTCGTAATTCGTAATTATTTAAGGATATAATTCCTCAACTTAATTGACGTGAATTCGATGAACCTCACCCCAACTCCTCTGTGACACCCAGAGGGGCAAAAATCTCCCTGGTTTTAAACTAAAAATCAAGGTTTCAAAGCCTCTACCCTTGCAGGGGAGAGGTTTGGAGAGGGGTTTTTTCCACTTGTCGAACTCACGTTAATTGATGGAAAAAATGAAATTTATTCCTGATTTTAATCCCCTCAATAAATTGAGGGGTAACAATTACGAATTACGAATTATCAATTACGAATCATTCTGGCTACTTGTTTAACTATTCATTAGTAGTTGGGGGAGCAACTGGAGTATTGGCTTGTTGTTGGCGCTGTTCGCGTTTTTTGCGATCAGCTGAAAGCATATCTGCCATCACTATCAGCGCTTGAGCCATTTTCTCTAAATTAGAACTGTATAGTTCCAAATCCTTGCTGAGTTTTTCATCAGATAGATGTAAGCCAGCAGCAATGGTTTTTAATGCTTCAAGGCGCTGCTTTTCATCCTTAACTAATTCTGGATCTGACTGTTCCAACAACGAGAATAAACCAACTGCAAACAAGCGGCTGTACTTAAAGTTAGAATTATTAGCGATCGCTTGCAATTGTGCTTGTAAATCAGGATCTTGATCTAAATGAGTGGTTTGACTTAACCATGCAATTAAATCATTCACTGGTAAGTCTTTAGCTAAAGCTTGCAGCCGTTCAGCATCCTGTCGGTAGCGTTGCGGTTCTTGCTCTACAGCCTGACATATAGCATTAAAAATCGATTCCTGATCTCGTTCTGGTTGGTAGCCTTGCATAAAGCGGTCAAAGGTTGTGACGACGCCCAAGGCATAAATGGGATTGTAGGTAAAATCCATGTTTACTGATAGTAGATGCATCTCTACCATCAACTCTTCTACCACTCGACGATAAATCGTATTGATTGGCCGGGTGTGAAGGGAGTAAAAAGTTCGCTTTGTATCAGAGACAGTACGGACGTTATTCACAAAGAAAATGTTAAGAATGTTAAGGGCGACGTTCTTTATATTTTCTCGCTTAAAGGCTACTTTGCCAAGTTGAGGTTTCCGAATTGGTCATTGGGAAATCACAATCTTATCCCCCTCATTCCCCCATCTC
>JADEXK010000067.1 GCA_015207155.1 Nostocales cyanobacterium LEGE 11386 | reverse complement strand
GGTTGGTCAGGTGGTGGTGTCTGGACGATTGTGGAGCGTGGTACAATCACCAATTCCACAGCACGCCGCAAATCTTCTGCATTAACTGCTGTGCGTCCCTCCAAAGCCGCCGCAGCTTTAGCAACTCGCACGGCAAATAACTCGGCGCGATGTCCCTGGACTCCACCACGAATCGCCTCATCTACTAAATAGGCAATTTGTTCATGGGTGATGGTGACTTCTTTCAACCATTCCCGTGCCAAGATAATTTGAGTTTTCAGCGCGTCTAAGTCTTCGTTGTATTGCGCAAGGAAATCTTGGGGAGAATTGGAGTAGGCGATCGCTTGCTCAACGGCTGTTACTCTTTGATCTAAGCCGAGTACACCGTCAGCAGAAAGGGCGATCGCAATTCTATCTAATAAATGTTCCCGTAATGCGCCTTCTTCTGGGTTATAGGTGGCAATAAATAAAGATTTGCAAGGATGCTGAAAACTAATTCCCTCGCGCTCAATTTGGTTGCGTCCTTCCGATAATACTGTTAGCAACTGATTTGAGATTTGGTCATCTAATAAATTCAGTTCATCCACATACAGCACGCCTCGGTTGGCTGTGGCGAGTAACCCAGGCTGAAAAACTGTATCACCTTGTTTTACGGACTGTTCTACATCCACAGAACCCAAGAGTCTGTCTTCTGTCACACCCAAGGGAATCTGTATAAAAGGCGCAGGAATAATATCAGTAGGAATATCTTGAATATCTTGACCTGCATACTCTGCCAACAAATCATCATCCCAGTCTTCTGGGTGGTTGGGGTCGCAGTTACTAATTGAGCCTTTAACAACTTCGATAGGCGGTAGTAAGGCGTGGATAGCACGAGCCATTACAGATTTTGCCGTACCGCGACGACCTGCGATCGCCACTCCCCCCAAACCTGGATCGACTGCTGCTAACAGCAGAGCTAATTTAATCGCTTCTTGACCGACTACGGCTGTTAAGGGAAAGGCGGTGATTGTGGGGTTGATAGTAGGCGCGGGCATGGTTAGCAAAATAGCTGGTCTCGGCTTTTAGCATAGCAATTTCTGGCACATTTAAAATAAGTAATATGAGAATTTAGGAGCAAGGTTATGAGTATTACTCAAACTAAACGTTTTACACTCAATGAATACCACAGGCTGACAGAACTGGGTTTTTTCCCCGAAGATGACCATATCGAATTAATTAACGGAGAAATTATTCAAATGGTATCGAAGGGTAAAGTCCATGCAACTTGTCTACGTAAATTGTTGCGGGAACTACCAAAAATTGTTGGAGATAGGGCGACGTTACAATCTCAAGCTCCGATTACCTTACCACCTAATAGCGAACCTGAACCAGATTTCGCTATTGTTAAAAATCGAGATGATAATTATCTTTCATCTCATCCTGTCTCTGTTGATATTTTACTAGTAATGGAAGTTGCTGATTCTTCCCTAGCTTACGACCAAGATGTCAAAATACCTCTTTATGCTCAAGCGGGTATTTCTGATTATTGGATATTTAATTTATTTGATAACCATCTGGAATGTTACAGTGAACCATATCTAGACAATCAAGGTAAATATGGCTATCTCAATAAGCGGATTGTTTTGTCTAATCAATTAATAGCTTTGCCTTGTTTTCCTGATTTATCTCTTGATTTAAGTAGAGTATTTCCGCCAAAGTTGAATTTTTCAAGTTTATAGATATTGAGTAATACGGTTTGTGTTTCTTCACAAACAATTATCTTGACATTCAGTATCAGCTATGTAATTCTATACTTAAGACAGCAAAATAACCTCACTCTAAAGCGCAGGTTTTTGGTGTTGTCTCAGCAGCAGAATTCCTAGTTTCCTGCCAAGCTTCGTGTCATCCCTTCGGCTGAATATTCAGCCTGATATCAGGTCAATTAGTTGACTAGACTTTCAAAGGGAAGATGAGGTATTTGGATGAATGTTCAGGAGGATGGATAACGCAAAACTTGGCAGGAAGCCAGGAATTCTACGGCTGAGACAGGAGCCAAAAAAAGCGACAGCAAAAAGCTTAATAACAGGGAAATACTTTTTAAGTGTCAATCCCTTGCCTCAAGCTATCCTACTGCTATATGTGTGATTTGTTGAGGCTGTCCAGTTCACAAAATAAAATCTGGACATACTACAATGACAGACATTCATTTAAAATCAAAGGGACAAACACGCCAGCAGAAGCGTTTGGTTTCCATTTATTGGGACTATCAAAATGCTTTTTTAAATCTAAAGCAAGCCGAATTATTGCTTGATTTTACCAAATCCAAAGGGTATGTAATTAGCAAAAATGTCTACCTTAATTTACAGATGCACAATCAAGCATCTGCAAAAAACAACATAGCCAATCTTGGTTTCAACTGTCTGAATGTTCCATGTCTTCTGAAGGATAGCGCAGATAACAAATTAATAGCCGACTGCTTAGAGGAGATTCACGGCAATACGTCTCCAGATATATTTATCCTTGTATCAGGAGATGGAGACTTTGTAAAATTGGTTCATAATCTACAAAAATTAGGCAAACAAGTTATCATCTTTGCTCGTGTAGGTAATGTAAAACAGAAATTGAGAGAATTGGCTAATGAATTTTACTTTGTAGACAAGTTACCTGAGTTAGTAGAGCAAAATAACCCACCTCAAACCACTGCTATTGAGTCCCAGATTAATTACAATGAGGCTATAGAGTGTTTGATTGCAGCTATCAACACTGCTTTAAGCCAAGGAAAGCACACAAAATTTGCCTACATTGACAAATTGATGCGTCAAAGTTGTGCTAAATATCAAGGATTTTCATCGATACGTACATCTAATGGTAAGAAATTTAAGAGCTTTGGTCAGTTTGTTGATGTTGCTGTAAAGGATGGTAAAGTCCAAAAGCAAAATCAAGAATTGTTTTTAATTAATTTAGACAGACTCGCTGCATAAAACAGCTTTGAAAAAACCAGTTGAGCAAAAAAATTGGTGTTTTCTAAAACTGCCGCTATTGCGGCTTTTTCGTGCTTAAAAAGTTACACTTGTACAACTTCCCAACAGTCAATTTTAGCAACAATACAAGACATAAAAATGCACAAACTTCTAACATTCCGTGATGAAAAACTTTTACGTCGCGCACTTACCCACCGTTCTTATGTTCATGAAAATCCCGGAGAAGGCGAACACAATGAACGCCTAGAATTTCTTGGTGATGCTGTGTTGAATTTCTTAAGTGGTGAATATCTCTATCGCCGTCACCCAGAAAGAGGAGAAGATGAATTAACTAGGCGGCGTTCGGCGCTGGTGGACGAGAAGCAACTAGCCAAGTTTGCTATTGAAGTGGGTTTAGACTTCAGGATGCGGTTAGGGAAAGGTGCAATTCGAGATGGAGGCTACCAAAATCCTAATTTGCTCAGTAGTACTTTTGAAGCAGTTATTGGTGCTTACTATCTGGATAATGATTCCCATATTGAAGCAGTGCGCGCAATTATAGAACCGTTATTTGATGCTGTACCTGAGCAAATTGTTGTCTCTCGGTCTAATGTAGACTCAAAAAATCGCTTTCAAGAATGGGTACATCGCCACCTTACGCCTAATCCTCCCAAATATGTCACACTTCAAGTCGGCGGTTTGTCTCACGCGCCGGAATTTGTTGCTAAAGTCTTAGTGGATGAAAAAGAATATGGAGAAGGTAAAGGACGAAATAAAAAAGATGCTGAAAAAGCGGCGGCTGAAGATGCATTAGCTAAGTTGAAAAAACAAGGGTTGTTATTATAGAAATTTCTTAACTCTCCAGTTTCAAAGGCAAAGTTACTGTGAAAGTAGAACCAACTCCTACCTCAGAAACTAGGTTAATTTCACCTTGCAATAGTTTGACTAAACGGGAAACTATTGCCAATCCCAAGCCAGTGCTATCGGGGAGATAGGATTTATTACCAGAATTAGCCCGAAAATAAGCTTCAAATATCTGGTCTTGGTTTTCTGGTGCAATCCCAATTCCAGTATCAGCAACTGCGATCGCCCACTTGTGATCATCCAGTAACTTACACGCTATACTAATACTCCCTGACTCTGTGTAGCGAATAGCATTACTCACAAGATTTGTCATAATTTGTTGTAGTTGAAATTCATCTGTGACTATTTCTTGAGGTATGCGATCGCAATTTACATCAATTTGTAAATTTTTTTCGTCAGCTAAAGGCTCCAACATTTCACACACATTATTAACTAACTCACGGACATCAGTGGGTACTGGTTTAAGTTTGATCTGTCCTGCATCATACCGGGAAATTTCTAGGACATCATTAATCAAACGCAGTAAGTGCCTACCATTACGTAGCACCCGCTCAATATGTTCTAAATTGGTATAGGAGTCTTTGACTTCAGACTTCTTGCGTTGTTGGCGTAAAAATAAATCTGAGTAACCAATAATCGAACTTAGAGGGTGTTTCAAGTCATGGGCTAATTGAGAAATATAATCTTGATTAGCAATAACTAAACGATTTAGTTGCTGATTATGAAGCGCTAGTGACGAATGCAGCTGCTGTAGTTCTCGCAAACGTTCCTCAACATAACTATCGACACACCTAGCGGTGGCTGCGTCTATCACGGCATCAATTAAACGCACAGCACGAATAATCTCTGTAGGTGTTCCCTTCAACAAATCTGGTTCTAAAGTGTCAAAAATTACCATTCTGAGCAAATGATATTCGTGGCTAATTTCTGCTGGATCAAAGCCTTGTTTTGCCCGCAGAGTGCCATGCTGCCAACTAGCAGTAACTATCGACCTAATATCACTAGTCTCAGATGTCGAAAGCACCGTTAGCATTGCTTTTAAAACATCTGGGATGTCATTTTGTATTGCTGTATACGTTAGGTCATCAGCACTTTCAATCTTCCTATTTTTCCGAACTGCTGCAACCCATTTTTCGAGAATGGTGTCGGTTTTTTCAGCCAGTAACAGACTAAAATCCATTATTTTCAGGTGAGTCTGGAGTAGATGAGTAAACTTACTTATACAATTAGTTTAGCGATTGCGGTACCGCTCATCAAAATCAGTGATATCTTTCAACTACTAAGATAAATATATCTTGCCTGATGTGATTTTAATTCACCACTGACTCGTTGACTGGATTGGCTTTTCAGGATTTGAGATAGCGTTGTATAATATATATCTTTATTTTCTCAAACTCCTTTTTTCTAAAACAGTCAAGTGGTTATCAGGCTTATTAGAAATTTTTAGCGTTTCTCAAGATGGTTTAAATGTAGTACGGTGTACTGGAAATAACTCATTGGCAGCAAATTATAACAATTATTTGACCTATTAAGTTATTGTATCTTTATTATGCCTTTCTCAGTAGTTGAGAATGCTGAGTACATTGGTGTAGTCAGGTGTTAGCCTGTATCAAGTGAAAAAAATATAGCAATCCTATTTGATTTGTAAACAGCAAGAAGCTCAGATTCCCGACTTCTTAAAGCCAATGGGAATATTTTTGTTTGTGACTGATTTAGGATTGCTGTATATAGTTCATTCATGAGTTTTTCTACTCTGATTATTACTTCACATTCAGCACTTTTTATTAAACAATTAAAAACCTATTGTCCTGATACTTATAAATAAATTTATGTAGCAATAAACTCTGGTATGTTACTTCATTTTATTTTTAAATGATCAGCATCAAGAACAGTTATTAAATTGTTTGTTCCATATTTGCTAACTGGCAAATGCAACTAACGGTACAACAGGTCTTTGGTCATATAATTGAATTTTCTAAATATCTCCCCTAGGTATGAGACCAAATAACAACTTTAGATAGTGGTGCCAGCAATTTAGAATAGCTAATCTAGAACAAGATAGTCCAGTATTCACTACACCAAAGCCCTTTTGTTGCGCGTGCTGGGGGTTTTTACATAGGACTGGATTGTCTCAACTGAAAGTTCCTTAGCAAAACAGATATGAAAGCAGATGAACTTCTGAAACAATATACCGCAGGTCTCAGAGACTTTACTGGTGTCAAATTGAGCGAAGTGGATTTAAGGGGAGCTGACCTCAGTGGAGCAATTTTAGATAGAGCCATATTAGATGGAGCTAAATTGAATCATGCTAATTTAGCCCAAACCAGTTTTGTTGACGCAGATTTGAACGGAGCTGATTTGAGTGATGCTAATCTGAGTGACAGCAACTTAACTGGCGCTATCTTGGATGCAGCTATTTTAGATGGGGCTATTTTAGATGGCGCTGATTTGAGTCAGGCCGATTTGACTATTGCCAAACTCATCGAAGCAAACTTAAGTGAGGCAGAATTACAAGAGGCGAATTTGCAGGCTGCAAATCTAGATAAAGCAGACTTGAGTGGAGCAGATTTAAGTGTTGCTGACCTGACTCAGGCAAATCTCAGTGAAGCCGATTTGAACGAGGCAAATTTACATGGAGCTAATCTGGAGGGAGCGGATGTAGGAGGCACAATTTTAGATTAGTTAATCTTACGCTTAAACCAAACCTAATAAAAGTTAGGAGTTAAATTGAATTTATAACTCCTAATTTTTGTTTTTTCTATGGATTCAAATTCAGCATTGTGTGCAGCCATAGCCGAATACATTGCTACAAGTTCCCAAAAACAAATTACTTTTGCTGAATACATGGATCTGGCCTTATATCACCCTGAACATGGCTACTATTCCAGTAATACGGTGAAAATTGGGTTTCAAGGCAGTGATTTTTTTACCTCTCCCAATCTTGGCGCTGATTTTGGCGAATTACTAGCAGAACAATTTTTCCAGATGTGGGAAATTTTAGGGCGACCTGTACCCTTTTCTTTGGTGGAAATGGGAGCAGGTCAAGGATTATTGGCGTTGCATATCCTCAACTACCATCAACTGCACCATCCAGATTTATTTGCGGCGCTGGAATACTTGATTGTGGAGAAGTCCCCAGCGTTAAAGCAAGAACAACAGCAACGCTTGCGAGAATTTCCTGTACGTTGGTGCAATTTAGAAGACATCCCAACTCATGCAATTACTGGCTGCTTTTTTTCTAATGAGTTAGTAGATGCCTTGCCTGTACATCAGTTTATGTTAGAAGCGGGGGAACTGCGTGAAATTTATGTGACAACGCGGAGGGATGTGGGAACTGGGGGGAATTTCTCTGAGCCTGCTTCTGTTGCATTTGTGGAAGTTGTGGGGGAACCTTCTACACCCCAACTAGCAAAATATTTTGATTTAGTGGGAATTGATTTGACTCAAAGTACTTATGCAGATGGCTACCGCAGCGAAATAAATTTAGCAGCTTTTGACTGGTTGAGTATAGTAGCCGACCGCTTGCAGAGGGGGTATGTGTTAACTATTGATTATGGCTATCCCGCCAGTCGTTACTATAATCCCAGGCGATCGCAAGGAACGCTACAGTGCTACTATCAACATCGTTACCACAACGACCCTTATATCAACATCGGGAGACAAGATATTACAACCCATGTTGATTTTACTGCCTTGGAACGGTGGGGTGAGCAATGCGGGTTAAAAAAAGTTGGTTTTATCCAGCAGGGTTTATTTTTGATGGCGTTGGGTTTGGGCGATCGCATTGCGGCAATTTCTCAACAAGAACTGCCTCTTTCGCAACTACTGCGGCGGCGAGAAGCACTACACCAACTGATAGACCCTTCAGAACTGGGTGGCTTTGGGGTTTTAGTACAAAGTAAAGGACTCCAGCAAACAGAGATTTCTCAACCGTTAAAAGGATTAACTGTGCCAGAATGAAGAGTGCTGAGTTAAGAAACCATCCACAAGGAGCGGGGTACTTACCGAGCGCGAAAGTACTTTCTGTCTTTTCTTCTTACTCAGCACTCAGGACTCAGCACTGAGTAAAGTAACAGTGAAAAGTTAAAACTCTATTTAAGAATGCTATCTCAAGCTCATATAGACTAGCATGACATTGACTACTGTGCAGACCAAGACAATAGGAAAGTAACAATTATGACTGCTCATGAACTGTTATTATTAGTGACTCTACTTACCCCAGGTATCTTACTTTCAGTTTTGATTATGGCAACTTTTGCTGCTGGTGGCTAATTGCTAGTCAGTGAACAGTTATCTCTAGATACTGTTCACTCAAATTACAATTGACAATAAAACGCGATGTCTACGAAGGGCTACGCCTACGCTGTAACAAAGGAACGTGAACAATGAAGGTGGCATTTCTGGGAACTGGACTCATGGGATTACCGATGGCTCAAAGGTTGTTAGCGGCCAATATAGAGCTAGTGGCCTACAACCGCACCCCAGAAAAATTAGCCCCATTACAAGCAGCTGGTGCGGAAATTGTCACGCATCCCCGCCAAGCAATTCGTGCGGCTGAGTGCATTATTCTGATGCTTACCAACGCCGCAGCAATTTATCATGTTTTGCTTTCGGATACTTCTTGGAAAACTTTAGAAGGGCGTACTATTATCCAGATGGGGACAATTACTCCCACCGAAAGCCAAGAAATTAGGGATGCAGTCGTTGGCGGTGGTGGTGAATATATAGAAGCACCTGTATTAGGTAGTATTCCCGAAGCAAAAGCTGGCAAGTTGATTGTCATGGTAGGTGCTGAACCAGAACAATATCAACGCCACTTAAAATTACTGCAACATTTTGGTGCAGAACCTTTACTTGTGGGGCCGGTAGGCGCTGCGGCTGGCTTGAAGTTGGCGCTGAATCAACTAATTGCTTCCTTGACAACTAGCTTTGCCCTCAGTCTTGCTTTTATTGAGCGTCAAGGTATCGATGTGGATTTGTTTATGCAAATCTTACGCGACAGTTCACTTTATGCGCCTACCTTTGATAAAAAGCTGCGCCGGATGTTGGATGGCAATTATAGCAATCCTAATTTCCCGACAAAACACTTGCTCAAAGATACAGATTTGTTCATTACTGAAGCCAAATCACTGGGTTTGGATCTCACTAGTATTGAAGCTGTGCGGCATATTTTGGTAACAGCAATGAAAATGTCATTTGCTAATGATGACTATTCGTCAATATTTTCTGCCATTAATGAATGGGGAGAAGCAAGCGGGGAATGAGGGAGTAGGGAGATGGAGGGAAATTGCTTCTCTTATATCTTGCACCAGGCGACTGGAAGTCACGGCTACACAGACCAAACCCGCCTACGCGGGTTGAAACCCTTGTTTTTCCGTGAGTCCGCGCAGGCGGACTTAGTTTGTATAGCCGCGTTCGCGGAGCGTGCCGGAGGCTCTTTTCTAATCGCTAGGGTTTGGTGCAAGATGTCAGTTCTATAATAATCGTCCCCTTTTCCCCTAAAAGCATTCCGACAAAAAACCTCCCATTAAGGGAGGTTTAAATTTAGCGGAGACAACTTGTTAACCTACACCAGAACTACAGCCAGTGCTCCTCCTAATGCTGAGAAAACGGCTGAGACGAAGGCTGTGGCAAATAACCACCAAGAAGCTGTGGCTGCGGCTTTACGGGTTTCCTCGGCTTGCCGTTGTGCTTGATGTTTCACCTCTTCTAGGCGGCGTTGCGCTTCATGTTGTAGGCGTTCGGCACGTTGTAAGACTGTGTTGCGTGCCCGTTCAATTTGGTCAATAATCCGGTTGGCGTCTGCTTCGGAGATATCCTCACGGGAACTCATAATCGCCACTAGGGTATCACGGTTAAATGAAGACAGGCGATCGCGTAAGGCTTCAAATCCAGCCTGTGGATCTTCAAATACTTGGCGAATATCATGTTTAACGCCTTCATAGTTGAGTTCCGGGCGCTCTAAGGAATTGAGATAGTCACGAATTCGGGCAAAAATCCCATCAATGACATCTTGAATCCGCCGTTGAATACCTCGTACCTGTTCCACAAATTGATCTCGGACTGAGACAATATTATCGGCAATTCTGGCTGCTTCTTCATCGGTGATATCTTCGCGAATTTTCAGCAAAGCAATAATTGTGGAACGGTCAAAATGCGCCAGGCGATCGCTAAAACTTTCTACGCCTACTCGCGGATCATGCAACAATAATTGTAAGTCGCGTTTGATACCTTCGGGGTTGAGTTCTTCTTTGCCAGTTTGCCGTAGATACTCTTGCAGATAAGCTTGGAATGTTTCCATTCTTTGCTGTGTCCGGGTAGCTAGGCGACGGGGCGCACGTACAATATTGCGAATCGAAGTTTGCACGGAATCAATAATTTCATTGACTTGCTGCTCACTCAAGTCTTGACGTTGACTCAGCAATTTCACTAAGGTATCCCGGTCTACGTGCGACAGGCGATGGCGTAACGCTACAACTCCTTCTCTGGGATGTTCAAATAATCTGGTCAAATCCCGTTGAATACCTTCAGGATTCAATTCTTCTTTGCCGGTATTCCGCAAGTAATCTGCGATCGTCGTGGTCACAGAATCATATTGCTCCTTAGCTCTTTCTGCTAAAGCTTGGGGTGCATGGCGGACGCTATGCCAGGAGTCTTCCACAGCATGAATGATTTGATTTACTTGCTCTTGGCTCAAGTCTTGCCGTTGACTCAATAACTGTACCAAAGTATCTCGATCAAAGCGAGCTAATCGGGCGCGAATGGCTGTCATTCCCGCTTGGGGGTCTTCCAGTAATCTTTTGAGGTCAGCGCGGATAGCATCAGGGTTTAACTCGGCTTTCCCAGTGTTACGCAGATATGATTCTACATTCAGCCACAGGGTTTCTGCTTGATATTTAGCTTGTTCTGCTAGTCCTTTGGATTCTACCAAGACGCGATCGCGCTGTTTTTCCAATTCGTTGAGAATCGGTTCTACTTCTTCCGGCTGAATATCATTGCGTTCTAGTAGTATTTCCCGCATTTCCTGGCGGTCAAATTGCGCTAGTCGCCGCGATAAAGTTTCATAATCTGCTTCTGGATCTGCTAACAGAGGTTTAAAGTTCTGTTCAATGCCTTCTGGAGTCAAATCTGCTTTATTGGTAACAAGTAAATAACTTGCCACTCGACGTTGCAAGTCTTCTACTATCTCTCTTTCTTCGGCGGCGGTGACTATTACTAAAACCTCTTGACGGACAGTTTCTAGCTGGTCGGTAATGCCCTGAATTTGTCCTTGGGTGAGCAGTCCCCGTTGCTGTAGGATGTTGGCGAAATCGTTGCGAGAAAGTTTCTCTAGTTCTCTCCGGACTATACCGGGGTCTGCGGCTGGGTCATAGATGACATCGCGGAATTCCTGAGAGATTCTTTCTGGACTTAATTGCCAAGCGTAGGTGTTGAGTAAGTAGTTTTCGATATCAGCCCGAATGGGGCTATAAGGTTGTGTTGATATGGGTAATCCTAGCTTATCAGCTTGTTCAGTGGCTTTCTCTTTGGCGGTAGTTAGCGATCGCCAAATTTTTTCGACATCTAAATCTGATAAATCTGTCCTTCCCATCACCAGACCAATCAGCGTTAATATGCCCTGTTGTAATGTCTGTTGCATTAAACCGGGTTGTTCTGCTGTTGGTGCGCCTGCTTTGGCGGTACCCGTTTCTGCTATTAACCGATCCAGTTTGGCGTTGAGTTCATCGGTTTTGGCCTGTCCTGGTGGGAGTGACTTGAGATAGTCTATTAACTCACCTAGGCGGTTTTGGGTGGGTTGTTGCTGGCTGACTACCTGCTGCCAAACGTTGTACAGGGTATCGGCTATCCGGTTGATGTCACGTTTAGAAAGGTCGGTGCGACTGCTGACTAAATCAACAAACTTCTGGCGATCGATGTGGCGGAGGTCTGAACTGCCAGCAATGGCTTGAAATTGGGGGTCTTTGAGTAAATTTTCCAAATCACTGCGAATTTGGGAAAAATTTAGTTCCGGTGGACGTAATTTTTCGATGTAATCTTCTACGTTTTCCCGGATACTAGTGGGGTCAATAGCACTGCCTAATTCGCGACGCACCGCCGAGGCTGCGGCTTCAGCAGTTGCGACTACTTGCTGATTGACAGCTTTAGCTCCCAAGGCAGCTGTAGCCGTCCCCATAATCGCCTGAAAGCCGGAAGTGGCTGAATTGACCACCGAGCCAACTAAGGAACCTACGGTGGTCGAACTCACCCACACTAGGAGCAAAAAGTATGCACCCCAAATTACTAACCCCAGAATTGCTCCCAGTCTGGGATCTAAAACTAACAGACTCAATTTGACTGCGAGGAAGCAAGCGATCAATAAGGCGATCGTCACAGTAATTAATGTCCAAATCCCCAGTGCTGTACCAATTTTGCGAATCGTACCACCCAAACTTCCCACTTCTCCCACACCAGCATCCGAGTCGGATGAACGCCCCAAGTAGGAAATACCAGCTGCAACGGAGAGGTTTGTTAATACTAATTGGAATGCAAAAGCTAAGATCACACCAGAGATTAAAGCTACAAAAAAGCGCGGCCCAGAATTGAGAACTGATGCTTGCGCTGGCGTAATACCTGTAGGAACTACTGGAGTCTGTGCCACCCACAACAGTGGCTTGTAGACTTCCAGTATGTTTTCCGGACTTTGAAACAACATTATATTTCCTTCTTCTAAGTTTAAATTTGGGGGGATTAAGAATTTCATGAGAAGCAATCAAACTTGTATCTATGGCAATACCCAACTCTTGTAGCTTTCAGAATCCTGGAATTTAGCCATTTAATGCATCTCTCTAAGGTTTGAAAAACATATCTAGCGCTAGATAGAAGTTTGAATATCTAACAAGTCAATTCAGACTAAAATTGTATTCCTAATGAAGCGAAAAGCTGATTAATGCAAGCGGACAAGTTCTATTTTTTAATCACTGATCACAGCAAATAGATTGCTTAAATTATAAATTTATCATCTCTTGCATAACAGGAATTTACATTTATTTACAATTATGTTTTTCATCACCTCCTCAAGGTGGATTTGTCAGTACTCGTACCTTTTTGATAATCGTCCACAAGAAGTGCTTGTAGTTTGTACCTACAGGCAGAAAGCAGGTCACTGATAAATAGGTAAATTAAAGTTAACTAATAAATTATTCAGGACGAAAAAAATGGAAACTCGCTCTTCAACTGATTTACCACCAGTAGCAGTAGAGTATAACGGCAGAGATCGGAATGCATTTTTGTTTGGCTGGACTCCCCAAGCAGAACTCTGGAACGGCCGGTTTGCAATGATTGGTTTTCTTGCCTATTTACTTTGGGATTTAGCCGGATATAGCGTCCTTCGAGACGTGCTTCATCTAATTGGTTACTAAAGATTAAACACTCAAAAATTAGTTTGATTTGGAGAAAAAAATGGAAACTCGAGAAACTCGCCCTTCCACTGATTTACCACCTGTTGCCAAAGCTTATAATGGTGTAGATCGTAACGCCTTTATCTTTGGCTGGAATCCTCAAGCTGAGTTATGGAATGGTCGTTTGGCAATGATTGGCTTTCTGGCCTACTTACTATGGGATTTAGCCGGATATAGTGTCCTGCGTGACATACTCCATTTCGTTAGATATTAGCTATGAATGAGGAGTTAAAAACAAGCAGATCATTCATGGAAATAATTCAAAATTGAAAATTCTTAACTCCTCACAAATACTGGTCTTGGCAGGCGGAACCAAAATTGGGAACCGCCTTTTACGTTTGGTATATAACCAATCGCGCCTCCCCAGCGTTCAACTGTAATTCGGCAAAAATAAAGTCCTAATCCAGCTCTCCCTGATTTGTATTTGCCTTGCGAAAACTTTTGAAATAAATTACTTACCATATCTGGTGGTACACCACCACCCTCATCATCAACGGTAAAAAGAATATATTCTCCATCTGGTTGCAAATTAATTGTTACTGTAGATTCTGGTGGACTGTGGCGATAAGCATTTTCTACGAGATTAGAAATAACTCTATTCAAACGTGATTTATCACCAATTACTTTCCAGTCTGCTGTGATGTCAATAGTAGCACTAAGCTGCAACTGCATATCGTTAAGCGCAAAAGTCGGATTTAACAACTCAATGACTTCCTGTGCAGAACTTAAAATATTTGGTGCTATATCACTATTAACTGTGAAACTTTCTAGTGATAGTACCTCGGCAGAAAAGGCATCTAATACTTCTCTGATGAGCATTTCTTGATTAACAGATTGCTTTCTGGCGATTTCTAAGTATTCTTCGCCTTTAGAAGTTAAATTTTCAAATTCCAGCAGAGCTAAACAGCAATTAATAGCACTGAGTTGTCCGGCAATATCATGAATAATACAGTAAATTAATACCTCTTTTTTCTGATTCTCTTTGAGAAAATGCTGATAATTTAAATTGTTTTCTCTCGCTTTCTGGATCAAATATTGCTTATCTTTAAAGTTTTCATTTAATAATTCAATCAGTAAAAATTTTCGGGAATTTAAGCAAATTGCATAAGCTTCAAATTGATATTCTCTTCCTGCTAAATTTATTTCACTCCATATACCAGAACTTAACTTTCCAGCGCTATTCTTCTGCCAAACAAATTCTGCGTCAATTAAAAAATTTGCGAGGAAAGGAAACTTTTCCTGTGGTATTAATATATCTATGCCTGATATAAAATTTTGGCTACAAAATTGCCTTAACCAATTTGGACAATTTCCAACAATTTTGAATAAACCAATATCAATTCGCTCTAATACTAAAATATTTAAAGCAGCAAATAGTTCATTTGTTATGGAGTTACTCATACATTAAATAGATTTACAATAAATAATTATAGTTACCAATTTTGGAATTGGAGATTTTAAATTATTCAGTCCAAAATCCCAAGTCCAAAATCTCCTGCATTGCTTTTTATTCAAATTAATTTTTCCTGTAATAAACTGAAATCATTAGCTTTTTGTTGCAGAAATGACAGGTACTGGTCATCCCAAATGCTATGTAACAGTAATACCCAATCTCCTTCCTCTGAAGGAAAAAGATGGACATCTGCACAAATTTCATGTCCTGTTTTAATGAGTGGCAAAAAAATTGCCACATCGTCTAATGGTAGTAACCCTTCTAAAAAGAAAACTTGATCCCTGATGTTATTTCCTTTGCAGAGATTAGTAATTCCGTATTCTGTTAGCTTACCGCCCCAAGCCATCAATTCACCATTTTTTTTGACTAACAGATAGGCAAGAGAACGCTCCTCTATCATAAAGTTCAAAATATAAGTAGTTACGGGATTAGGGACATCTACCATCTATTTATCCAAGATTTTTTTAGCAAGAGTTTGGAAAACTTCTTCTACACCAAGTCCATTTTTAGCACTGGTTTGAATTACAGTCCAACCCTTTTTTATAACAGCATCTATTGCAGTAGGTTCAATTTCCCATTCGTCTGTCATATCCTCCTTATTAAGTACCAAAATAAAGGGAACTTTACCAATTGCTTCTTCTACTCTTTGTTGGATATCAAAGGCTTTTTCTAATGTATTTTGTCGAGTACCATCTACAACTAATAAATAACCAGCCGAACCTCGTAGATAAGACATTCTTAATTTTTGAAATTCGTCTTCTCCATGAATATCCCAAAGGATAAAATTTAATTTATTTTCTTGAATATTTAGAGTTTTTTTATCAATTTTTACGCCTACAGTAGTATGGTATTTTTCAGAAAAAATACTGTGAACAAATCGTGATACTAAACTAGTTTTACCTGTAGCAAATGCACCTACCATACAAATTTTTTTTTGAATCATAATTGATAAATTTTTAATTAGCGTGTGTCGGTGAGCAAGACTTTGAAGGATACTCGGCGATTACTTTGTTTAGCTTCTGGTGACAATTCTGGACGTAAAGGTAGGTTAGAACTTTTCCCTAAAGCTTTAAAGTTACTGGTATTGATTCCTTGAGTATTTAAATAAGATAGTATTTTATTAGCACGGGCTTGACTGAGCATCAGATTTTTTTCTTCTGTTCCAGTTGTATCAGTGTGTCCTATAATATGAATTTGCACATCTTTATCTAAATATTTGGCAGTATCTACAAATTTAGAAATTATTAATACAAAGTTATCTAACTGATTATTATCAGGGATTAAATCAGTAGTTCCTTCTGAAAAAAAGAATATTTTTTGTTCAATTTGTTTTTTATAAAACTCCAATTCGCTAAGTTCTAGTTCTACAAGGTTATTTGCCTGAAATTGAGTAATTCCAGGAACAAAACGCCATAATTTCTGTGTTTCTAATATCCATTGGCGAGGTGCAGAGCCTGTGGCTTGAAGAATACCGTCGTTGTCAACTTGCAGTGATACAGTTTTTGGAGGTTGGAGCAAAGCTTCAACTCTTTTTTTAGTGAATTGTGGCTCAAAAGATAGGTAAGGTTGCCATTTACTGATAACTGCTTGAGAATTAAGGTTTGTTGCTTGTATCAGCGTATTGGGATCTATGGCTAATGGATCACGCATTCCGGAAATGTAATATTTTCCATGACGCTGCTTGGTGTTAATTACCACAATTCCCGGCTGGGAGTTAAGCGATTGCAAATAGTTTTGCCAGCGAAGTTGGTTTCTAATAGCAAAAAAACCCCAAACACCACAAGCGATCGCTACAATTCCTAGCAAAGCCCATGCATAAGTATAATTTTTTTTGGCTGCTGTTTTATATTGTATTGCTAAACAACTTTCCAAATAAGGCTTGCTTACCTGAAATAGTTCTGTTTCCCCTGCAAAAGTATTAATCTCTGTCCCTAGTTTGAGATGAATTTTTTCGATTACTTCCTGAAAAACTGACCTCAATTCTTGGGGAGGAATACCCCGAATAATACCTGCAAGTAATGCTTGTGGTCCTTCTTCGATCCAAATTGTTAGTTCTCCAAAGCGTAAACTTTGTAGTCCATTATCTTTTTGGACATGGAAAGAATCTTTCACAAAATCCTGGATAGCCGTTAACATCGCAGATACTAAATCCGGATCTTGAGCAGCTACTTGGGTTGCTACCAGATGTTGCAGGAGCAATCCAGTTTGTTTATGAATTAAGAATACTTGTTCTACTCGATAAACTAGCGATCGCAGTAGGACAATTTCCGCAAATGATTTTCCTGTACGTTGGGCTTCTAGTCTCCATTTCAAGCTCTCTGGTGATAAGCTATGTTCCAAGGTTTGATTCAATGATTGCATCATCTCGTCGAGAGCTGTGGCGATCGCTTTGCGGGTGGCTGGCCCGATAATGGGAAAAAACGCCTCTGACAGTACATTTTGATCTTGTTTAACAGAGGTATGGATGGCTTCTTCCACCGTGGATACAATTGCTTCGCCGAGTTGTTTATCTTGCTTTGCTCGCAGCAGCACCGCTTCTGGTAGTAAGCGGCTGATATCTTCTGCTTGAATTTGGAGGTTATCTAATCGCTCGTAAAGTTTTTTAACTTTAGTCGGCTCAATACCCAGAAGTAAACTCCGGAGTTCGCTAAGTTCATCACCGACTTTTGGATGATTATTTAAAGATAAATCGGAGGTTTGATGGCTATTCAAAACTTTAGGAGATGCTTTCAGCTTGGGATTTGTAGAATAGTTACTCATTGCCAAAACTCCCCAATTCCAAGTTAATATTTATTGGCATTTTTTTATAAAAAACTGATAAGAAACCAGGAGAATAAGGCTTAAAAATCAGGTTTGTTTTCTGCGTTCAGCCGGATAGCTAAATCTGTAAACAAAGCTGCAAGATGGGAACGATCAGTCTTATCTTTGCGAAGTTCGTGAGTTTCCCGTTCTAGTAAAGTCAGAATTTCTGCGTATTTTTGCTGAATATCATCTTGTAAACTTTTAGATTGGTTGAGAATCTGTTCCCGTAACTCTCGCTGACTATTCGTAGTCTGTTCGTCAAATTGAGCAAATTTTTTCTCTAAAGATATAGTTAAATTTTTATGCTCTTCGGTAAGTAAAGTGATTTTGTTATCACGTTCCACTTGCTCATTTTTTAATCGTTCTGTTAAAGCATCAACTTCCTGTTTGATATAAATCTCTAAAGCATCTAAACGTTTTTTTGTATCATCTCGCACATGAGAAAATTCTTTAAATAGGCGTTCTTCTAAGCGCGTAAACCTTTTTTCAAACTCACGTGCTTGATTACCAAAAAGAATATCTCTTACTTTATCTAAGTTATGACTTGAGCTAATACCATTACTACTAAGTTGATTTGATCCCCCTTTAACTAGTTCTCCCGAATTATTATTGATGTATTCTTCTGGTGGATTCATACTTTTAATCTTTGTTGAGGGTGAGATTTGGTTCAGTTTTGAGTTGTTGAAATATCATAATATGGGGTTCAGAGGCTAGTCAAAACGAAGTATATTTAAATACAAAAAAACTTTTGTATCCCCCTAAGGATGTAAATTTAGATTTTTACTTTTTATTTGTACTGCCAAAATTAAGACATATGACAACCTGAAGAACCTCCCAGTCAAAGAGAAACCACACTTATCAAACTTGCAATTTCTTGAAAATTAACAACTAGTAATCATTTGTTTCTCAGTATGCTTTATTGGCAAAGTATATTTAATATTGAGTACTCATATAGCAATTTGATTTGATTCATGAAATTACTTGCATAGGAAGAGAATAGAAAATAAGTAGTATCGATATGTATTATTTTTTTCAAAAATTAAATAACCTAATATTAATAACTTCAGCAAAACATAAAGATGAAGAGAGAAAATACTCAAGCGTATCTTATTTTATCCAAATTGGCTATGCTATGTTTTAGTATCTTAGTATAGGGGATTTACTGAAATATAAAATTTAATAGTATATAAATTTTACAATACAAGATTATTACTTGAGCAACGCACTCTCATAGAATCATGCAATTTATCCCTCACCGATGTATCTCCTAAAACGAAGTAAAAAAAGTATCACAAAACCCTCGTAATTTCTTACATAAAAAACAAGCGAATGCGTGGTAAGTTTTAAATCCATCGTGTTCCATTCAAGGGTCGCCCCATGCATCTGCAATCTTTACACGCTCAACACCTTGAGGAATTAGTCAAGAGTAGTAGTATAGATTTACACATAACACAACTTAATTTTCAATCTCTTCAAGGTGCATCAGCCTACGAATATTTATTAATTTCCGAGCATCTCCCCCGCACTAACACCGGAATGGTCAAAAATGGGTGGTTACAGCGCTACACACATATTACAGCCGGCGGTTGGTGGTGTTCTGGACTAGATCCTCTCAATAATTGGCAAGCAATGGAATGGGGATGCTTTAAACCAAATCAACCCCGAATCAATAACAAAGGTAAGTCTATCAAGTACGAGCATCCCCCCAGCACCCCAACACGGCTATTTTGCCTGCGGGTAACATTGCAAATTTGGCAGCAAGTCTCGCAACGGTATAATCTAGCCATGCCCAGCAATATCATAGTTAACACTCATGGAGAAGCTGAGGGCTTTTGGCAATGGGTAATGGAACAAAACCTACCCGTGATTATCTGCGAAGGAGTAAAAAAAGCCGGAGCATTATTAACACAAGGATACGCTGCGATCGCCATTCCGGGAATTACCAGTGGTTATCGAGTTGTCAAAGATAAATTTGGTAAAGTTACCAGTCGCCAGCTGATTCCCGACTTAGCGGCGTTTACTGTGACAAAGCGCACCTTTTATATTTGTTTTGATTTTGAAACTCAACCTAAAAAAATTGCGGCTGTTAATAATGCTATTGCTCAACTTGGTTGTTTATTCCAAAAGCAAAAATGTCCTGTGAAAGTTATCGAACTCCCAGGGATAGAAAAAGGTGTTGATGAGTTAATCGTTGCTAAAGGTGCAAGTAATTTTGACAAAATTTATCGTCAAAGTGCTGATTTAGAAATTTATTTAGCTCAAAGTAAGCCTCATACCGAGTTAACTATTCCGGCTGCACTTACTCTCAATTGTGCTTACTTGGAGAATGTATCTTATCCCACTGCTGGATTAGTGGGAATAAAATCAGCCAAAGGTACAGGCAAAACCACAGCACTGCAATCTATTGTTAACCAAGCTAAAGATTTAAATAGACCAGTATTATTAATTACGCACCGCATTCAACTAGGGCGATTTCTCTGCGAAAAAATTGGGATTCGTTGGGGTTTAAATACGAGCGATCGCACAATCATCGCAGATAAAGATTTACCTATTATCAGCAGTCCATTAAACAATAATAAATCTTTTGGTTTATGTGTTGATTCCATTTGGAAACTTCACCCCCAAGACTGGCAAGGCGCGATAGTAATTCTAGATGAAGTAGAACAATCTTTATGGCATCTACTCAACAGTAATACTTGTAAACATAAACGCGTCAAAATTCTCAAATTATTTCAGCAACTAATTTCCACAGTTTTAACCACAGGAGGATTAGTAATCGCCCAAGATGCTGATTTATCAGATGTATCTTTAGAATATTTACAAGGATTAGCAGGAATTAAACTAACACCTTGGGTAGTTATTAATCAATGGAAACCAAAACGAGGTTGGGACGTAACTTTTTATGATTCTCCTAACCCCACACCCTTAATTCATCAACTAGAATTAGATTTAATTGCAGGACGTAAGTGTTACGTGACTACCGATAGCCGCTCAGGGCGTTATAGTTGTGAAACAATTGAAGGCTATCTCAAAGATCGTTTAGAAAAATTACGACAGCAATTTCCTACATCCCTAGTAATTAGCAGTCGCACAACCAACACACCTGGTCATCCAGCAGTTGATTTTGTGGGAGCAATTAATCAAAAAATTACCGAATATAATACAATTTTCGTTACGCCCAGCTTGGGTACAGGAATTAGTATTGATGTCCAACATTTCGACCGAGTTTATGGTATTTTTCAAGGAGTCATACCTGACTCGGAAGCACGACAAGCATTAGCCAGAGTCCGAGATGATGTACCGCGTATCGTCTGGTGTGCTAAACGGGGTATTGGCTTGATTGGTAGTGGCAGTACAAATTATCGATTACTATCTGATTGGTATCAAGAAAATCAAAAAGAGAATTTAGCTTTACTCAGTCCCTTACATAAAATAGATGTAGATTTGCCTTTAGTTTATGACCCAATTCACTTACGCACTTGGGCAAAATTATCATCCAGAGTTAACGCCTCTATTCGTCTTTACCGCCAATCAATGCAAGATGGTTTAATAGCGGATGGTCATCAAATTTGGCTAAGAAGTAATGCTGTTCATAATAATATCATTCGAGATTTACGCCTAGCATTTTTAGCAACTGATACTAATGATTTAGCTAACCGGAAAAGATTGATTTTAGAAATCGTTAAAGTACAAAAAGATTGGGCAGAAAAGCGCCAAAAAGCCAAAGAAATTAAATACCAAATCAGAGATATTAAGCAGCAACATCAACTCTCAGCAGCAACGGCTGTAGCTCATGCCAAGGATATTGATTATGTAGAATATGAACAATTATCAAATAAACATTCTCTCTCGGAAGCAGAACGTAACCAAATTGATAAATATCACCTCAGACAAAGGTATGGTATTACAGTTACGCCCTTACTCAAGTTGCAGGATGATAAAGGATATTATTTCCAATTGCTGATTCACTATTATCTCACCCATGAAAGTGAGTATTTTCATATCCGAGACCAGCAAGAATGGCATCAACAGTTATTTTGGGGTGATGGTCAAGTTTTTCTGCCAGATTTAAAAACTTACACTTGTAAAGTTGAAGCCATGAGAGCCTTAGGAATGTTACAATTCCTAGAGCTAGAAAGACAATTTATAGAACATGACTCTGATTTAATCTGGCTAAAAGATGTAGTATTTCAACATAGTAAACATATCAAAAGATTACTGGGTATTGATTTAATTAAGGGAAAAGAAAATATTTCAGCAATCAAAATTCTTAGCCGACTGTTAAATTTGTTAGGTTTGAAATTGCAGCGAGTAAATGAGGTTTATCAAATAGACCCTGAAACCTTCTATGATGGCAGAGAAGAAATATTTGCAGTTTGGCACCAACGAGATGAATTAATGTTAGCTAGTGTAGATAATTTCCGAGGCGAAAAAGCTGATTATTCAGCAGAATGGCAGTTTGTCACTAGACAAACTAACTATGTCAGCGTAAACGATTGAAACTTTGTATGTAGTGAGGACTTTAGTCCTCTCTTCTTCCTTCTTATCTATTATCAACCTCTACAAGTAATTATGAGCACACCAAAAAATTCACTAATAGCAGGAAAATTATCCTCAAAAACTTCCTGAAGTTTGTTTATTAAGCAACTTGAAAATTTGTTGCTTCTTCCATAGGTTCATAACTATGATTTAACTGCTCAATCCCTTGATCAATTAAATCTAATCCTTGCTGCACTGTTTCAATCAAACTTAACTGTCCCCGCAAATCAGCAGCACCAACGAAACCTTTAGCATACCAAGTCATGTGCTTACGGGCTTGACGGACACCGCGATCGCCTTTATATTCCCATAATGCTTGTAGATGATCTCTGGCACATTCCAAGCGTTGAATTGGGGTTGGTGGCGGTAATATTTCCCCGGTTTTCAAGAAGTGATCAATTTCTCCCACCAAAAAGGGATAACCTAAAGTTCCCCGAGAACACATCACACCATCAGCGTTTGTTTGTTCTAAACATTTCACCGCCGCTTCCACAGAAAAAATATCACCATTACCAATCACCGGAATCGCCAGCACTTCCTTAACACGAGCTATCCATTCCCAACGGGCATTACCATTGTAACCTTGGGCGCGAGTGCGTCCATGCACTGTAATCATTTGCGCCCCAGCATCTTCCATCCGCTTGGCAAAGTCAAGAATCGTGATTTCTTTATCATTCCAGCCGATGCGTGTTTTGACTGTAACTGGTACATCAACGGCTTTCACTACTTCTCGCACAATTGCTTCAGCAACTTCTGGCTGTCGCAATAAAGATGAACCACCCCCGTTTTTGGTAATTTTATTTACCGGGCAACCCATATTAATATCTACAGTATCCGCACCTTCAGCAACCGCCTTAATTGCGGCTTCTGCCAAAAAATCAGGACGACAGTCAAATAATTGAATACTGATTGGTCGTTCCCTGGGGTCTACCTCCATAATTTTGGGTAACTCTTTCACATAGTGCAACCCTGTAGCGTTCACCATTTCTGTGTACAACATTGAATCTGGTGCATAGCGACGCACCAGACGACGAAACACCATATCTGTCACCCCAGATAAAGGTGACTGAAGCACTCTGCTTTTGACCTCAAATGAACCGATTTTTAGAGGTTGGGATAGTCTAGCTTTTAAAGTAGGAGATAGTGTAACCATAAAATTTTAAATTTTGGAAATCAAAAATCATCAAAATATGCGTTGATTATTTTTTAATTACATACCTTTAATCGTCTTGTGCAGCCTGCCTTACTTGTGAAATATCCAAATCTAACGCCTGGGAAATTTGTTCGACTGTTAAACCCAAGGATACTAATCGAGGTATTGCTTCTAATTTGGCTCTCAAACCCCCTTCCTTTAGACCTTCTTGTCTTCCTTCTTGCTTACCTTCTTGTCTTCCTTCTTGCTTACCTTCTTCTTTAGCTTCTTGATAAACCCGTGTCTGCTTCACATCGCTTAACCCAAACATCTCTTCAATCTCCTTGTAACTCATTGCGGGAAATTTATAAACCAATATTGTCTCTATTAATTGTAGTAACTGCCGCCGTTGGGATTCGATGTTAATTTCTTGCTGGGTTCGGTCTATTAATTCCCTAGCAGTTACAATTGCTGTGTCCTCATTTTCTATTATTAGTTTAATAGTAGCAATCCTAACTGGCAGGGATACTGTATCACCTAGTTCATCTAGATAAATCTGATTGACACGTTTGCTAGTAAAGAATTCACTGTAATGTTTAATATCTGCTGTATCGAGACTGCGTGTAGGATAGATAACAACTCCCTTCCAAGAATTTTGAGGTTGATTTTGACGCAAGTATAAACAGATTTCTGAAAATAAGCGTGCATAAATTGCTGCATCGGTTTGAAACTGGACTTCGACAAAGTAAATTGGGTTTTGCTCTCCTTGTGTCGGGAGAAAAACACCATCTATCCGAAATGCAGTTTGCTTGATTTCGATGGAGGAGAATTGATAAGCCTCTGCGGTTTGGGGTGAGTTACCAATTAATTCAAAAAATACACCAGGAAATTCTTGAAAAAGGCGATAAAAGATGCTGTCTGTCTTCACTCTCGATGCAGTGCTGAGATTTTAATTGTAAATATTTTATCATCTAGTAGACAAGTACTTTGATGGTGCAATCAGGTTAAAATTATTCACATTCCATCAGAATATTAGTACCTATTGGTGTCAAGTCCCAGCTATCTCGTGGTGAACCAGTCTGTATGTGTCTTATGACTAAACCCTTAGCCACCATATTCTTGAGTACAACCATCATGTCAGGTTCTCTTGGTACGTCTAGGCGAGAAAGAGAATTGGCTAGTTCATACCAACTAAAATTCCCCTGTCCTTTGGCAACTAATTTGAGAAGTACTAACTCTAGTTGAGTTAATTGGGTTGAGTTTTTCATAAATATTCCTCCCATATAGAATTGTAAGAGGATTTGATTAAGTTTAAAAAATAGTGGGCTTTTAGCATTTAGATCAAGGTTTTAGACAACGGTTAAAATCTTTACCTAAATGCTTACACCCTAGAAAAGAATCATTTTACAAAATTTTTCTAAATAAAACACCTGGCCCTTCCTTTAGCCCATAATCCTCTAGTGTTGCTGTGTGAACATTATTCCAGAGTTCATAAGCTGCATCTGGATCATCTGGTTGTCCACTTGGATATCGAGTTTTTTATACCTCAAGTATTCCCGTAGCTCATGAGTATAGAAACGGAGGTCTACTGCTTCGGCTACAAGTTCATCTGCTGCAATTTTTCTTAATCTCTCTACCATTTTCATCTCTTCATGACCAACCGGATTAAATCTACGAATATGAGCTTTAACAATATCAGTGCATTTGCCTGTAATCTTGACTTTTGTATAGGAGAGACCAAGAATTTTGCCCCCCCGCTTTTGATGCATCGAAGGGTCTGCCACTAATAGCACCTTTTTCCAGCATTTAAAATATATTTTTAAGTTAAGTTACGTATAAATACTAAATAATAAATTTAAATTTAAAAAACTAATATTTTCAGAATAAGGGAATTTTTAATGGTATAGTAATATTTTTTGATATTTTATTAGCTTTTTCCATAAACACACTGCTAGTGAAAAAATATCTTTAGATGCTGTAGTGGAATTAAGTAGGATTAACTATGATAATTGCCCCTTTACTTATCTCTACTTAACTATAAGTTCTCTATAATTCGTTCAAAGACGGCAAACACCACTTTGAGATTACGGTTCACCCTAATTACTGAAAGTATTAATTCTCATACATTAGACAGAGTGAAAGCAAATTGCTCAATGAACCGACTAAATACATCCTTTAAAAATAACCGTCCCATCAAAGGTTCGGGAAACCACCCTTCATGGACTGGCTATCACTGAGCTTCAGTATATATATCAGCATGACTTGAGGTTTTAACCTTAAGAAAGCCGAACCAAAGGTTGTTGATGCTGAATTGACTGCTGTTTTCAACCAGTTGGTTCGAGATTTAGTCTCTTATAATCCCATTCATTCATTTGTAGTTATACGGAGCCAGCACTTAAAATGGCAAAAGTAGTTGGAATTGACTTAGGTACAACGAACTCCTGCGTAGCAGTGATGGAAGGTGGTAAACCCACAGTTATTGCTAACGCGGAAGGTTTTCGGACAACACCATCAGTAGTAGCATTTGCCAAAAATGGCGATCGCTTGGTTGGTCAAATCGCTAAACGTCAAGCGGTGATGAACCCCGAAAATACGTTTTACTCAGTCAAACGCTTTATAGGACGGCGCTATGACGAGGTAACTAAAGAAACTACAGAAGTTTCTTATAAAGTACTAAGTAGCGGCGGTAACGTTAAGTTAGATTCTCCAGGCGCTGGCAAGCAATTTGCTCCCGAAGAAATTTCTGCTCAAGTTCTCCGCAAACTGGTTGAAGATGCCAGCAAATATCTGGGTGAAACTGTCACCCAAGCTGTGATCACAGTTCCAGCGTACTTCAATGACTCCCAGCGACAAGCTACAAAAGACGCTGGTAAAATTGCCGGGATTGAAGTACTACGGATTATCAACGAACCTACAGCCGCATCTCTGGCTTATGGCTTTGATAAGAAGAGTAATGAAACCATTCTCGTATTTGACCTTGGTGGTGGTACATTCGACGTATCTATCCTCGAAGTAGGTGATGGCGTATTTGAAGTACTAGCTACATCTGGTGATACCCACCTCGGCGGTGACGACTTCGATAAAAAAATCGTTGACTTCTTAGCCGAACAATTCAAATCAGACGAAGGTATTGACCTACGCAAAGACAGACAAGCGCTGCAACGTCTGACTGAAGCCGCAGAAAAAGCCAAAATTGAGCTTTCCAGCGTTACCCAAGCGGAAATCAACCTGCCATTTATCACCGCTACCCAGGACGGGCCCAAGCACCTGGATACAACTTTAACTCGCGCTAAGTTTGAAGAACTCTGCTCTGATCTAATCGACCGTTGTCGTATCCCCGTAGAAAATGCGCTCCGGGATGCTAAGTTAAGCAAAGGCGACATTGATGAAGTTGTACTAGTTGGTGGTTCTACCCGGATTCCCGCAGTGCAACAAGTGGTGAAGCAGGTCTTAGGTAAAGATCCTAACCAAAGCGTTAACCCTGATGAAGTTGTGGCGGTTGGTGCAGCTATTCAAGCAGGTGTACTAGCTGGTGATGTTACAGGCATATTACTCTTAGACGTGTCACCATTGTCCTTGGGTGTAGAAACCTTGGGCGGTGTGATGACCAAAATTATCCCCCGTAACACTACAATTCCCACCAAAAAATCAGAAGTCTTCTCCACCGCCGTGGATGGCCAAACCAATGTGGAAATTCACGTCCTCCAAGGTGAACGAGAATTCTCCAACGATAATAAAAGTTTAGGAACCTTCCGCCTAGATGGTATTCCTCCTGCTCCACGCGGTGTACCTCAAATTGAAGTTACCTTTGACATTGACGCTAATGGTATCCTCAATGTCACCGCAAAAGACAAAGGTACTGGTAAAGAACAGTCCATCAGCATTACTGGCGCGTCCACCTTGGATAAATCCGACGTTGACCGGATGGTGAAAGAAGCAGAACAAAACGCTTCTGCTGACAAAGAACGTCGTGAGAAAATTGAACGCAAGAACCAAGCCGATTCTTTGGCATACCAAGCTGAGAAGCAGTTGCAAGAATTAGGTGATAAAGTTCCTGAAGCCGACAAAACCAAGGTTGAAGGTTTGGTAAAAGACCTACGGGAAGCTGTTGCTCAAGAAGATGACGAGCAAATCAAGAAACTGACCCCAGAATTACAACAAGCACTCTTCGCCGTTGGTAGCAACATCTATCAGCAAGCTGGTGGTGATGCTGCGGCTGGTGCTGCACCTCAAGATGGTGGCCCCACTCCTCCAAGTGGCGGTGATGATGTGATTGACGCTGATTTCACTGAAAGCAAGTAATTTTTAGCTTGTCCCTAATTTAATATTTTTACCCATCCAAGCTAATGCCTGGGTGGGAATTTTTTTGGCTATACCAAAGATAAAATAAATAAAATACTAACTCATACATAGCAATTAGTAAAACTGGAATTTCTAAAAATCATATTAATTGAAGCTGTAATATCTCTTTAATTAATTTTCCCACTCACAGAAAATTGATATGCCTTATCCATCAGCACCTTGGACACTTGTAGGCGAAGCTATTCAAACTCTACATTTAGTGAATATTGACCAAGTGCGATCGCCTACGGTGGGGCGTAGCCTATCGCTTGTGCCGACCGAGTTAAATATTATTTCTATATGGCCTGGTAAAACTCTCGGTGGTATTTATTTAGCTCGATATAAATCAGGCTCAGTGCTGCAATACAATGAGTTAATTGTGGTGCCAGCTGTGGTATTTTATCAAGGTAAAATAGGAGTTTGGATTTCCCATATTTATGTAGATAATGCTGATTCTGTGGCTGGTGGTCGGGAAATTTGGGGACTACCAAAAGAACTAGCTGATTTTACCTGGGAAGAAAAACGTGTGACTGTTCGGCAAGGCGGTCGCTTGCTGTGTCGTCTCAATTACAATCAGCAAAATTTAGCATGGCGACAACAATTAGGCACTTCTGCTTTCAGTGTAATGGATGATAATTTGCTGACATTCCGTGCTGAAATTGATGCTCGTTTGGGTTTGGTAGGTGCCAATTTAGACATTTCTGCGGAAAGTCCTTTTGCTGGTATAACTTTAAGTCAGCCTTTTGCCACCGTGCGTTGTGAGCAAATGAAGTTATTAGTTGATGCGCCAAAAGTTCAAGGATTTATATAAACCTTTAATTAACTAGATATAGTTGCCTGTAACTGACTCTCTAAATTTGCACGTAAACACAAATCTGCTATTGACCAAACCCAAAACTGATTTGCCACCTCTGCAAAATCTTCCTGTTTATGGGTGACAATTGCATCTAGTTTCCAATAACTGACACAAGATGATTCTACAGCAGATTCAAAATCCTTCAGCGACAATGAGCGTGCTTTTTGCAAAATATGCTGGTCAACATGACAAATCTGGATTTTTGCTTGCAACCAATAAACTACTATCTCCGCAATCTTAATATTTTTTAAGCGACTGGCATAAGTATAAATTTTTTGCCAGCCAACATCTGTTATATGCATCTGAATCAATGGATGTACACCGTCTAACAATTCTTTAACATCTTCGGTAAATTCTTGACGATTCATCAAAGCTTCTAATATTAAATCAGCATCAAATAAAATTTTGATCACTTTCAACTCCCTTTATAAAATCCTAAATGTAGCGTCAGAAAGCAACTAATATGCATTTAATTTGCATCCCTGAATGTGGAATTTTTAGGCAGTGTTTCTTGGTTTTAAATTTAACCATCGACCACTGAGATTTTTAAAAATAAGATGCAAATATGACTATGCATTAGCTATCTCAAGTAGGTATGGACGTAATTTAGATACAACCTGAACTAGCAAGATTTCCGTTATAGTGCCAAGTTTTGCTAACTCTAGAGATTTTGGCAGAATAATAATAGGCTTTAACATGATGCTGTCTGAGGCAGACTAAAAATTGCTCAAGAATAAGTTGAGATGACGGTAAATTATTTGTGATAGTTCCAATTTTGTTACGGATTACGTAATGTGCTGGAGAAATGCCGAAACTCTTCAGACTTTTTCATCCGTTATAAATATACGCAGTTCATGACGGCTACTTGAACAATTTTATTCATTCATATTACGGTACGTAGCAACTGCGGAAGGCGATATACGATTTAAGTAACGGAAAATCCAGTACTTAAAGATTGTATCTAAAATTACGGGAAATGTAGCAATAAATAAGAAGATAAAATCTCTATTTGCTGGTAAACCCCAGTGGCGTGATACACCTTCTAAAATTACTTCCCAGCCATGTGGAGAGTGGAATCCTACAAATATATCAGTAAATAAAATGATAATAAATGCCTTGGCACTATCGCTTAGACCATAAACGACATGATCAAAGAAATCTTTGAGCACTGAGATGGAATGCTTACTGAAAACTAACAGGCAAATAAAAGCACCAACAGAAAAAATATCTGAAAAAACATTTTTAATGGCGTTGGCACTTTCGCGACGAAATTTCTCAGCAATTTCACTGGCTCTGTTCTTCAGTTGGATTTCTATATCTTCAGAAGATAGTTGAGGTGCTTGACGAATTAGGGTCTCAAACTTGAGCCTTTCTTCAAATCTTTGTAGTTCTATCAGCGCTTCTTCTTCCATTTCTATGTTGAGAAATATTGGCGCTGTTTCGTGACTTCTAAACTGATCTATGAGAGGCCCGACTATTAATGCTTTTGATATTTGATGCGTTAAAAGAGGTACTATAATTAATAGTAAAATAAATCTGATAGATATTATTGTTCTTTTTTGAGCCTGACGAAAGTTTTTAACAACGTCTTGTTCGGAATTTGGATCTAATTCAACTTGCAGACGACTTATAGTGCTTAAAATCGACCGGGGCAATATTCCCATTGTATCGGCTTTGCCCCGTGGTTTTTTATTCAGTTCTTGATTGGGATTTGGTAATTTTGGCTGTGATGGTTGAGCGATCGCTCCATCAACTTTGACAATTTGGGGTTTAGTTACTACAGGTGAAGAAGTTATTTCATAATCCAAGTTGTTATATTTTGATATAACTTCGTCTATGAATCTTAACTTCTCTAAAATTAAACTAGGACTAGGATATTCTATACCTGTTTTTTGAGCAGCTTTCTGATGAGATTCGTTAGAAAACCAACGACTGGCGCGAAACTCTGTTAATCGCATCCGAGCAATTTTTAATTGTTGCTTTAAATCGGACTCAAAATAATCCATCACACTGTTACTGTAGATGGCTGAGTTTAAGTCTATTTTATTACCATTAAAATGCTCGTCTTCTATTGCCTTAATCTTTAATGCCGCTTTGTAAGCTTCCTCCAGCGATCGCTCTGGGGTTAGTAAGTACCATCGGTAAGCAGCCAGTAAAAAAGGGTAAATTTTTTGGCTAAAAATAGGCATTCTCATCTTGGGCAATCATCCAGCATTTATTGGTGATTTTTAAGCTTAAGTTAACGCACAAAGTATACTAGCAAATCTACAAGGGGAGGATTTGTGATTTCTCATTCTATTTGGATTGTTGGTACTAGTCGTAGTGGTAAGACTACTCGCTTGGTAGAAAATTTTTGTTCTTGGTTACAAAATGAAAATGAGATTATTGAATCATTTTATACTAAAAAACGCCACCCAAAAAAAAGCGGGGAGATAACACAATCCTTCTATCTGCCAAAAACAGAGCCAGGAGTTTTGGTGTTGGCAGCTAATGGTGAAAATCGCCGTGTATTTGGTGATAAAATTGTTACAGCAACTCAAGGAAAATATCCAGTTCGTGCTAAAACAATCCTTGGTTTTTTTCAAGATGAAGTTATTTTATTTTGGCCTTTATTGATTCAGTCTTTGAATCTGAAAGCACAATTTCCGGTACGATTGCGCCCAGAAACTGAACAGGAATTAGCAACAAAACTGTGGCGATCGCAATTAAACGCAGCAATTTTGAGTCGTGCTGGTGTCAATGAATATCGTTTGGTACGTCGCATCCTGGATTTATTGCAATTAGCAGCTTACAGTGGTACACCTGGCGAAGATATTGCCTCAATTTTGCAAAGAGGTTTACAAGAAAATGCCATAGATTTAGAGCCGGAATTATTGGCATCTTTGTTATTAAATTGGCGGAACTGGTGCTTAGAAAGGGGATTATTGACTTATGGCATCATTACTGAACTTTACAGTCAGAACTTATTAAGCGATCGCCATTACCAACAGCACCTAACTCAACGCTATCAAGCTGTATTAGCCGATGATGTCGATGATTATCCTGGCATAGCGCGTCAACTGTTTGATTTTTTGTTGGATCAAGGAGCTGTAGGGGCATTTAGCTATAATCCTGATGGTGCAGTACGCCTAGGATTGGGTGCAGATCCCAACTACTTGGAGGGTTTAGCAGGACGTTGTCGAATTGAGAACTTAACTGAATCACCTTTTCCACGTCTTGCAGATAGACTCGTGGCGCCAATGGTGGAATTAGTCACAGAACCGATGCTTTTGTCCAGTTTACCAGAACCAGTACAATCAATTCAAACCACCTCTCGCGCTCAGTTATTACGGCAAACAGCAGAAGTTATCGCTGATGCTATCACCTCTGGACAAGTGGTTGCAGAACAAGTAGCAATTATTGCCCCAGGTTTAGATGCGATCGCTCGTTATACCTTAATCGAAATTTTAGCCAAGCAAAACATCCCAGTAGAATCACTCAACGACCAACGCCCCTTAATTAGTTCACCTATCATCCGGGCGTTACTTACCATGCTGGCATTAGTTTATCCCGGTTTAGGTCGCCTAGTAGATCGGGATGCCGTAGCCGAAATGTTAGTGGTCTTAAGTAGAAAACCAGAACCCTCAGACAACACTTCTTTTCTCAGCACTCCCCACTCCCCACTCAGC
>JADEXK010000066.1 GCA_015207155.1 Nostocales cyanobacterium LEGE 11386 | reverse complement strand
AGATTTTTCGTATTCTCAAAGAACAATATCGTAACCGCAGACGACGCTTTGGCTTACGTTGCAACTTGATTGCTGGGCTTCTCAATTATGAACTTGCTTTGTTTTCTTGATTCATGCAAGAGGTCTATTGAGTATCGTTGGCAGCAAACCCATGATATCTGGCATCTGATTACAGGGTTTAGTACCAGCAGTATTGAGGAAATTGGACTGCAAGCATTTTATTTAGCACAGTTTCGCCTACCTCTTGCCAGTATGTTAATTGCCAATTCCTTAATGAGTACAACCCTGCTGACTCCAGAGGAGTTACCTCAATTGCTCAAAACGATTGAGCAAGGCTGGATGATGGGGTTAAAGGCAAAGCCGTTATTTGCTCAAAAGTGGGAAGAAGCCTGGGAAAAACCTTTATCGCTATGGCAGGCTGAATTGAATATTTAATCGTTTAATTCGACTTTGGCCGTATGTCATCCCTCTTACAGCACCTGAAAGAATTGGGAGTTTAGCTCTATGGCGATAATTAAGCAACGAACCATACTTTATCAACCTTCCCATATCTGGTTTCGCCTCATCCGCCATACCTATCCCTGGTTACCTCTATTAATACAGGCTAGGCGAGCGATTTTTTCTTGTGGCACTCATCAAATTCGAGAGCAAGTTCGTTTTTGGAGACTATTTTATCGGTTAGACTTTGCCAGTCTTTTAGCGATCGCTATCGATTTAATTCAACCTGAATTTTGGGTTTAAACTGAAATTAAGGTCTAGTTAATAGAAATTTTTACTCGTGAAGGAGTAAGAACAATGGAAGCGTTACTACCACAAACTTGTGTTCCCTGTAGTGGCAATTCTCCACCAGTGAGTGAGGCAGAAATTGCTGAACTTCAGCCTCAGATACCCGATTGGCAGATAATTAAAGAGAATGGTGAGGCACGCTTACAGCGCGTTTACAAATTTCCCGATTTTCAGACAGCACTCGCCTTCACTCAACGAGTGGGGGAAGAAGCTGAACAGCAAGGACATCACCCCGCTTTACTGACTGAATGGGGTAAAGTAACAGTCACCTGGTGGACACATGCGATTCATGGACTGCATCGCAATGATTTCATTATGGCAGCCAAAACAGATGCAATCAAAGAAAAGTGCTGAGTGCTGTTAGCGGTAGCGGGGCGTTTAGCCCGTGCTGAGTGCTGAGTTTAAGTGTCAACACTGTTCTCATGTTTATGCGTAGTGCTATAACTCTCCACTCCTCCCTTTTTTATTGCCATTGCACTGGAAAGCGATCGCCTGTTTGCTCAATAAACTTGTCTAACTGTTTTAAACTCAATGTGCCTGGAACTGGGTAACGTGCTGAAATCATCCGTTTGAGGTCGGTGTAGTAGCGAATTAATGTCACGAAGTTTCTGGGAAAATCTGCTTCTACCATACCGATGAATTCACCGCGCTGGCGTGCGTATTTGAAGACCTCTCGCCACTGTTCGATGGTCGGCAAACCAACTGACTCAACCCCATGAGAAAAAAGGATCATGAAAATTTCATCGTATGGGTCAGCTTTGCCGAGATAATCTTTAATCCAATTTAAAGAAGGCTCCATGTTAAACTTCATCCAGAATGGTACTGAGCCAGTACGTAAAGCCCACATAGGTTCTAGTAAAATAAATGACTCTACGAGTAATCGGTTAGCAATTATCCCGCGTTGTTTGTACCACCAGCGATAAAATTCGGCGACAAAAGGACTGAGGTGGTCTGGTTCTTGAAAGATGATGCGCCGGATATGATAACCGCGATCGCGGGCAAAGTTTTCCACATCTTGCCGTAAGGTAGCTTCAAAGCCCCATTCTGCCTCAGGTGTTTCTCCATCTGGTATCGGTGCATCCCACTGTCGTCGATGTGACTGGTAGCGTTCTAAATATTGTGTCACGCGATCGCTGTTATCGAAGTACTCTTCTGTGGTTGCACCACCTAACGCCCCAAACTGAAAAATATGGCGATCGTCGATGCGGGTTGTCGGCCAAGTCCGTTGACATTCAACTAAGAAAATCGTCCCGCCTCTAGTTAGGTTTTTTTCTAAGAAGCGTTTATAAGCAGAACTCAGACGCAGGTACTTCACCCGAAAATAGGTCATCCCCCGCAAAGTCAAGCGGTCTTGACTGGGGTCATACATGTGATGTAGTTGCAGTTCAGGGTTAGCATTTAGGAGAGGTCTAGCTGTTTCTCTACCCCACTCCATCGCCTTTTTGGGTTCATCGGGATGCAGTTCGGGATACAGTACAGGAATCAAAAAGGTTTGTGGTAGCCAAGGCATACCCAGCGCCGCGCACAGATGGACAAGCGCCCCACTGGCAGAACCAATTGCGATCGCCTGATACTCATTTTGGGGATATTCACTGACCATCCACTCGGAGACTACCTCGGAACTGACATCTCCCAATCTTGCTGGCGGAATTGATTCCCCCGCACTACTAACTGTATAAATTAACTCTTTAGCTTGTTGGGATAACTGGTTCAGAACAGTGGCAATTGGCTCTATAGCTGTTGGCATTGTACCCATTCCGGGAAAATCTTCTTTGCGCAGGTAAGCAGCAGTAGCACGTAACATTGCTGTCCCAGAGTCAAATCCGGCAACATAGGGCGGAGCTACCCGAAATTGTGCCATTAAAGAAGCTAACATCCGGTTATACATGGGAGTTTGCATTGAATTTCTCCTTTTCAATGAAATGTGATTCTGTAGCTTCAATAAAGGCGTGAGTTACACGGGCTAATTCCAGAGGTCTACTGTAATTGAGGGTATGTCCACCACCGGGAATCACAGCCAATCGAGCATCTGGCAAAAGATTGACAACTTCCTCTGCCCACTGCTGCGGTACAACCGGGTCTTCTTTACCACGTACAACCAATGTGGGTACGTGCATATACGGAAGTTTCTCTTCAATCCGGTCTGAGAGTGCTATTTGCAGAGTACGCATACTGCGTGACCAACCAGCCTGCCAGTAATCGTAAGCCTGAAGGGGAGCCTGGGATGGTTCTTCTAGGGGAGCATTGCGTAATAAACGCCAAAACTGCTGAGGTAAAGTGCGGGCGTGTCGGTCAATAGTGGGGCCTTGCAACACTGCTCGTTCAATGCGATCGCTATGTCGTAAGGCAAATTCAACTATAATCTGACAACCAAAGGAATTTCCTAGCATTGTTGCCCGTTGAATTCCCACTGCATCCATCCATTTACACAAACTATCTGTCAATTCTGGCAATTCCAGCGTGTGTTTTGGCTTGTCGCTTCTACCGTAACCAGGCAAGTCTGGTGCATATACGCGGTAATCAGGTGCTAGCAACTCAGCAGTTGGCAGCATGTAACTACTAGAAACCACTATTCCATGCACCAGCACCACTACAGGAGCATCTGCTGGTGTAGTTGAAACCCGTGAGTGCATCGATAAACCATCAACGATGGTATATTGACTCTGCAATCTCCCCTTACGTAGACTAATAAACTATTTTTCCTGACTCAGCACTCTTTCAAGAAAGAGGTAAACCAATTTTTTGTGCTGTCTCCCTAGCCATATCCCAGACATCTTGCGTTGTGATGCCGCCAGTACCCAGCCAATTGCCACTGATACCTGTATAGTCCTGCATCGGCTCAAATACATTGCCGTCAGTATGAGGGGCTGGCTTGTGATCCTGGAAGTGATCTTGGTCAACTTGCTTGGCCATCATCGGTTCAAATAAATCAGGTGCCAAGGTTTTCTGCAAAATCTGTAAATAAACCGCTTGGCCGACGATGATTTCTCGTTGTGGCCTTTCGACTAACCCCACAATACCTTCAGCTACCTGTTTGGCAGGATATACAGGGGACATTGCCTTGGTTTGGCGGCCAGTGTAATTAGCTGCGTGTTGAAAAATTGGTGTATCTATGGAACCTGGTAATACTGTGCAGACATGAATGTCACGTGCATTATCTAAAGCCAATTCCATCCGCAAAGAGTCGGAGAGTCCGCGAATCGCATACTTACTGATAGTATAAGGACTGGTATATGGCTGACCAGTAACTCCAACAACCGAAGAAACATTGATTAAGTTACCGCTACCTTGTTCCCGGAAGTAAGGTAGGGCAGCACGCGCACCGTAAATATAACCAAATAGATTTGTCTCGATTACCTGTCGAAAAGCTTCCGGGGGTGCTTCTTCAAATCGCGCAAATAAGCTGACGGCGGCATTATTCACCCAGACATCAAGTCTGCCAAAAGAGGAGATCGCGCGCTGTGCTAAAGCTTGAACTGCTGACTCATTTGTGACATCGGTAGGCATAGCTACAGCAGTTCCGCCCAAGTGTTGGCATTCTTGGGCAACTTCTTGCAAAGCTGTCTCCCGCCGTGCTGCTAGCAACAATGTGGCACGCTGTTTAGCAAACTCCAGGGCTGTGGCACGTCCAATGCCGCTTGATGCACCTGTAATCACGATGACTGAATTTTTAATTGGTCGTGGCATGTTCTGTTCTCCTTATGCGATCGCTTGATTTAAGACAAATTTCCACTTGATTTGCGGAAATTTTTCTATTTACGCAATTCCTGTTTTATTGTCTTTAGCTTTTAACCTGGGAACTGTTACTTCATTTGATATTGATAGCTAGTTGTTTATGACTTTCATATTAAAAATGCTCGTACCAATATTACAAATATTATTTGCCTTTTTATTACAATCTACAGATAGATGCTGGTTATTTGATTTCGATTATTAGGGACTTGCTATGGAAATTAATTTTGGCAAAATCAACTAAATTCAGTTATATCTAACTTTGAGAAAGTTTTAAAGTGTGAATATATTTAATTTCCAGCAAGCCAGTTTAAATTGACAAAATAATCTCAATTATTCTCATTTATAGCTAATAAAGGCAAAAGTTATAAATCTATCTCTAGGTATAGCCTTATTTTAAATTGCCGATTCCAAAATTTAAAAAAATTAGAAATAAGCTAAAACTCTTGTAATTGGCATAGATAGAATTTATAAATCTTTTGTGGTGTGGGCATCTTGCTAGCCATAATTAAGCATGTTAAATACTTTCCTGGAAATTTATGATTTCCATAAAAACTTATTCATTTATTTAAAACAATGTAATTTATCATACTTTGCTAATTTACATAAACCTAACTCATCGCATCTTGTGGAATAAATAATTATTCATCCCACTGATGGAATAACTTGCAGCATTATCGAGTTAACTTTAAATTAAAATCATTTGCTTTATTCTTTAACTACAGTAATTAAACTAACTACTCAGAACAAATCAAACTTGGTTATTCGCAGTAAAAATCAACTGTGGAAATTTTACCTATGTATGTAGCACTATGGCCAGGTAACGTATATCCCTTAGGCGCTAGTTGGGATGGCAAAGGAACAAACTTTGCTTTATTTTCAGAGAATGCCACAGGGGTAGAAGTTTGTTTATTTGATGAAAACGATGATGAAATTCGTTTACCTCTAAGCGAAAAAAACAATTTTGTTTGGCACGGTTATGTACCAGGTATAGCGCCAGGACAACGGTATGGTTTTCGAGTGCATGGCCCCTGGGCACCAGAGGTGGGTCATCGCTTCAACCCCAATAAATTATTAATTGATCCCTATGCTAAGGCCATAGATGGCGACATTAGTCATAGTCGAGCCATCTTTGGCTATTCTTGGGATGATCCTGAACCAGACCTAGCTTTTTCTAATTTAGATAATGCCCAAACGATGCCGAAGAGTGTTGTCGTTGACCAGTCCTTTGATTGGGAAGATGACAAACTGCTGTATAGACCGTGGCACGAAACTATTATTTATGAAACTCACGTCAAAGGCTTTACCAAGCTATATTCAGATATTCCCGAAGAATTGCGAGGTACTTATGCTGGACTGGCACATCCAGCATCAATTAAGCATTTCCAGCAATTAGGAATTACAGCAGTTGAATTAATGCCTGTGCATCAGTTTTTCTCGCGTCCAGGATATTTAGTAGAAAAAGGACTAAGCAATTACTGGGGTTACGATTCTATCAACTATTTTGCGCCCTACTCTGGCTACAGTGCGAGTGGAACATTAGGGCAGCAGGTCACCGAATTTAAGCAGATGGTCAAGAATTTGCACTTTGCGGGGATTGAGGTGATTTTAGATGTAGTCTACAACCACACTGGTGAAGGCAATCATTTAGGGCCTACGTTGTCACTGCGAGGTATTGACAATTCTGTATACTACCGCCTAGTGGAGGATAACCCCCGCTATTATGTGGACTTTACAGGTTGTGGTAACTCTTTGAATGTGCGCCATGCCCAAGTATTGAAGTTAATCATGGATAGCCTGCGCTATTGGGTAACAGAAATGCACGTTGATGGCTTCCGCTTTGATTTGGCTTCGGCGTTGGCGCGGGAACTGTATGAGGTAGATAGCCTAGCAGCTTTCTTCGACATTATTCATCAAGACCCGGTGCTAGCCGATGTCAAGTTAATTGCTGAACCTTGGGATGTGGGAGATGGCGGCTATCAAGTAGGAAACTTCCCATTGCGTTGGTCTGAGTGGAATGGAAGATATAGAGACACAGTGCGGTCTTTTTGGCGGGGTAATGACGGTAGCCTGGGGCAATTTGCTTACTGTTTCACTGGTAGCCCTGACCTGTATCAAACAAATGGGCGTAGTCCAAATGCAAGTATTAATTTTGTGACTTCTCATGATGGCTTCACGCTTCATGATTTGGTCAGCTACAACGAAAAGCACAACGAGGCTAATCAAGAAAATAGCCAAGATGGGGACAACCATAACAACTCTTGGAATTGTGGTGTGGAAGGAGAAACTGACGACCCAGAAGTGTTGCGCTTGCGGTCACGCCAGCAACGCAACTTTTTAGCAACTCTCATGTTGTCTCAGGGTGTACCGATGCTGGTGGGGGGAGATGAAATTGGCTGTAGTCAGAAAGGCAATAATAATGCCTACTGCCAAGATAATGAAATTTCCTGGCGTGACTGGGACTTGCAGAATGCAAATGCGGATTTACTGGATTTTACCCGCGAACTGATATATTTCCGCCATCAGCATCCAGTATTCCGGCGGCGCAAGTGGTTTGAAGGTAAACTGATTTACGGTTTTGGCATTGGTGATATCAGTTGGTTCAATGCCGATGGTAGTGAAATGACTAATGAGCAGTGGCTAGTTAATTATGCCAAGGTGATGGGCATTTTCTTGAATGGTGAGGGAATTACCACTCCAGGCCCGCATGGCGAACGCATTATTGATGAGAGTTTTCTGCTATTTTTTAACGCTCACCACGAGCCGATTCAGTTTGTTCTACCCAATGGTCTCAAAGAAAGGGGATGGGAAATGGTGATTGATACCAATCAACCCCGCTTTGTGACACCAGGGAAGTTTGTTACAGGTTATCAAACTGTACCAGTAATCGAGCGATCGCTTGTAGTGTTACGCCGTCTTATGTAGTAAGAGGTTCATTCAGGATTTAGTATGAAAATTGGCACTCATTACTTAGGTGATGGTGTTTGTGAATTTAAGGTTTGGGCACCGCATTTAGAAACCGTCGCCTTAGAAATTATTTCTCCCTATCAGCGCTTGCTTCCCATGCAGCAAGTAGGGAAATATTGGCAAGTTATCGCCAGGGATATCGACCCAGGAACACTTTATTTATATCAATTAAATAATAGTGAATCCAGACCTGACCCAGCATCGAATTTTCAGCCGCATGGTGTACATGGCCCTTCCCAGGTCATCAATCACAGCTTTGCTGGGAATGAGAGTAATTGGTCTGGTATTCCCTTAGAAACCATGATTATGTATGAGTTGCACGTTGGTACTTTCACCCCGGAAGGTACCTTTGAGGCAATTATTTCCAGACTCCCAGATTTGCGAGAGTTAGGGGTAAATGCCATTGAACTCATGCCAGTGGCGCAATTTCCAGGTGAGCGTAATTGGGGTTACGATGGCGTTTATCCGTTTGCTGTGCAAAATTCTTATGGCGGCCCTAATAAGTTAAAGCAATTAGTAGATGCTTGTCATCAACAAGGAATCGCCGTCATTTTAGATGTGGTTTATAACCACTTTGGCCCAGAAGGTAATTATACGAGTCGCTTTGGCCCTTATTTTACAGAAACTTATCGTACTCCTTGGGGAAGTGCGATTAATTTTGATGATGCCCATAGTTATGATGTGCGGCAGTTTTTTATTCAAAATGCACTTTACTGGCTAGAGAAATTTCATATTGATGCCCTCCGCTTAGATGCAATTCAAGCTATCTATGATTTAGGTGCAAAACACTTTTTAGCCGAACTTGCAGAAAATGTGGCTGCACTTTCTCAGAAACAAGGGCGAAAACTTTATTTAATTGCTGAAAGTGATTTAAATGACCCGAAAATAATTCGCCCTGCTGAGTTAGGGGGTTATGGAATTGATGCCCAATGGAGCGATGATTTCCATCATTCATTGTATAGTTTGCTGACAGGCGATCGCACTGGTTATTACGCTGATTTTGGTAAGTGTGAACATTTGGCAAAAGCTTATCAAGATAGCTTTGTTTACGACTGGAAATATTCAAATTATCGCCAACGCTTTCATGGCAATTATGCAGGCGATCGCTCTCCCTCACAATTTATAGTATCTATCCAAAATCATGATCAAATAGGTAACAGAATCTTAGGCGAAAGATTATCACAATTAGTAGATTTTGAATTTTTAAAATTAGCTGCTGGCGTAGTATTACTTTCTCCCTACATACCTCTGTTATTTATGGGAGAAGAATATGCTGAAACATCGCCATTTATCTACTTTGTCAGTCACTCAGATCCTGATTTAATTAAAGCAGTTAGAAAAGGACGTAAACAAGAGTTTTTCGCCTTTCACTCTCAAGGAGAACCACCAGATCCAGAATCACCTAAGACTTTTCACAATTGTAAGCTGAATTGGGAGAAACGCCAATCAGGCAAACATCAAGTTTTATTATCTTTTTATCAAAGACTTATTCAAATACGCAGCCAAAATCCCGCCTTATGGAAACGCGAAAGAGAAAATTTACAAATAGGCTGTCACGAAGACAAAAAACTAATTTCATGGATGAAATCTAGCGAAAATAATCAAATATTTTGTGCGATGAATTTTAATAATTATGATATTACATTTAGCCAAGACTTTACAGATAATAATTGGGTGAAAATTTTAGATTCGGCTGAAACAAGTTGGTTAGGTAGCGGTTCACAGTTGCCAGAAAAATTTAAACTACATCAAGAATTAACCCTACCTCAAAAAAGCTTTGTACTTTATGAAAAGAATTTAGATAACGAACCATAAGAGTACAGAGTCCGGTAAGCCCCGGCATAAAGGAGCCAGCTTGAGCGGACTGGCGTCAAGTGGCGTAACGCCGAGAGAGAAATATTAAATATAGCGATTCCCAATTAAGTGAGGTACATAACTAATATTTTTGAACGCAGAGGAACGCTAAGGTAGCGCAGAGTTACGCAAAGATTATCAAATTTTATTAGCGATGTGTTCAGTATTTCAGCAGATTAGGAAACGCTATAAAATACACATTTTAATATTATAAATCTTGTGGAATGGGCATCTTGTCTGCCCTTCTGTATCTCACTCAGAAGATAACTCTGAACCTCTATAGTTTGATAAAAAAGGAGTTAGTTTTCCTATGCGAATACCCACAGCAACTTATCGAATTCAATTTAATTACCAATTTGGTTTTAATTCAGCCAGAAAAATTGTTGATTATCTGGATGAACTAGGAATTTCCGATCTTTACGCATCACCAATTTTTAAAGCAAAACCAGGTAGCACCCACGGCTATGATATAGTTGACCCCAATCAATTAAACCCAGAGTTAGGAACACAAGCAGATTTTACAGCTTTAGTGCAAGAATTAAAACAACATCATATGGGATGGCTGCAAGATATTGTCCCCAATCACATGGCTTATGATAGTCAAAATCAATATCTGATGAATGTTCTAGAGAATGGTAATAAGTCTGTCTATGCTAACTACTTTGATATTAACTGGAATTCTCCTATAAGCAATGGGTTTAGTAATCAGCAAGAACCAATTCTTACGCCTCTGCTTGGTAACTTTTATGGAGATTGTTTGGAAAATGGAGAAATTCAACTAAAGTATGACCAACATGGCTTGAGTGTTAATTATTACAATTTAAGGCTACCTCTAAAAATAGAGTCTTATGCTACATTTTTAAATCATAATATAGGCAAATTATCCAAAATATTAGGGAGAAATAATCTTATATTCGTGAGGTTACTCGGTATCCTTTATATGGTAAAACATATACCTGATGATGCTACACCAAATGAGAGACAAGACCAAATCGATTTTGTTAAAGGTCTGTTGTGGGAACTTTATACAGATAATACAGAAGTCCACACATTTATTGATGAAAATCTACAAACTTTTAATGGTGAACAGGGTAACCCAGAAAGCTTTAATCTTTTAGATAATTTACTTTCTGAACAATTCTTCCGCCTGGCTTTTTGGAAAGTAGGTGCAGAAGAGATTAATTACAGAAGATTTTTTACAATTAATGAATTAATATCTGTCAACATAGAAGATTCAAAGGTATTTAGAGATACCCATAGTTTGATTACTCAATTGGTGAAAGAAGACCAGTTTACTGGGTTAAGAATTGACCATATTGATGGTCTTTATGACCCAACACAGTATTTACATAAACTGAGAGAAAAAATAGGAGACATCTATATTACTGTCGAAAAAATTTTACAATCAGGTGAAGAATTACCTAATACTTGGCCAATCCAAGGAACTACAGGCTATAGTTTTTTAAATTATCTCAATGGGATTTTTTGTAAAACTGAAAACCAAGATGCTTTTACTGAAACTTACTGGAATTTTACAGGTTTTAGAACTTCTTATGAGCAAGTTGCTATTGAGAAAAAGCATTTAATTTTAGAAAGAAATTTAGCTGGAGATGTAGATAATTTAACTTACATCCTAAAAAAGATAGCGAATAAACATCGCTATGGTAATGATTTTACAATTAATGGATTAAAACGAGCGATCGCAGAAATTCTGACTCTGTTTCCTATTTATCGAACTTACACGAATCAAGATGGTATATCACCAGCAAATGGTCGATATATTCAAGATGTAATTCAACAGGCAAAATCACACATTCCTCTACTGCATCATGAATTCAATTTCATCGAAAAATTACTATTACTAGAATACGAAAATTATCTCACTTCAGATGATCAAGAGCAATGGCTTTATTTTGTCATGCGCCTACAACAGTATACTGGCCCTTTGATGGCAAAAGGAGTTGAAGATACAGCTTTCTACGTTTATAATCGCTTTATTTCCTTCAACGAAGTTGGTGGTAATCCTGATAATTTTGGTGTGAGTATTACCGATTTTCACGACTTTAATCAACAACGACAAACCCTTTGGTTACATGCAATGAATGCTACCTCCACCCATGATACTAAACGGGGTGAAGATATTCGCGCCAGATTGAATGTTTTGTCAGAAATACCAGAGGAATGGCAAAAACAAGTTTATATATTTTCTGAAATTAATCGTTCTCACAAAACAAGTGGTAATAAAACTTTACCTATGCCAGATAGGAACGATGAATATCAATTTTATCAGATGCTAATAGGAGCATTTCCCTTCTTTGAACATGAATATAACGACTTTTGCCAACGAATTCAAGATTATGTACTCAAAGCTGCTAGAGAAGCTAAAGTTTATACAGCTTGGCTGCGACCTAATAATACTTATGAAAATGCCTTAACTAAGTTTGTCTCAGCAGTTTTAGAATCTTCGCAAAAAAATCAATTTTTGCAGGAATTTCTACCTTTTCAAAAACGGATAGCTTACTATGGTATTTTTAATTCTCTGTCTCAGACACTGCTGAAAATCACTTCTCCTGGGGTTCCAGACTTTTATCAAGGAACTGAACTTTGGGATTTTAGTATGGTTGATCCTGATAATCGCCGTCCGGTTGATTTTGAAGTTCGGAAGTCTTATCTGCAAGCGATTAAGAAACAAATAGACACAGATATTTTGCAGTTAATAGATGATTTATTCGCAACTAAGGAAGATGGTAGAATCAAGCTGTTTTTAATTGCTCAAGCTTTAAAAGCTAGAAAAGAAAATTTAAAAGTCTTTCAACAAGGTAACTATCTACCTTTAGAAGTTGCAGGCAAATTTAAAGACCATATTATTGCCTTTGCTAGAAGTCATGGTAATCAGACAATTATTACCATTGCACCCCGCTTTTTCACCAGCTTAATTCAACCAGGTGCATATCCCATAGGTAAGTCAGTTTGGGATGATACTTGTATTTATCTACCATCAGATGCGCCTTCAGTTTGGCAAGATACCATTACTGGACAAATGGTGAATACTGATAACATGATGTTAGTTGGTGAAGCTTTGAAATACTTCCCTGTAGCACTGTTGAAGAGAGAGGACTAAAGTCCTCACTACAAACTTCGCGTAACTCTGTGCTTAAAAACTCTACAATTTTACGGTGCTAACCTCGCCTTACCTAGACGCTGCTTTTCATACCATTGTGCGATCGCAGGTGTCCACTCGACAAAATGAGGCCACATCATTTCACACAACTTTTGAATTTCCAATTGAGCATCTTTTTTATTTCTCATGTCACAAAAGTGCATGAAAGACCTTAAATTGAAACTCACTACAAAATGCTGACGATAATCAAAAGGTACTTTTCCTCTGGCGTGTTCTTCAGACATTCCGCCCTCAAAGTCAGCTTTGTATCGTTTAGCTGCTTCTAAGCACCACTGTAAATCTGCTGCTCGTTGTTCTGGAGAATAGTAATATTTTTTACCTTGTCTATCAGAGTAGTAACCAACTGGACGTAGGTAGAAAACATCTTCAATATCTTTTTTACCTTCTACTACATCAATAAACTGGTTCCCCGTATACCTAAAAGAGTTATGAACTACAATTCCATTTGCAACAAAATTATGCCAGGAACCTTCTACTTCTAGGTCGAAAGTCATTTGTTGTCCAAGGTATTCTACATTCTTAACCTTAACCGGATGTGCCTGCAATTTCTTCCCTGTTGCTTTTGGTTTAGATTGCCAATTGTCTGTATCTAGTGTTGGATCATAAGATTTTGCAAATTCACTTTCTTGGTTATTTTGATGAATAAATTCATGACATTCTTTACATAGAGTCACTAAATTATCAAATTCATAAGCAACAGAGTCATCAGCATATACAGGAATTAAATGATGAGCATGAAGATTACCACCACGAACTCTACATTTTTGACAAATATAGTTGAACTTATGATGTACTTGAGGGGCAATATCTCTTGTCCATGCGCCTATTAGTTCCCTGTCAGTAGATGTTCCTCCTTTCCAGAAGTGAGACTCTTCCCCTCTTTTTGTATATCTCTTTGCATTTTCTATGCGTTTTTGACGACTTTCTTCTGAAAGGTTTAAATGATAACCACCATTATCCTTATTCCAAGGGTTTTTTGAACCAGGCGATCTTTTATTTAAAGATAAACCGTATGTATAAACCCATTTTTTTATAGCTTCTATTGAGCAATTGGCTAGTTTTGCCATTTCGTCTACATCAAGTCCTTGATTTAGCTGTTCCTCTAACCAAGCCCTATTACGGTAGAGTGCATTAGGGTTATAGTTCCAAGGTTTATGTTGTGGAATAAATTTTCCATCTTTTTGGTTTAAAGATAGCCCATATTTACTAGCCCAATTTCTAATAGTATTGATAGAGCATTGAGACAGTTGTGCAATCTCTAATGTAGATAGTTCTTTTTTGATTTGAGATTCCAGCCATTCCTTATTTCTATAAAAACCATTGCCAACTACTGCCATACCATTACACATTAAATAAGATGGCTTAGTCATTTTGATTACGGTACCATCAGAGTTAGTCACTAAACCAACCGCATCACCCATTGTTTGCCAACCTTCTGAGGTAAATAGGCGATGATTAGCGGTGCAGTCTAAAGTTTTTCCGTCCTCCAAAGTTACTCGATAAACAGGCTGAAGACCACTGCATATTACATCTTTAATATGTCCAAATTCAAACAAGCCAGTTTCTTCGTTCAGCACTCGCAGGCGCATTTTGCGAATACGTTGTTTACAATCGCGCCGATATTGACCGGGTGCTTCTCCATTCCTACCCCGAATTGATCTTTGACGGATTGCTCTTTCTCCGTTATTCCATATCTCGTACAACTCTCCAATAGTTTTCTTCAGCTTCTGGCTAGTCTGACCCTCACAGTTAACAAAAGTAATTTCAGTATCCGCAGCCAGACATTGCACATCAAAAGATACGCTTACCCTGTGAGTACGTGCCTGCTGCATCACACTGTGAGGAAAATAACCGCAGTTGAAAACAATCTGAGGATGCTCCAAAGGCCCATAATGTCCCCTCTCACCCGCTAAAAGTCGCTTCACAATAATTTCACCACATTGTGACTCTGAGGGCCATGAGTCGCGCTCGTCATACACGAAGCCGTCGGTATAATCCTGGTGCATCGCAGCATAAATCACTTGCTGCGGGTTTGGTGTTTTGGCAATAACCTCTACTCGGAATCGCTGCATTGATGAATTGGTGTCTGTTCGTTAAACGTCTTTGTGAACCCGACTCATCATATCTCGTTCGGCAGTCTCAGATACTTTACAAATTTTAATATTATTGTTACAGTTATTTACATAACAGAGAAACAAGGAAAAATCACATGCGTACAAATGCCCCCATTGTTGACGACCAAGGTCTAATGAACAACTTTGCGCTCGAACCAAGAGTTTACGTAGACGAGCAAGGCGATCGCACTGGATTTACTCCTTACGCAGAATTACTCAACGGTCGTTTAGCCATGATTGGTTTTGTCTCTCTGATAGCATTAGAAGTATTCACAGGACACGGCATCTTCGGTCTTTTGGCAAGTCTATAAGAATTAACTTTTTTCACATAATATTCAACAAAATCGTAGAGACGGGAAATTTCCCGTCTCTAATTTTATGGATAGCATCATTAATGCGTAAACTAATAACAGAGAAAAAAGCTAGGGACTAGAAAGAAGTAGGGAGCAAAACTTTCTCCCCACTCCCCTACTCAGCACGGGCTAAACGCCCCGCTACCGCTAACAGCACTCAGCACTTTTTATGGTTTTAACTGCTTCGACAATGTTGCCAATAGGCACGCAAGCACCAGATTTTCATCTACCAGAAGTGGTATCTGGAAAAACAATTTCTCTTGCCACTTTTGCTGATAAAAAAGCATTATTAGTAATGTTTATTTGTCGGCATTGTCCATTTGTCAAACATGTACAAGAAGAATTAGCTAAGTTAGGAAAAGATTACCTTACCAGTGATTTAGGTATCGTTGCCATTAGCGCCAATGATGCACAAAAATATCCAGATGATGCGCCAGAGTCTTTAAAGGCAATGGCAATAGAACTTGAGTTTAAATTTCCTTTGTGTTTCGACGCAACTCAAGAAACAGCAAAAGCTTATACAGCTGCTTGCACACCCGATTTTTTTGTATTTGACGAAAAACGCCAACTTGCTTACCGGGGACAACTGGATGATAGCCGTCCCAGTAATGGCAAACCCGTAACGGGTGCAGATTTACGTTCTGCGATCGCCGCAGTGTTGGCGGGTAAACCTGTTACAAATGAACAAAAGCCCAGTATTGGTTGCAATATTAAATGGAAACCTGGTAACGAACCCAGTTATTTCGGGTAATCAGGATCGGGGATCAGGTTAGGTATAAAAAACTCTTACCCAGTCCCCAATCCCCAGCAATCAGTGCTTAATTTCCAGATTGAGGATGTAACTTCCCAATTGGACTTTTTCTGCCCACAATTCGTATTCCACCCGCAAATGTTCTGGCAATTGGTGTCCGTTGAGCAACAGGGTTTTCGTAAAATTACGTAAGCGAATGGGATTATGTGGCTGTAGTGACTCTGTTGGTAACCAATAACGGCTAACGCCATAAATACCTTGTTCCCAGAAATGGCGATAACTTACTTGAGCATTACCTTGCATCGTCATGATTACCCGGTAGGGAGAAATCTCCAGCCACAAAATTCTGGGACTACTGGGAGCATAAGTATGGCTCTTTATTTGGGGAAGCGGGTCTTCTGAATTCAGTGAACTCCCCACTTCACAGCTAATTAAGGGCGGTGCAGTCAACAATAAATGGAAGCGGTCAGTATCTTTTTGATACAGCGTTCCGGCAGTTTCTACAACAGACCAGAATGGCAGGTCAGTTGAAATCAGTGATAGGCATACGGGTTTGCGGTGATGGGTCAGCATGGGAGCGATAGGGGCTAAAAGCTATTGAACAAGATGAATTAACACCAGTATCTCTAGCAGGTCAGGGTAAGCAACTAAATAGTAAAACATGCTTAATCTTAACTGAAGATACTGATTCAGTAAGCCAGATAAATAAACGTAAAAATAAATTAAATATAAATTTAAACTATGAAAACAATAGTTTTTCTATGGTGCAGTAATCTGTCAGTAAAGCTCGTGGGTAATTATACTTTTCTTAATACTCTTAGGTAACAGTCTCAAGAAATATTATAGAAATACTAAAGACTTTATGGGTGATTTCTGGAGAATAAAAAAGTATTAATTAAACATTAAAAATATTTTTGGTAGATTTTGGCAAATTTCCGAGAGCAAAAAGCGATACGATACTAGGCAGGAAGTGCCCAGTAGTGGCAAACATAGTCGCTGATGAACTTCCGGTGTATTCAAGAGCCAGTGTAACGTAATGTCGGCTTCTGTTATAACCGTAGAAACTCAAAAAGACCTATCCCATAAGCTAATTATCCAGCGACCCTCTGCTGGGCTATCTTTACAGGGTTGTATCCGTGTGCCAGGGGATAAATCCATATCCCACCGTGCTTTAATGTTAGGCGCGATCGCCCAAGGTGAAACGGAGATCCAAGGGCTGCTGTTAGGCGAAGACCCCCGCAGCACCGCTAGCTGTTTTCAAGCTATGGGGGCCCAAATTTCGGAACTGAACACGGAATTAGTGCGAGTTCAGGGGATTGGACTGGGGAACTTGCAAGAACCAGTGGATGTGTTGAATGCTGGCAACTCCGGCACTACACTGAGGCTGATGTTGGGCTTGTTGGCATCTCATCCAGGGCGCTTTTTCACTGTCACAGGTGATAATTCTTTGCGATCGCGTCCTATGTCGCGTGTGGTTAAACCCTTGCAACAAATGGGGGCACAAATTTGGGGACGTAAAGGCAATTCTTTAGCACCCCTAGCGATTCAAGGACAAGCCCTCAAACCGACTCACTATTATTCCCCCATCGCTTCGGCTCAAGTTAAATCTTGTATCTTACTAGCAGGTTTACTCACAGCCGGACAAACCACTGTCACCGAACCCGCTCTCTCCCGTGACCACAGCGAACGAATGCTCAGGGCTTTTGGTGCAGAACTGAGCATTGACCCAGAAACCAACAGCGTGACGGTGACTGGCCCGGCTCAATTGCATGGGCAAAAAGTAATTGTCCCAGGGGATATTAGTTCAGCTGCCTTTTGGTTAGTAGCTGGGGCGATTGTGCCAGATTCTGAACTGCTAGTGGAAAACGTCGGCGTTAATCCCACCCGCACGGGCATATTAGAAGCTTTAGCACTCATGGGAGCGGATATTCAGCTAGAAAATCAGCGCGAAGTAGCTGGGGAACCAGTAGCAGATTTAAGAGTACGTTCCAGTCGTTTAAAAAGCTGTACCATTGCCGGGGATATCGTCCCCAGAATGATTGATGAAATACCGATTTTGGCAGTAGCAGCAGTATTTGCCGCAGGCACAACCATTATTCGGGATGCAGAAGAATTGCGGGTAAAAGAAAGCGATCGCATTACTGTGATGGCGCAGCAACTCAATAAAATGGGAGCAAAAGTCAGTGAATTACCCGACGGGATGGAAATTACTGGTGGTACGCCCCTAGTAGGGACTGACGTAGATAGCCATACAGATCATCGCATCGCCATGAGCCTAGCGATCGCGGCTCTTGTCTCCACTGGCATCACCACAATTCACCGGGCTGAAGCCGCCGCCATTTCCTATCCCGACTTCACCGCTACCCTCAAAAGAGTGCTTTTCTAAGTGCTGAGTGCTGAGTGCTGAGTGCTGAGTGCTTTTCTAAGTGCTGAGTGCCTTTCTCAGTGCTGAGTGCTGAGTGCTGAGTGCTGAGTGCTGAGTTAAAAATATCTCAGTGACCACGAAAAGCGGGGCATTTACTGAGTGTGAAAGTCCTTTTTTCTCTTTTTCTTACTCAGTACTCAGGCAGAGAACACTTTTCTACTCCACAGAGCTTCTAAGCGCATCTACCATCAGTTAGATTCTGTATTTATTATACTTGAAGGAATAATTAAGTTAGTGAAAATCCTAATTGTTCTGTAAGAATCTGTTAGTGCCGATGAGGACAAGAATTAACAGCACTAGCTGGAACTGCCAAGGGGCTAAGACTAAACTCAAAATCAGACTGATAACCGTAAATAAACCCGTGAGATAAGCTATCTCATCATTACATCTTTTAGCTACATAGCCAGTTACTAAACCAGTACAGAGTGGAATCAAAAAAGACAAATGCATTTTTACTATCCTCAGAACTAAAATGCAAAAATTAATAAAAACAGGTGGAAACTGTTTTTATAATTGTGGTTAATTTTACAACTAAGTGGGTTTTAGTCAAAATACCTATGGGAATAAACAGTCTCAACAAACAAGATTAAGTAATTATATGGTAAACAAGTTAACGATTGGTGCTAGTACTGAGAAGACAATCTAGCATACTACATTGATGAGTAACCTTTTGCAATTCAACACTCGATGCTAAACATTCCTCAACTACTGGCAACGGAAATAGACCTCAAACCTTATCAGGTACAAAACGCGTTGGAACTTTTGGCGGAGGGTGCAACCGTTCCCTTTATTGCACGTTACCGCAAAGAGCGCACTGGCGAAATGAATGAAGTCCAACTGCGCGATCTGTTTGAGCGATATGCTTATTTAACCGAACTAGAAGCACGAAAATCGGTGATTTTAAATGCGATCGCCGAACAACGTAAACTCACAGATGAACTAAAAGCGAAAATTGCGTCTTGTTTACAAAAAACTGAGCTTGAGGATTTATATCTACCTTATCGACCAAAACGCCGGACTCGCGCTACTGTCGCTAGAGAAAAAGGACTAGAACCGCTAGCAGAGTTGATGAAGTCGCTAAATAGCAAAAATGCTGCGACAGTCTCACTGGAAGCGGAAGCAGCGAAGTATGTTTCTGAAACTCAGGGCGTTAAAACACCACAAGAGGCGCTCAAAGGTGCTGCTGATATTTTAGCGGAAGAGGTGGCCGAACAAGCCGAGTTGCGTGCATATCTGCGTGATTACTTGCTAGAAGAGGGTGTATTTGTTTCCCGCATCAAAAATGACCATCCTGAAGGTACAACCAAGTTTGAGATGTACCGCAACTATCAAATTAAGGTGAGAAATATTGCACCCCACAATATGTTGGCTTTGTGTCGGGGTGAGGCTGAGGGAGTTTTGAACTATGAAATTGCTTTTGATGAAGATTTGGTACTGGCTTATCTAGAATCGAAAATAATTAAGACAAAAATTCGGATAATTCGTGATTTTTATCAGGTGATGCTCAAGGATGCATTCAATCGGCTGATGAAAACTTCCATCATCGGTGAAGTAATTTCGGAAAAGAAAACCTACGCTGATATTGAATCAATTAAAACCTTTGAAGCCAATCTCCGAGAATTATTATTATCTGCACCAGCCGGGATGAAACCGACTCTGGCTATAGATCCTGGATTTAGAACTGGGTGTAAAGTAGCGGTACTCGACCAAACAGGGCAATTTTTAGAATATCAAGCGGTGTTTCCTCACCAAGCTGCTGAACAACGCGCCAAAGCTGCACAAACTATTAAAAATCTGCTGGAAAAATATCAGATTGAGTTGATTGCTATTGGTAACGGTACAGCTTCCCGCGAGACAGATGAGTTTGTGGCGCAAATATTACAAACCATCGATCGCAAACCGATTAAAGTGATGGTAAATGAGTCTGGTGCATCGATCTATTCTGCTAGTAAAGTGGCACTAGAAGAATTTCCCAATTTGGATGTGACTGTACGTGGTGCTATTAGCATCGGTCGCCGTTTACAAGATCCTTTAGCGGAACTGGTGAAAATTGACCCCAAATCTATTGGTGTGGGACAGTACCAACATGATGTTGATCAAAAGTTGTTGAAAAAGAAACTAGATGAAACTGTAGAAAGTTGCGTGAACTACGTTGGTGTGGACTTAAACACCGCTTCTAAAGAACTTTTGACCTTTGTTTCGGGAATTACCCCCACAGTTGCCAATAACATTATTGCTTATCGCAACCAGCATGGAGCCTTTAAAAACCGCCGACAACTTTTGCAGGTAGCAAAGTTGGGGCCAAAAGCCTTTGAACAAGCTGCGGGTTTTCTGCGAATTCGTGGTGGAGACAACCCCTTAGATAATACAGCCGTGCATCCAGAAAGTTACTCAGTGGTGCAGGCGATCGCAGCTGATTTGGATGTAACTTTAAATCAAGTAACGCAAATTGCCGAAAAACTCAAAAAAACCAACCTGAAAAAATACGTCACTGACACCGTTGGTGAACCCACACTGCGCGACATTCTCAGCGAACTAGAGAAACCAGGTAGAGATCCCCGTGCTGAATTTAAGTATGCCACCTTCAGAGAGGGAATCAAGGAAATCACCGACTTGCAGGTGGGAATGGAATTAGAGGGAATTGTCACCAATGTCGCTAACTTTGGTGCATTTGTCGATATTGGCGTACATCAAGATGGTTTAGTACATATTTCCCAACTAGCTGACAGATTCGTAGATGATCCCAAGAAAATCGTCAAAGTCGGACAAGTTGTCAAAGTACGAGTGTTGGAAGTTAACGAAAAATTGAAGCGAATTAGCTTATCGATGAAAGGGAATAGGGAATAGGGAATAGGGAATGGGGAATGGGGAATAGGGAATGGGGAATTGGGAATTGGGAATTGGGAATTGGGAATTGGGAATTGGGAATTGGGAATTGGGAATTGGGAATAGTATTTTTTACTCAGCACTCAGCACTCAGCACTCAGCACTTAGAAAATCACTCAGCACTCAGCACTCAGCACTCAGCACTTAGAAAAGCACTTAGAAAAGATGCCTTTACGTCAAACGTTGTCAAAACCTGACATTCAACTTTCCTATTTAGAGTGGAAGCAAGGTAAAGAACCTTTACTGCTATTACACGGTTTAGCTGACCATGCCCTGGTCTGGTCAAGCTTGGGAGATGACCTAGCCGCAGATTATCACATCGTAGCGCCAGATATGCGTGGTCATGGTGAAAGCAGCAAGCCGGAGCATGATTATACCTTTGCCAGTGCGATCGCCGACCTAGAAGCACTTATGGATCATCTGGGATGGTCTTCTGTCCATGTTGTCAGTCATTCATGGACGGGTAAACTAGCCGCTATCTGGGCTAGACAAAATCCGGAACGTTTACGCAGTATGGTTTTGGTTGATCCCATTTTTATCTGGAAAATACCCAGTTTCTTGGGGGTAACTTTTCCCTTGTTGTACCGTTTCTTATCTTTTCTCAAAGGCATGGGCCCCTTTGCTAGTTACGAGGAAGCCGAACAACAAGCAAGGCAGTTAAACCAATACCAAGGATGGACTACCTTACAACAGCAAGTATTTCAAGCTGGAATAGAACAAAAACTCGATGGTAGTTGGGGTAGTAAGTTTACTATTGCTGCCCGCGATGGAATTTTTGCAGATGTGATGCGCGTACCTGGTTTTATTTTCCCCCTTGATATTCCTACCCTGTTCGTACAGCCAGAAAAAGGACTTAATCGCCAAAATTGGCAAATTAAACCTTACAAAACCTATCTCAAAAATCTCCACCTGTGCCAAGTTCCTGGCAATCATTGGCCATTTTTGACGCAACCTGAGGCATTTAACCGGACTGTAGCCGCATTCTTAGCAGAATGTAAATGAGAGTGCATCCCAATTTTTTTTCAAAGACAAAGCTTTTGTTAAGCCTTTGCATCACTTTGCGTGAACCTCGGCGCTCCTTTGCGTTTAAAAAATCATGCCCCCCTGTGTTCAGTTTTCTTCGGTGCTTCTTCATTGAAAACAGAGAATACCACAGATGTCTCCCTTTAATTAATCATGAGCCTTTGTATAAATCCAGTTTGTCCTCAACCCTATCACCCCAATGAGCAAGACCGTTTCTGTAAAAGTTGTGGTTCACAACTGGAATTACTAGGACGCTATCGGGTAATAAGTTTGTTGAGTGACAAAAATGGTTTTAGCAAAGTCTATGAAGCATACGCACAAGATACACCCAAAATCCTTAAGGTACTCAATGAAGAGATATCACACGATGCTCAAGCAGTGGAGCTGTTTTGCCAAGAAGCATCGCTGTTAGAACATCTCAATCATCCGCATATTCCCATATTTGAGGGCTATTTTCAGTATCAAACTCGAAATAATTTGGTTTTACACTGCATTGTCATGGAAAAAAGTGACCAGCCTAACTTGGAGGAGTGGCTTAAGCAGCATGATAGCTTGATGTCCCAAGCACAAGTTGTGGACTGGTTAAAAAAATTGGTCAAGCAGCAGACGGGAACCGCCACAGCAAATGTGGTGAATAGTTCTCAAACTCATGTAAATTTGCCAAAGCCAGCAAAGCAGTCAGAAACAGTGCCTCTACCAGCACTATTTGCCGCCCTGCTAGTTTCCTTAGGATTACTCAGTTTGACAGCTTTAGCAACACGTTCTCCCCAGTTTGCTTTTTTGGCAGCATCAACACAATCGCCGCAAAGAAAAGGTACGATTGATTATTTCCCTTATGAAGCAGGCCAGGATAGTCAGGGGAGAATTGCTCAATTTAATATAGCTGTTTTATCAATTGACTATAAATGGCTGGTAGGGAGCAATTTTCAAATTAAATATCATGATAAAGTTATTAGTCTTGATGTTTTAAAATTGAAATTAGAACAAGAAAGCATCCAGACAATTATGGAAGATCCTAGTGAAATTATTTCTGTAGGTATGGCTACTTGTGAGGGAAATAAAGCAAGTGCAGAACGCATAGCCTTAGAACGTTCTCAGCAAATACAACGTTTAGCCAAAAGATTATTTAGTAATACACCCAGTGTCCAAGGTTATCGCTTATTAAATCTTGGTCAATTTCAACGGAATAATTGTCTAGCCAATCAGGATTTAACTGCATATCAAAACAGTGTGATTATTATTGGCGTTAAAAAACAATCAGATAACGTAATTCTGGATGAAGCTTTACGTGATAGGTTAAAAAATAAACCTTTTGCTGATTTTAAATTAAAAGATTATTCTTTGGGGTCGGCGGACAGTTTTGCAACCATATTTAGTAATTAATCAATTGCTACAACGGTAACTTGATAGTAAAAGTAGACCCTAGCCCTGCGCCATCACTAGTTGCTTGAATAGTCCCCCCATGCAGTTCTACCAGATGACGAGCGATCGCTAAACCCAGTCCTAACCCACCTTGTCTGTGAGTACAATCTGCCTGACGATACCGTTCAAAAACGTAAGGCAAAAACTCGGGATTGATGCCGATACCAGTGTCACTTACTTCAATCATTACTGAGTCTTGAGTACTGTATAACAAGCGCACTGTTACCTGTCCACCTGATGGAGTGAACTTAATGGCGTTAGAAAGTAAATTGCCTAAAACTTGTAGCAGGCGGTTAGCATCTCCAGCGATGGGTGGAATTGACTTATCGACTAGACAATTTAAGTGAATCTGTTGAGCATTGGCAGATGGGTAAGCCGTCTCCACAGCTGCCTTGACAATGTTAACCAAATTGACCTGGCTGATTTCCAGTTGTAACTTACCCCGGAGAATCCGGGACATATTCAGCAGGTCTTCTAAGAGTTTTGCCTGAGATTGGGCATTGCGTTCGATGGTCTCTAAGGCCATGGTAATAGTGGGTGCATCCAGTTGCCGAGTTCGCAGCAGTTTTGCCCAGCCTAGAATAGCATTGAGTGGCGATCGCAAGTCATGGGATACCATGGCTACAAACTCATCTTTAGTTTGATTGGCTGTCTCAGCTTCAGTGCGGGCGGCTTGTTCTAGCTGCAACAGGCGATCGCGTTCAGCTTCCAATCGCTTGCGATCGTCTATGTCTGTACTAGTACCAAACCACTTCATCACATTTCCTTGCTCATCCTTAATCGGCAAACTTCTGACTAAATGCCAGCGATAGCTACCGTCATGTTTTCTATAGCGTAATTCTTGTTCGTAAGGTTTCTCTGTTTGCAAGGCTTGTGCCCATTCCTGCATAACTGAGGAGAAGTCATCTGGATGTATAACTTGTGTCCAGCCAAACCCTATTGCTTCCTCAACCGTTTGCCCGGTTAATTCATACCATCTTTGATTGACATGCTCACATTCCCCCTGAGGATTGCAAATCCAGACGAGTTGTGGTATTAAATCTGATAAATAACGGTAGCGTTCCTCGCTTTGGCGCAAAGCTGTTTCAGCTTGTTTACGTTGGGTGAGGTCAAGAACAAAGCAGGCACTATAGCCATACATCTCTGTGCCCTCAATTAAAGCAATTCCTAATAAGACAGGAACACGAGTTTCATCTTTGCGAAAATACTCTTTTTCAAAGGGGGTACAAGCGCCAGAGATTTGCAGTTCTCGGATTTTTTGCTCATCCAGGTCATAGTATTCCGGCGGTGTCATCCCATCCCAGCGAACATTTCCCGCCTCTAGTTCCGCACGGGTGTAACCAAGCATTTTCAGAAAAGCATCGTTCGCTTCATAAATTCGGCCGCTGAAGTCACAAAAATAAACACCAACTATATTGGATTCCACAATCCGGCGGAATTTGGCTTCACTCTTTTGTAATGCTGCTTCAGCTTGTTTGCGATCGCTGATATCTGTTGTACTGCCTACTGTTCGCACTGCCTGCCCATAAGGATCTCGGACAATCACTCCCTGATCTAGCACATACCGATACTGCTGATTTTTGTGCCGCATTCTATACTCAAATGTATAGTAGTTTTCCTGGTCAGATATAGCTAGGCATTGCTTCTGTAGGCGCGCTCTATCTTCTGGGTGAATTTGCTCTGTCCACCATTGATGGCTGGGTTCGGTTTCTGCCAAAGAGTATCCCAAAATCCGGGTTAGTCCCTCAGTTCTGTCAACAATATTAGTTTTTAAATCCCAATCATAAATGAGACAATTAACTGCCGCCGCCGCTAGTTGAAAACGCTCATTGCTTAGGCGTAGCTGTTCCTCTATTTGCTTACGATCAGTAATATCAAAAGCTGTACCCACAATCTGGCGCGGTGAATTATCAACATTCCTGGTGAATACAGTATCTCGACTACAAAACCAGCGCCATTCACCACTAGCATGTCGCATCCGATACTCAAAGTCCAGAATGCCACCATCATCAGCTGAGCCGATTAGTTGCAGATGTTCAGAAAATCGCGCCCAATCTTCAGGATGCATTAAAGATGCTAGAAACTCAAGGCCCATATCCTGAATTTCTTGGGGAGTATAACCCAGCAGCTTGGTAACTTGACTATTGGTATAGATATTTTGCCGTTCTATCAAATCATAAACGTACAAAATCCCTGGTGTTGTATCAGCAATGCGCTCAATGAACTGCTGACTCTCTCGTAATTTTTCTTCTGCCCGTTTTTTTTCGGTGACATCTCGCCAGGAAGCGACAAAGCCATCGCCCATTTTGGTGATGCGAATATCAATAGCTCTGGTGAAATTCTTTTGAATATCAAAGGAAGTTTGGATTAATGATTCTTTAACTAAAGGCTTACCTGTTTCTACAACTTGGCAACATTCATCAAACAAGCCACTTGCTCGCAGATTAGGGAGGATTTTACCCAGATATTCGCCCTGCTGTTCCTCCTTACTTCTCTGGCTAAAATCACAAGCTGCGGCGTTCACGTAATCCACCAGAAAATCTACAATTCCACCCGTTTCATGACGAACGGCTGAGAAAATACCGAAGCAATCTAGCATATTCTCAACTGAAGTCCGAAAACGCTCCTCACTGCGTTGCAATTCCTGACTTAAGTGAGCGTTTTTAAGTGCCGAATGGATAGTTGAGCGCAAACGCTCACCTGTTGTTTGTCCCTTAACTAAATAATCTTGGACTCCACTTTTCATGGCCTGTACAGCCACAGCTTCGTTACCATAGCCAGTTAACATAATGACTGCTGGCATGACTCCCTGTGATTGCTGTTTTAATTGTGCCAAAAATTCCAAACCATCCAAGTCTGGCAGCAAAAAGTCTAATAAAATACCGTCAGGCTGAAACTGCCGACATAATGTCAATGCTCCTTCTCCCGATTCTTCTTCAAGAATTGTGTAGCTGTATTCCTGGTCTTGTAACAGATAGCGACGATAAACCTGACGGTCTTCAGGACAATCATCGACAATTAAAACAGTTAGCGGTTGCGCCATAACTATTTGCTAACAGCATCAGGGAGTATTACTATATCTAACCAGTAAGTTATGAAACCTCGAATAGTTTCCAGCAATCTGTTGATATCGATTGGTTTGAGCATATAACTAGAAACGCAAGAGCGATAACATATTTCGATATCCTTAGGATTAGACGAAGTTGTAAATACAACCACGGGAATATATTTGAAGTCTTCATCTTGCTTAATTTGTGCTAAAACTTCTCTGCCATCAGTTCCCGGTAAATTGAGGTCGAGCAAAATAATTGCCGGACGGGGAGATTTTTGGCGATCGCTATAAGCCCCTGTTTGATAAAGGAAGTCTAGCGCCTCATCGCCATCGGTACAGCGAAAGACAGGATTGACAACGGCTTCTCGTTTCATGACTCGGCACAAAGCTTCAAAGTCTTCATCGCTATCTTCAATCACCAGCAAAGGTTTAGCAAAATTACCAATCATCAGTTCAGTCTACTCCTGCAATGTGAAATAGAAGGTACTACCTTCACCATAGGTTGACTCTACCCAAATTTTACCGCCATGTCGTTCGACAATTTTTTTGACAATGGTCAATCCCGCTCCAGTCCCACCGCCATATTTGCTTGGCCCGTGTAGTCGTTTGAAGATCCGGAAAATTGCCTCAAAATGTTTTTCTTGAATACCGATACCATTATCTCGCACGTAAAATACCATTGGTGCTGGAGACTCGTCGATATAGCCAATTTCAATCCATTTTTCGGTTTTATCGTTGTATTTAATGGCATTAGCAATTAAATTGTTAAAGACTTCAACTATCTGCACGCGATCGCAATACACTGTTGGTAGCGATCTCGGAATGATAATCTGTACCTGCATCTCCTCAATTCTGGCGCTCAACAGGTCTAAACTGCGATGTACGACACTATTAATATCTGTTAGCTGCATGGAAAGATCTACCCTTCCCAAGCGAGAAAAAAGTAACAGAGAATCAATTAAATCCTCCATGCGCTGAGTAAGACGAATCAATGTTTTTAACTTTGTTTTACCTTCTTCGTCTAGGGTTTCGCCGTAATCTTCAATGAGGAAGTTAGAGTAATTGTGAATACCGCGCAGTGGTTCTTTTAAATCATGAGAAGCAATGTAAGCAAAAGCATCTAATTCGTTATTACTGCGTTCTAGTTCAATATTCAACTGGGCTAGTTCATCTGCTTTCCGCAACACCATACCAATAATTGCGCTTCTCAATTCCAGCGCTGCATTCACCTCATAGGATTTCCAAGGATGAGATTTCAACAGTACTGTTTCTTTCCATAATTCAAATGACTTGCGGGGTGATATGTGTATACTGCCATTTGCTTTCACTTCTACAGGTTTATGAGGATTACCTCCCCAATCGACAGTTCGCACTACTTCTGGGCGAAACCATAAAACATAGTTTTTTTGAGTTTTGGATATGGAAAGAACCATCAAACCACTAGCAACATCCCGCAATTTTTCTGCTTCTGGGTAAATTCGAGATAGCGCATCGGTGTAGAAAATCTCCTCATGCAAATTTTGATTGATCCATTCCACTAAATCCTGAATATTTTGTTGTTCTGGAGTGATACCAACTGTAAATAAGTTGTCATTAAAACAGATTGCTGCTCCTTGAGCATTGACAAGATTGAGGATATTTGGCTGATTGTTAATTAAGCCGTCAATGAAGTTATTTTCTAATGACATATACTCCACTAACTTGGAGTGATAATATTTTACCTGAATCTTAGATTCAATATCTTCACTATCTTCTTTAACAGCCATTTCTAAAGATGTCATTTGTCCCAAAAATTCACAAGCATTGCGAATTTCATAGGGAATATATTTAGGTGTTTGATGATGACAAGCAATTAATCCCCATAATTTTCCCTCTTTCATGATGGAAATTGACATGGATGCAGTCACGCCCATATTATGCATATATTCAATATGTATAGGTGAGACACTCCGCAAGACTGACCTGCTTAAATCTAAAGGCTCGTCAGTCAAAGGGTTATTTGTTGGTACAATGGCCGCAGGTTGATAGTTGGCATCCGGTATCAGTCTCAGCCAGTTTTGGCTATAGAGTTTTCTAGCTTGTTTGGGAATATCAGAAGCTGGATAGTGCAAACTTAAATAAGATGTCAAATATTCTGGTTTTTCTTCAGCAATCACTGTACCATTCCAATTTTCATCAAATCGATAGAGCATTACTCGGTCAAAACCTGTGAGTTTTTTCACTTCTTTGACTAGTATCTGACTGAGTTCTGTTAAAGTGGATGCAAGCTGTAGCTTTGACATCGCTTGTTTGACCAAGTGATAAAATTTAAAAAAAGCATTACTTTTTTCTAATAATCTAGGTTCTAACTCTAAAATTAAAATTCCCTGAGAACGGTGAAGAATACCATCAAAATATACAAAATCTTTGCCTATATTGATAGTAAACTCAATGGGGTTGATAATTGGTAAATCATCTTGAGTTAAAGAATCTTTCAATAAAGTAATTTGCTCTGAATCAAGCAAGTAATTTAAATTTTTATTAACTAAATCTTCAGGTTTCAACCCAATTAAATTAAATGTATTATTGCTAATTTGCAGGATAGTTAAATCTGCTTCTTTTAGTGCTAAAAGAACTCCATGCGGCTGAATAGAGCCAGGGATATGAATTGGCTCTTTGTTACAGTTGCTGAGGTCAACTTGAAAGGGGATGGTAGTATCGTTAGTACTCATGTTTTAAGTCCTATTGATTACAAGTAGTCTTGAGACTGGCTCTAATGTTGTGGTATAGCAGTCTTGTAGATTTTTTGAAATACTCCTTATGGTTGAATAGTCCCCAGCCCAAGCATAACTATAAGTAGAGACTTAATTAATGGTCTTTGCGCAATTCACGATGGACTGCCTTCACGGGTGGACCATAATTCATTTAAAATTGCTGTATTTTCACGTAAATCCCTGTTTACAGTAATATGAAGAAAATTGAAGAAATACTAATTTAAATTATAATTTTTACAATTATTATTAATAAAAGATGATTAAAGTATCATCTGATACAGAAGAGTTTGATTTCCGCATTTTTGCGTGCGTTCAGTAAGAGAATTACCTACCATCGCTGCGAGAAAAACGGAATCATTGGGGCATAAAAAAAAGCGCGATCGCAGTAAAATTGCCAAAGGTATGGTGTGTAGGACAAACAGCAGTTCGTTATCAATAATTATTACTTTGCCGACACCAATGGAAGACGTTAGACAAGCTTCTCTAGCTCTTGCTGGCTTAAAAATTCTCGTAGTAGATGATGACGAGGATAGTCGCTTTTACATCTCCACTGTCTTGGAAGCAGATGGTGCTACTGTCATGACAGTTGCGTCAGCAGCAGCAGCATTGGCAATACTAGCTGAGTTACAGCCTGATATTTGTATCTGTGATATTGCTATGCCTGGTGAAGATGGCTACAGCTTGATTCGCAAGATACGTGCGCTGAAGCCAGACAAGGTTGGAGGAGTCCCGGCAATTGCCTTAACTGCTTATGCTGATAGTGAAGATCGTATCCGTGCCCTAGAGGCTGGCTTTCAGATGCATGTGGCTAAACCTGTTGACCCAGAGCAACTAGTCGTGACTATAGCAAACTTGATTTCTTCCAGTCATGGAAATTACCGAAAATCTCCATAAATCCCAAAATGGAATCCATGAACAAAAATCTCTGCGATGTTTGCACTACTTTAGCTTGATTGAACTCCTTTTCCCTCAACCCCTCCAGTCTGTGAGGTAAGAGAAAAGGAAGGCAAAATTAACTTTTTGTGATGTGAACCGAATAATTTGTATAAGAGATAACAATTTAATAGTAAAATAACGCACTAATATCTCAGTTTAAAGATTAATCTTGTCAGCTTTCCATGAGTTAGCTGATACATTCCGAGGAAAATTCATCAAGATATGAGTAGACAATTTAACAGACGGAAGTTTTTAATCTACAGTTCTGCAACTATCGGTAGCAGCGTTTTACTGAAGGCTTGTGCGAATAACTCCCCAACCGCTATAGACAGTCCAACTGCTTCCCCGGCTGCTGCTACTGGTGGTGACACCATCAAAGTGGGTATTTTGCACTCCCTTAGTGGCACAATGGCTATTAGTGAAAAAAGTGTTGTCGATGCTGAAAAATTAGCAATCAAAGAAATTAACGCTGCTGGTGGTGTCTTAGGTAAACAAATTGAAGCAATTACTGAAGACGGTGCTTCTAACTGGGATACCTTTAGAGAAAAAGCAACCAAGCTTATTGACCAGGATAAAACCGCCGTCATTTTTGGTTGTTGGACTTCTGCTAGCCGCAAGAATGTGAAGCCAGTATTTGAGAGCAAAAACCATATGCTCTGGTATCCAGTACAGTATGAAGGTCAAGAATGTTCTAAAAACATTTTTTATACTGGTGCTGCTCCCAATCAACAAATTGAACCATCTGTTGATTGGCTGTTAAAAAATAAAGGCAAACAATTCTTTCTAGTTGGTTCCGACTACGTTTTTCCCCGGACTGCTAACACAATCATTAAAGCTCAACTAGAGGCTTTAGGTGGCACAACAGTTGGTGAGGATTACTTACCCTTGGGTAATGTCGAAGTTACACCAATTATTTCAAAAATTCGGCAAAATTTACCCAACGGCGGCGTAATTTACAACACCCTCAATGGTGATAGCAATGTGGCTTTCTTCAAACAATTACGGGGTGCTGGATTAACACCAGATAAATATCCCTCTATGTCTGTAAGTATTGCAGAAGAAGAAGTTAAAGCCATTGGTGTTGAGTATCTTCAAGGTCATTATGCTGCCTGGAACTACTTCCAAACAGTAGATACACCTGCCAACAAAAAGTTTGTGGAAGCCTTCAAAAAAGAGTATGGTGCAGACCGGGTAATCAACGACCCAATGGAAGCAGGATACATCGCAGTTTATTTGTGGAAACAAGCTGTAGAAAAAGCTGGCACTACTGACTTAGATAAAGTCCGCGCTGCGGCCTACGGTCAAACTATAGATGCGCCGGAAGGTCAAGTTACAATGAGTGCCAATCATCACATTTCTAAAGTTGTGCGGATTGGTCAAGTCCGGCAAGATGGTTTATTTGATATTGTCTATGCTACTCCTGCACCAGTTGAGCCAGTTCCTTGGAATCAATTTGTGAAAGAAACTAAGGGGTTTGGTTGTGATTGGTCAGATCCAGCTAAAGGCGGTAAGTACAAGCAAGTCTAAGTCATTAGCCCTTTCAAGGTGGATAAAAATTATAGTCAAAACATTCGTTTTTAAAATCTTTACTCTGTGTCCTCTGCGTCTCTGTGGTTAAATAAATTACTTTTTAAACCACAGAGGCACAGAGAACGCGGAGAGAAAGAAGGAATTTTATGAGTCACCTTGAAAGGGCTAGTCTAAGTCATTAGTTATTAGACCTCTTGCACGAATAGTGTAAGCATGAAAAAATACAGGTCAAAAATTAAAGAGCAATGAGCTACGAACAAATAAAAGACCTGCCAGCATCAGAATTTAAACGGTTATGTGGGGTGCATAGAGC
>JADEXK010000065.1 GCA_015207155.1 Nostocales cyanobacterium LEGE 11386 | reverse complement strand
ATCTCCCACTCCCCCCATCTCCCCATCCTCTTCATGGGGAATCACACCCAAAGGAATTACCAAATCTTGCGTAGATACCCCAAAGCGTGCTGATATTTTCGCTTCTTGGTCACTAGTAAAATGAATTGCTGCTGCACCAGCTATATTACGCCGTTCCACAAGTCCAACATAAAGCTGTTTTAATTGCTTTTTCTTACGTAAATCCGCCGGGTCAAGAGTACCCAAAGGACGCAAAATATAAGGTAGCTTTTGCTGACGACACACAATTGCCGCCGCACTACTTACAGGGGAGAATAAAGCATGAATATGTGCTAGGTCAAACTCACAGGCATGAATTCTTAGCCATTGTAATAAGTCAAGGGAAAATTTGTAGCGACGAAAAGGGGCACAACGAAAATAAATTATCTCATAACCATCTTGTTTAACTGGGCAATTTAAAGGAACATCCAGAGGTTTTTGCCCACTATCACCATTACTATCAGTTGTGAGTATAGTAACTTCCACTTTCTCTTTTGCCAACGCAGAAGCCAGCCCTAAAACCATTTGACTAGGGCCACCATAAACTAGAGAAATTGACGGAACAATTTGTAAAATTTTCATGATTTTGCAGTCTTCTTTGCGCCTTTGCTACGGCAGTCGCTCATGGGGGAAACCCCCAAGACCGCGCTGCCTCGCCTTTGCGCGAACTTTTTATATTATTCAGCAGCGCCAAAATACTGATTAACTATTAACCAATTCTTGATAAAACTCAAACTGCTGCTTTGCCAAAGCCTTATTAGTATATTTAGTCATGGCCTTTTGATAACCCATTTCACCCAGACTTTGAGCAAAATCTGGTTTTTCTATTAATTGTAATAAGCAGTTAGCCAATGCTTGTACATCACCTTCAGGAAAAACTAAACCAGTATCACCGATTACATGGGGAATTTCCCCAGAATTGGAACCAATCACCGGAACTCGGCAAGCCATAGCTTCTATTAATACATGACCAAATTGTTCTTTCCAGCCAACGGCAGTTAATGTTTTAAATTTGTAGGTAGTTTCTGATGGTAATACTAAAGTATTCATCAAGTTGATATAACTAGCGACTGCGTTATGAGGGACACTTTCTATAAAAATTACCCTTTCTTTAACGTTGTTTTCTGTAGCAATTTTAATTAATTCTTCCTGTAACTCACCCCGTCCTAATAGTAATAACTTCCAAGGTTTATTTGGGATTGTGATTAATGCTTTTAACAAGGTCAATAAACCTTTTTCTGCAACAAAACGCCCAACGAATCCCACAACAAAATCTTCAGATGTAATACCTAACTTAGCCGCTAACTCTGGTTGGACTTGGGGAGTAAACAAGTTTTCGTCTACACCCAGTTGTGGCATAACTTTAATTGGCCCTTGATATCCCCGTTGTTGTAGAACATTTGCCCCATCCTGGTTACCAGAAATTATTCCGTGACTATGATTAAGGTTATATTTTTCTAATAAAGCAACCGGAAATTTTAGTTCATATGGCAGATTCCACCAAGTAAAAAATATATTTTTTGCCTTCAGTCCTAATAGCTGATTGAGGACAATCATCTGAGTATAAGCCAGTCCTCTAGACCCTTGTTCCACCTGGATAAGTTGCGGGCGAAATTGTTGAAATAAAGTTATTAAATCAGTGCCAAAAGTAAGTAATCCTTGATGATTTTGGCTAAAATTAGATACTGGAACTATTTTAAAATTGCCCTCATCGCGGTATTGGGTTGCAATCACTTTGTTTTGTACACCGCCAGGTCTCCAGGTTTTAGGGACGACAACTGTAACTTCAATTCCTGGTTCTAGTTGAGCTAGAGTGCGTAATTTTTCACAGTTAAGGTCTACGATATAGGAATGACTGGCAACTAAGATTTTCATGGGTATTAGGTAATTATTGATTTTCCTTACTAATGACCAATGACTAATAACTAAACTTGTTGATCTAAACGAGTGTAGATTTGACCATCATTCCAGATTGATTGGATGATAGTACCTAAAGCTTTAAAAAAACCCAAAGTGAAGAAAATACCACGAGTTGCAATTTTTAAAGGAGAACCGCTTTTATTACAAGGAGGGTGTCCTAGAACGTGACAGTCAAATAAACGGGCGTATAAGCGCAAAGCTTGAATAGCATTGAGGTTTTTCAGCCCCATTAAGAAATGATTGTGGTAGAAGGTGAGTTGATACTTGAGCGATCGCATACTAATATCATGACAACCCCCCGTTTCTTCCCCTAAATGGATTAAATAAGCTTCTGGGTCGTACCAAATCTTATATCCTGTCTGTCGCAGCCGTAAACAAAAGTCCGACTCTTCGCGCACAGCACTACCGCGAAACCTCTCGTCAAACTTTAGTCCATATTTCGTAAAAATTTCGCGGCGAAACGACATGTTGCAACCCCTAGCTGTTAATACCTGCTGGGGTTTGATTGTATGGACTAAATCAATGTGATACCAAGCAATTCCTGGGTCCATTGCTTGGGGAGGCAAATATTCAATCTGCAAATCTCCGCCAGAATCACCTAATTTCATTCTGTCAAATACCCGGCCAGCCACAGCCCCTATGTCTGGGTTCTGCCAATAATTTTTGGCATGGGCCGCTAAAAATTCCGGGGTTAACTTCACATCATCATCAATAAATAAAATAATTTCCCCTTTTGAGCGTCGTACACCATAATTACGCGCCCCTGGTAAACTCGCCCAATCTAAGCGAAACCATGTAATTTTATTGGCTGCGGTTAATTCTTCTAGGTAAGCTTGAACTTCTGGTTGGTGGGTTGGGGATTGGTCTACTACCAAAACTTCAAAGTGGGGATAGTCTTGATTTAAAACATCTATAATACTATCTCGTAGTATTTCTTCTCGCCCATAGGTGGGGATAATTACAGAAATCAAAGGCAAATTATTCATGTTTTTTGCTATTCAAATAAATTTGCTGTTTGATCATCAAATCGCCTGCTGTATTTACCATGTCCATTTTGATTTCACTGGCAATGAGAAAAGCATCAATTAAACTTTTACTTGAAAAGGTTTTTTCTTTGTTGTTTGTTGAGGGTCAGCATTTTGTTGTTCTTGTTTATCCAGTACTGCCAATTTAAACAGCACTCCCGCAAAAAACCAGTAGTATACAGCCACTGGATCAACATCTAAAGGATAATAGTAAGTGTTGTAGCTAATAAACAGTATAAACACCCACAAAGCAGCTGCATAAGTGCGGAAATTACGGTTTTTTATGGAACGATAAGTCTTGAATCCAGAAATTGTCAGGGTAGTGACTAAAGCTACAAATCCCAGTAACCCCAAAATGCCCACCTCATATAGCACTTTCGGGTAATATGTTTCCACTAGCTTAGTTGTGCCTAATGCCCGGGCAGAGTTAGTCGCCCGACCTAAACCACTTCCCAATGGCCCACGCACATTTCGCCAGTTTTCCTCAAATTGCTGAACGATAAACTCTTGGGGCGGTGAAGCTTCCCAACGGCCAAATAAACTATCTATCCGTTCTTGGACGACATCAGGATAAGCTGCCATCGCAATTCCTAGCATGAGGGCAAGTACTAGCCCCATGGGGATAAAGCGTTTTAGGTTACGAATTTGACCAGTTAGCAGTAGCAGGATGACGAAGCAGACTGGTACTAAAGCTAGGGCGATTCTCTGTCCTGAAACTACTGCATTGATAAAGACTGATGCCAATGAACCTAAACCTAGCAGTCGCCAAAGCAAAGAAGGGTCAGTGAAACCTGTGGCAAAGGCAAAAAAGGTGCTAGAAATCAAGAACCATGCCCATTGCCAAGGTGCGACAAAGGTGCCTGGTAAGCGAATCACTCCTTGGCTAGGGCTGTAGAGTAGAGAACCACCAAAATAACATCGGGCGTCTAATGTTGCTCTAAATAAGTCATCTCCTGAGGCATTTCTGGTGCCTTCACATACTCCAGTTAGTAGTAACAGGTATTGAATAAATCCCAGCGCACAACAAATCAGGATGATAACAACCTGTAAGCGCGATAAAAATAGAAAATCTTGTTTATTGCGAATTAAATAGTAAGCACAACCAATGAGGGGGACATAGCCTAAAAATACTTTCAACCCCAAAATCCCCATACCTATGGGCATTTCATTGGGTGGTGTTTGCAGAAGTCCCACAGTGGGAGGGTTGAGTTGTTGTCCACCATTGATAAACAGTAGTGTAAGTAGGCACAAGCCCAATAAAATAAATAGTGGAGTTTTAATGGCTTTGGGAAGTATGAGAGGTAGCCCTTGCTTATTACAAGTTTGCCAAAATGCAATCAGGGCTGGAATGTAGAAAGAATCTTTAGCTAATTGCAGGACGGGACTATTGCCAACGTAGTAAGTGATAGTACCCCCGAATGGTACGTAAATGAGGAAAGCATACAAGGCTTGGCGGGGGTATTTGTAGGAAAAGGACATGATTAAGATTCCCAAAACAGCTGGAGCTGCCACCTTAATTCCACCTACCAAGAAAAGTATAATGCCAAAGAAGACACTACCAAAAGTAGCTGCGGTCAGCAAGCTGGTGAATTCTTTACGGGCTTGGGCTGCTTTACGCTTTTGGGTTAGTCGTTCTTTGAGGCTGAGGGTAGGAACTTCCTTGGTATTTTGTTTTTGAGATTTTTTCGATTTTGGCTTAGTTTTCAGCATATTGATTTTAAAATTGGAGATTTTGGATTTGAGATTAATTGTTAATCCCAAATCCGGGCATCTGAAATCCAAAATACTCTATTCTGCTAAGTGTTGCTGGACTTGAGACACTAATTCATTTGTCCAGTGGTTAGCCAATTCCGCATTGGCGGCTTCTACCATGACTCTGATAACTGGTTCTGTACCAGAAGCCCGGACTAAAATTCTCCCAGCATCCCCCATTGCAACTTCGGCTGAAGCGATCGCTTGTTGCAGTGGTTGGCACTCTTGCCAATTCAAGCGGCGATCGCGGTCTATGACTCGCACATTCCGTAATAATTGGGGATAAGTTTGAAAGCTCTGGTCTACCATTTCACTGAGAGATACACCGACTTCTTTAACTAAAGCTGCTATATGTAAAGCTGTTAATAAGCCATCACCAGTCATCGCATAATGGCGGCAAAGAATATGACCAGATTGTTCACCGCCTAGCATTCCCCCAGTTCGCAGCATTTCTGCTTGGACGTATTGATCACCGACGGCGGTACGAATCAATTTACCACCTTGTTGTTGCCAAGCCCTCTCAAAGCCTAAGTTGGCCATGACTGTAGAAACAATTAGGTTATCTGGCAATTGTTGCTGTTGTTGTAGGTGCCGTCCCCACAAATAAAGAATGTAATCGCCATCTACTTGCCGTCCAGTATGATCTACAGCTAAGACGCGATCGGCATCGCCATCAAAGGCAAAACCCAAGTCGGCGCTATGTTCCTTCACTGTGGCTTGCAAAATTGCCAGGTGAGTGGAACCGCAGTTAACGTTAATGCGATCGCCATCTGCTTCATGATGTAAGCAAATGACCTCTGCTCCCATTGCTGTAAATACTGATGGTGCCAAGCCAACTGCTGCACCCCATGCTAAGTCCAAAACAATCTTCAATCCCTGAAGATTTACTTTGTCCTGTAAAGGTTGTTTTAAGGCTTCACCATACTGATCCACTAATTCCCGCCGGGAGTAATGTCGTCCACAATTACTCACACTACCTGCAACTGATATCTGACCTCGCAGTCCTGCTTCAATTTCTGCCTGCAATGCTGGTGATAACTTCCCACCATCCCCACCAAAAATTTTAATGCCATTGTCTTCTGGCGGGTTATGACTGGCAGAAATCATGACTCCACCAATGGCATCAGTGATGCTGGTAAGATAGGCGATAGTCGGAGTTGGACATAAGCCTAAATACCAAACTTCTAATCCTGCTGCCGTTAACCCCGCGCTCAAGGCCATTGCCAACATATCGCCGGAGTTGCGCGAATCCTGTCCCAGAATTACTGGCCCCATCTGACCAGCATGATTACGTAAAACTATACCCGCCCAAAAACCCACTTGTAATGCTAAGGGCGCATTGAGTAATTCTCCTACTCGTCCACGAATCCCGTCTGTACCAAATAAGGGAGTTGTCGGTAATGTTACTAAGTTAAGTGCAAAATTGCTCTGACAACCTTTTCCCGATTTATGCGATTCGGAGGCATAACTCCCGCGAATGTCACTTTGGATGCGAGTGATAGATGAAACCATACGTTTAAACTCCCCACACAGTCAAATTGGAAAATATCACTTTACACTTTAAATCAGCAATTCCAACTGAGATAATCGTTTGTTTGTAATATATACTGATTTTTCTTTTGGGAATGAGTTTAACTCTAACTTGTTTAAGTAAATATACTTAAGAAACTTTGATTGATTGTTAATATTTTATGTAGGATATCTGTTAGTTGATGGCAAAATTATTAGTTTGAACAAGAAGGACGATCATTCTTCTTCCCTTTTCCTTCTGACTTCGTTGACTGAAATATAGTTGAGCAACTTAATTTGCTAATTAATTCCAGGCTGAACAGCTGTTACCTAGTTCTTACACACCTTAACAAAAGTACAAATTTTAGTTGCTTAAAAAATTTTAATATAAATTCTCATCAAATAGTTTTAAGGTAACGTTTTAATGGCATTTCTTAGCCATTCGTAAAACGCAACTCTGGCAGTTGACCTTTTTAAGTTGAGAAATTTAGTATGAGCAGCAATTTAGCAGCCAAATTACGTGTAGGCACGAAAAAAGCTCACACGATGGCGGAAAATGTAGGTTTTGTCAAGTGCTTTTTAAAAGGAGTGGTAGAGAAAAACTCTTACCGGAAGCTAGTTGCTAACTTTTACTTCATCTACTCCGCAATGGAAGAGGAGATGGAAAAGCACAGTCAACACCCGATTGTCGCCAAAATTAACTTTCCCCAACTCAACCGCAAACATAGCCTAGAGCAAGACTTAAGTTACTATTTTGGTGCTAACTGGCGGGAGCAAATTAAACTATCGCCAGCAGGTGAAGCTTATGTGCAACGCATCCGCGAAATATCTCAAACAGAACCGGAATTATTAATCGCTCATTCTTATACTCGTTATTTGGGTGACTTATCCGGTGGTCAAATCCTCAAAAACATTGCTGTAACGGCGATGAACCTTTCTGAAGGGCAAGGTACTGCCTTTTATGAATTTGCAGACATTACCGACGAGAAAGGCTTCAAAACCGAATACCGTCAGACTTTGGACGAACTGCCTTTGGATGAGGCTACAGGCGATCGCATTGTCGATGAAGCTAACGCCGCCTTTGGCATGAACATGAAAATGTTCCAAGAATTGGAAGGCAATTTGATTAAAGCGATCGGCGTTATGCTGTTCAACAGCTTGACACGGCGTCGCGTTCGTGGTGCCACCGAACTCGCCACCGCCGAGTAAAAAGCCAACACTCAAAATCAAAATACTAAGCTCGACTTTATCCAGTCAAACGGTTCCAGAACATTATTTCTCAAAGCTTTCAATCCTGAACTGGGAACTTTAAAAAGTTCAAAGCCTTGATAAATATGGGTTCCAGCCTATGGGTTTACCATGAGGTAAGTGGATAAAGTTGAGCTTAGTTTAGTTTTACTTAACTTTTTTGCAAAATAAGACTTTGAACTATTCCTGACAAGTCAAGTTAGCATTTGCTATGGTTAATCAGTCACAATATTTTTACTAGAAAATACTTAGATTATAAAACTTAAGGAATAAGAATATGGAAGTTTTGTTTTGTTTTGATGGCAAGTATGAACAACACTTTGGTGTAGCGGTAACTTCCTTGATATTGAATAACCTGGAAAATTTAACAAAAGTCCATATAATTACCAAAAAAATAACTAGTAGCTTTAAACAAAAAATTGACCAACTCAAAACAAAAGCTAAAATTGATTTTTTAATTTATGAAGTTGAAGATAGAGAAGTTGCAAACTTAAAAGTTTCTGAACATATATCTTCTGCTGCATATTATAGATTATTAGCTCCTGATATTCTCCCAAATCATCTCAGTAAAATACTTTATCTTGATTCAGATTTAATTGTTAATGGTTCAATTCTGGAGCTATATAGTTATGATATATCAAATTATATAGTTGCAGCTCATGGCAAGAAAGTGGTTACCACAAAAAAAAGGCTGGAACTTAATAATAACTACTATTTCAACTCAGGTGTCATGTTGATTAACTTAGAAAATTGGCGCAACATGAATATCGGTAAGCAATGTATTGATTTTATTCGCAATTATCCTCACATGATCAAGTTATGGGATCAAGATGCCTTAAATAAAGTGATTGATGGTCAATTTCTGAATTTAGATCAAAAATGGAATTCATTAGTTGATTTATATGAGGGTCATTCCCAGGCTAATGACCAATCAATTGTAGTTCACTTTACTGGTTCTTTAAAACCGTGGCATGGCTGGTGTATTAGTTCCGAGAAAGAGCTTTACTGGTCATACTTAAGAAAATCACCTTGGTCAAATTGTAGTCCAGAAATACCTAAGAATTCCAAACAAGTTTTATCTGCAATTAAGGCACTTTTCAAACAGCTACAAAACTTGAAAAAGTCAAGTAAAAATAAGTAAAATTTTTAAATCATCCCCCGGCTAGAGTACGGGGATTTCGAGTCATTAGTACTAATGACTAATGACCAAGGACTAATGACTAATAACTAATATTATCAATTCAATGATATACAAACTACATTTCTTGCAACCTGTTTGGCGGCAAATACGTCTATCGGCGGTGTTTCCCCACATCAGTTTACTAGTTTGGCTACTGCCCTTATTGCTATTCAATTCTGGGGATAATAGCTTAATGGCGCATGATGAAGGGCTTTATGCTCGGCGATCGCGCGTGATGTTTGAATCTGGTGATTGGATTGCTCCTTGGGGGACTGTCCATCATAAAACTCCTGGTCCTTATTGGCTAATTGGCATTTCCTATCAGCTATTTGGTATTAGTGAAACTAGTGTCAGATTACCTAGCATGATTACTGGTATTTTGAGCATATTATTAATATATGAAATCGGTAAAATCCTGCTAAATAAAAAATTAGCTTGGCTAGCAGCAGCAATTTTGAGTGTGCAGTTTCTCTGGTTGCAATATTGTCGCTTGGGTACACCAGATGTCCCGATGATTTTTTTGGTACTTTTAGCTATTTTGTCTTTTCTAAAAGCTGAATTATATCCTAAATATCGCTATTTTTGGAGCTTTATTGCCGGCTTAAGTTTAGGTTTAGGCTTCTTAGTCAGAAGCTTTATGATTTTTTTACCAATTATGGCTTTATCACCTTATTTAATTTGGGAGCATCGCCGTCATCGTCATCTGATCAACCCAACTTTATATTTAGGTTTTGTAGTTGGTTTAATTCCTACTTTCGGTTGGCTGTGGCTCAGCTGGCTGCGCTACGGCAATGATAGTTATCAGGAATTATTGAGATTTGTTTTTCAATTGGGGTCAAGTGAGCGTGGTGGAAATGGAGTAATATTTTATTTCTGGAATGTTCCAGTTAAAGCGTTTCCTTGGTTCTTTTTTAGTCTTTTCGGCTTGATTTTGGCATGGCGTCGTCCCCTTCCTCGATACCATTTGATCTTAGTTGGTTTTCCTTTAGTGCTATTTGCTGAACTGAGTCTTTTCTCGACTCGTTTGTCTCACTATAGTCTTTGTCTTTATCCCTTTATAGCTTTGTTAGCGGCTGTGGGTTTAGATTGCTTGGGGAGAATTTATAGAGATGGGGAAATGGGGGAAAGAAAAACATTAATCAATCACCATTTTAGAAAAATTCCGCGTTACCTCAGTTATGGTTTGGGATTATTAGGTATTTTACTGGTGCTTGGGGGTATAGTCGCTTTTGTTTGGGGTGATGTTGACATTCGCAAGTATGCAACTGTTGGCTTAATTATGGGTTTAGGTTGGTTAATTTTACCTGTGGTGTGGATTAGTCATCACCACTTCCAGCAGAAGTTTTTCACAGCTCGTTACTGGCTGGCGGGTTGGTTAATTCCCTGCTGGCTGGCTTTGGCTGCTGCTGGTAGCCTAGGCTTATTAGGTGACTATAACCCTGATATTAAAACTTTTATTCAACAGCCTGCGATCGCCTCTATTCTGCAAACTCATCCAATTTACTTTGTGCAAGTAGGCGGTAAAACTGGGGTATTACTCAATTTTTACACTCCCGTTCACGGTGAACAAGTAGAGTCTATTTCAGAATTACCAGCTTCTAGCTATGCTTGGATCTCTGCAAACCAGGCGGGGGAATTAACTACATCTCACCGCGTTTTGGGAACTGTGCAACAACATCAGTTGATTCAACTTGAAGAAAGGGAGTAGGGAGTGGGGACAAGGGGACAAGCCAGTCATTTTCTCCCTCATCCCCCTCATCTCACTATTTCCTGCCTTTTTTGGTGGTGAATACGGTAGTAAACATCATTAGCATTCCACCAACAAGAATAGCGATCGCTAGTCCCCCTGTGATTAAGTCGAGTAAATTGTTATTTTCCATTGTTAATTATTATTTCTGCACTTTCAGGCTTAAAAATCGACTCCGCGTTTGGGTTCTACACCTTGATTGGCATAGTGTTTGTGGCAGTATACCTCGGAGTGAACGCTGGCTAAATCGAAGTAAGCTGGTTGTTGTTGGCAGCGACCAGTGATAATGATTTCGGTATCGCGGGGTTTGCGCAGTAAGGCTTGGACTATGGGTTCAACGGGAAGTAGTTCTAAGTCAACGGTGGGATTAAGTTCATCAAGAATAATTGTTTTGTAAAGTCCAGAGGCGATCGCGGTTTTGGCAATTTCCCAACCCCTCTCGGCTTCTACATAGTCTAATTCTTGTCGGGAGTTACGCCAAACGATCGCATCTCGACCGCAGCGTTGATGATCTACTACCTCTGGATATGATTGTTGCAAAGCAGCGATCGCCGCGTCTTCTGTGTAGCCACTACCACCTTTGAGCCATTGCATAATTAACACGCGGGTGGAACCTGGGTGATTGATTCCCCTACCAATGGCCTGTAAGGCTTTACCTAAAGCACTGGTAGATTTGCCTTTACCTGCGCCAGTATAAATTTCAATCCCCTCCAGAAATAAGGCTTTTGCCGTGGGGTGGTCTTGGGGTTTCATTTCGGAGTGTAAATCCGCAATATCAAGTAAATCTTGCGGTGCGGCGCGTCCGGTAGCAATGATTTCTAATTCTTGAGGTTTAGATTTTAATGTCCGGACTACTTCATCTACTGGTAGTAAACCCAAATCCAAGACAGGGTTAATTTCATCCAAAACCACTACTGAATATAAACCAGAGGCGATTGCGCCTTTGGCTACATCCCAACCCCGCGCCGCCTCCTCTTGATCAAAAGAGGTAATTTCTTCCGGCCCAAAAAATTCTGCTCTCCCAGTGCGAACTTGGTCAATTAAATGTGGGAACCCGCGCTGCAAAGCTGCGATCGCGCCATCTTCGTCATAATCACGTTCTGGCCCTTTTAAAAACCGCAGCAGTAAGACGCGGTTGGAATTGCTCGGTGTATTTATTCCCAAGCCAATTGAGCGCAAAACTACTCCTAAAGCCGCTTGGGACTTACCTTTACCCACACCATCATAGACGTGAATTTGACCAGTAAGCCGTTCAGGACGCACTTGCGCCGTGCGAATACCGATGCCGTTCCTTGTCATCTCTTGAAAAGCTGTAACGTGGCAGTCTTCAATTTTACCGAACGTTTTGTACTATCAGCCAGAAAAAATCTCATTTCAGTTCCTCCATACAATGGCCGACAGGATATATTAACAGGATAAATGGGGGTATACTGGCACACCAAGATGGTAACCAACCATCACAATCAGTATCGTTGCCACCATCCAACCCATGAATCCCAGTTATAGCAAAGTGCTTCCTTCCTGAGTGCTGAGTATAAACCCAGTTGCTTCATTGCTCTCTTGCATCAATAATGTCCTAACCTATGTGATAACGGCTTTATCCTCTCAACGTTAACCCTTACTATTGACGCTTTATGTTTGGACTTGAAGATATTACAATTCCTAGAATTTTGCCTCTTGGTGCAATTTTGTTTGAATTTTTGTTTTTACTGATTGCTATTCCCATAGAAGCGTATGTTTTTAACAATAGGCTAAAATTCGACAAAAAAACTAGTATGTTTTATGCCATATCTATTAATCTTTTTTCTAGCACTTTTGGTTGGTTGATATTTTTTTTCTTAGAGCCAATATTACCAGTAGATTTAAAATCGGAATTAATTAGTTACATATTTTTTAATACATTTAGAGAGTCAAGTACACAAGCTATCTTGATTTTGGCTGCGTTTATCATTTTCTTTATGACATTTTTAATGAAGTTCTTTATTCTCAAGTTTCTCGTGTTTTCCTTAAATGAAGACTTGATCAAACCAGTAGACAGTACACCAGAATCTAATCGGGTAAAATGGCGACGTAGCAGTGTTATTAGACTACAAAATACAAATTTAGTGACTACAGTATTGATAGCGAATTCACTAAGCTACAGCGCCATTAGCATAATTTTGTTACTTAGCAGAAGAACGAGTTAATTGATATTATCCAATACAGATTAATAAAACCAAGGTGTGAGATATGGAATCATTATTTAAAGATGTCTTCGGACTGTTCAAATTTGTGGGAGGGCTGTATGAGGGAATTAAAAAATTATTAGTTCCACCTAAAGCCTATTCTTGGCAGACATTTATTTACTTAAGTGTGTTTTCTTGGGCGCTTGCATATTTTGCTGTTGGTTATATCAGCAACATAATTGCATTTTTAGGTTGGTTATTTTTAATTGCTGGTACAGCTTGGTATACCACTGATGACCCCTTAAGAGTTCCTGGTACTTTTATGCCAGTGGGAGCAGTAATAACCGGATTTTTAGTCAGTGTATTTGCCTTTGGTAATCAAGAGGATATAATTACCCCTAGAACAATAGTTCTATGGCCAACAATTTCTGCTTTAATTACGGCAATTCCTGATTTTATAGAAGGCAATGATACCGACGCAAAAGCCAAAATTCCCAAACCGGAAGTTAGGGAAAAAATCATAATTTTGGTGGCTAGCTGTATGCTAATCAGTTGCTGGATTCAGTTCTATTTTGTCATGGATAAATGGTTAACACAGTATCCCAGTGTCCTCGCAGATAATTTTCAGCGTAGTACCTTTGTGGTGAGTAGAGCAGTGCCAAAAGAAATACCAGAAAATGGTGTTTTAATCCTCGAACAAATTCAACCGATAGTAGAAAAACAAATAGCTAAAAGACCATGGTCAGAAGTAGAAAAATGGTTGCTAGATGCAAAAAAACAAGTAGAAACTTTGGGGAATCAAGTGATAAATGCAAATTTGGCAGAACTTGAAGAAAAAGAATTATGGCGTGTTGAACCGCGTGTATCTAACATCAAATCTGGGTATAGATTAGACTTGCTAAGTATTTGGTCTGGGCCAAGTTCTAACTCACAGGGGTATTATCTACAAAAATCTTGTCGGATTGAACCAATTGCAGTATCCGCTAGAACTGCCATCATTACTACTAGCCAAGTAGAAGATAAAAATACAGTTGCAGAAATTGAATGCGATCGCCTCAGTAAATTGATGGCTGGTGCGCCACCCCCACAGCAGTAAAAATGAGGGAATAATCTAGATAACTCATCATTAAATAAACAGCTATGAATTTCGGTAGAGTTTTAGTAATTGCCAAGAATGTCTTTCAGGAAATGGTACGCGATCGCATCCTGTATATTATCGGGTTTTATGCGCTAATACTGGCTGTTGCTCTCCGCGTACTACCCGAATTTGCCGCTACAACCGAAGATAAAATGTTTTTAGACTTTGGCATAGCAGCAATGAGTATGCTGACTTTAATTGTGGCTATATTTATCGGTACGGGATTAGTTAACAAAGAAATTGATAAACGTACTATTTTGGTGTTAATTGCCAAGCCTATCAGTCGCAGCGAAATTATTTCTGGTAAATTTTTGGGTTTATCAGCTGTACTGACTGTACTTGTCGCCGCCATGACAACAATTTATTTGGTATTTTTGCAGATTGGGAATATTCCGCATTCAATACCAAGCATTATGATTGCGGCAGTTTTTCTATGCTTGCAGTTATCTTTAATCACTGCTGTGGCCATAGCTTTCGGTGTCTTTACCAGTTCCCTGTTAGCGGTCACTTTAACATTTGCAGTGTATCTAATGGGGAATATTACTCCAGATTTAGTCAAACTTGGTCGCTTGAGCAGCAATCCCGTGATGGAAAGCATCACTCAAGGCTTGTATTTGATCTTGCCAGATTTATCGCGATTAGATTTAAAAAATGATGCTGTTTACGGTTTGCTAGCGTTACCTGATACCACTGCACTAATGAGTAATGCAGGTTATGGCTTACTTTACAGTGTCATGCTGTTGGCGATCGCTAATTTTATCTTCTCACGGCGTGAGTTTTGAAAAAGTGCTTCCTTCCTGAGTAAAAATACTCTGATTGAGAGTGTACCCAGTTAGGGGTGGTTCTTTTTCCCACTCAATCCAGAATCACTATCTGAGGTTCATGAGTTGTACCATTAGGCATAATTGTGTCCCACAACTTGGTATAAATTAATTTTGTGTCCCCAAGATTTGCTTGACTCAAGTTAGCCTTAGTTAAGTTTGTCCATGTCAGGTCTGCACCAGTTAAATTAACTTCAGTTAAATTGGCTTCTAGTAGAGTAGCTCCACATAGCTTTGCTCCTGCAAGATTAGCTCTGAATAAATTAGCTTCAATCAAGGATGCTTCAATTAATATAGCTGCACTTAGGTCGGCTTCAGTTAAATTTGTATCACATAAAGAAGCTCCCCAAAGATTAGTGTGACTGCATTGTGTCCGCCACAAGCAAGACCCACACAAATTGGCATATGCAAAATCCGCATTAGTTAAATTAGCTTCTGACAAATCAGCATTAGTTAAACTAGCTCCACACAAAGTTGCTTGTATTAAATTTGCCCCATTGAGGTTAGTATTAGTGAGGTCAGAATTAGATAAATTGACCCCGTGTAAATCTGCTCCCATCAAATTAACACCGCTCAAATCAACTGCTCTCAAGTCGATTCCGCTTAAGTCACAGCCACTGAAATCCCTACGCTGACAACATTTATCTTTAATTTGTTTTAATATTAGTTCCTGTTGGTCAGCATAATTTCTCATGGTATCCGCCTCAAATGTCAATAATCACAAAGAGCAATTTTCAGTAGGCCTGAGTAAGTTTGTACTCAGGACTCATAACTTTGTCGATGAGAGTTCACTGTATATTGAGAGTACACCTCAAAAGCCAATCAGCTCGCACAAATTCCAGTAAATAATTGCTCATAAACGGAAAATAAGCTGAAAAAGTAGTTGTGAAAACAAAAAATGCTGACATAAGTCATGAAAAATTGATAATGTAAAAAATATCAAGGTTAAAAGTTAATAGCTAATCTACTGTACTGGTTTCATAACACGCTTAATTATTACTGAGACACAACATTGAGTATGACGAGTATGACTCATGAATCTCTCACAATAAAGGTAAATTACTGGATAACACCTATCTTGAGGAGGATTTATTTACTTCCGAAGTTAGATTAAAAGAAAACGGATATTTCTATCAGTAAAATATGCCAAAATTGGTTCAAAATCTGCTATTTAAGATTTATCCCAGAAATTAAATGCAATTTTTTGCCAAAAAATTCACGCTGAGTTCATCTAAAGCAAACAAGATGCAAAATCAAGAAAAGTTTGATTATCACTTGGCTGACCAGAACTTAGACGACACTCCACACAGCAATCCAAAAATCGCTACTGTGGAAGAGGGGATGGTACTTCAGTTGGCAGATGGCAGTGTACAAGCTAGTAATGCTAGCGCCCAGATGATTCTAGGACTCACAACTGAACAAATACAAACATGGACTTCCCCTGATTCCTCTTGGCAATTTGTTCACGAAGATGGCTCACCCTTGACTGCGGCAACTCATCCAGTCATGAATGCCCTGCGTACAGGCAAACCCTGCTTCAATGTTGTTGTTGGTTTATATCAACCAAATACAGAGTTAAAGTGGCTGTTAATGAACTCCCAGCCTTTATTCCTAGCTCACGAAACTTCGCCTTACGCAGTTGTATATACATTTTCTAATATCACTAAGCAAAAACAAGAGCAAATTGAGGATAATTCTGGAGCAAGAGATCCAGTTACTCACATCACCCAGATGCCAAAATTAGAGATGGCTGACTCAACTGCTGATGTGGAAACAGCAAAGCTATTGGCAGCAAGCGAAAGCAAATTCAAAAAATTATTTGACTCAAATATTATTGGTATTGTTTTGGCAGATTTTGAAAGAATCATAGAAGCTAATAATATTTTTCTCCAGATGGTAGGTTATACCCGTGAGGATTTACTTGCAGGAGACATCTGTTGGCGGCAAATGACACCTCCTGAGTATCACCATCTGGACGAAAAAGCATTACAAGAATTGATAAATTTTGGTAGCTTTACTGCCTTTGAAAAACAATATATCCGTAAAGATGGCAGTTTGATACCAATTCTGATTGGTGGGGCTATTTTGCAGCAATCTCCGCCTAATTGTGTGTGTTTTGTCATGGATTTAACTGAGCAAACACAGGTGCAAAATTCACTGCGGGATGTGCTGCAAAGGCTTACTTTCCATGTAGAAAACTCACCTCTGGCAATCATTGAGTGGGATCATGAATTTCGCATATCTCGTTGGTCACAAGCAGCTGAGCGAATTTTTGGCTGGCAATCTGAAGAAGTGATAGGCAAAAAGTTTCAGGATTGGCAGTTTGTCTTTGGGGAGGATGTAGAGCTAGTAAATGATATAGTCAGACGCTTATGTGACTGTAGGGAATCCCAGGTAGTTTCCCGAAACCGCAACTACACCAAAAATGGTTCTGTCGTTTATTGTGAGTGGTATAACTCTGCCTTATGTGATCAATCAGGCAAACTGATTTCCGTGCTGTCTCAGGTGTTAGATGTAACTCAACGCAAAGAAGTAGAAGCTGCATTACGAGAAAGTGAGGCCCGATTTCGGCAAATGGCAGATGCATCTCCTACTCTGATATGGATGTCTGACACTAGCAATCTTTGTTGCTACTTTAATAAGCCTTGGCTGGAGTTTACGGGACGAACCATGGAGCAAGAAATGGGTCAGGGTTGGGCACAAGGAGTGCATCCTGAAGATTTAGAGCGCTGTTTTGAAACTTATGTCAATGCTTTTAACGCCCGGCAAGATTTCACAATGGAATATCGGCTCCAACGCTTTGATGGCGAGTATCGTTGGATTTTAGATATGGGGGTACCACGCTTTACGTCAGAAGGTAAGTTTCTCGGTTACATCGGTTCATGTATTGACATTACCGATCGCAAACAAGCCGAGGCAGAACGAGAACAAATGCTGGCGCGATCGCAGCGCTACACCAGGCAACTGCATGGACTAACAGAGGCAGCCTTAGCAATTAATTCAGCCCTCACCATTGAAGAGGTTCTCAGAGTAATTACTGAGCAGGCACGTGAGATTATTGGCGCACATCAATCAGTTACCAGCATGACACTTGATGATGACTGGGCAAAATTGATGAATTCCATTTCCCTGTCAGATAAGTATGCTGTCTGGCGAGATCATCAACAACCGGGTGGCTTAGGCATTGACGCTAATATCTGCCAAACCAATCGTCCCATGCGCATGACTCAAGCTGAACTAGCAGCCCATTTTGGTCAGCAACTAGACAAGCAACCACCAATGCGTGGGTGGCTGGCTGCACCCCTGATTGGCAGAGATGGTCACAATATAGGACTAATTCAGTTATCCGATAAATATGAGGATGAGTTTACCAAAGAAGACGAAGCCATTATTGTGCAGTTAGCCCAAATGGCATCGATAGCCATCGAAAACACCCGGTTGTATGAAGCCGAACAGCAGGCGCGTACCCAAGCTGAAGAAGCAAATTGTATTAAAGATGAATTTTTGGCTGTGCTTTCTCACGAACTACGCTCTCCCCTAAATCCGATCTTAGGTTGGTCTAAGCTGCTGCAAAGCCGCAAATTTGATACATCAAAGACAGCCACCGCCTTGGCAACCATTGAGCGAAATGCCCGTTTACAAGCCCAACTGATTGAAGACCTGCTAGATGTCTCACGAATTCTTCAGGGTAAACTGAGATTAAATGTTGACAAAGTAAATTTAGTCACTACGATTGATAGCGCATTGGAAACAGTACGTTTAGCGGCTGAAGCAAAAAAAATCGATTTAAAATTTTTACCTGTTACCAATTTGGCACTAAAGGATACTCATAGCGTTTCCCATCCCCCACTTTTAGTGATGGGCGATCCTAACCGTTTGCAACAAGTTGTCTGGAATCTCCTTTCCAACGCTGTCAAATTCACTCCTCAAGGTGGCCGAGTGCAAGTTTGCTTAGAGTGCGTTGATTCCTATATTCAAATTCGAGTCATTGATACAGGTAAAGGGATTAACCCTAAATTTTTAGCTCATGTATTTGACTACTTCCGGCAAGCAGATAGCGCCACCACCAGAAGGTTCGGTGGATTAGGACTAGGACTAGCAATTGTGCGACAGTTAGTAGAACTCCACGGAGGTACAGTTTTTGCAGAGAGTGCAGGCGAAGGACAGGGGGCAACATTTACAGTGCATTTACCAGCTTTGCAAACACAATTAACAGCAGCAGATAGCCAGGAAGATAGAGAAATGGACTTCAACTTAGGTAATCTTGAGGGCATCAAAATATTAGTTGTGGATGATGACTTTGATTCGCGGGACTTTATTAGTTTTGTCCTCGAAGAAGAAGGGGCAGAAGTTATCTCGGTTTCATCAGCTATTGAGGCACTGCAATCATTGCCAGAATCAAAGGTAGATGTGCTGTTGAGCGATATTGGGATGCCCGAAATCGACGGCTATATGCTGATGCGCCAAGTCAGAACCTGGACACCAGAAGCAGGGGGAAAAATCCCGGCGATCGCGCTTACTGCTTATGCTGGAGAATATAACCAACAACAGGCTCTATCAGCAGGCTTTCAAATGCATCTGACTAAGCCAGCAGAACCTTCTGAATTAGTTGCAGCCGTTGCTAGATTAGCTGGACAAAAAATAAAATCGTGACTCTCTCCCAAAAATTAAATAATTTTGACCTTACTAGCAGCTTTAGTAGCTTTTTCTCTGGCTGCTTGCACATTATCACCTTGAGCCAAAGCTACTCCCATACGGCGATAAGGATGAGCGCTAGGTTTACCAAATAACTTAATATCTACATCTGGTTCTGCTAAAGCCTCAGCTACACCTGTGAACGTCACAGAATCTGATTTTTCTGAAGCTAAAATTACGGCACTAGCTGACGCTCCCAACTGCTTTATGTGAGGAATTGGTAAACCTAAAATAGCTCGTAGATGCAGTTCAAATTCATTCAAGTTCTGCGATATTAATGTCACCATTCCTGTGTCATGAGGTCTAGGAGAAAGTTCAGAAAAAATCACTTCTTCTTTAGTGATGAAAAATTCCACACCAAATATACCGGCTCCGCCTAAAGCATCAGTAACTTTTTTGGCTATTGCTTGAGCTTGCAAGATCTTGTCTTCAGCAATACCTGCTGGTTGCCAAGACTCTTGATAATCTCCTCTTTCTTGACGATGACCAATAGGAGAACAGAAAATAGTCGGTGCATTCCACTGTTTAATTGTCAGTAAAGTTATTTCGATTTCAAAATTAATAAATTCTTCAACTATGACCTTTTGACTGTCACCTCTAGAATTAGCGATCGCATAATTCCCAGCCGTTTCAACTTCACTTTTATTTTGTACCACAGACTGACCTTTGCCAGAGGATGACATCACAGGTTTAACAACATTGGGAAAGCCAATTTCCTCAGAAACGGCAATCAATTCTTCTAAGGTAGAAGCATAACCATATTTAGCAGTTCTAATGCCTAATTCCTGATGTGCTAAGTCCCTGATTCTATCGCGGTTCATTGTATAGTTAGTTGCTGCCGCAGTCGGGATAACTGTAATTCCTCGCTGTTCAAATTCCCGCAGTTTCTCTGTTCTAATCGCTTCTATTTCGGGAATGATCAAATTAGGTTGATGCTTGGTAACCACAGCTTCTAAATCATCAGCACTCAGCATAGAAATAACTTCACAACAGTCGGCTACTTGCATCGCTGGCGCATTAGCATAGCGGTCAACTGCAATCACATAATTACCAAGTCGTTGGGCAGCAATGACAAATTCTTTACCTAACTCTCCTGAACCCAGTAGCATTAATTTTTGGGGTAGCTTTAGCGAATTATTCATTAATTTATTCAGGTTAATTTCTCAATTTTTCCTCAAATTAAAAGTTTATCTGGCAATTCATGTATTCAGTGGAGTGGATAAACCATCAATACTGAGTAGATTTTTCTGCTGTTGATATGCTTTAATTTCTTGTTCACCTTTTTTATTAGCCCAGGTTACTAAATTCTGGCGCTGACCTTGATATTCATAGAGTGGTACACCAAAACCACAAGAGGTTTGCACACGCTCGATATCAGCGACGATAATTTGACGTGTTCCTGGAAGCTGCGGAAATAAAGAGTATAAGGAATGCCAGTCAGGAGAACTAGGTAAAATAGTGTATCCCTGACCGTAAAGACGGAGAATTAGTGGGGATTTATTAAAGGCACAAAACATGAAAGTAATGCGCCCATTTTCTTGCAGGTGGGCTGAGGTTTCGTTACCACTGCCAGTGAGATCGAGGTAAGCTACTTTCTGAGGAGAGAGGATGCGAAAACAGTCCAATCCTTTGGGAGACAGGTTAACGTGACCGATAGGACTTAAAGGTGCAGAACCAACAAAAAACAAATGTTGGGTAGCAATAAAGTTTTGCAGTTCCTCAGTAATATAGTCAAAAACTTTAGCCATGTACTGTCTAATTTATTTGATAAATGTCCCATATTTTCAGCCTATTTCTTAGCTGGCAATCGAGCAAGGCTTGACTTTTGGCCTAATGTGGGGAAGGGGGAATAAGGAGATCAGGTGAAAACTCCTATGCAGCAGATAAATAATGAAATTGCCTACCGCGCTGGTGTGGAGTTATCTGTACTGCGCCTTGATTGTTTGCACCCATTGGTTAACGGTAACAAATGGTTTAAGTTGAAATACAATCTCCTGGAGGCTAAACAGCAAAATTTGACGACATTGCTTACCTTTGGAGGCGCTTATTCCAATCATATCTTTGCAACTGCGGCAGCCGGAAATCTCTTGGGATTCCGCACCATTGGTGTGATTCGTGGAGAGGAGAGATTACCACTCAATCCCACATTGAGTTTTGCTGTACAGCAAGGTATGCAGCTTGTGTACCTCAATCGTGAGAGTTATCAACAACGGCACACAAGCGAACTACAAAAAGACTTGCGGCAACGCTTTGGTGAGATATTCATCATTCCTGAAGGCGGTAGCAACTTGAATGGCGTTCGCGGCTGCACAGAAATAGTTGGCGAGACAGAGGCATTCGATATCATCTGTTTGGCTTGTGGTACGGGGACAACATTGGCCGGAATTACACTTTCACTCAATCAAAAACAACGAGTAATTGGTTTTCCTGTGTTGAAAAATGGGGGCTTTCTTACACAAGAAATCGCCAGTCTGCTAGAGAATTATCTTGCCTCTGGGCTACCTGCACCAAATAACTCTCCAGCATCTTGGGAATTAGTGTGTGATTATCATCTGGGCGGTTATGCCAAGGTGAATGACGAGCTGGTAATATTCCGCCAGCAATTTGAGCAGACACATGGCATCCCTCTTGATTACGTATATACCGCAAAAATGTTTTATGGAGTGATGGATTTGCTACAACAGGATTTTTTTCACAAAGGCGATCGCTTGCTGTTAATACACACAGGCGGTTTGCAGGGTAATATCGGCATGGAGGAGCGACTGCAAAGGTTGTAAATTTAGCTCACCTGATATTGCCTCTTGCTGTTTGCAAATCAACTAGGATTGCCATATATCAATTTACTTAATATCAAAAAGTAAACTTTCCGCGCTAAAACTAACAGCAGCACAGATAATTGCCTCAAAGCTCAAAGATCAGGAGAAGCCAAAGATGTATTTCCCGCGTGTACCTAAAATTTTAGCTGGTTTGTTGCTGTCAGTTTTACTATTGACTACAGCCTGTACTCCACAAGCACCCGGTCGTTTTGACCAGGTACAACAGGAAAGTAGCCAACAAAAAAGAGGTCAAGCAGTTGTCGAAACTGCTACTCAAGGAGGGGAATTTAATAAATTCTTCCCCTCGGCTGGCGATGGCTACCAGCGCGTATTTACCCAAGAGAAAAAAGGGTTTGCAGAAGCAAAGTTGAAAAAAGACGGCAAAGATTTAGCCATGTTAGCTATCTCTGATACCACTAGCACACCAGCAACAGCCACCAGTTACGCCAATAGCACCAAAAAAATTGCCGGTTATCCGGCGCGAGAAATTGGTAATACTCAAACTGCGGTACTAGTGAATAACCGCTACCAAGTAAAAGTACTGTCTCGTGATCCGTCATTTAGCGCTAGCGATCGCGCCGATTGGATAGAAAAATTTAATCTTGATGGTCTGGCGCAATTGAAATAAGCTTCAGAAAAATTAGCTAAACAACCTTAAATCAGGAGATATTTGTGAGCAAACCAATTTTTGAGTTGGTTGATGAATTGCCAACTAGCGGCTTGACTATTTCTATGTTGAACTCTCTCGATTTTGTCGCTCCTGGTCAGTGGCAAAATACTGTGGGTTTTGTCAACACTATTAAGACTGTTACTGGTGAAACTGACGAAGATTTAATTCAACAAATTGGCGAAAGAGCGATTTATCTTTACAATGATCGCTCTCAAGGTTACCAACGAGCTATGTGGCTTTATCAAACCGTTGACATTACAGATAAAGCTCTTGGTGCAGCAGCTTTGGCTAATAAAGTTGGAGAGAAAATTCCTCTATTAGGTTTTTTAAATGCAGTTACTCCCAAACCAGACAAAGCTCAAACCATTGATTTGTGCCTAAAATTAGTCACTGAATTAGTAGCCTTTTGCCAAATTAACGGCATTCCCGGAGACAGCATCGGGGATTTTGTTGCCTCTTTAGGTGAGTATAGTGGTGAGTCGTTGATGCGGATGGTAGCTTTAGTTTGTGTTGATGGTTTGATCCCCTTAGGCCCAGATTTTATTAACAAAGCATTATCTGGAATTAATCAAATGAACCCAAAAGAGTTAGAACAAAACTCGACTTTCCAGAACATCAAAGATGTAATTCCCGGTAACAATGCTGGCAGTAAACTCAATTTTATTGGCGAAAGCTTTGACTCAGTTAAAGGTTGGATGGGTGGACTAGTTACCGCCAATAATTTAACGCCACAAAAAGTAGTTAACAACTTACAAAGTTTTGTTCAACTTGCTGATGATAAGTTAGATTACCTAGCAGCATTCTTGGATGTAGCGACAAATTACTACGAACATACAGGTACACAAACCTTGGCACGTCGCTTGATTGAACGAGCGGTGGCTGAAATTTAGGATAATCGGTAATAGCTTATAACCCAACAAGATCCCCGACTTTTTCAAAAAGTCGGGGATCTGAGTCGTTAGTAGAAATTTTTTGTAATTTAATTGTGATATTTAGCACAGATATCAGGGGAATACTAAGGCGAAGAAACAATACCTGTGAGCGTCGCTGCAATGTTAGTATTATCCGATCCTAGCTTGATTATTCCCGGATATCGCATTACTGAGCAAATCTACTCAGGCAGCAAAACCCTAGTTTATCGAGGCATCAGAGAACAAGACCAAAAAAGTGTCATTATTAAACTGATACGGAACGAATACCCCACATTCGCTGAAATTGCCCAGTTCCGTAATCAGTATACTATTACCAAAAATCTGGAAATTCCTGGCATAGTCAAACCCCTCAGCTTAGAAAACTACCGCAACGGCTATGCTTTGGTGATGGAAGACTTTGGCGGTATATCGCTCAGAGATTGGGGACTGGGGAAAAAGCACAAACAAGCAGATAATTTAGCGCTCAGAGAGTTTTTTCACATTGCCCTAGAAATAGTATCTACCCTAGAAAAACTGCATCGCGATCGCATCATACACAAAGATATTAAACCCGCCAATATCGTAATTCACCCCAGCACTCTGGAAGTCAGACTTATAGATTTCAGTATTGCTACCCTACTACCAAGAGAAATTCAATTCCTCACCAATCCCAACGTCTTAGAAGGGACATTAGCTTATATTTCTCCTGAGCAAACAGGACGGATGAACCGAGGTATTGATTATCGCAGTGACTTTTATTCCTTAGGTGTCACCTTTTTTGAACTCCTCACCGGACAGTTACCTTTCACCAGCACAGACATGATGGAGTTAGTATACTGTCACATTGCCAAACAACCACCAACAGTCAGCCAGGTTAACCCCAAGATTGCGCCAATACTGTCTTTAATCATCACTAAGTTGATGGCCAAAAATGCCGAAGACCGTTATCAAAGCGCCTACGGACTGAGACATGACCTAGAAACATGCCGAAAGCAGTGGCAACAAACGGGAAATATCAAAACCTTCGATTTAGCACAAAAAGATATTTCCGACCGTTTCTTGATTCCTGAAAAACTCTATGGACGCCAAACAGAAGTAGAAAAATTACTTGCCGCTTTTGAACGCGTTAGTAGCGGCACAACAGAAATGATCCTCGTGGCAGGATTTTCTGGGATTGGTAAAACAGCAGTAGTGAACGAGATTCACAAACCCATTGTGCGGCAACATAGTTACTTCATCAAAGGGAAATATGACCAATTTCAACGCGATATTCCCTTCTCAGGATTCGTACAAGCTTTTCGGGAATTAATCGGGCAAATATTATTAGAAACAGATGCCCAAATTCAACAATGGAAAACTAAAATTCTGTCGGCATTGGGTGAACAAGGTCAAGTACTTGTTGATGTGATTCCTGAACTCGAACTAATTATTGGTAAGCAACCAGAAGTAGCAGAATTATCTGGCAGTGCAGCCGAAAATCGTTTCAATTTGTTATTGCAGAGATTCATCCAAGTCTTCATGACGAAAGAACATCCCTTAGTCATATTTCTAGATGACTTGCAATGGGCAGATGCGGCTTCGTTGAAATTAATGCAATTATTAATCAGTAAAATCAATACAGTCAGACAAAATCTTGCCCTAACTTCTCCCCTTACAGGTGAAACTCAGAAAGAAAACATAACTGACAAAAGTCTGCTGCTGATTGGTGCATATCGGGATAATGAAGTAGCAAAAGCCCATCCACTGCATTTGGCACTCAAAGAGATTAACAACTCTGGAGCCAGGGTTAATACTATCACCCTAACACCTTTAACACAGGGTGATTTAAATCGTTTAATTGCCAATACACTGAAGTGTCAAGAACAAAAATCAGTTGCTCTCACCCAAATGGTGTTTGCCAAAACCAAAGGTAATCCTTTCTTTACTCATGAATTTCTTAAGGCTTTACATAAAGAAGGATTGATTGAATTTAGCTTTAATCTAGGTGGTTGGCAGTATGAATTAGCAAAAATTCAGGCATTAGCACTTACAGATGATGTAGTTGAATTCATGTCGATTCAACTTATGAAATTGCCAATCCAAACTCAGCAAGTACTGAAATTAGCCGCCTGTATTGGCAACCAATTTGACTTAAAAACTCTCGCTATTGTACATGAGCAATCTGCGGTCAATACAGCCTCAGACTTATGGCCCGCTTTACTTGAAGGACTGATATTACCACAATCTGAAGTCTACAAGTTAGTTGAAAAAAGTAATAGTGATCAAATCAGCGCTCTGGAAAGGGGAGAATCTACCCATAGCAACTCTCAATTACCTAAATATAAATTTATTCATGACCGTGTACAACAAGCTGCTTATTCTTTAATTCCTCAACACCAAAAACAATCAATTCACCTGAAAATTGGGCAACTGCTATTGAAAAATACTTCAGTTGCCGAAAGAGATGAAAGAATTTTTGAACTGGTAAATCAGTTTAATATAGCAGTACCGTTAATCACTCTTCCAAGCGATCGCCATCAACTAGCGGAGATGAATTTAGTCGCTGGACGTAAGGCTTTAGCATCAACTGCTTATCCAGCTGCGCTCAAGTATTTAACTACAGGGATCGAACTACTTGCAGATGATACCTGGAAAACAGAATATGAGCTAACTCTAGCTTTGTATGAGACAGCCGCAGAGGCGGCATACTTAGCTGGAGATTTTGAGCAAACAAATCAATTAACAGAGGTAGTGCTGCAACAAACTAAAACCTTGCTGGAGAAAGTGAAAGTTTATGAAATTAAAATTCAAGCTTATGGGGCGCAAAATAAAGCACTAGAAGCTATCAATAATGCGTTAGTTGTTCTGAAATTATTAGGTGTGGAATTTCCTGAAAATCCCAGTCAATCTGATATTCAGTTCGCAATGGCGGAAACAGCATCAAATTTGGCTAATCGATGTATTGAAGGCTTGATTAATCTACCAGAAATGACTCAAGCCCAACCATTAGCAGTTATGCGTCTCTTATCTAGTACAGTTGTTCTTGCTTATCAAGCTTGTCCTGATATATTTTTGCTGATTGTTCTAAAGCAAGTTAACTTATCATTAAAGTATGGCAATGCACCATTGTCTGCCTTTGCTTATGTTGTGTATGGATTAATACTCTGTGGCACAGTAGGAGATATTGATACTGGCTATGAATTTGGTAAATTAGCTTTAAGTGTTGTAGATAAATTTAATATTAAAGGTGTTCAAGCTAAGATCATCCAGACTTTCAACGCTTTGGTGAGGCATTGGAAGGAACATACTAGAACAAGCTTAAAACCTTTCTTAGAAGCTTATTCTATTGGACTAGAAACAGGAGATTTGGAATTTGCAGCCATTTCTCTTTATGCTTATTGTTACTCTGCCTATTTCATGGGACGAGAACTGATAGAACTCAAACAAGAAATGGAGACTTATAGTCATGCTATCAGTCAGATTAAGCAAGATAGAATATTAAGCTGGCATGAAAGATATAGACAAACAGTTTTAAATTTGCTGGGATGTTGTGAAAATAACAAAGACCAAATTCCTCTAGATGCTATTAAAACTAATGATGGCGTCAGACTTTTCTACACTTATTTCTGTAAATTGCAACTATCTTATCTTTTTGAAGATTATCCTCAAGCATTGGAACATGCTGCTAAGGCAGAACAATATTTACACGGTGGCATGGGGAAGATAACTATTCCTCAATTCCATTTCTACGATTCCCTAGTGCAGCTAGCAGTGTATCCTGATGTTAAGGAATCTGAAAAAACGTTAGTTATCCAGAAAGTGATAGCAAATCAGGAAAAAATGCAGAAATGGGCACATCATGCACCTATGAATTATTTGCACAAATTTTATTTAGTAGAGGCAGAGAGGAATCGTATTCTCGGTAATAATATAAATGCTATAGAATTTTACGAGCAAGCTATCTCTCTTGCTCAAGAACATGAATACATTAATGAGGAAGCTCTTGCTTACGAACTTGCAGCTAAGTTCTACATAAAATGGGGTAAACAGAAGATTGCTCAAACTTATTTAACTGATGCCTACTATAGCTACAGTCGCTGGGGCGCAAAAGCAAAAGTCGATGATTTGGCAAAACGCTATCCTCAACTACTTGCTCCCATCCTCCAGCCAGAAAAAAATGAACTTTATCCGAGTGAAAAAACTACTGCTTCTAATTATCAATCTATATCAAGCCTGAGCAGTCACCAAACGGTCATTGGCTCTAATACAAGTATTTCAGACTCTCTAGATTTAGCTGCTGTCATCAAGGCATCTCAAGCACTCTCTGAGGACATCGAGTTAGAGAAACTGCTTTCTAGCATGATGCGATTAGTCATGGAGAACGTGGGAGCTTCTAAATCTGCCTTAATTCTGAGCGACGATGATCACCTAAACTTAATTGTCACTGCCGTTAGTTCTAGTTCGAATAATGCTGAAATCGCTACCAATTTCTTATCGACGCGCTTAGAGTTTAGTCACGATGTTCCCATTAATTTGATTAACTATGTCCAACGCAACCTTGAAATTTTCGTAACTGATGATACTAAGAATGTTAGATTTCTAGCAGGCGATCGCTACATTATTCGTGAGCAACCCAAGAGTTTGTTGTGTATCCCAATGATCAAAAAAGGTAAATTGCTGGGAATTCTTTACCTAGAGAATCATCTTACTATAGGCGCATTTACACGCGATCGCGTCGAAGTCCTCAAGCTCCTTACTACTCAAGCAGCAATCTCGTTAGAAAATGCTACACTCTACAAACATTTAATACAAGCAAATCAACAATTAGAAGAATACAATTCTTCTTTAGAAGAAAAAGTAGGGCAGAGAACGCAAGAACTAAACGAAAAAAATCAAAGTTTGCAACAAGCACTTTCCGCATTGCAAAGTACCCAAACCCAATTGATTCAAAGTGAAAAAATGTCATCTTTGGGGCAAATGGTGGCAGGAATTGCCCATGAAATTAATAACCCTATCAATTTTATTCACGGCAATATTTCGCATACTAGTGAGTATGTGCAAGATTTGTTAGATTTGATAGCTATCTATCAACAGGAATATTCTCATCATTCAGATCTAGTTAGAAAGAAAGCTTCAGAGATTGACTTAGATTTTCTGGCAGCAGACTTGCCCAAAATTCTCAATTCCATGAAGCTCGGCAGTTCACGTATCCGGAACATCGTTTTAGGTTTACGCAACTTCTCCCGCCTAGATGAATCAGAAATGAAACCTGTAGATATACATGAGGGTATTGATAATACTTTAATGATTTTGGAGCATCGACTCAAAGGAAAGAATGATATCCCTGAAATTGAAGTAATTAAGGAATATGCACAACTGCCTCAAGTTAGTTGTTATGCTGGTCAAATCAATCAGGTGTTTATGAATATCCTCAGTAATGCAATTGATGCTTTGGAGGAGCCATTGACTAACAAAAAAATAACAGACAAACCTATAATTCGTGTTCGCACTGATTTAGTACACAAAGATAGAATCAGGATTCGGATAGCTGATAACGGTATCGGTATGACAGAAACGGTACAGCAAAAAATCTTTGATCCATTTTTTAGTACTAAGCCAGTAGGAAGTGGTAAAGGGTTAGGCTTATCAATTAGCTATCAGGTTGTGGTAGATAAACACAAAGGTCATTTAACCTGTTACTCCACATTAGGAAAGGGGACTGAGTTTATCATTGAGATTCCCCTCTCTGTGAAATAAGTCTGATTTATGAGACTGCCAATAGTTTCTCCATAGAATGCTTGTTGACATACACCATCATTTCTTCCATACTTTCTGAAAAAACTTCAAACACTTTCTCTACTAACTCAAAAGCTTTTGTTTTTTGCTCTTCTGTCAGTTGTAAGTTTTCCACAAACTGCTGTAAGTTATCTGTTCCTACTGCGTGGCCAGTTTCCACACAAAAGTGATGCTGGCCAAAATAGCGATAATTTTGCTTGGTATCTTGTTGAAGTTCTTGTGCTACTTGTGCAGTTAGAGCTAAAGCTACATTACCTGTTGCTTCTATCGCTTCAATTGCTGCTAGCACAACTACAGGTTCTGCTTGGAAAGTATGTAGTGCAATTTGATGGCATATTTGGCGTGTTTTGTATGTTTCTTCACCCCAGAAAAATTTCATAGCATCACTGAACTTCATTGAATTATTCAAATTCAGTTTCTCGATATCTTCTAGGAACCATCCCCAGTGATGATCATCTTCATACGTATGTTTATTGATGATTGCCTGAATAGGATTGTTGGTTGGCTCTTTTCGGAGATCATATTTATTCAATTGTCCAAAACCCATTGCAAAAGGAGCTAGGCAAGGTGCCCAACCTAGTCTTTGTCTTGGGTCTATACTTTTATCTTGCAAAAATTTAAATAACGGCAATTGGGCGAATTCTTGCTTCCTCTTTTCAATTAATTCCAGAACTTCTTTCATCTTTAAACCTCCATAATTCAACAATATTGACTCTCGCACTGTTTCTAAAACAGTGTAGAACTTATTTTTTTGCCACTTATGCAACTATGTATGGCTTAATTTGAGTTTACGTTTAATTAAGTTTGAATGCCAAAACTTAACTTACTTAAGTATTTTTTAATACTTTAGGTAAAAACATAACTGTAAATTTACGTATTTATTTTTAATATTAGTGGCTTATTCAGTATAGTGTTTTAAAAATTACTTATTTTATGATAAATATTATAAATTGCTTAAGTAATGTTACTTAAAAGAATTATTAGAATTAAATACATTGATTTGAAAAAGATAGAAAAAATAAGATAACTTCTAAAGAAAATCTTAAGTATCTTAAATAACTGAAAATTTAAGTAAATTTTCTAGTTTGTTACAAAAGCTTGACATACTTAAAATGGAGCAGTATTTTTATTTTGATAAATAAAAGAAAAAAGAGGTTAAAATTTTCTATTTATATCCAATTACATAGGCATTTTTCTATCTAATAACAGATGCAACTATCAATAATCTCTAAATGTTACAAATGATACACGAAAAATAATGCACTAAAAACGTAGTAAAGATCATTCCAATTTTAGATGACAAACTATGTAAAGTTAAGGTACGCATTTTTACAAAATAATTTTGTAAATAAAAAAGAAAAGGTTGAGTTTCAAGAAGAAAAGAGATAAGTACTATTAGCACCACATTCAGACTGACACCATCTTTCAAGAAGCAGCATGTTTAGTCAGCAGCCAGAAACCTGGATGCTGTCAGTACCTTAAGCTAATGGAGTTTTGGATATTACCCTTACATAGGCAAACGCAAATCAGCGACGATCGCTGACAAGTAAGGTTGAAAAATTGCTAAATTTTCCAGTTTCTCGAATTTACCTGTGATGGAGCCTGGTTCAAAAGCTGTAGTAATTATGTAAAGAGTAGTACCATCGAAGGCAACATGACTGATATGTTGTTCTTGTACTCCACCTTCTTGCTTGATGCCTACAAAGCCGTAGCGCATTCCCTGAAGCTGACCAATTGATACTTGTTGCGGTGGATAGGCTGAGAAACTAATTTTGTTTTTATACTTACCTTGACGGTCTTTTGCTAAAGCAGTGTCGAAGTCTGCGATCCAACTACTGAGTGCTGTCAATACCTGATTTTGGTATTCAGGGTTTTTGGATTCCACTTTGGAACCAAGTGGAATTCCCGCAGCTATTAAATTTTTTTGGAAATCTGGATTGTTTTTTACTGGGTAAACCCCAATTTCGACCGTACCCAAAAGCTCTCCTTGGGAAGAAACACACAATAAGGGGGCATTTCCCTCACAAGGAGCAACTTGCCAACCGTTTGGGGTAGGGGTGTTTCCCAAGATTCTCTTCCAAATATTTCCTGCTATCGGCTTAGGGGTTGTTGAAGGAGCGGTTTGACCAGACGCGCTGGGAGTCGGCGTTGCTACAGATAATGGTTTTTCTTCCACCGCATTATAAAAACGAGGGAGAAAAGATTTTACTCCCACTGGCATTAAGACTAATAAAATAGCACCGATAAAAAGATGATAAACGCGCAACATTTTTCTTAATAATCCAGAAACAGAATTCGCAGACTAATAGTATCTACAACACCCTGTGAGTATACAGGATGATATATATATGATCGCTTTTAGTTCCGCAAAAACCATTTAAAAAAAACTAACTTGGTTAAGATATTTAAATATATATATTCCGTAATAGCGCTGTCTTTCCTAGATAGCGCTACTACTAAAAGATTTACTAATTTACGTCTGTCTAAATTATTTGCGGCTTCCGTGCTAAGTCGAAGAGGCAATCACCCTTGGTTGGGGTTTTATCTGAAGCGAGAACGATGTCTACGACTTTGCTTGTGCCTAGCAACTGCTTTACGCTTCTGCTTTTCTAACGGCGTCTCAAAGTGACGCTTTTTTCTCATATCTTGGAAAATCCCAGCTTTAGAAACTTCGCGTTTAAATCTTCGCAAAGCTGATTCGATACCTTCATTCTCTCCCAAAACTACTTGTGTCATTCTTCTTCCTCTTCATGTGGATGAATTGTTGTAAATCTAGAGCAAATGCAAAATATTCCAGCAGAGTCGAGCTTTAGGCTTTATCTGCTGGAGACTCTAGATGTTAAATAATTGAATCAAGGCTTAGTAG
>JADEXK010000208.1 GCA_015207155.1 Nostocales cyanobacterium LEGE 11386 | reverse complement strand
GGGGACAAAGGAAGAGTTTTTCCCATCCCTAATTCTCAATCCCTAATCCCTTACGTTTATGAAATGGGCTTAAGTAATTATGTCACCCTTAAAGAAGAATTTAATACCAAAGCAAATTTAGTAGTTCCCATTAATTTAAGTAATAATGGCCACCCAGATCCTAAGCTTTGGGGCTTGTTGATTGCTTCCCACAACTCAGATGAGCCACAGTGGCATACTGATGATGTGGAAATGCTCTATGAAGTATCAATACAACTAGCGATCGCGATTCAACAGGCTGAATTGTTAGCCCAAACTCAAGCAGCATTACAGAAAGAAAAGCAACTCAATATATTTAAATCTCAAATCATTGCCACAGTTTCTCACGAGTGTCGCACCCCATTAACTTCGATTTTGGCGGCTGCATCAACTTTAGTAAAACATAGCCAGCAGCTAGATGATAGCAAACAACAAAGATTTCAGCGCATCATTGAGCAGAAAGCTAGGTATATGTCCAAACTCGTGGATAATATGCTGTTGGTGAACCAATTTGAACTGGACAAAGCCAAGTTTAAACCAATGCCGTTGGATTTACTGCAATTTTTCTCTGACCTCATAGATCAAGAACGAGAAGCAGTAGGCGAACGTCACGAATTAGTGTTTAAAATTACTGGAAATATCAAAAGCTTCTGGGGTGATCGCGGACTTTTACAACAAATATTTATTAACTTAATTTCCAACGCCATTAAATACTCCCCCGCAGGCGGTACTGTAGAATTTCATCTCATCGGCAAAGAATCACAAGTAATCTTCCACATCAAAGATGAAGGAATTGGCATACCGATAGCAGATCAAAAAAATTTGTTTCAATCCTTCAGTCGTGGTAGCAACGTAGACACCATTCCCGGTACAGGTTTAGGACTGGCGATCGCTAAAGCTTGTGTAGAGTTACATGGTGGCAATATTACTTTATCCAGTAAAGTAGGACAAGGAACCACATTCACAGTCAGCTTACCGAAACAACTTAATCTGAGTGCTGAGTGCCTTGCTGAGTGCTGAGTGCTGAGTGCTGAGTAAGGAATTATTATTTATCCCCATTCCCCATTCCCCATTCC
>JADEXK010000064.1 GCA_015207155.1 Nostocales cyanobacterium LEGE 11386 | reverse complement strand
GGCGATCGATGCCACTCAGGCTGCTTATCGAGTTGGGTATGAAAGTACCTCGCAGTTCAGTCGAGAATATTCCCGCATGTTTGGTGCGCCTCCCATCCGAGATATTGAACGGTTTCGATCGGTTTGAGTGAATAGATTATCGCTGAGCTTTATTTGCAAAGAATGAAACGATTTACTTTGTTTACTTTCCTATATCTTGCGCTTGGAGTTTGTCTGATATAACGATTTCCCTACTCACTTGAGCGGTGGCTAGTATCTTGTGCCATACTACCATTGAAATTCTGCGGGTATTGCATGGGGCAAGGGATTTAGCAGATGTACTTAGTGAATTAGATGAAGAAGTTTAGCCCATCCACGCCACCCAATTGGGAGCATCTGCCACCAATTGAGTAAAACCCTCTGGACAAACTTCTTCAAATTCCAGCATCACCCCCCAACGCTGATCACTAGTTAGGGTACTGAGTATTTCTTTAACGACTGCCACCCCGCTTTCTACCTGGTGAGCAACTAACTGAGCATAATATTTAACTCGCTTCCACCAAGAATTACTGAGTTGTTCGTTTGTGTCCATACCCCCCCGTTTATTACTCCCATCTTCATTAATGGGGGGTGTGGACGGAGGGTTAATCCCATACATAGTCTGCATTCGAGCCGCATAAGCTGCATTTCGTTCTTCTTCCTCCTGCCGTCTTTTTTCCTTATCTTCTCTCTGTCGTTGACGGTACTCCAAGACGTTTCGAGCAAACGCCACATCCTCAGTATTCAAACGGTAATATCTGACCCGTTTACCATCCTCAAGTGGTCGGCGTGACTCAGTAGACAAACCCAATTGTGCGAGATACTGCCCCAAAATCCATATAGGCGACTCGTCAAGGGGAATGGTTAAATTCAAGATCCCTTTAATGTGAGGTGCATTGCGTTTGGAGAAATCCGCTAAAGCTTCAACAACTGCCTCATTGCCTGTAACTTCAATCCCATCCATCAAATCTGCCAACACCGTCCTCAACCCCAGCCTGTGACGCATCAGCCAAGATGTAGAATGATTACTCCAATCAGTGCAGATGCTCAAGCGATCGCGCTCACTTTTATCCCGTTCTACCACTACAGCAGGCGGTGTGACAAATTCCCGCCCTTGCTCATCAGCGATCGCCTCCCCCGGTTCTGCCAAGATTGCCTCCAATGCCACAATCTTTTTAATCAGCCTTCCCCCGTCATCTTTTTCTACCAATTCCGGGGTAACGCTCATGCCGTAGGTGTCCTGAATGCGGAACTTTTCACATTCTAAAATCTCCTCTGGCTTGAGATAATCTTGGTGCTGCCGACTTTGGTAAGTTTTCCGGTCAATATCTTTGGCGTTGGTCACCTTGCGGTAATGCTCCTCATCAATAGCGATCCCGGCTGCCTTCATCCAACGAGAAGCCCCTTCATTATTACCGTCCCCTGCTGGCACAATCGTATTGCCCATTTCCTCCAGAAGCGATCGCAGATCCGAGCGTAAATTATTAATTGACCAATTGCGCTGCGCCTCAATCTGACAGCTGGTATCCAATGCCCAATCCTTCTCAGCCCCCCGTTTACCCGTTTCTTTATCAATACGGATTAAATAGGCCGTCATCTCGTTTTTTTGGAGAATATTCTCTTTAATATTTCGGGCATTGGTTTCGGCGTAACCAAAGGGAGGACGAGGCGCAACCCAGATATACATCGGCACATCATGACGATAACGCCAAAGCTGTTGGGCGCATTCGGTAGCCGCCTGGGAAACAGCTTGAAACACACCAAACACCGCATCAAAATGATAGGTCGAAATGTCAACACCTGTACCTAAACTGGGTGTAGTTAACAAAGCATCAATCGTTTGAATCGCAGTGTTAATTTCTTTGATAAAAATGACATTCTCCTCACTACCGCTATTTTCTGAATGAACAGTCCACACTTTCAACTGACGATCGGCTTCTGGTTCTGGTGTATTGTCTTCATCAGTATCGTTAAATACAATTCCATTCAGCGCACGTTCTAGTTTTTTGATGAACCGCTTGCTGTCACTGACCATCATCAGTTTTTTGCCCAACATCAGTTGACAGTGGAACTCAGCTACCAACTCGCTGCTGTTTTTACCTTCGTACCAGTATGCTTGGCGACCACCTGAACGATACAGGTTTTTGATAATGTATGGTTGTTCACCCGCCGGACGCATGGCGCAGAAGAAATCAATGGTCAAATCATCCAAGTGAGCATCTGCCAAAACTACCAGTTTGGCGTTGTAAACTAGGTATTCCAGTACCTCTAGAATCTCTCCCCGGTGTTCCTTACAAGTTTTGGATTTGAGCAGGTGGGCAAGGTACTGACAGGCTTCATCGATAAAGAGAATATCATAAGCCTGTAAATCATTCGCCATTTTATACAAAGAATCTACAGTAATACTGAGGGCTTGCGCTTTGCCCCAGTTCCCATAAGCCATAGCGGAGTAGATCGCAGTTTGCAGGCGATCGCTTAAATTCTTGAGTAAATTAACTCGATGCCCATTGTTTAAAAAACTCAACTGTGGTTGGGCTTGTCTCATCCGGGCGAGTAATTCAGTTTTACCTGTCCCCATGTCAGAAAGTAAGCAAACCAGCCCGGATTCAGGTAAGGAGTTGATAGCATTGGCTAAAAAACGGCTGTTGACTGTCACATCGGGCTTATACTTCCTCAGTCCCCTAGCACGATTGATGAAAAATCTTTGTTGATATTCCCTGAATGTAAGGGCATCAGCAATCATTGTGGATACTGCTTTGTCTGCTTTCTTGCCCAAAGCCACCACCCAATCGTCAATTCCTTTTTCTGGCCCTGGTAGTAGTGCCACTTCACAAACACAGCCTTGTTGGATAATGACTTGACAAGTACGGCGAGTAGCTTGAAAAACGTGGTGCTTGGTTTTCGGTTTGGTTTCGTAGTCGAATAGGATCGTAAATTTACGCCCTAATTGCGCCATTGGTAATAAATCGGGGTGCAGCCTTTCAAAATCTTCCTGACCAACCCGACCGTTCCAAATTCCTGGTAGTGCGATCGCTACAAATCCTAGTGTCAGGAGACAACCCGCTTTTTTTTCGCCTTCTGTGAGAATGATGGAAATTTCTGGGTGTGCCATTACCCAAGCCCAAAATCCCAACGCTTCCCCTGATTCTGTCACTGTAACGTGTTCTGGCATCGGCACATTATAACGCAGAGATACCAACTTCCAAATGTGCAATGGGACTCTCAAATAGGTAACACGGTTGGGAGTTTTGGGTGGTGATTCGTATTTGACGGATTTTTCGGTGTACTGTTGAGCTTCATTGTCCCATTCGCGCCTGGGGGAATCTGGCTTCATCCTTCCCCAATCCATTGGTAGCCAATCGTTATGAGGGTCAAGGCCACTTACCCACCATCCTCCGTTGGCGGTATGGGCATATCTTCTCAAGTATCCATCTCGTAATCGTAAGTCGTTGCGGCGGGCGGTTTGGGGCAAAGCATATAAGAGATATTCGTAAGTCTCTGTCCCTGAAAGGGAAATCACATTTAAGGCAATAATTTCGGGGTCAACGGCACTGGCTAACCATTCTTCTAAATGCTGATTTTCTAGACAATTTCTGTCAATCGGATTCATATCCCCTCCTTCAATCGACGCACGGAAAAGTAAGCGGTATACGCATATACCGCTTGGTAATGTTGGTGATGAAAATAATTGTTAGTACACCTGAACTAAGGAAGTGTTGTTTGTAGACCTATAGTGAAGAATTCAAGCTACTAATCGATAAACTGCTACTCTAAGAGTTAGATTCAATTAGCGATTTTGTTACAGTGATCGCGCTGTTTTATCTCAGGCGATCGCCTTTACTTTTTCACCAACACCTTGGGTTTATTACCTGAAAATGCCTTTGCTTTCTTGAGTGCAGCAGATGGGTTAGGGTGTGCAAAAAATTCTTCAACAGCTTTAGTCAGCCCCGCAGCAACATCAGGCTCATGACAGGCGTACACATAGATTTTTTGCTGAGTCCCTTGAACTATCCGCGTTTCTTGACGATCGCCCAACTGCGGGTAAAATGTTCTCACCCAAGTACCAAGATGTCCGCGATAGTGAGTGCCACTGAGAGGGACTTTCTTACCCAGTTCCATCTCTGCAAAGTTGACCACGCCCATCCAGTTTTCTTGAGAGCCGGTGAGGGCTTTTCTGTTGTGTTCTGCCAGAAGATTAGCGGCGAAATCTTTGAAATGCTGTTCCATGTAGGGGTTGAGTCTGCCGCCAGTCAACTCGGCTAAAGTCTTCATTGCTTCGACGAGAGTATGCAGACGTTGTTCAGGTGGAGGTAGGGCAGGGGTGGGGAGAGGAGATTCGGGTGTGATAGTTGGTACAACTGCAACCAAATCTAAAATAATGGTGCGGACTTGAGCAGCAATCTCAGATTCAGTCAACAGCATTGCAATTCTGAGTGTGCCTAAAGGTGAAAATACCCTAGCTTGGGATGTTCGGGATGGTAGCTCCAACTTGGAGCGAGCATCAGACAATTCTTTCCCAGTTAGTTTTTTGGTTTCGTTAGTCCGAAATTCTTGACTATTTCTTTCGTAGATATGCTTAATGCCTTGTATAGAACATTGAAAGTATTTTGCTAATTGCTCAACTGTAGCCCAGCCATCTCCCTTCCATACAGCGAATACTATTGCTTTTGCTTTGCTGAGAACTTCTTGGGCGCGTGTATTATTCAAATTGGAAATTGCAGACGTTCTCAATGAAGGAGACTCGATTAAAACATTTTGGTTGAGTGAAAAATTCATGTTCATTGCCTTGTAGAAACTACACAGTGTGCAAACTTATGAAATTACCCGCACTAAATCTGATTCGTTGACAAATGAAAATCGGTTTACCTTGTCTGGTGTTTGGGTTAAAGTTGGCGATCCCATTTCCACAACATAAAACCAAGTCCCATTGAGTAACCGAATCCCCCAAACGAGTCGCTGGTTTGTGGCATGATCATGAAAACGCAACATCACGCGATCCCCTAACACAAAAGCGGGTTTTTTCACAGTGGCAGCCTGTAACCGACCAGTGCCAATAATCTGATGTTGCGTAGCGTGTAGAATTTCGTTATCACAAGTAATCGCATAGATCCATCGGTCATATTGCCAGTGGACACCGCAACAATAGCCAAAGGCTCTCGTATTTTTCAGGTACACTCGCTCTAACAAATTGACTTCAACAGGTGGAATGTCTTTACCCCAAGGAGGTGAAAGAAACCAGCATCGTTCTAAAGTAGCGATCGCACAACTCATAACGATGCCTCTACTTTTGTTGTTTGTACCTGCTGCATCCATGTTTTGATTGCTGTTAATTCATCAGTCCCGTTTGCAACAGCATCAACTACTTGCTGTTGATATGAATCTTCAGCATCAGCGAAATGATCAAACTTGTCAGCAGCCCAAGCGAGGCACATATTTTTTACCAAAGTGTCTATCTTGTTGATAGGCAGTTGGCTAGGACTACGGGCATCTTGGAATCCTAACCATTCCTTGACTAAATCCAGAGGATAATCAAGCAATGTCCGAATCTGTTTTATCCGCAAATCTTGGGGATGTATTTGTGGCTCTGCTTGATTGTTCTGTGATAATGTTGAAAGTTGTTGACGGTTCTCTATTTCGTGTTTCAAATAAGAAAGGGCGCTTTGTGCATCACCAATAGTCAAATCTGGGTAGTATTCCAGCTTTAATAAATCTGGATGTAGAGCAATTTGAGATATCAGGTATTGAGTGCAGCTAACTAATTCGTACAAACTTACTTCAGGCATTAAAGTTTCTCCTATAGATAATTACTTTTCTTCGTTAATTTCCAACAAGAAACCGCAGCCAGTGTTCTGCACTTTCACTAGCTTTTGATTCAACAATGATTGGATAACAACATTAGAAAACTTGATAGTGTGCAAAGGTGCAGAACCACCACGAACACGCAGAGAATGCAATAAATTATCAGCATTTAAACCGAAACAGCTTTTCTTTGGTCTAGCCATTGTTTCTTGCTCCAGTAATGGTTATTAATTGCTGCTGAAGTGCTTTGATGTGCTGTTGGTGTTCTTCAATTTCAGCTTGTAATTGCTGCTGTATCTCTGCAAGAGAAAGCATTTGTATTTGGTCGTCAGAATAATGTCTGACTTCCTCGGAATTTTTGTTAGGTAGTACCGTGTACCGCCATCCGTGACCGTATTGATAAGCTAGTTGAGTATTCGCAGGGTTGTACTCAATGCCGATGATTAGCCCTTGCTTTGTGCGTTGCCCTAGCGTGAATCTGGGGTATTCCCAGTGTTGCGGGATTGATATTGTGGGTTGCATAGTTTTATTTGGTGAATGAAGAGATGATGGGGGAAGAAGTCAGGAGTCAGGAGTCAGGATTCAGAAGGGAATTATTCTGACTTCTGACTTCTGGCTCCTGTGTTCTGGTTTACGCTGTAATTAACTCTGTTGTTTGAAACAACTGTTGCAATTCAGATGAAGTCAGTTGTTCCAGGGGTCGGTTTTGCAAGTATTTATTTGTTGTGGATGAAGTCTCGGTTATTGATAACCACCACACAGCATCCATCGCACAGTCGCAAACTACGCGCCTCTGCTTTTCTCCAGTGCGTATTGCCCACCAAATACCATCTGTGCAGCCGACCTCACCCAGTTTTACGTCATTGCGGTAAACGCCATCGTCCAGTAGTTCCAGCCCGTATTTTTCGCACTCTGTGAAAATCACAGCCATGATTTCATTTCCCGTAGTGCAGGGTTCTACAAATGGTTCCTGTACTGGTAAAGTGCCTTGCTGATAATGTTGCTTGACATAACTGTGGCATCTGGCGGCTGAGAGGTCGCGGAAAATCTCTTGTCCGTTGATGATCACTCGCCAGTACAATTCTTCATGATTATCATGGTCGTAGTTGATGCTGGCTACCAGTTCACCACCAACGAGCGCTTCCTGGTCATAGAACGAAATTGTCAAAATAGTGGGGACTTCTGGTATTTCACTGTTGGTTGGTGGGTTGAGTGTGCCATCCTTGTGATGCCATTGGATGAAGCGGTGGCATATTGCCCAGGTGTTAGCACGGAATTTCTCTTCGCCGTTCACCATCACTACCCAAGGCTGAAGGTCAAAATCGTTGGGGTCATAGGTGATGTAAGCGATGAGCTGTTGACCAGCATAGACTTCATGGTGATAGAAGTTGATTTCTACAGTTGTCAGTTCCTCTGGGGCAATTGCTTCGGCTTGGTCGCTGATGTATTGGTCGAGTTCAGCTTGGGCTGTAGCTTGCTCGTCAATCTTTTGCAGTTGGGCGGTTTGGTGCTGGGCGATTGCATTAATCCAGGCATCCTTGCAGCGTTTGTCAGTCACTTCAATTGTGCAGCCGATTTCTGAATAGATTTGCTTGAGCCGGGCTATGGATTTCAGTTGCAGGTGTTGATGGGAGTATATGGTGTAGGTCATAATGGTAATTCCTTGAATATAAGGTCAAAAGGCGATCGCTTCCAAAGTTTCCGAGGCTATGGGCGATTGCCTTTTGTTTGTTTCTACAGTTATCATATTAGTCGCAGCGACTAATAAAGTCAAGACAGTAACTAACATATTTTCTGCCGTGATTTATGCTATAGTCGTGGCTGCTAAAGGAGAAATTCAAGGAGGTGTAATGTAAAAGATGCAAACATTTATAGAGAAATCAATGCCGATTAAATGGCGATTGGCCGTGTTGATGGCCGATAGAGAGATAGATTACAAAGAACTTGCTGAGATGACAGGTATGCACCCTGTCACTATCAGCAAGCATAAAAATATTCGAGTGATGCCAGAAAGATTAGAGAGAGAAACACTAGAAAAATACTGTAAAGCTCTGAATTGCCAACCCGGTGATTTGTTAACTTATGTCCCAGATGAGCCAAAAGAACAAACATCGTAATGTCTTGCTCTTGACTTGGGTTTGTTACCCACAAGTCAAAAGTGTTTATTAATTTGAGGTGTGATTCTTCTCGTGAAAGCAAGATTCCTAGAGTCGATTTGCATCAAATCTGGTCAAAAACCACTAACCTGAGCAAGTGGAATCATGAACCAGCCACATTCCAAGCGCACAAAAGCTAAATCTGACTTATCCAATGACGGCCTATTACAAGAAAAACTTGCTCAAGAAGATATCTCCATTCAAGAAAATCCAGCTACAGCTACCATCACAGTTACTGCTGTTGAAGTTGCTGAATTAACTGAGCAAGAGCAAAACGATCGTCTACATTTGGAACGTAAGGTAGAGCGTGCATTTTTTGAAGCAGGTAAAGCTTTGATGGAGTTGCGCGATCGCAGACTGTACCGCTCGACCCACAAAACTTTTGAGGACTACTGCCGCGAACGCTTTGGTTATAGCCGTCGTCAGCCTTATCTTTTAATGGATGCAGCTGTTGTGTTTGATAACTTGGTTGAAAAATGTGATCGGAACGATCACATTTTGCCGACTAACGAATGGCAAATTAGACCATTAACGAAACTAGAACCAGAAATGCAGCCCGAAGCATGGCAACAAGCTGTAGAATCAGCTGATGGAAAAGTACCTTCTCATCGCATAGTCAAAGATGTAGTGCAACGCATAATGGAGAAAACCAAAGTCCTCAATACTTACCAGCTTGGTGAAGTCTGCCAAATTCTAGCTAAAGAGAACCCTGACTTACGAGGCAAAGGCGGTTGCTGGTGCATAGTCACGGGAGTTCACGATTACAGTTGCACCGTGAAAATTTGGAACGGAGAACTTACGGTTGGGTTGAAGCACCTAAAGTCTTATGAATATCTACCTGCGGATTGTGAGCAGATGCAGGTGATTTGCGATCGCATCAGTCGAGTTTATTCGAGTGGGTTGGAGGAGTCGGTGCAGAGGTTTTTGGAGTCGTTAGGGAAACTGAACCGTGCTTATTTGACTGGACTGGAAGAAAAAGTGTTGAGTGTTTTGGAGTCTGAAATCAGAGTTTAAATCTTTTATTTCATCAAATTTATTCTCGATTACCAAACAGTAAGTAATTATTTTCGGAATAGAAAATTGCTGTATAGTTTGAGTTATGCCAGATTATACTCCCAAGAGTTGCTCTATGATTGCTCTACCTGGTATTGCCATCCAAGACAAGATATACGAAAGTTCTAATTCTCTGGTTTATCGGGGCATTAGAGAGGATGGAGTAGCGAGCGTCGTAAAAATACTCAAGCAAGATTATCCCTCCCCTGCTGAACTAACTCGCTACAGACAGGAATATAAAATTACCCGTTCCTTGAATCTGGAAGGAGTTGTCAAGGCATACAGCCAGCAGGACTATCAACGGACTCTGGTGATTATCTTAGAGGATTTTGGGGGAGAGTCGCTAGAGCAATGGATGCACAAGAAGCGCCCAGATATATTCTGCCCGATGCCTTTATCCACTTTTCTAGGTCTTGCGATTGCCATTACTGATACTCTAGGCAAAATCCATGCGGCTCATGTCATCCATAAAGATATTAATCCTGGCAACATTGTCTTTAATCCGAAGACTGGCGTTGTCAAAATCATTGATTTTGGCATTGCCACTCGCTTCAGTCGCACCAATCCTACATTCAAAAGTCTCCATCTTCTAGAAGGAACCCCCGCATACCTGTCGCCAGAGCAAACCGGACGAATGAACCGGATGCTCGACTATCGCACTGATTTTTACTCACTGGGCGTAACCTTCTACGAACTGTTGACGGGACAATTACCGTTTCCTACTAGTGATCTCCTAGAGCTAGTCCACTGCCACATTGCCAGACCGCCGGCTCCCCCTCATGAATTGAACGCAACGATTCCCCAACCTGTTTCAGATCTTATTTTGAAACTGATGGCAAAGAATGCAGAGGATCGCTATCAAAGTGCTTGGGGCATCAAAGCAGATTTAGAACGCTGTGCCCAGCAATTGGCAGAAGTGGGTTTAATTGAACCTATGCCATTGGGTCTGCAAGATGTTTCTGAGCAGTTCCGCATTCCTCAAAAACTGTATGGGCGAGGAGCGGAGACTAAAGCATTATTGGCAGCGTTTGACAGAGTGGCAGGAACGGGGAATGTTGGCGAAGCCCAGCGACCAGAGGAAAGCATAGGAAATTCTCAATTCAAAGTCGAAATGATGCTGGTTTCTGGCTATGCGGGAATTGGCAAATCAGCATTAGTGCAGGAACTCTACAAATCCATCACAGCAAAGCACGGCTATTTTATCTCTGGTAAATTTGACCAATTAGGGCGTAATATTCCTTACAGCGCGATCGCTCATGCCCTGCAAAAACTGGTGCAACAACTGCTAGGTGAACCCGATGAGCAGTTGCAACAGTGGCGATCACGTCTACTCACTGCTTTGGGAAGCAACGGACAAATTATCGTAGATGTCATTCCCGAAGTTGAGTTCATTATTGGCAAGCAGCCACCTGTGCCCGAAGTTGGAGCAACAGAAGCACACAATCGCTTCAATCTCACGTTTCAAAGGTTTGTGCGGGCGTTTTGTGCAAAAGAGCATCCCCTGGTCGTCTTTTTAGACGATCTACAGTGGATCGATTCTGCGACGCTGAAGTTAATTGAACTCATATTGCTTGACGAGCAAACTCAATCTCTGTTTTTGATCGGAGCCTATCGAGATCATGAAGTATCTCCAACGCATTCATTAATTTTGATGCTGGAGAGCTTGCGAAAGCAGGGGGCAGCGCTTCAAGAAATTACCCTGACTCCTTTAACACTGGAATCGTTGAGTCAACTGGTAGCTGAGACATTACATCACAATCCTGAAACTGTTCGTTCCCTAGCCCAAGCTGTGTCACGTAAAACCGAGGGCAACCCGTTCTTTGTTGGTGAATTTTTGAAACTGCTGTATGGAGAAAATCTGTTAGTCTTTGATACACAACGGTTGAGCTGGCAATGGAACCTGGCTGAGATTGAAGCTCAAGATTTTACTGACAATGTGGTGGAGTTGCTGCTGCGTCAGTTGCAGAAATTACCGGAAGCAACACAGCAAATTCTCTGTCTGTCCGCTTGTATTGGAGCTGAATTTGATTTAAAGACGTTAGCGATCGCTTGTAAAAAATCGCCGAAAGTAATTTCTCTAGATTTACTAACAGCCATCCAAGCTGGATTAATTCAACCTCTATCTGAATTAGACGAAAACTTGTTAGTTCAAGACTACAAGTTTTTGCATGATCGGGTACAGCAAGCTGCTTATGCTTTGATTGATGAGTCGCACAAACAAGCTGTTCATCTCCAAATCGGTCGCAATTTACTCGAAAAAACTTCACCAGAGCGACTATCCAATCGGCTATTTGAAGTCGTGGATCATCTCAATCAGGGAATTAAGCTTGTCACTGCTCAACTAGAACGAAATGAAATTGCCAAATTGAATTTAATGGCAGGTCAGAAAGCAAAAGGTGCGACGGCTTATGAAGCAGCTCTTCAGTATTTCAATATAGGACTGAAACTCCTAGATACAGACAGTTGGGTCAGTGAGTATGACCTTACCTTAGCGCTGTACTCAGAAGCAGCAGAAGCGGCGTATCTCCAGGGTCGCTTTGATGAGATGGAACAGTTGGTAGAAGTGGTACTTGATCGTGCTAAAACAGTAGTTGACAAAGTGCAGGCTTACGACAGCAGAATCCAAGGATATTTGTCACAGGGCAACCTGAAAGAAGCACTGAAAACTGGATTGGAAGCGTTAAAGCTCCTGGGAATAGATTTAATAGAAAATCCAAGTCAGGCAGATATTCAAAGGGAATTAGAGTTAACATCTGCGCTACTTGCAAAACGAGAAATCGAAGACTTGATTAATTTACCGGAAATGACTGAACCAGAAGTGTTGGCAGCTATGTCAATCCTATCGAATATGGGATCTGCTGCATTTATAATGTTACCAACACTGTGGATACTGATTACTTGCAAAACGATAAATTTATTAATCAACTACGGTAATGCTATCTGGTCATCACTGTATTATGCTTGCTATGGGTTTGTTCTATGTGGAGTTGTTCAAGACATTGAACTCGGTTATGAGTTCGGCAAATTGGCTCTGGGTTTGGCAGAACGGTTAAATGCGAAAAAAGGAAATTCTAAAACATTAATGTTTTCGAGTGTCCATATCCTGCACTGGAAGGTGCATCTTAGGAAGATAATACCCATGCTGGCTGATGCCTATCGAAATGGAGTGGAAACTGGAGACTTTGAATCTGCTGGTTATGCTGCATATTTCGTGTGCCATAACTCATTTCTTGCTGGAGAGGAACTTACCCAACTAGAACAAAAAACAGCAACTTACAGCAAAGCGATCGACCAAATCAGACGGGCAAGCCCCTCGAATTGGCTTGCAATATTGTGGCAGACCATTCTTAATTTGCTAGATAGGTCTCTTAATCCTAGCCACTTAGTTAGTAGGCTATGTAATGAAGAGGAGGCATTACCACACGCTATTGCAGTTAAAGATGGAATTGCAATTCAAATGCTGTATCTGCAAAAAGTTATATTGCATTATTTATTTGAAGAATATCATCAAGCTATACAGACTGCTATTTTAGCAAGGCAATATTTTGAAGAGATGACAGCAATAACAGTTTTACCTGTATTCTGTTTCTACCATTCTCTAGCGCTTTTGAGCCTATCGTTCGATGCTTCAAACTCTGAAAAAGTAGCTTGGCTAAACTGTGTTAACACCAACCAAGAAAAAATGCAGAAATGGGCAGAACACGCCCCAATGAATTATCTACATAAATTTTATCTAGTCGAGGCAGAGAAAGCACGAGTCTTAGGGCAATTTCTTGAGGCTGAAGAGTTTTATGAACGGGCGATATCGGGTGCTGCTGAAAATGAGTATATCCAGGAAGAAGCATTAGCTTATGAATTAGCGGCTAAACATTATCTGGCACGAGGCCGAGAAAAAATTGCTCAAACTTATATGAAAGAGGCGCACTATTGCTACGATCGCTGGGGCGCAACTGCTAAAGTTAAAGACTTAGAAACTCGCTATCCACAGTTCTTTTCTCAGTCGCCTAGAGCCGCTTCCACATCAATTCCTATTACTACTGAAACTATCACTAATCCCTTCCATACCGCTTTCGATTTAGCAGCAGTGATGAAAGCTTCACAGGCGATTTCTCGTGAAATTGAACTGAAGCAATTGCTACGATCACTGATGCAAACTTTAATTGAGAATGCTGGCGCACAAACCGGATATCTGATTTTAGAAAACTCAGGAGAATGGTTGATTGAAGCGGCTTGTGAACTCAATACCGATGAGAATGCTTGTGCGACTCAGGTGTTACAGTCTATTCCAATTGCCGATCAATTGCCAGAATCAATCATTCAATATGTGATTCGGACTCTGAAGCCTGTCACCTTAAATGATGCGACTCGTGAAGGTGCTTTTATTAATGAGCCATACATTCAACAGAACCAGCCTCAATCTATTTTCTGTTTGCCGCTGCTGAATCAAGCCAAGCTGGTCGGTGTATTGTATTTAGAAAATCGGTTAGCAGCTGGAGTATTTACACCAGAGCGATCGCAGGTCTTGCAGCTATTATCGACTCAAGCAGCGATCGCCATCGAAAATGCCAACCTTTACTCAGAACTGCGGGCTAAGGAAAGCAAGATCACCCAGTTCCTCGAAGCGATTCCGGTGGGAATTGCGATCGTGGATGCGACGGGTTGCCCTTACTATACCAACCAATGCGGCAGTCAACTTATAGGCAAAGAAACTGATACTTCCATTGCACCGGAGCAGATATCAGAGGCTTATCAGCTTTATGTAGCGGGAACGGATCAAATCTATCCAGCGGAGAGATTGCCTATTGTGCGGGCATTAAGGGGCGAACGCATCAGGACTGAAGATATAGAAATTCGTCGAGATCATGTCACAATTCTAATTGAGGCACGGGGAACACCAGTTTTCGATCAACAGGGCAATATCACTTATGCGATCGCTACCTTTCAAGATATTACAGAGCGCAAACAAGCCGAGAAACTCCTAGCCGATTACAACTGCACTTTAGAGCAACAGGTTGCAGAACGAACTGCTGCTTTACGACAGAGTGAGGCCAATTACCGTAACCTGATTCAAACAGCGAATTCGATCATCCTTCGCACGGATAGGCAAGGACGAATTCGATACATGAATGACTATGGACTAAGCTTTTTTGGCTATGAGGAAGATCAGATTCTAGGGCGTACCCTACTGGAAACAATCGTTCCAGAAACCGAAACATCTGGACGCGATCTCAAGCAGTTTGTTCACAATCTGTTTCACAATCTTGAAGCTTCCTTGCCTCAAGCTTACTTGCAAACCGAGAATGAAAACCTTTGTCGAGATGGTAGACGGGTTTGGATTGCCTGGTCGAATCAAGTCATCTTCAATGAACAGGGAGAGGTCGTTGAAATCTTATCGGTGGGCAATGACACCACCCAGCGCAGACAAGCAGAAGAGGCATTACAACGCAGTGAAGCTAAGTTCCGCAATATTTTTGAAAACTCACAGGTTGGCATCTTCCGCACCCGCCTCTCGGATGGATTACTTCTCGATGCCAATCAACGCTATGCCAATCTGCTTGGCTTTGATTCATCAGAGGAGATGATTGGGTTTGAACACGCCACAGACTACTATATAAATCCCAGCGATCGCCAAAAATTCCTTGAGGTGCTGAAGCGGGATGGGGAAGTGCGAAGCTATGAAGCACAGGGGCGAAAACGAGATGGGACAGTGTTTTGGGGACTTTTCTCTGCTTATCTGAATGCAGACGATGACTACATTGAAGGGGTGATTGCGGATATTAGCGATCTCAAACAAACAGAAGCCGCTCTACAAACGAGTGAAGAACGACTACGCTTAGCATTAACCGCTTCAAATCAAGGACTCTACGATTTCGATTTAAAGACTGAAGAAAGAATTGTTAACCCGGAATACGCTTTAATGCTGGGCTACGATCCAGCAACATTCCACGAAACCATTCCTGAATGGATTGCTCGTTTGCATCCTGATGACAGAGAATCAGTTGTCGCAACCTACCGTGCTTGTATTACTGGAGAAATCCCCAACTTTCAAGTAGAGTATCGCCTTCGTACCCAGGATGGTCAGTGGAAATGGATTCGTTCTGTCGGCAAAATTGTTACCTGGAATGAATCCGGTGAACCCATCCGAGCGTTGGGAGTTGTTACGGATATCAACGATCGCAAGCAAGCAGAAGCAGCATTGCAAGCCTCTGAAGCAGAACTGCGGGCGCTCTTTTCAGCCATTCCCGATCCATTATTTGTATTCTCTGCTGAAGGGCGATTCCTTGAAATAATGGTACTGGAACGAAATCTGCTATGGCAACCCTTTGAGGAGATGATTGGTAAAACTATGCATCAACTCGGAAGGGAAGAAGCTGATGAGTTTCTAGGTTATATTCAGCAGGTACTGAGAACCCAACAAATCCTCACAGTCGAGTATGGTGCGTTTCTAAATGGACGAGAAATGTGGTTTTCGGCTCGCATTGCCCCAATCAGCCACGATCAGGTGATTTGGCTGGTGCGAGATATTACGGCGCAGAAGCAAGCAGAAGAAGCCTCAATTTTAGAAGAACGTAACCGTATGGCACGCGAAATTCACGATACACTCGCTCAGGCGTTTACAGGGATTCTGGCTCAGGTCGGTGCTGCAAAACAGGTGCTAACGGATGATGTAGAAGCAGCTCAGGCACACCTGGATCTGATCAAAGAATTGGCACGAACTGGACTGACTGAAGCACGGCGATCGGTAATTGCGCTCCGTCCTCAGCTTTTGGAGGAGGGCAGTTTACAGAGCGCTCTCCATCGTCTCGTCGCTCAAATCAGGGCTGCTGCAACTGACACCACCTTATATTATGAGATTGAGGGTGCAGTGTATTCTCTACCCACTGAAGTCGAGAATAACTTACTACGGATTGGGCAGGAAGCATTAACTAATGCGATTAGATACGCCAATGCTGACGAAATTCGAGTGGAGCTAGTCTACGATCGCGACCAGTTTTGCTTGCGCGTGAGAGACAATGGACAGGGCTTTGGAGTTGGAAGTATTTCAGCCTCTGAGGGTTTTGGCTTACTTGGCATGAGCGAACGGGCAGAGCGCATCGGCGCACAACTAACGATTAGGAGTCAACCTGGACAAGGAACAGAAATTATTGTCACCGTCAACCCTTGAGTGAGCATTACAATGAGCCAAGCTACGACCATTCGGGTTCTGATTGCGGACGATCACGCCATTTTTCGGCAAGGATTAGCCACGATTATTAACCGTGACCCAGAGATGCAGGTGATTGCACAAGCCGAAAATGGGGAACAAGCGATCGCCGCCTTTCGGGAACACCAACCAGATGTAACGCTAATGGATCTGCGAATGCCTGAAGTGGAAGGAGTTGCCGCCATTGGTGCAATTTGTGCTACTGCTAAATCTGCTCGGATTATTGTACTGACCACGTATGATAGTGACGAAGATATTTATCGGGGATTGCAGGCAGGCGCAAAAGGATACCTGTTGAAAGAAACTGAACCGGACGAGCTTCTGAATGCGATTCGTACCGTTCATCGGGGCCAGAAGTATATTCCGCCCGATGTGGGAGCAAAGTTGGTACAGCGCCTCAGCAATCCAGAACTGAGTGAAAGAGAACTAGCAGTACTCCGCTCACTGGCGCAGGGAATGAGTAATGCCGAGATTGCGGCGGCTTTGAGTATCGGTGAAGGCACTGTTAAATCCCATGTCAATCGGATTTTGAATAAGTTGGATGTAAGCGATCGCACCCAAGCTGTGATTGTTGCCGTTAAGCGCGGCATTGTAAGTTTGTAGGATGTACTTGCAATTGATTCCCAACAGCCTCAGAATTTCACTGATCTGATGAACCGCGAAGCGCAACGAGTCGCCAGTCCAGGGACTAAATTTGTTGCAGTTACTGCTCCTTCGGACCCAAATACATTGGCACTCGCACCACCCTTGCCATCGCTAGCCATGCTGTGGTCGATGGATAACTAGCCAATCTTCGCTCAAGCTGTCCGTAACCGTTCAATGTCTCGAATGGGCGGCGCACCGAACAGGCGCGAATATTCCCGGCTAAACTGTGACGGACTTTCATACCCCACCTGGTAGGCAGTAGAGGTCGCATCGAAATCCTCAGCGAGCATCAAACGACGCGCTTCTAACAGTCTTAACTGCTTCTGATACTGAAGCGGACTCATCGAAGTGACTTGCTTGAAATGCTGATGGAACGACGAAGTAGACATCCCGATCTGACTCGCTAAATCCTCGATCCGCATCGGCTTGGTAAAATCAGATTTGATTTGTTGAATCGCTAAAGCAATTCGCTGCATATTACTGCCGGATGTGGCAATTTGACGCACGGCTTCCCCTTGTTCACCCAACAGCAGATGGTAATAGAGTTCACGAATCATTAACGGTGCCAGCATGGAGATGTGTTGCGGAGTGTCTAAGAGCTTGACGAGGCGAAGGGCACACTCCATCAACGCTGGATCGACGTTGCTAACCGATATACCTCGAATAGAGTTTTCTGGCTTTGCCGAACTGGAACCCATTTGGGCAACCATCTCACACAATTGCATCAAGTCTAAGTTCAGCTTCAGCCCTAAATACGGCTTGTCAGGTGTCGCCTCAGTCACAAAGCCACTCAGCGGTAAATCAACGGAAACGACGAGATACTGCATTGCACCATACTGATATGTCTCCTCACCCAGAAATGCTTTTTTCTGACCTTGAACGACGATCGCCAGGATGGGTTCATACACGCTATGAGGTGCGGTAGATACTGTATCTGAGCGCGCAAAGTCTAATTGCTCGATCGCCGTGGGTTGGATAATGTTGCCGCTGGATTTGGTATGCCGCACGATCCGTGTGGCGATTTCTTGGCGGTGATCCGCAATTATGTCAGGGCGAGAGATTGCGACTGTCATAGCAGAGACTCGACTAACTCAATACCTTACAGTTGACATTATAGAATCTCTGCAAACGATCGCTCTGGAGAATTAGGCAATCATCGGATAGGTTTGGGCATTTCAAGAACAGCTTTTCCAACCTATGCTGAACTTAGACGAATAGACAAGATGAGGATCAGGCAATGATGCAAGAAGGCAAAAATCGCCTGAGTGACCGGAATGATTAATGAGCAGGAGAACCTTATGTATGTAGTTTTTGGAGCGACGGGACAGACAGGTTCAGCAGTGGCTAACGCTTTGCTTGAGAGAAATTTTCCAGTGCGCGTTGTCTTGCGCTCTGATAAAGCTGCCAGTACATGGCGAGAGAAAGGTGCAGACGTAGCGGTTGCCGAAGTCACTGATGTCGAAGCGATGACCGCCGCGATGCGTGAAGCGGATGCCGTCTATGTGATGAACCCACCTGCTTACAACGTCAGCGATATGTTTGCGCTGGCAGAACAGATCGGCGAGTGTTATGTTGAAGCCCTTACAAACGCTGATGCACGGAAGGTCGTGTTACTGTCTTCGGTTGGTTCACAGCACGCTTCCGGTACGGGCAACATTTTGACGACCCATATTTTAGAGCGCATGTTGGGCAACTTGGCAGTTCCCGTCACAGTTCTGCGAGCGGCATCGTTTATGGAGAATTGGGGGAGTGCCGCCGTGATCGCTGCCGAACAAGGGGTACTGCCCAGTTTTTTTGCTCCACTCGATCGTCGGCTGCCTATGGTTTCGACCGAAGACATCGGGCGCACTGCGGCTGAAGCCATGATTGAAGACTGGAAAGGTCAGCGCATCATCGAACTGCATGGTCCGATCGACTACTCACCAAACGATGTCGCTGCTGCTTTTGCCGCTGTGCTTAACCGTAATGTACAGGCAATTGCTGTTCCCGAAAGCGACTGGCAAGCAACGATTTCCAGCTTTGGCTTTTCACCTGAAGCCGTCAACAGCTACAGCGAGATGATGCGCGGTTTCAACTCTGGTCATATCGTCTTTGAAAGTAGCCCAGAGATAGAAACGCGCACCGGACAAACTGCAATAGAAGCTGCTGTTTATAAATTGACTGGAAGCAAATCCAAGTAAAAATTAGCTTGAGGAGATTGAAATAGTGCGTTATTCAAGTCAAATTTTCACGGGAGCAGGACTGATTGGGCTGTTGGCTATTCCGGTGATGATGCAAGCTCGCGCGAAGGCAGAGATTCAATCGAATGTGACTGCGTTTGGGTCAAGTGATTACCCGACAGTATTGAATCAACAGTCCTTCCTGGTTCAGCCTTCAGCGATCGCAGACTTATCCCAAGCAACTGCGTCTAATCCAGCAGATGCACAAGCAACTCAGATGATCGAGCAACGCAACAAAGCAACTGTCCAGCAGTCTTTCGACCAATGGCGCAACGGAACTGGCAGTGCATTTGATCTGCTTGCTCCGGATGTAACCTGGACAATTACTGGGACGGGTGCAACTGCGGGCACATATCGCAGCCGACAAGCATTACTCGATCAAGTCGTTAGCCCGACCAGTGCCCGACTATCAACTCCAATCGTCCCGACTGTACGCGGCATCTGGGCGGATGGCGATATGGTGATCGTGCTGTGGGACGGGGAGGCGACCGCCAGAGACGGCAGAGCGTATCGGAACACCTACACGTGGTATTTCCGCATGAAAGACGACCAAGTAATCGAAGCGATCGCCTTTCTAGACATGAGCAAGTTTACAGAATTGTGGACAAGGGTTTCACCTTCATGATTCAGGAAATGGAAATCAATATTTAGTTCACAGCACTCAACTCGAACAGAAAGGAAAACAACGATGTTAAACATTGAGAACAAAGTCATTGCGATCACTGGAGCCAGTAGCGGGATTGGCGAAGCCACAGCTAAGTTACTCGCTCGAAACGGTGCAAAGGTGCTTTTGGGCGCACGGCGCACCGAAAAGCTCGAAAAAATTGTTGAGGAGATCCACACCTCAGGTGGTACAGCAGAATTCAAAGCCGTAGATGTCACCGATCGAGAAGATGTGAAAGCGTTCATTGGGTTTGCGAAAGACAAGTTCGATCGCGTCGATGTCATCTTTAACAATGCAGGCGTGATGCCTCTATCCCCGATGAATGCTTTGAAGGTCGAGGAATGGGACAACATGATTAACGTGAATATCAACGGGGTGTTAAATGGCATTGCAGCAGCTTTGCCGATTATGGAAGCGCAAGGTAACGGACAAATCATCAATACTGCGTCGATTGGTGCCCATGTGGTAGTACCCACTAGCGCAGTTTACAGCGCTACCAAGTACGCAGTTTGGGCAATCTCCGAAGGACTCCGGCAGGAGTCGAAAATGATTCGCGTCACCGTCATCTCTCCCGGTGTGGTTGAAACCGAACTCGGCTCTGATATCACGGACGAGCCAACAAAAGGCTTCTTGAAAGACCTTCGCAAAGATGCACTCAACCCAGATATGATCGCCAGCGCTGTCCTGTATGCCGTATCCCAGCCGGATGATGTCGATGTCAACGAAGTGATTGTTCGACCGATCCGTCAGATGATGTAGGCAACAGCTCTTGATCACGTCAGACGGATAGGATTGACCATACAATTAAGCGTTAAATCTAACTTAAGTTAGAGCCTACCTTCTATCTTAAGAAGGAGCGGCTGCTCCATCAAATTACAGCCTAAAAATGTTAACTCACTGTAGACGACAACTAAAACCCAATTGCTTATATTGAATTCATGTGGATTGAGCAAGTGAATCGCAAGGTTCCATGCTTGATACAGATGTAGAAAGATGATCGACGACCATAGTTCCAGTTCTTTAGTTGTGCCAGCTTCAACCCAAGATCACAGTCAAGGTGTGCTAAGTGCCGCCGTGGTATTAGTGATGTATGGGGATTATCAATGTCCTAGAAGTGCAGCCGTTTACAAACTGATTAAAATCATTCGGCAAGAGCTTACGGTTTCTTTTGGAGAGGATTATTTATGTTTTATCTTCCGCCATTTTCCACAGATCCAGATTCATCCCCAGGCACAACGGGCAGCCCAAGTAGCCCAAGCAGCCGCCGCCCAAGCAAAGTTTTGGTTAATGAGCGATACTTTATTTGACCATCAACAAAGGTTGGAGAACGGTTATCTTGTCGAGTACGCCAATGATTTAGGGCTTGACATTCCTCAATTTCTCAAAGAGTTGTCTAAACAAGTGTATGTCGATCGCATCAATGAAGATATTGAAGGCGGAATACAGAGTGGAGTGACGACTACCCCAGCCCTGTTTATCAATGGAATTCGGTACACCGAGCGCTGGAACACGACGGAGTTGATGGCTGCCATGATTGCTGCAAGTTATTAAGTTCCCCGATCTTTGCTCTCAATTCATATCTGACTTGCCTGTAAGTGCTGTAAGCCATCTAATTTTGATGGCTAGATTTTGCCTGTTTCACTGAACAAATTTGCCGCTTTTTGAACCATGCCAAAAATTACCATGCCAACAACTGAATTTCCTCGTATTGATTTAGTCAATTACAAATTAGTATTTCATTGAGGATAATTCTATGACGCGTTTACTAGTACAAGGCAAGAATGATTTTGGGCATGAAGGTACATCTCAGACTGATTCTCTTCACGACTCCTCAGTTAATCACGCCCTGATTGCGATCGCGCAAGAAGTCACTGAGTTGCTGAGACAAACTTACCCGATACAAACTGACGAAATTGAAACAGGAGAAACAGAATGATACTGCAAATGCAGTCCTGTTTTTATCATCTGACCTGGCATCGTTCGTAACAGGTGAAACGTAGATGGTAGATGGTGGGTATGTAGCGCAGTAGTCGAAAGGCAGTGCGAAACGTTGCGACCAAGTAGCGATCGACACCGATATGTTCTCACACTAACACTGAAGGCGAATTAGGTGTTATGCAGCGAGAAGGGCCGTGTTTGAGTTCTTAAAAAGGAGGTTTGCTATGAAGATTCTCATTGTTCTCACGTCTCATGACCAACTTGGCGATACCGGAAAGAAAACTGGTTTCTGGCTGGAAGAGTTTGCTGCTCCCTATTACGTGCTGAAGGATGCGGGAGCAGCGATCGCGGTGGCCTCACCGAAGGGCGGTCTGCCGCCGCTCGATCCGAAAAGCGAGGTATCCGAGTTCCAGACCGAATTAACGAAGCGCTTCCGCACAGACACCGCAGCGCAGGCTGAACTTGCCAACACGAAAAAGCTAGCCGACGTGTCCGCAGACGATTTCGACGCAGTTTTCTACCCCGGCGGACATGGCCCGATGTGGGACATGCCCGACAACGCGACATCCATCGCACTGATCGAAGCCTTCGTGAAGGCCGACAAGCCAGTCGGTGCAGTGTGTCACGCGCCGGTTGCGTTGATCAATGTGCGCGGAAAGGACGGCGAGTATCTAATCAAAGGCAAGCACGTGACCGGGTTCACGAATGCAGAAGAAGAAGCGGTGGGCTTGACCACGGTCGTGCCTTTCTTGTTGGAAGACCGGCTAAAGGAACGGGGTAGCATCTACAGTAAAACCGCCAACTGGGTCCCCTATGTCCAAGTGGACGGGAGGCTCGTGACCGGACAGAATCCGGCATCTTCGGAACCCGCAGCGGAAGAGTTGCTGAAGTTGCTTCGCTCTGTTTGATCTGTGCGGATGACAACACTTGCAGGCAAAGTTGCATTGGTAACAGGTGGTTCTCGCGGTTTAGGAGCGGCGATCGTAGGGTATGCGAAAGGTGTTTAAGATTCCAAATCTGAGCGTCGAAGCTCAGTCGGAAGAAAATCAAAAAAGAGAATTGTACGATGAAAATACGCTACGGGTTTCGACAAGTCGGCGATGTCGAAGTGTTTTACCGCGAGGCGGGGGCACGCGAGGCGCCAGTGATACTGCTGTTGCACGGCTTTCCGACCGCTAGCCACATGTTCCGTGACCTGATCCCTCTGCTTGCCGATCGCTTTCGGCTCATCGCGCCGGATCTACCTGGTTTCGGACAGACCAAGGCACCGCCACGCGGGGCATTCGACTACACGTTCGACCGCCTTGCCGACGTAATCGAGGGCTTCGTCGATGCTTTGTCGCTCGATCAATACGTACTCTACATCTTCGACTACGGTGCGCCAGTAGGTCTGCGTCTGGCAATGCGCCATCCTGAACGGATATCTGCGATTATCTCGCAGAACGGCAACGCCTACCTTGAGGGTTTGAGTGATGAATGGGGATCGTGGGAGACCTATTGGCGCGAACCGAGCGCAGCGAATCGGGAAGCCTGCCGCTCCTCGCTCACGCCAGACACAATCCGGAATTGGCAGTACGGTATCGGAGCCGATCCAAACCTTTTGTCGCCCGACGGCTACGAACTCGACATCGCCTACATGGGGCGAGCGGGCGCGGAGGAGATCCAGCTCGATCTGATCCTCGATTACCGCAGCAACGTCGCGTTCTATCCAGCCTTCCAGTCCTACTTTCGTGAGTACCGTCCGCCGCTTCTCGCCGTCTGGGGTCGTCATGATCCGGCGTTTCTGCCCGCTGGTGCTGCCGCTTATCAGCGAGATCTCCCGGATGCAAAGATTCATCTGCTCGATGCCGGACATTTCGCGTTGGAGACCCATGCGGAGGAGGTAGCAACGTTGATCCGCGCGTTCCTCGACAGCACGATCGGTTCCACGCTGCGTCTTGAAAGGGAGAACTTACCTACGCTGAGTGGTATCAAAATTCCGTCACTGTTTATTCTAAATCAAGGAGAGTTGGCACAGATGGAATCTATGAAAGCAGCCGTATTAACTGCGTTTGGTGATGCTGAAAAGTTTGAGATTCAAACTGTTCCCATACCAACACTGAAGGCGAATCAGGTGTTAGTCAGAGTTTGTGCAACCTCGATTAACCCTGTCGATTACCAAACTCGTCGTGGTGATTACAAGGAACTGGTTCAACTACCTGCCATCCTTGGAGTCGATGTTTCAGGGGTGATTGAGGCAATTGGCGAAGCTGTGACTGATTTCAAGGTGGGAGACAACGTATATTACTCGCCGCAAATTTTTGGAGAATTTGGTAGCTACGCTCAGTATCATGTGGCTGATGCAGCGATTGTTGCATTGAAGCCTGCAAATCTATCGCACATTGAAGCAGCTTCTTTTCCGCTTGCAGGCGGAACTGCTTGGGATTGTCTAGTGACTAGGGGCAATCTACAAGTTGGTGAAACAGTTCTCATCCATGCGGGTGCGGGTGGAGTGGGTTCGATCGCAGTTCAACTCGCCAAAGCGATAGGGGCATACGTTTTTGCGACGTGTAGTTCTAGAAACCGAGATTTCGTGACAGAACTGGGCGCAGATCGAGTGATTGATTACAAAAATGAAGATTACGTAGAAGTCATTCGTCAAGAAACAAATGGACTGGGTGTGGATTTAGTTCTAGATACGATCGGCAAAGAAACAATTCAGCGTAGTTTAGAAATCATTCGTCCCTTTGGTAGGCTTACAAGCATTGTAGACATTGCAATACCGCAATCGCTTCTTGAAGCATGGGGTAAGAATCTGACGATTCATTTTGTTTTTTCACCCCAGTACCGAGCAAAATTAGAGGCTTTGACAAAACTCATCGAGCGTCATCAGCTTCGTCCAGTGATTGATTCAGTATTTTCTTGGGATCAGGTCGTTCTGGCACATCAGCGTCTAGAGCAGGGAGGAACACGGGGCAAAATTGTGCTGAAGTTTACAGAAGATTAGACCAGCTTTACAGCGTTAATAATTGCTAAACGGATCGGAGTTTGATTGTGTGCTGAAGGTCAATATTGATTGGAATAGGAGAAACATTGGGAATTGGTAGAGCAACAGCGTTAGCGTACCCCTACGGGGAAGCAAGCTACGCGCAGCGTTCCGAAGGAAAGCTTAACGAAGTTATCGCTTAAAGCATCCAATTGAACAGAGGAGAGATTCAAATGTCAGCCAAAAATAAAGCAATCTTAGAGGTGGCAAACGCGGCGATCGCGCTCGGGCAACAATGAAGGATTCTCGTTGTTCTGAAGCGATGGTAGGCAATGGATGCTTGCCCTATCTGAAGTCTGCTGCTTAACGCAGCATTGTTAAGACGGTGATTGTGATGCAACAGACAAAAACACATCATCAATTTACAATGGAGAAACCTCTCATGCCTTACATTACCGTTGGTCAAGAAAACTCTGCAACCATCGATCTCTACTACGAAGATCTTGGGACAGGACAACCGATTGTTCTGATTCATGGATTTCCATTGAACGGACATTCCTGGGAGAAGCAGGTTTTAGTTTTACTGAATGCAGGATATCGAGTAATTACCTACGATCGCCGAGGATTTGGCAACTCCAGTCAGCCCTCATCTGGCTATGACTACGATACCTTCGCCGCCGATTTGAATACACTCATGACCAAGCTTGACTTGCAAAATACCGTGCTGGTCGGTTTCTCAATGGGAACGGGTGAAGTCACACGTTATCTTGGCAAATACGGCTCAGAGCGGGTGCAGAAAGCCGTGCTGATAGCTCCCGTTCCACCGTTTTTGTTAAAGACAGACGACAATCCAGAGGGTGTTGATCAAAGCGTTTTCGATGGCATTATGAAAGCGATCGTTGACGATCGTCCAGCTTATTTCTCTGCCTTTTTCAAAGAGTTCTTCAATGTTGATGTATTGCTTGGCAAGCGGATCAGCAATGAAGCGATTCAAGCCAGTTGGAACGTAGCAGCAGGGGCTTCTGCTAAAGGGACTTTGGACTGTGTACCCTCCTGGCTCACCGATTTCCGCGATGATCTGCCCCGCATTGATGTGCCGACTCTGATCGTTCATGGAGATAGCGATCGCATTTTGCCGCTTGAGTCCACCGCCGCCAGACTCCCGCAGCTGATTAAAAACAGTCAACTGGTTGTCATTCCCGGCGGGCCGCACGCCATCAACTGGACTCACGCCGATCAGATCAATCCCTTGTTGCTGGACTTTCTTGAGCAGAAATAATCAGTAACTCGGCGCATGTCTGAACGTCTCGCCCGCGATAGGGCAAATGTTGTTTTGTACAGGAGTCGAAGCCATGTCACAACAGCTCAAAACAATCACGGATCGTCAGTGCCAAAATGCCCCTGCACAATATAGTGATTTAAAAGCTCTTTTTTTAAATTGCACACTCAATAAAACGCCAGTATTATCCCACACACAGGGAGTTATCAATATTGCCAAAGCTATTTTCGAGGCTAATGGGGTAACCACTCAAGTCATTCGACCGGTAGATTATGAGATAGCGGCGGGGCTAGGGTTAGATATGTCACAAACCGATGAGTGGCAGACAGATGAATGGCCCCAAATCCAGAAAGAAATTGATGCAACTGACATCTTAGTGCTGTGTACTTCAGTATGGCTGGGTGAAAAAAGTTCTGTTTGTAGTCGAGTTTTAGAGCGAATGTATGGATATACTCATCTTTTGAATGAGAAAGGTCAGTACAGAGATTATGGGAAGGTTGGGGCAACCCTCATTACCGGGAATGAAGATGGTGTGAAACATTGTGCGATGAATATTTTGTTTTCCCTATCGCACATTGGCTATACGATCCCTCCCCAAGCGGATGCAGGCTGGCTAGGCGAAGTAGGCCCAGGGCCTTCCTATTTAGATCCAGGGTCTGGAGGGCCGGAGAACGAATTTACCAATCGCAATACCACCTTTTTAGCTTGGAACTGTATGCATATCGCCAGACTACTCAAAGATAATGGAGGAATTCCTCCTCACGGGAACCAACCTGACGTTTGGGATGCAGGTTGTAAGACAGACTTCAAAAATCCTGAGCATAAACGCTAGCAGGGATAGTTTTCTAAGGCACAAAATTTTTCAACATACCCTATAAAGATCTCGATCTAACCTTTATTGGTTAGTGACCTGCCGGATTTCTGTCCTGTGAAAAAACGCTGTGATTCACCCCGTTGAGTCAGGCTCAAATGACACAGATTTATCTAGTTCTGAGGAGGCAATTCTATGACTGACCCCACTCAAACATCTCGAACCGTTGCCGGAGTAATCAACAGCGTTGAAACAGTCGAAGGGGCTGGATTTCTTGTCCGTCGGCCCTTTCCCAAAAGTAGCTTCTCTGAATTTGACCCGTTTCTCCTCCTCGACGAGTTGGGGCCGATTCATGTAAAGCCGGGTCAGGCAAAAGGTGCCCCCGATCATCCGCACCGAGGCTTTGAAACCGTCAGCTATGTCTTGGCTGGACGGTTAGAACACAAAGATTCTGCGGGGCACGCCGGACTACTAAATCCGGGTGATGTTCAGTGGATGACAGCAGGTGCCGGGGTCGTGCATTCCGAAATGCCGGAGTCAAGGTTTACCCAAACGGGCGGACGGCTCCACAGCATTCAACTCTGGGTCAATCTGCCACAACGAGACAAAATGATGCCGCCCCGCTATCAGGAAATTCCAGTGGCTGACATTCCGGTCGCTCAAACCGAAGATAAGTCTGTGACGGTGCGGGTGATTGCTGGAGAAGCGTTAGGGGCAAAAGCCGTAATTCAGACGCGCACGCCGATAACTTACCTCCACTTCACATTGCAACCAGGGGCAACGATAATCCAGCCTGTACCCAAAGAGTACAACGCCTTTGTCTATATCCTGGAGGGGTCTGGGTTGTTCGGGACAGAGCCAGCGCCTGGTGATGATGGGCAGATGGTACTCTTTTCTCAAGATGGAGAAGATGTGGCGATCGCCAACCCTGCTGATGCTCAGCGTCCTCTAGATCTTCTGCTGATTGCAGGTGTACCCCTTAACGAACCAGTCGTGCGCTACGGGCCATTTGTCATGAACACTGAAGCTGAAATTACCCAGGCGATCGACGACTACCAGGCAGGAAGGATGGGACGGATTCATGCTTAACCCATCTCAATATCAAATGAGTCAACATCAACGCTTGAGTCAGTTACGAATCAAACTACTACATCTGCACAAGCTTTTACTAGAGACTGAGCGTCTTACCTATGAGCAAGTTCGAGGGCACGTTTCTGGAGGTGAATTGCTACAACTGGCGATCGGTCATGAGCAGTTTGCCTGGTTGCATCGACTCTCAGAATTGATTATCCAAATCGATGAGTTGTTTTATGCCGATGAATCTGTTACACCAGAGGCAATTGAAGCGATTGACAGTGACATTCGGACACTGCTCAGTCCCGATGAATCGGGCAATGAGTTTGCCATGAAGTATAACACGGCGCTTCAACGCCACCCCGATGCCGTGTTAGCTCATGCAGATGTCATGATGTTGCTGCCCTCTGACAGTATTTAACCCGCTTAACCACAGTCTGGAATTGCTTCGGGAACAGCTTTTGAGGATCTGCCGGAAGATTGGTTATGTCCAGTCTGTGGCGCGAAGAATGTGAAAAAACTGTGTGATTCACCCCGTTGAGTCTGACTCACACGCTAGGGCGTGTCTGAAAAGTAAACATTGAATGGAGACTTATAGCGATGTCTAAAAATTCAAAAATCGGACTGGAAGGACTGCTTCGTCCAGAAGATAGCATCCTGGTACTGATTGACCACCAGCCTTACCAGTTCACCAACCTGAACAGCCATGAACCTACGATGATCATTAACAATGTGATTGGTCTTGCTAAATCGGCAAAGTTGTTCAACGTACCCACAATCCTGACCACAGTCATTGAAGAGAGAGGGGGTTACATCATCAAGGGACTACAGGATGTTTTTCCCGATCAAAAACCGATCAACCGCACTTTCATCAATACTTGGGAAGATCCAAACGTTACAGATGTAGTGAAGAAAAGTGGCCGCAAACAACTTATACTTGCTGCGCTTTACACCGAGATCTGTCTCGCAATGCCAGCAATCCAGGCGCTGGGTGAGGGTTATGAAGTATTCATCGTTACCGATGCTTCGGGCGGTGTTACTGCGGAAGCTCATGACATGGCGGTTCGCCGGATGGTTCAGGCTGGTGCAGTTCCAATCAACTGGATGGCTGTACTTGCTGAATGGCAACGTGACTGGGCGCGCACAGAAACATCTGCGGGTGTATCAGATATTATTCTTGAGCATGGCGGTGCTAGTGCGGTTGCCCTTGCATGGGAACTTCAACTCCTTGCAACAACCCCTCCAGTGACCTCTGGTGGACATTAATACTTGAGGTTTCCTCTACGGAAGCAACAAGTAAGATAGGAGACAGCATTTTGAAAAAGATAAAATGCTGTCTCCGCCTCAAGCGTTAGTGATTCATCTGTTGTGCCACTATTCTAAGGTCGTACAAATTATCATGCCTGAGAATAGAAGCTTAACTTACAGCCAATTGCAGCAGGCGATTGATTACATTCATGCTCATCTGAATCATGATTTATCCTTGGCCGAACTGGCAAGTGCAGTTAACATCAGCCCGACTTATCTTGCAAGTTTGTTTAAGCGAACGATGGGGATTTCGCCCCATCAGTACGTGATTCAACGGTGCCGTGGAACAGGCAAATTTCTCGTCCAAAATTCACAGATTCTGAACTTGCTCCGATTGTGTAATTGGAAGCCTAAACTTATGCTGATCCAAAAACTAAACAACTGTGAAGAAATTATCGCTGGAGATGGAACTGTTCTGCGCGAACTGCTTCATCCTGACAAACAAGACATCAACTTGCGTTACAGTTTGGCGTATGCGATCTTGCCTGTTGGCAAAACTTCGATTCCCCATTCCCTAAAAACTTCTGAGGTTTATTACATCATTAGCGGTGTTGGCGAAATGTCGATTGACAGTGAAGTTCGTCGCATTGAACCAGGCGATGCGGTTTACATTCCTCCAAATGCAATCCAGTTCCTTCACAACTACGGCGACGAACCTATTGTTTTCGTTTGTCTAGTTGATCCAGCTTGGCGCAAAGAAGACGAAACGATTTATGCACCAGTCTGATTCATGCAAATCTCACTGTTAGGGGATTCAAATTCGCGTTACTGCAATTGTTCTGTGAATTTTGCACAAGCGGCAACGGGGTGATTCGGCGACTACGCCCAGGAGAAGAACGCGCCCCTAATTTCAGATTTCACATCAGCCTCAATCATTCTGTTCACCGTTATCTTCTACCAGGGATACCAAAAAACTATGACCTGCGAACATCTCAACAATCTAACTGTGGAAAACCTGATTTCTAAAGCAGCCTATCCCATATTTCGTTGTGAAGAGTGCATTAAAATAAATAGCCGCTGGGTACACCTCCGGATTTGCCAAACCTGTGGCAAAATGCTGTGCTGCGATTCTTCTAAGCATCAACATGCTCGTCGTCATTATGAAGCAACCAATCATGCAGTGGTTAGTTCGGCTGAATTGGGGGAGCAGTGGTTATGGTGTTTTGCAGATGAACAGGGAAAAGACTATTGATAGCGATTCTGATTTCATCTAGATTTCCTTCTCATTTCTTCAACATGTTCTCCTCATGTGGGTGATTTTCATGGCTGTTTCTAATCAAAGTACTCCCATTGACAGCGTTTGGCCCAGTTTGCCCTTAGCAGATTGGCAGGATACCTATGCAACTCTCCATCTATGGACGCAAATCATCGGTAAAATCCGGTTGGCACTGGCACCTAAACTCAATCACTGGTGGCAATCTACTCTTTATGTCACACCGCGTGGACTAACAACCGCTTCAATCCCTTGCGGAACTCGTAACTTTCAAATTAGCTTTGATTTTCTCGACCATCAACTACAAATCGACACTAGCGACGGTATTACTAAAAGAATTGCACTAGCTCCTCGCTCTGTGGCAGATTTTTACCAAATGGTGCTAACTACATTGAGCGACATCGGCATCGAAGTCCAAATCTGGACAATGCCGCAAGAAGTGTCAGAACCAATCCCGTTCGATCAAGACTATCAACACGCAGCTTATGATCCGGAATATGCACAACGTTTCTGGCGAATTCTTGTGCAAGTCGATCGGGTCATGACCTTATTCCGTTCCCAGTTTATTGGTAAATCAAGTCCTGCACATTTTTTTTGGGGCAGCTTCGACCTCGCTGTAACTCGTTTCTCCGGTCGTCGTGCGCCAGAACATCCCGGTGGGGTTCCGAATATGGCAGATTGGGTCACGCGCGAAGCCTATTCACACGAAGTTAGTAGTTGTGGCTTTTGGCCAGGGGGTGGGTCAGTTGTGGAGCCTGTTTTTTACGCTTACGCTTACCCTGCGCCGGAAGGGTTTCGAGATTACCCAATCCAACCCAGAGAAGCTTTTTACAGCTCAGAAATGCAAGAGTTTATCCTACCCTATGAAGCCGTGAGACAAGCTGATGATCCAGATGCAATGCTCCTCGCCTTTTTCCAAAGCACCTATGAAGCAGCAGCCAATTTAGGACATTGGGATCGAGTTGCGCTAGAGCATTACTCAAAGTTGAGTGTTGGAACTGACTAAACTCCAAGTTGGCTAAAACAAAGACAACTTGAATAGAGGAGAAATTCAAATGTCAGACAAAAATAAAGCCATCTTAGAAGAGGCAAACGTGGCGATCGCCTACAAGGTGTTCAAACGCGACTAGGCATCCGAACCCGTTTTTCAGGGCCATCAGAAGGGTCTTCGGTGATATCGTCAGTTCGTTGCTGAAGGTCAATTTTGATTGAAATAGGAGAAACAGAATGATACTGCAAGATAAAGTGGCGTTAGTTACAGGAGGCTCATCGGGAATTGGCAGAGCAACCGCGATCGCATTCGGTGCTGCTGGAGCCAAAGTGGTCTTCTCGGACATACGCGGTGTAGAAGCGGAAGAAACTGCTGATTTGATTCGCGAGACTGGGGCGGAATGCTTGTTCGTGAAATCAGATGTATCGAGTGAGGCGGATGTCCGGGAATTGGTGCAGAAAGCGATCGCGACCTACGGCAGACTCGATTGTGCCTTTAACAATGCTGGCATTGATCTTGCTGTTAAACCACTGCACGAACAATCGATTGAGGATTTTGACAAGATCATGTCGATCAATGCGCGAGGAGTATTTCTGTGCATGAAATATGAAATTCAACAGATGCTCACCCAGGGCGCAGGCGCGATCGTGAACAATTCGTCCACCAATGGTCTTGTTGCACTGCCGGGAATTTCTCCCTACGTTGCCAGCAAACACGCGGTGATGGGGCTGACACGCACTGCCGCACTTGACTATGCCAAACAGGGCATTCGGATTAATGCTGTTAATCCTGGTCCCATTGCGACTGATCTAATGGCTCGTAGCGCTGACCAGATAGGCTTAACGTTCGATGATCTTGGGTCTATGGTTCCGATCGGTCGGATCGGTCAGGCAACAGAAATTGCTCAAGCGGTGGTATTTCTCTGCTCTGATGCTGCCAGCTATATTACAGGACAACCTTTAGCGATCGATGGTGGGTATACAGCGAGTTGATTGAAACAGTTCTATCTAGAACATGAAACTATAGCCCTCTACACACAAGGATATGGCGATGCGTAGACTCGTGAGTTCACCAGATGCCGTTGGCAACTTCACCTTTCCATTTTGGCGTGAGATGACAATCCGCTTTCGCAGACGGAATTCAGCGGTAATTCTACCCTGGTTGGTAATTGGATTCAATATTGTTTGGATCATCTGGGAGGTTCAGAGTCAGAACTGGACGATGGAAGCCATTTTACAAGCGTTTTCGCGGCTAATAGTTGTCTTACTGTTTGCAGAAATCATTGTGACTACATGGAAAGTGAATTCTGAACATTAGTGTCTAAATCGGAATTTGACAAATCATTGTAAGAATTTGGAAGAAGTTGAGTGTTGGAACTCATTACACGGCTTTGTTGCATGAAAGGAAAAAAAGACAGACCAATCCGAAGTAAGGATAGGAATTAGCCTTCGACTTTATAAGAGTCTGGCTTGCCTAACTGGATCATGCGATTAAGGGCGGCACATTGTAAAAA
>JADEXK010000207.1 GCA_015207155.1 Nostocales cyanobacterium LEGE 11386 | reverse complement strand
CGGAAACCACGCAGCTTGACTTGGTAGTCAATGCGACCGAGATATTCTATTTCACCACTCGGCAAATAACGTGCTAAATCACCCGTTTGATATAGACGCTCTCCTTGTTGACTAAACGGATGAGGAATAAATTTCTCTGCTGTCAAATCAGGACGATGAAAATAACCCCTAGCCAAACCATCCCCAGCAATACACACTTGACCTGGTACACCCACAGGTACTAACTGATGATTTTCATCCAGGATATAAATTTGTGTATTCGCAATTGGCTGACTAATGGGTACTGTATTGTTAATTGTTTGGACTATGCTAGCAGCTGACCAAATTGTCGTTTCTGTCGGGCCATACATATTCCACACACAAGCACAGCATTGCTGTAATTGTTCTGCTAGAGGTGCAGGTAACGCCTCACCACCACAGAGAACTTTTAATTGTTGATTTCCATCCCAAGAAGCGGCTAATAGTAATTGCCATGTTGCGGGTGTGGCTTGCATGATTGTCGCTTGGGTATCATGCAATGTTGCTAATAACTCTCTGCCATCACTAGCAACTTCTCGACTGACAATAACTAAACGCGCACCCACAATTAGGGGTAAAAATAATTCTAATGCGGCTATATCAAAACTATAGGTCGTAACTGCCAGTAAAATATCCTCTTGACTAATTCCTGGGGTGTGTTTCATTGACCACAAGAAGTTACTCAAGGCTTGGTGGGGAATTTGTACGCCTTTGGGTTTACCTGTGGAACCAGAGGTGTAAATGGTATATGCTAAATTTTCAAGAGTGAGTTGAGAAACTAAATTATCTTGGCTGTGTTGTTGAATGAATTGCCCATCAGTATCTAAATCTAAACAAATGATTTGTGCTTGGTGTTGGGGGATTGTATCCTGCAATGATGCTTGAGTTAACAATACAGACACTTGAGCATCTTCTAGGATGAATGCTAGTCTTTCTGGGGGATAACTGGGGTCTATGGGGATGTATGCGCCACCTGCTTTGAGGATGGCTAATAATCCAATGACCATATTTAAAGAGCGCTCTACACAAATCCCTACTAATACTTCTGGTTTGACTCCCAATGAACGTAGATAATGTGCTAGTTGATTGGCT
>JADEXK010000063.1 GCA_015207155.1 Nostocales cyanobacterium LEGE 11386 | reverse complement strand
TACTTCTACAACAAGCCTTATTTTTGGACTGATGCGTATTTTGTGGCTAGTTGTGGGGGTGTCACGGTTGAACAATTAAAGAATTACGTTGAGAACCAAGAACAACCAAAACAATGATTCGCGCTTGCCAATTTTATCTTGGTCGCAATTCATCTCCCGTTAAGTCTTGCGACTGTAACGGGAGTCCTCTTGCTCCATTAAGATAGTAATTTGTTATGTAGAGCATCTGCCACATAGCTGAGGAGATAAACTAATCATCAAACCCGGACACGAAGAGATTTTCCCGTCTGTTCTCCTTCGGGTGATGCCTCCGGCACGTCTGCGACGGTAAGCGCAGCTATGCCCGTCAGGGCTTTACGCCAGTCGCTCATGGGAAGCCACTGCGTTGGGCGGCTTTGCCGACTTGTAGCAAGTGGCGCGGAAACCCCCAAGACCGGACTGCCTCACCGCGCTGGACTCACCTGTCTCCTGTCTCCTGCTATAGGTACTCTTACTGTGCTAACAACTAAGATAAGCTGGATACATGAATTACGAAACAGCTCGCAAACTCCTGATAGCCCAGACACTAACAACTGAGGACAACCCAGATGCCTTATTAATGCGGATGAAACTGGGAAAACCACCGGTACCCGGTCAGATCACCTCAATTTTGTTAGCGTTGAAAGTTGTGTTTGAATCCATGAAAGAAGCGCCCAATCTTGACCGAGAATTAGCCTTTGCGCTTTATCAGTTAGGTGTTAAGGCGCAACAGATATTTGTAGCGGGGCGCAAAGCTGGGGTTGATTGGCCGCCTCTGCTGAAAGAAGATTTACTGAGAATTTCCCTAGCAACAGAAAGCATCTTTTCTGGCGTGTGGCAAACCCCAACTCCAGTGGGTTTAGGAGGATTATAAAGTAATACGGTTCAATTAAGGTTAAAACTTTTTTCAGAGTCAATTTTTTAACGTTTGCGCAGCGCATATCGCAGAGGAGCCATTGCGTTGCGCGGACTCGCGTTGTCGCAAATGGCGTAACACAACGTGAATTCGATATATGATAAAGAACCCCTCTCCAAAACTCTCCCCGAAACGGAGAGAGGCTTATAAAGCTTATTCTTTCGTACCAGGTTGTAAATTTTTGCCCCTTCCCTTGTAGGATACTGACTTGAAAATCTAACCGCAGCTAACAACTTGAGTAGTGAGTTGAGATTCAAGTCAGTATCCTGGCAGGGGAGAGGTTTGGAGAGGGGTTTTTGATATTTGTCGAACTCACGTTAAATAAGGGGCAGATTGACGCGGAAATCGCTTCTGAGCAATCCATAGAAATGGCTAATGGTTAAACTCAAGCTGGAAAGGGTTAGTCGCTAAGTCCCATTGAGTTACCAGCTAAATATGAGGTTGTCCAAGCACTTTGGAAATTAAAACCACCTGTGACACCATCAATATCCAAAATTTCTCCGGCAAAGTAAAGACCAGGAATTAACTTGCTTTCCATTGTTTTGAAGTTGACTTCTTTTAAGTTGACACCGCCACAGGTAACAAATTCCTCTTTGAATACTCCCTTACCTTTAATTAAGTATTCTCCCTGAGTAAGTTCTTGCACTAGCTGATTTAATTTTTTGTTGGATATTCCTGCCCAACGCTCTTCTGGAGTAATATCGGCACGGGACACAATGTATTGCCAAAGCCGATGGGGTAAATCAACCCCACGATGTAAGGCGATCGCTTTTTTGGCCCATTCAGTTTTCACTGCTAAGATTTTTTGCCGGACTTGTTCTTTATGCAAATCCGGCAGCCAATTGACCAATAATGTGGCTTGATAACGGTTTTGGTGCAAAACTCGCGCACCCCAAGCCGAAAGCTTGAGGACAGCCGGGCCACTCATCCCCCAATGGGTAATGAGTAATGGCCCAGTTTGTTCTAGTTGGGGTTTTCCATCGACAGATAACCGTAACTGCACAGGATTAACACTGACGCCAGCCAATGACCTCAACTTTGGATCAGGAATATTGAAGGTAAACAAAGAAGGTACAGGCGGTTCAATGTGATGACCGAAATCCTTGGCGATTTTATAACCCACAGGGTTGCTACCAGTTGCCAATAACAAGCGATCGCACTTTTTCGTTTCTCCCGATTTCAGGATAATTTCAAAACCTGCTGGGGAAAGTTTTGTGACAGAAACTACTGGTGTCCCAATGCGTAGTTCTACCCCTAATTTAGCGGCAGCTTTAATCAGACATTCTACAATCGTCTCGGAATTGTCTGTAATAGGAAACATCCGACCATCGGCTTCTGTTTTGAGATGTACACCATGGTCAGTAAACCAAGCTACTGTATCTTCAGCTTGAAAGCGGCTGAAAGCACCCCGCAGGGCTTTTCCACCTCTGGGGTAATTTTGCACTAATCTTGCTGGTTCAAAGCAAGCGTGAGTGACATTACAACGTCCTCCACCGGAAATGAGGACTTTCGCCAGTGGTTGGCGACTAGCTTCGAGTAACGTGACATGGGCGTGAGGATTGGCTTTGGCACAAGCGATCGCGCCGAAAAATCCAGCTGCCCCACCACCAACAACTACAATGTTTAACGGCAGCAAGTTCAAAAACGTCTTTTATGTATAGCACCTACCTCTAGGCTAGCTGTTATTTTCACGTATCTAGCGGTGCAAATAAATCTTTTGTCGCGCCGCAAACGGGACACACCCAATCATCTGGGATGTCTTCAAAGGGAATTCCTGGGGCTATACCGCTATCAGGGTCACCAACATCGGGATCATATTCGTAGCCGCAAACAGTACATACGTAAATTTCCATAGTTTTTACCCTGTTAAAAACGCCACCAAGTTCTTTGCACGTAACTGATAATCCCGATGGCGATCGCTCCTAGAAACAATAGCCCAATTACTCCACCGGGAATAAATGTGAGAATCCCAAAGCCTCTGAGTACCCAGACGGCTATTCCTATGCCGAGAAAGACTCCAAAAGCTTGGATTAACGTGCGGTTTAAAGAAGACTGACGCACCTAATTTTTCCTCTCAATTCAAAATTTACTACTTTTTAAATATATGAAATATCAACCAATCCAACCCAAGGGTTGACTCTCGAAAAGAATTTTCTCTAAATTATTCATTTCTTTCCATGCCTAGGTCTGAAGACACCTTGCATATGAGATTGTATTTGTGCCATTCTAACTGTTATCAAGACAATTTTTCATTTAAAAGTGCTGCTATCTGATATGATGCCTGCTAAATCACTGATAATAAACAGTTTGTAGTAGAGACTTCAGTCCTTAAAGCCAGGACTAAAGTCCTGACTACAAGCCACAATTTTTTATTCAGTTTGATTAACCGGACATGATATTAAAAGTAGCTAAAATATAGTTTTGATTAAAAGTAATATTAAATACAGTTTTTTAAGTACAATCTCTGAATAATGTCCTGGAAATGGCTAGTTTCAGCAGCATCGCACTGGAATTAGAATTGGGTTGGTTGGACTCGATCCTATTTGATGGTTTGTAGTTTCAGCCCGACAAGGTGGAGAAGTTGAGGAGTAAGTGAAATAAATATGTCTGCGTCCCATATATCAGACTCAATAATCACAGGTGCGGATATGCCTGGGAATCAAGACAAGCAATCATTGTTGATGCAGGGTGAAATTTTGTTGCAAACGCGATCGCACACAGCTTGGGGGGGATCTGTTACCGCCTGTATGTATTTACCGCTATTGCGATCGCAGGTGTGGCAGCAACTAACTGATTACCCGCGTTGGGTACAATATTTTCCTGACATTACCAAAAGTGAAGTTTTATCCAGAGGTGAAGTCAAACGCCTATATCAAGTAGCACAAAAAGCTTTTTTCTTTTTTACGGCTCAAGTAGAAATTTACCTCAACGTCGTAGAAGTATTGGGGCAACAAATTCAATTTCGGATGGAAAAAGGGACTTTTCTTGACTTTACAGCTATTTTAGAGCTAAAAGATTGGGGAAATGGTACTTTATTGGCATATAACGTGCAAGCTACCCCTAATATTCCCATTCCCGCAATTTTTATTCAACAAGCTATGAACTTCGAGTTGCCAGCGAATATGCGTAAAATGCGACAAGTTTTATGTAAGGTTCAATAAAGGCAATGTCACAGGCAAAGACTATTTTGGAATTTTGGTTTGGTGATCCAGAGGCACCAGATTATGGCAAACCAAGGGCTGTTTGGTTTACAGAAAAATCAGAATTTGATCAGGAACTGCGAAATCAGTTTCTGCCAGATTACCAAAAGGCGGCAGCAGGATATTTAGACGACTGGATCGATGCTGCTGAAACTTGTTTAGCACTGATTCTGCTATTAGATCAGTTTCCCCGAAATATGTTTCGTGGCACTCCTGAAGCCTTTGCTACCGACTGGGAAGCACTTTCAGCAGCCCAGCACGCAGTTGTACAAGGTTATGACCGCCAATTTTTGCCTGTGCAACGCTGGTTTATTTACTTACCCTTTGAACACAGTGAAAACCTGGCTCATCAGCATCAATGTGTCAAGCTATTTCAGCAACTGAGCCATGATCCTGATAGTGCTAAAGCAATTGAGTACTCATTTCGTCATCAAGAAATAATTGCACGTTTTGGGCGCTTTCCGCATCGCAATAGCATTTTGGGACGTACCTCCACTCCAGAAGAAAAGGAGTTTTTACAGCAGTTAGGTTCCATATTTTAGTTTAGGGGGAGTGGGGAAGAGAAATTTCTCAATCAAGCAACTGACATGCAAATTGGTATCAGGCGCTTTCTGTATTGAGGAAAGCGTCTTTTCTATTTGGTGAAAAACCGCATCAGATGCTAGGTTAGTAAATAGCATTAGCATTGATGGCTTTGGTCGGAACTGTACAATTCTCTTGCTAACATTAATAGACTTGACCCTTATCTGTGGATGAATGAACCCACTGATGGCAATGTAATCAGGAGAATTAATCGCCCATGAAGCTCGGTAAATTTTCTCTGCGAGACGCTTCACAAACGCACAGCACAAATTCCCAAGAATGTGCTGCTAGAGTAATGGAGACAATTCCGTTAGTTATGCGATTTATTCGAGTGGATATGCGTGCTCACAGTGCTGCTGCTTTATCTATACCACAGTTGCGATCGCTAGCATTTATCAACCGCAATCCAGATGCTTCATTATCTGACTTGGCAGAACACTTGGGTGTCACCTGTGCGACAGCATCAGTAACCACAGAGCGGCTAGTACAACGCAACTTTGTACAACGCAACCACCATCCTCAGGAACGGCGACGGGTAATTCTTAACTTAACTCAAGAGGGAAAACATCATCTTCAGCAAGCCCAAGACCAAACACGCGCTCATATTGCTGAACTTTTAGAAGGTCTGACACAAGAGCAAATTTCCCAGATTGGGGAAGGGTTGGCGCTACTAAAAAGTGTCTTTGAGTCAACGGAAATTAAAAAATAAGGAAGGAGGAAGGAGGACGAATTTAGTAGCTTGGTCACGATTCATCAAAGGGAAGACTTATGACTTCGTTAAACCTGATCAACGCTAAATAGTTTGCCACCTAGGATACTTTAATCAAACTAGCGATCGCTTGAACCAAGTCTGCTGGATCAACAGGCTTAGGGATATGTTTTTGAAATCCTGCTGCCATTGCTTGTTTATAATCGATTTCTCCAGCATAAGCAGTCAAGGCGATCGCGGGAATTTGCCCACCTTGCGCTGGCGACCATGTTCTCACTTCGCGCAGCAGCATATAGCCATCAATGACAGGCATACCAATATCACTCAAGAGGATATCTGGCTTTGATTGAGATAGCACTTCTAGTGCCTCATGCGCTGACGCTACAGCCTTAACGACTGCCCCATACTGTTCCAGCGCCAAGATAAAAAACTCCCGCACATCAGCTTGATCATCTACAAGCAGTATTTTTACTCCCGCCAGTAATCCAGGCGAAGAATCAATAACGCCAGTTGCTTCACTTGAGGAAACCCCAAAATTTTCTGGGTGTTGACTTCGGCAAGTCGAAGCGGGTAGTCGTCCCCCACACTCCTGAGAAGACGCTACGTGGTAAGCGCAACTATGCCTCCTGGGCTTGACGGCAACTGCCAAGACGGGCGCTGTTCGGCACTCAGTACTTTTATGCAACGGTAGTTTGACTGTAAAAGTTGCTCCCTGTCCTTCGCCATGACTTTTTACCTGGACTGTACCGCCGTGAAGTTCTACTAGATGATGGACAATTGCTAGTCCCAATCCCAGCCCGCCAAATACCCTAGTTGTCTTGGCATCTGCTTGACGGAAGTATTCAAAAACGTGAGGTAAAAATTCCGGGCTGATGCCCTTACCTGTGTCAATCACCTGAATTTGAGCATCGAAATCTATTTGTTCTAGATGTACTTCTACCCGTCCTCCTGGAGGTGTGAATTTAACAGCATTCGACAGTAGATTCCAGATGATTTGTTGTATACGATTGGAATCACCCATCACCTGTAAAGTTTCATGGCTGAACACCGTTTGTATTTGAATTGACTTAGCTTCTGCGGCTAAGTGTACCGTTTCTAATGCTGCGGCGATCGCCATTCTCAAATCCACTGCACAGATATTTAAATTCAACTTGCCTCGTAAAATCCGCGAAACATCGAGCAAGTCTTCAATTAGTTGGGTTTGAATTTTGGCATTGCGTTCAATTGTTTCCAAAGCACGAGATGTAGTTACTTCGTCATACTTACGGGTTCGGAGTAACTTTGCCCACCCCAGAATCGGATTGAGGGGAGTTCTGAGTTCATGGGAAAGGACAGCTAAAAATTCATCTTTAATGCGGTTGGCTGTCTCGGCTTCTGACCGTGCAGTTTGTTCGGCTTCATAAAGTTGAGCGCGGGCGATCGCTTGGGCACACTGCTGCCCAAGTGTTAACATAAAGCCCTGGTCTTCTTGATTAAACTCTTGGACGGTGGCAAAGCTTAATCCTAGTGCTCCAATTGCTTTTCCTTCTACCATCAAGGGAATAGAAGCTTGGGCAAGACTTCCCGTTATCTTGACAGTATCTGCTAAATGAGGATATTTAGTACTCAAAGCTGCTGGATTTGGGATGAAAATAGGCTGCCCAGTTCTGACGGTATTTGCTATGGGCACAGGAGCATTTACTGAAAAATTTTTCCAGACATTGATCACTGAGTCAGGATAGCCAATTGCTTGCACAACGTTGAGCATGGTTCCTCCTTCAGATAGCAAAACCACAGAACCAGCTTTAGCGCCCAAAGCAGCAATTCCTTGGTTTACCAACACGTCAGCTACTTGCTGCTGAGTTAATGCCTCCGATAGAGCTGCTGTCACCTTTTGTAAACGCACTGTGCGGTTGACAGCTTGTTCAGCCGCTCGTTGTGCCTGTTGCGTTTCTTGGTACAGTCTCGCGTTGTCAATTGCTGTAGCCGCACGCCGAGCAACATCTTCTGCTAAAGCTAAGTCTGTTTGTTCGTAGTGACGACCTGACTCGGCTGTGGTCAAACAGAACGTGCCAAATAATTTCCCTCGCGAGTAAAGTGGAATCACCATCAGAGAACGAATACCTAGACTTTGCAGCAACTGCAAATGCTCTTCGTCTTGAGCCATTTCCCTGACAATAGAATCTGGAAGTTGGCGGTAAAAGATTGATTTTCCCTGGAGTAATGATTGCCGAAAAGGATGTTGTTGTTCGCTACTGGGTGGATAACGCTGTCCCATTTTCTCTAAAATTTTGCGTTTAGCAAGACTAGCTGTGGCGATCGCAATCTGTTTAATTGACCAGTCTGCTGTGAGAATATCTACAGTACACCAGTCAGCTAGGGTAGGAACTGCCAACTGAGCGACATTTTTCAGGGCGATTTCATAATCTAAAGAAGCGGCAAGTATGGTGCTAGTTTCCACTAAAAAGTGTTGTGCCGCTTCAGCCTGTTTACGTTCACTAATATCCTCGATAATACCCAAAGCATACTTTGGTTGTTCATTAGCATCCCAAAGCAGTGATGCCGTCAGGTTTGTCCAAACAATAGAACTATCTTTGCGGATGTAGCGTTTTTCTAGAGAATAGCCACTAATTTCCTTGGTTAAAACTCGCTGAGTGTGAACCAAATCAACTTCCACATCATCGGGGTGGGTAATTTCTTGGTAATTCAACTGAATTAACTCATCGTAGCTGTACCCAGTAATTTCGCAGAAAGCGGGATTAACCTGAAGAAATTGCCCATCCAACGCCACCAAAGTAATACCCACGGGGGCTTGGTCGAACATGGCCCGAAATCTGGCTTCGCTCTCCCGTAATGCTTGCTCAGTTTGCTTCAGTTGAGTAATATCAATTGCTGTGACGCCTACTCCTAGTAATTGCCCATCTGATAAACACACTGGATAGTAGTTAATCAAACCGTAACGATACACCCCCGGCGGATACGTTTCACCACTCAGTTCCTGGTTGAGTAATGGCTCCCTGGTTTGCATCAAGTGCTGAAAAATCGGTTCTAGCTGCGATGCCCATTCTGGTAGTACTTCTCTAAGAGTATGTCCAATGTGTTGACATTGTGGTACACCATTGATGGCTGCTAATGCTTCATTAGCGTATACGTAACGGAGTTCTGTATCAAGAAAGGCCAAAGCTAATGGTGAACTAGTCAGCCAAGCATTAAATAGTGCTAGTGATTCGTCTTTTTGCTGAATAGCTTGCTGAAGTTCCCGATGCAATCTGACTGTTTCTAATTCTACCTGCTTACGCTTAGTAATATTCAAAGCAGCACAAACAATACCTTGAATATTATTTTCTTGATCCTTGATGGGTTCAACTAACAAATCAAAGTAACAGACTTGTCCATGGATTGTTAAACAAACCTCTTCACGACTGGAAACACCACTGTCCAGCGTCCGCCGCTTAATTGCTGTCAATTTGTCTGCTACTGAGGCTGAATGTACTTCATAATCAGATTTACCCAATATTTCCTCAGGTGCGTTTACACTTTGAGGATGATGAACCCACTGATATCGCAAATCTCGATCCTGCTGAAAGACGAGGATATCGGAACTGCTTAATGCTAAACGAAATCGCTCCTCGCTCAATTTCAGCTTTTGTAGATTTACCTCAGCGTGTTGTTTGGTAGTCTTTAATGCCTCACATAAGATACTGAACAGTAAGCCTTGTGATGCAAACAATCCAATTCGCAAAAAATTAGCTAGGTCAAATCCCATCTCATACTGAGGAGCCAAGAAGAAATAATGACTTAGTAGAGCAGACAAGAAAGTAGCTAACAACCCTGTTTTTAAGCCACCACACCAAGCACTCACCATGACAGCCCCAAAAAAGAGTAGGAATGGAGTTCTACTCATGTCTAGCCAAGGATCTAGCAGCAGCATGACTACTAAAGCGATCGCAACAATTAAAATAACTACGCCATAACGTAGTAAATGAGAATGATTAATATAGGGCATGAAAATAATTTGATATAACCAATACTTGTTGCCAGGCTATACATACCCTAAGCTAGTTTGCAAACTTTATGAATTTATCTACGGATAGATCCTCTTAAATAATTCGTAATTCTTAATAGAGCCTACAGCACTCTACGCGGACATAATTCGTAATTCAGAAATACAAGCACAAGCTAGATGGCTAATGATTTTCAGATTTTATTTTATTAGGTGAAATTTAGACATGCTTAAGAATTGTCACCAATTTTTCTATATGTGCTGCTTGATGAGTTGCCATCACAGATATGCGAATGCGACTTGTAGGGACTGTGGGGGGACGAATAGCCGGGGCAAAAATGCCATTACTTCTCAGTTGTTGGCTAACTCTTAAAGCATCAGCTGCATTAGGTAACTGAAAACATAGTATGGGTGATTCTGAAGGTAGTAATTTGAAGTGGGGCAGTTGTTCTGCCATTAAATTTCTCAAGTAGGTGACATTTTCCCACAATTGCAGATGTCGTTGCGGTTCTGTTTGGATGATCTCAATTGCAGCTAAAGCCGCCGCCGTGTCTGCGGGTGAAAGAGCAGTAGTGTAAATCCAACTGGGTGCGCGATTTCGTAAAAAATCAATTAAGACGGTACTTCCCGCTACATAGCCGCCTAAACTACCTAAAGCTTTACTCAAAGTGCCAATTTGAATTAAATTCTTGCCTGTACATCCAAAATGTTCGACACATCCAGCACCAGTTTTGCCTAGTACGCCAGTGGCATGAGCTTCATCAATGAGCAGCATACAGCTAAACTCATCAGCTAAATCTAACAGTGCTGGTAAAGGACATAAATCACCATCCATACTGAAGACACTATCAGTAATCAGCAAACAGCGTCGGTAGTGTTGTCGCTGCTGTATCAATTGGTTTTGCAAAACTGTAATATCACAGTGGGGATATTCAATCAAAGCTGCACCGCTAAGAGTTGCCCCATTTTTTAGGCTGGAATGATTGTACTGGTCAGAAAAAATGACATCGCGCTTACCTACCAAAGCCGCGATCGCACCCAAATTAGCAAGATAACCGGAACTAAATACTACTGCATCTGCTGTTTGTTTCCAAGAGGCGATCGCCTTTTCCAATTCCCTGTGTAATTCTCGATGCCCACTCAGTAATCGAGAACCAGTACTGCCAGTGCCAAATTCTTGGATGGCAGTAATTGCTGCTGTCATGAGGCGTTCATCCCCAGCCAATCCCAAATAATCATTACTAGCAAAATTAATTACCTCTTGCCCAGATAACAGCACAGTAGCACCAGGGCGACCATGAATTGTTTGTACAGAACGATACCAGTTTGCCCGATGAATCGTGGCTAGAGATTGTTCAATCCAAGCATAGGGGTCTTGGGGCATGAGTGGGGAGTAGGGATTGGGGGAGATAATTTAATGGCTAATGACTAACTTGTTCACTACTGCTGAGATGAGCGATTGCTTGTTTGATCCAGTCTTCTACGTAGGCGTCTTTTGGTAGCCCGATGTCTTCGCTGACTACGTGTAAGGCGTGACTGACTTCATGGGCAGTATATCCCAAGGCGAAGAGGGTCATTTGTACTTCTTCGAGAATTCCTGGTGCTGGGCCACCTGTGGCGACGAAGAACCCGGCTGATTTGCGCCATTCGACTAACTTGCTTTTCAGTTCCAAACAGATGCGTTCTGCGGTTTTTTTGCCGACACCAGGGGCTTGAATTAAGACTTGGGTATTAGCAGCGATGATGGCTTGGACTAAATCTGGTAGTTCTAAGGTGTCTAGTAAGGCGATCGCTAAGGCTGCGCCGATACCACTGACAGTTAGTAAGTGGCGGAATAAATCGCGTTCTGCTGGGGAAGCAAAGCCGTATAGAAACGGCACTTCATCGCGAATTTGTAGATGGGTAAAAATTTGAGTTATTCCGCCCGACTCTGGCAGTTGCTGTGCTAGGCGTTGCGGAATTTGCAAATCATAGCCCAAACCATTTACTTCTAGAGTCAACATCAAGCGACTCCCGCCAATTGTTTGAATACCAGCGACGATCCCTTTGAGATAGCTAATCATTCTAAGAAACCAAAATATTTTAATCCTTCGAGAATTCCCCCAGCACAAACAGCTTGTGCCAGGTAACGATAGTTAGCGGGATACTCGTTGTGCCACTGGAGTAACTCTTTGCGGGCATTCCCGACTATAATTCCCCGTTCGTTGCCTACAGCGAATAAAGCAATATCATTACCTGAATCACCGCAGACAACTGTTTGTTCTGCTGCAAATTTCCACTTTTGACGGAGAAACTGCATTGCCTGACCTTTATCGCTGGTAAGAGGCACAATGTCAAGGTCAATACCGCTACTATAGATTAACTTTATATTTAATTTACAATTGAGCAACTCTGCCTCTAGTTGCGGTAAGATATTCGCTGCGGCTTCTTGATGCAAAAAACAGCTGACTTTAAAGGTACGTTGTTCTGAGTCTGGTTGTAGTGCTAACTCAGGGAAAAACTTAACAATTTTTAATACTAATTCGCGATCCCACCCCGCAGAGAGGATTTCCGACCAAGCTGCATCGGGATGATCATTACCGTCAAGGTAAATTTCCGTACCCACGGACAGGACAAGCGCATCCGGCTGCATGAGATTTTTTTCTTGCTGGAGTTCGCGGTAAAGAATAGGCGATCGCCCTGTGGCATAAACAATTTTAGTGCCGTGTTCTTGGCGATGTTGATCCAGTCGTTGACTAAGTTCTGTTAACGCGGCGTCATTACCTACGAAGGTGTGATCCAAGTCGGTGACAAAAAGAAATGGTTTCATGATTTTGATGTACCCCAAGTTAGTAGTTGCAGAAATACCCGAAAATCCAACAGTTGCCAAATGCAATCTGCGGAAACTGATTCTTGACGATGCGTTCCGAGTTAATGTACCAGATTTTGGTTCTTCTGTATTCTTACTGGTGTGAGAATTCTGGCAATGCGTTGACTACGTACTCGTCAATTGTCTCAGCTAGAATATACTGGCAAACAGGCACATCTTACTGTTAGCAAGTTACAGATATAGCAGGGGGTATTTTTGTACTGTACAACCATCTTGTGGCCACATTCACCGCAATCAATTAGCTTATGCAGTAGTGCTGCACCAGGGCGAGGAATGCTACAGTTTTTGTTACAGTTATACTCAGCATAATTGCTCATCAGCTGAGATTGATTTTGCTCGTAAGTCTGCCAACTGATGTCACGTGGATACACATTGTTGACGCGAATTTTCCATTCCTCTATTGGTAGATGCTTTTGCTAAGACAGATGTAAACCAGAGCCACTTTTGAGTGTGCGTTTACGTCCATACACAAAACATAAATACACCAGCATAAGCAGGGTTTTTCAGGCTTGATATGATACTTGCCACGCTCGGTTTGCGGATTCCGTCTGGTTTTTTCTCACAAGTGAGAAATTCACATAATAATCAATGCCATTATCATGAGTAGAGAAATTATGCCGTGATTGCCTCTAAACTTTGTTCTATGTTGGACTCATCTCTGACTTTGAAATAGTAGTAAAGATTTGCAATTGTCATATCAGAGGCTTGTTGTAGGTTTTTCTGAACTAATATCTTGTGACCTGTGATATGAGCTTGTTGGTTGATATAAACTTCGTACTCCTGACGTAAAACAGGCTTGAGCATAAATATCAATTGGTCAAGCAGTGAGTAGAAATGAGATTTTTCAGCTAAATCTTCATATGCTAATTGTTCGGGTGGTACTAATAGCGCCTTTGTAGCTTGATTCGTATCTAAGGTATCAGCTAATTCTGAAGTGTTACAATTACTTCTAGCTAAAAGTTTCATTTCTATGAGTGAAAGTGAGCTTACCCAATTAACCCGCGCCTGCCATACCTCCAAAATAGCTAAATCGTGTTTGCAAATGCGACTAATTTCGGGAAAGAGGAAACTCAGCTCATCGTATGATTTGCAATTATTAATTACTGTACTGATTTGTTCCTTAATTTTATCCCGGAGATGGCACAGGCGATCGCTAAAAGCGACCACCTCATTCTGTATTTGATATGTGATCATAATTGCTTGTTCAATCGCCCAACCACATTCAAATCTGCGAAGTTGCCCAGGTGCAGAGGTTTTTTCCAGTTGCTGAGGATTAATGTAATTTCCTAATGCCTCAAACAAAATTTCTCTGGCGCTATCAATTTCAGCATATCTCTGACTAGTATCTTGTAATGTTAATGCTGACCGTAAACGATTAAGTGCCTGTATGAACAATCCATACGCCCGTAATAAAACTGCGCGATGCTCTTCAAAACTAATGTTGTGGACTACATCCTTAACGATTTGCCTAACTTCAGCCCTTTGAGTTTTGAGAGCTTGTTGCAAATCAATAAAGCCGTTTTTGACTTCAAGTCGCATTTGCTCCACTTCTTTTTTAAGTTTGAGTGTCTGGTGTAAGTTCACTACCTCTAATGCAACACTCGGTATCTTGCCTAACTCAATCAAGGCTATAGTTGCTTGTAGAACTCCTAGGTTTGTTTGCAGCGATTGTAAACTAGTTTGTACAAAACTATTTTGCTGATAGATTTCTGAGGAAGATATATGGTTTTGTACAATGTTTGCTCCTGTCATGAGGAACTGAACGGGTATAACAAGTGGTGATAAAGGATAATTATCGACTAGAGTACCAACCGCATGAGCAAAAAAACTTCCAGATACGGTATCTCGTACTATACCAATGGGGATTCCATTACTTAATATTTCTGCATATTTACCAGCTTCAATGCCAGCTTTAATAGCAGGTGTAAATTCAAACAGCATACTGTACTTTGTAAAAGGTAGATGTTGCACTTAAACGGAGAAACCCTGAAAAAGCAAGTAAACAGTTAAATAACTGTCATAATAAATAAATAAAGTAATTATTAATAGAAATAAAAACCACCGTATTACCACTGGATTAGCGCAATTTTGGAGAACGATTTTTTCGGGGGAGATGGGCAACAATTAAGCAGGGGCTTTAAACATCAATTATCCCAAAGATCTTGAAACTTGGTAGATGCAAGTTCAATTCATAAGCTTCATCACTATCAAGATGAATATGCACCTCGTAGATAAAAATTAGTAAATGACCTTTATCGAGAGCATCATCGAGCAAATACTGAGGTTTTCCCAGGAAATCGCCACTTTTCTACCTTTAGCTTTATTTAACAGTTTATGTACTTTTTTTTAGATAAATTTAGCCTTTGAGAATTTTACGCACTGACTCACGACAACACTTAAGATGGAATTGCTTGTTTATCCAACTAACTAAAGGCTTTAATGTCCAACAGTGCTACTGTGTTTGATTCTGTTATCTGTGTTGAGGTGGTTTTGCTACTTTTTCTAAGGCTTTACGGATTTCAGAATTGAGCGTTTTCTCTATCTCTGAGGAAAAAAAGGGGGATGACCACCTGTATGTTGATACTTTAGTGCTTCCACACCTGAAAGATTATAACGATGTACCCACTATATTACTCTCTAAGGATTATGCTCTGTTTCTCTGCCTACCTTTGCCGCACTTTTTTCCTGACATATTTCGCACCTTGCTATTAAATACTCACGGGTACAAGCATGATCTGCTCTTGAAGCTTCTTCTCTCAATCTTGAAGTACTTTCAGTCCCATGATTACATTCTACTTTGAGTATCTCTATTTCATTATCTACTAAACCCAATTATTCACAGTAATATGTTTTCTAGGAAAACTACGCTTGTCAAGATGGACGAGGATTAATAATTACTTTATTAATTTCCTCAGAATACCAAAGTGCAATATCTTTGCTAATTCTGTTATTTAGTTGCTCAAGCTCTTCGCACTTATCTGAAATCCAAGCTTTATTGGCATAATGTTTTTCTAGCATTTCTTGATGAGATTTTTCTTGTTGTTCCAAAACTTTTTCATACGTATATATAGCTTCTTCAATAACTCGACTTACTGATTCAACTTTAATATCAAAAAATTTCTCAATATTTTCCTCTAATTTTTCATAAATTTTATCTAATGATTCATCAAACTTTTGCAACCCTGTTTCTAAAACAGACATTTTAATTTCTTCATGCAATCCATCGCCATCTAGCATCATAGATCCAAAAGAACTAGCAATTACACCAGTAATATTAGCTAGCGTCACTGGTATAAAGCCAATTCCTGTAAATACCAGTAATTCTCCCTTTAATGCAGCACTAAAATCAATATTATCCAATTCAATTAATTGCTCAGTAATATCATTAATAGAGCGTTTAAGTTCTTCACTGAAGATAGTATTGTTTCTCATATCTAATAAATTAAAATCTGATTGAATCGCATCTAATTCATAATTAATATCTCTATCTAGCTTTAGTAAGCTCTCTTGTAATATTACATTTTTCAATTGATTATTAACCCACTCATCAATTTCATTTGATAAGTCTCTAACAAAGCACTGAATATAGTCACGAATTAATTTGTCTTGCTTCCAAAATAGCTTATGTTCAGAACTCCATTGCTCACTTCTCAATATCATGCGTTCTTCTAAACCTTTATTCCACTTATTCCATGAAATATTAGCTTGTTCAAGACCTTGTTCTATAAGTTGAATTGTTAATAAAGTTATTTTTACATCACGTCCACTAAATCCTCCAATTTGCTCTAAAATTTTACGTTTTTCATGTTCAGCAATTTTTATCTTAGTTTCTAGATCATCTTTGAATTCATTCAGTATCCTAATAATTTTTTGAATCAATTTATTAAGTTGTTCTGACAATGGCTGAAGTTTTAACCTTCCACGCTCAATAATTAAAAATCTTTCAATTGATTTAACAAAAATATCAAAACTTTTTTTATACTCATCATCGTATCCATTTAGAACTGCATTAAGCGCAGCTTGAGCTGATATAAAGTGAACGCGGTTTTTGCCTGTAATTATTGGTTTATCACCTTCAACAATTGTGTGAATCCTTTTTTTTATCTGCTCACGACTTTTTTCTGTACTAATTAAATCTATAAAGTTGCACACAATAAACAAGTTATTTGCAGGTTCTTCATCTTTGCCACCATTGAGTTTGATTCTCAATTTATTTAATAATTCACGTTCGCTTTGCGTTAGCGCTCGTGAAGCATTAGTAACAAAAATAGCAGCATCAATATTTTGGAGTAACTTTTGAGTAATAGCTGTGAGTTCAGGATTTTCGTTTAATCCTGGTGAATCAATTATCTCTACACCACTGTTGCATAGTGCTAAACTTGGGTGTTCAATAACAATTTCCTCAATCGCAGATTGTGCTACTTCTTCATTTATAGAACCAATGACAGTATCTTGAGAAATACTTACTTTTTGTCGGTAATCGTCAAATGATATTTCTTCTTCGCTGCCATTTTTATAACGACAAATTATTCGTTTTTGCGCCCCATACTTTAAAACTACTACTGTACCATTACAGGGAATCTCTTGCATTGGTTGAATTTCTTCGCCCAGCAAAGTATTGATTAAAGTTGATTTTCCTTGGCTAAACTCGCCGATAATTGCTAATCGAAATCGATGTAATTCGAGTTTTCTTGATAACTCACTAACTTCGTCAATTAAATCTTTAGAGAGAAAGCCAAGTTCATGACAGGTTTGAACTATCTGAAAAATATGATGGCAATAATTACCTAACTGCTTGCTAAACTCTTGAAATTTCTTTAAACCTTCATAGTATATAGAAACACGCGGCTGTGCAGTTTTAGCTTTAGAGTTAGCGGGCAGAGCCTTCAACTCATTAGAATGTTGCTTAATAGCTTCAGTATTTAGTTCTTGAGGACGTAAAGTATTTAGTAAATCATCTACCTCATTGAAAACTGCTATGTCAAATTTTTCCTGAGGCTTAAATGCAGATGCTAAGACTGCAAAATGTTGAGGTTTAACACCTAAAAACTGAGCTAACATTTCTAAATATCTTTGCTCACGCCAGCCCAATTTACCATCAATCGTAGACATTTCATAACCCAAACCAACTAACAATAATTGTTCTGATTCTGAGAGTAGTTTGGTTATAATTACTAACTCATTAAATTTTATATAAAGCTGATATTTTTTAACTCCTTTGATCATCAAGTACTTAAATCTACGTATGTCACTTTCTGGTGTACTAAAGCGAGCCAAAATTTCGACAAGTTTTTGTTTCTCTTTATCTGTAACGATACCATCAGCGAACATTACTCCTAGCAAGACTATAATCAAATTAGCAACAAATATTACTAATGGTGTCACATCTCGTTGAGTTATTTTTTGACCAGTAATTTTTGATAAAAAATTAACTACTTGATTCTCAATTAATGATGTATTCATAAATGATTATTATCTACTAGATTTATTACTTTATTATTAAAGATATCTTTAATAATAAAAGAACCCTTAAATCATTACTGTAGCTATCTGTTATGGCTGTTTATCAAAAGCATTTTTTTCTGAGGTTTTTTCAAGTTATTCATAAAGTAAATATAGAGAGTGTGTTACGGCTATATAAGCATTTGAATATTTAAGAGTTTAGAAATTAGCCCTAATCTAAAGTATCACCAAATGTAATACTTTACACACTGCTGTAAGGCAGTTTAACATTTAATGTTTACTTTATAAATTACTTCTCATCAAATATTCTCCCATTAAGGATTACCTCATGTCTACGAGTCTAGTTTTATTTTTGGTAAATATATATTTAAGACTAAATTTACCAAAAAGCTCACAGCATAAGAATTCTTTAAAATAAAATAATAATAGAATATATTAACTTAGTATATAAAGCAATTCTGGAATTGGAGTCAAAGGGCAGCTTGATGATTGGTTTTCCGTCAATTGGAAGATAGTCAAAAAGCGTGTCAGGAAACTCAGACAAAGAATTTACCGTGCCACTCAGAATGGTCAACACAACAAAGTACGTAGCCTGATGAAATTAGTGCTACGAAGCTTCTCCAAAGAGTTACCCAAGATAATGCGGGAAAAAAGACGGCCGGCATTGATGGTCAAGTCGCACTCACACCCACTGATAGGGTAAAACTCATACACTCTATGTCGGAATACTCCTTATGGCAGGTTCACCCAACCGGTTATACATTCCTAAGTCTAATGGCAAGAAAAGACCATTGGGAATCCCGACTATCCTAGAACCATCATGGGAAGCCCACTTTGAGGCAAATTCCTACGGGTTCAGAGCCAGCAGAAATTGCCAGAATGCCATTGAACAAGTTTTTAACAGACTTGGTACAGGCTATGACTCCTGGATACTGGATGCAGATTTGTTCGATGGTACTGATTGCTTTATATTTGTTAATTCAGGTTGCCGTGACCTATTTGAAATTCAGGCAGAAACAGCATTGTAGGTCGCTACAGTTAATATTTATTCCTTCATTATCTATAGATTTTTTTCGTGAAATAGTATAGAACCCAGTAAACAACCTTATTTTCAGAAGGGTTTACGTGCTATGTCTGTTATCCAGTCTGCTTTGTAGCTTTTTTTTCACCCTGTCAGCCTAAAATGTTACGCATATAATGGCTTTAGTACTCAAGCGTTAGTTAATAGCTTATACAGCGATGTAGTGCTTTTGTAAAGCAGGAGCATCCGTATTTTCTCTTAATAGTCAACATTTAGGTAGCAAGTACAATGAACAATATTACAATGCTAATGACAGGCGTATTGATGACAGAGCAGTTATCTTCGTCCAATTTGCTCAACCTGTCTGTAATTCAGCTAGACAAAGATATGCAGAATTTGATGCATAATCAATCATATCAGCTAATTTCAGAAGCGAAAGCTGCGTCACCTAAAGCCATGAGGCTAAGTCATAATTTACGAATCGTTCCATTAGAACCTAAGTCTAAATCTCAAAAAAGCAGAATAAAAAAAATCAGAAAAATATTTACAAAAGATTTAGACAAATTAACTAAATTCAACTCTTCTCAAGATTTGAGAAAAGATTTAGACAAATTAACTAAATTCGACTCTTCTCAAGATTTGACAAACGAGCTTTCTAAAAGAAAAGGCTTAACGGCAAAACAACGTAGAGATAAGCTGGTTTTTACGAAATCTCAAAAAGCAAGTTTTGTTAATAGACAAAAGTTAATACTCAAACAAAATAGTAATGATATTGTTGTTGCAAGTTCTCAAAGCTTCACTAACCAAAGATTACCTAATCTAGGTTTTAGTAGTTCAGGTATAGCTGTCAGAGTTTTACAAAGGTTATTAGTGGCTAACGGCTATGCTGTTAAAGTCGATGGGTATTTTGGCCCTTTAACAGAGAGTGCTATTAAAGCCTTTCAAGAGCAGCAAGATTTAACCGTGGATGGAATAGTGGGAACGCAAACTTGGGACGGTCTGACCATGTACAGCAAATATCAAAGACTTGGAACTGTCTGAACATGTACAGCAAATATCAAAGACATTGTAGTTGAAAGCACCGGAATTTTCTTTACTGTGTATGCTCTATTAAATACCATAGGTTACTGATTTACTAAGTTTTTAGCAAAGTTAATTACATAGTAAATAAGAAGTATTATGTCCTTCAAAATTTTTTGAAACACAATCCGTAGAGGAGAGGGATGATTTTGCTGCCAGCTTGGATATTATTCTAAATTCTGCGAAATGGGTTTCTACAACTCCCTCCTTCTTTTGTGTCTAACCTTCAAGAGTTGCTTTAACCTCTGGCGGTTGCTTCTAGGGGGGAATGTTCGAGGAATTACTAGGGGCTTAGGTTGGAACAGGTTGTGAATTGTTCCCCTACACTTTAAAACGAATATCACGAATACCAGTTTTAGGAGCAGTACCAATAGCTTGAAGCGCAACATAAGCCAAGTCAAATCCCTGTGTAATGTGTGGAATTAATCGCTTTTCTTTTACAGTATTCGAAGCAAGAATCCCACTATCCGTAACCTTTAATTCAACAGATTGTTCAGTTTTGGAGTTAAACTACTTCCTTTCATGAGCTAAGGTGTTGCATAATATCAGAGTAGAAGGAAAAAATACCCGTTTACGTCATTACGTAGAACGCCTACATCGTAAAAGATTATGCTATTCCGAGTCAGTAGATATGCTTAAATATTCTATTTGCTTGTTACTTTACTATTTGAAGTATAGGGAAATATCCGTTTTTAATTGATTCATCCAGCATTTATGTAACACCAAAAAGCTTTCTCACGGCGTAAAATCTATCTAGTACCTAAATTTCTACCACTTTTAGTGTTTTCAGCCTTTACAGGTAGAGCAAAAAGTTTCTTAGAAGAGTTAGAAAATAATGTATCAGCAAAGTTTTAGAGAGGTGGCATGAACAAATCTGTATTACAAAATAGCTTTGCAGGTATTGCTGCAACAGTCGCTGCGGTGAGTTTTGGATATTTTTCGACTCAATATTTTGGGAAATATATGATGTTGGCTATCAGTACAGGGATGTTTGGATTAGGTGCAACAGTCCATCGAACTCAGCAATCGCCGCACAAAAAATCTCTACCAGAAACACTAGTTGTAACTGAACCTAACGCCAAACTTATACAATCAGAGAAGGAAGTAAAAAAGCAGTATGACTATTCAATAAATAAAAGCCCTGCTAAGGCTAACCTTCGCTCAATTACAGTTGCTTCAAGATTTGTTAGGACTCAAGTAAAGGTCACAGAATTTACAAGTACATCGCGCTCTTATGGCTACTGCCGCAAACGCCTGGCTATATGTCATCAAGCTAAAATTAAAAATTCAGCAAAGGCTATTGCAAAAGATTAGAAATACTTGCCTTTCCTACCAGCATTACAATTATCGTTTCCATACCAATTTTTTTCTATAGTTAGACCTCTTGAAAAAATCGTTTACTTTTTACTTATTACAAATATTGATACTATAAATAGAAAATATGGTTTTTCGGCAGATTTTATGGTAAAAATACAAACCGACGGACACGAGGGAAAGTCACCAGGTAATTTCCGCCATTGAACTCCCACTACCAAACAGGGTAAGGGAGTATCCCAAATGTGCAAGTTTATTTAAACATGGGATTGTAACTGATCCCAGAGATTGAATAAACTAACCGCAAAGGGCACATAGACGCGTTAGCGGTGAACCAGTGCGGTCTTGGGGGTTTCCCCCATAAGCAACTGGTGAACTCGTAGGGCTGACCGTGGAGGTTTTGCCACGGCGAAGCTCAATCTTTGTTTGATCAAACTTATGCTCAAACGTCTGGCGAATGGATAGATATCAAATGGTTTCTATATAAAGATATAATTTAATTTTGTCAAAGTTGGACAATTCAAAAGTAGTTTAGGTGCATCTGATGAGTTCAGAACAGGTATTATTAACAAAGTGGCGAAATCTTTCACAAGATAAACAAAAGCAAGTTTTAGATTTTATAGATTTTCTTTACTGGCAAAATGTTACAATAAGTACCTTTCCAAGTGACACTGTTTTGGAAAAACGTCTTCAGGAAATTCGTACTAAGATCACTGGTTATAGTAATAAACCGTTATAAGAGATATGCTGAAAACCCCGCAGTTTTCAGCTACGGATGAAAGCTATTTTGGAGGCTAAAGCCTCCAATCAATTTTTTTCTTGAACTGATTGACCGATTCTCCTGCAACGCAAAAACCTTGTCCTTTTCCAAATCTTTGGAGAATCACAATGAAAAGACCTCTTCCCCTTTTGTAAGGAGATATGTCAATGACAGTAAATTTTTTCAAGGTGGAAGTCGTTCCACATAATCCAAATTGGCAAAATGTATTTGCAATTGAGTCAAAGCAGATTGCACTTGCTTTCAAAGAAAATGTGCTGGCTGTACATCATATTGGCAGCACAGCCATTCCACAAATTTATGCCAAGCCGATTATTGATATTTTGGTTGAAGTTAAAGATATTACGCAAGTTGATGAGCAGAGTTTAGCAATACAGGCATTAGGTTATGAAGTGATGGGTGAGTATGGGATACCGAATCGCCGTTTTTTCCGGAAGCATAATGAAGCAGGTATGAGAACACACCATATTCACACATTTGAAGTTGGTTCAGCACATATAAAACGTCACTTAGCGTTTCGAGATTATATGATTTCTCATTCCGAAGACGCGCAGAAATATAGTGACCTCAAGCGCGAACTGGCAAATAAATATTTTGATGATATTGAGGGCTATATGGATGGAAAGGATGGATTTATTAAAGACATAGAGAGTAAAGCATTAGAGTGGTGGGCATTGCAATCGGGTAGGTAATATTAACTTTATGATTATAAAACACCAAAGTCTGAAACACATAGGCGATCGCTTCCATGACTTGAGAGGAATGAATAGGAATTAATTGACAGTTCTTAAGCCCAACTAAGATGTAGCTTATCTTCCCCATTCCCCCAAAATTTACAGCAAGATATGCGAGTTATCCTCAGATGTCTCATCTAGTTGTGGATAACAAAGACGTTGTTTGGCAAACGCTTGCTTGGCTTGTCGCAGAAGATCAGTTTTGTAAAGAAACTCTTCTCTGGCATCCATTGGGTAAGACTTTAGTTTAAATTTGGTACTCCAAGGCAATTCTTCCATGACGACAACAATAGGCAGTTTTAACTGTGTATATCGGCTACTGTAAGCAGCTTGATAGAGAATGCGGATTACCTGATCAAAATCAACTTTATGATTTAAGTAAAATTCTGTTACGACTTGTGCCTCTAGTTCTCCACTGTTGGCATTAGAGATGGCATCTGTCCAAGTTTTATTGTGGGGAATAGTTACAATATTATCATCAGGGGTTTGCAGTCTCAGACCACGTAAACCGTAACCAATTACCTCACCGTAGTGTTCGCCAATAGAAATGCGATCGCCTACTCGATACGGTGCTTCAAATAAGGTGACAATCCCCGCAATAATGGAACTTACATAGTCTTTAAAAGCAAATCCTAAACCCACAGCAATAGTGCCTGTCAGTGCTAAAAGATTATTTTCGGAAAGTTTGAGAAATAGATTGAGCAAGTAAACTATAGTAACAAATAAAATTAAAGCTTTCCAAAAAGGTACTGATTGTTTGATTAAAAGTCGAAAGCGCCGGGGGACTCGTTCAGATAGCCAATTAAAGAATGATTGAAATGTGATTGAGATTGCGTAGGCAACGAAAATACAAATCAAGGCTTTAATAATTTTATTGACTGTAATCTCAGTGAGAAGTTTGCTAATGGCTTGATTACCATTTCCCACTTGAGCCATAAAAAGCAGAAATGTAGAAGAATGATCAGTAGACATAACTAGTCTTTGCCGATTAAAAAATTGTTATTACTCAACTCAGTTTTGAGTGAGGGATAATAAGCAGGATCAAGACTTAACTGTTCTTGTTGTTGAATTATGACACCCGCACGCACAAGCATTTGCACATGCGATCGCACTAGTTGTTCACTTTCACCTAAACTGAAAGCTAAATGAGTCCGAGTAATTTGACCGTGCAGTAATAGAGAATGCAATAGGTAGCGATCAATTGCTGTCAAATCAGGTAAACTCGGTAAAATCGGCTTGGTTTGTTGCAGATTACTTACAACTTCTTGAGTCACATCTTGATTTGTTAACTCAGACTGAGACTCAGACACAGCATCAGGTATGTCAGCTGCACGCATCCGCAGTCTTTGTAACCACAAATGCGCCGCTACAGTACTTACTCCAGAAGATAAACTAGCCAGAGATTTAGAGTAAGCTAAACTCATATCTTCTTCATTATCCTGGGGAGTTAATGCTTGAGTGACTGGTGCTAACCATTGTTGCAGTGCTTTTCCTTTCAATTGCGGTAGGTAATGAACTTGTTCTAAATAAGCACTTACTTGACAAACCTGATTTAAAAATGACCAAGCCCAAGAATTACAACCAATTAGCCAAAACTTAGACTGGTCATGGACAATCGCATTTTGCAGAAACTCGATACCTTCCCACCCTCCTATACATCGCAGAAAGCACTGCGCCAAACAGGGAATCACGATCAAAGTCTGCTGTTCACTTTGTTTTTGATGAGCATCTGAAGATAAAACTTCCCTAATTACCTTGATCAACGCTGAAGCATCAGTTGTTCGCCGCCAACTTCCCAGAGGATTGATAATTTGTAACTCTTTTGACAACTCGCCTGTCAAACTTGCCTGTAAAATTTCCGCAATTGGTTCCACAGGACAACCTAAAATCACCAGACTATTAGCAGAGTTAGTTTTTTGCTGCCAATTTACCAAAGCTGTCTTCAGTGCTTCTTGAATACTGGTAGTGTAATCAACTGGATGAGCTAGCCGATTTATCTTTTCCGCAAATTCCTGAATAATTTCTTCAGGAGGATTATCAAGCAGATTATCAGGATTAGTTGTTTTCGCCTGAGAAAGCCAAGACTGAAACCAATTGATAGCAGATCTGAGTTTTGCACCCATCATCGTTGCATAGTTTCATCATCGCTCAAGGTTTCAATCAACAAATCCACCTGCTGTCGTCGCTGCTGCAAAAAACCCTCACACTGACGCAAATATTCAACAGCACTAGCAAACTGTGCAAACACCTCCTCCAACTCCAACTCACCCGCCTCAATGCGAGCGATAATTCCCTCAATCTCCAAAACCTTCGCTTCATAATTCCAACCCTCCATCGAGTCAGAACTCGCAGCACCCTTACGCTTAACCATGAAAATCTTTGTGCCCTCTGTGCCTCTGTGGTTCGTCAATTTCCACCACCTTAACTGTAACCTCCCCCTGCCCCAACTGAATCAACAAATCCTCCCCCACAGCCAACTCAGAAGCAGAACGAGCGATCGCCCCATTTTCCCGCCGCACCACAGCATAACCACGCTGCAACACCGCTTTCGGGTCAAGACTAGCCAACTTTTCTCGTAACAATTCTAAATGTTGCTTTGCTTGCTGTGATCGCCCCAAAGTCACCTGTAGCAACTGCTTTCTTTTCCAACTTAGCTGCTGCATCTCTTGCTGCACCTGTCGATCTAACCCCAAACGCCGCAACCGTTGACGTAAACCTTGCAACTTACTCTCAGCATTTGCTTCAAATTCCAGTACCGCCTCACGCAACGCCACCACCCTTTGCCGATGCTGATTATATAACTCAGAGATTGCCGGCACCACAGTTTCCGCCGCCGCCGTTGGTGTATGGGCACAAAAATCGGCAACTAAATCCACCAAAGACTCATCGCGTTGATGACCAATACCAGTAATTACCGGGACAGAACAACTAGCAACAGCCCTCACCACCCGTTCATCATTAAAACAAGCCAACTCCTCAACCGCACCGCCACCCCGTGATAAAATTAGCACCTCAGCCCGACCATCACGATTTACCCGATTAATCGCCTTCACTATCGACTCTGCTGCTTGCTCACCTTGCACCGTAGCCGGAGAAAATAAAACCTGTAAACCGGGATATCGTTGCTTAAGAGTTTTTTGAATATCGCCCCAAGCTGCTGCTGTAGGAGAAGTTACCACTGCGATCGTTTGGGGGTGTAGCGGTAGAGGACGTTTGCGTTCTAAGTCAAATAAACCCTCAGCCAGCAAGCGGTTTTTTAATTGTTGATAGCGCAGAGCTTGTAACCCAGCACCAGCAGGTAAAGCTTGCCACACTGATAATTGATACTCTCCCCTTTGCGGGTAAACCCGGATACTACCTAAGATAATTACCTGCTCACCAGGAACAGGCATTTGAGCCAATTTCGGGATTTGACCATTCCAGACCACACACTTAATACCAGCCGTCCCATCTGGGTCTTGTAGCGTAAAAAATAACCCACTGCGATGGTGATTAGCGCTGGAAACTTCCCCAGTCACCCAAACCTGCCGTAATTGCTCATCTTGCTCTAACAGCAAGCGGATATAGTCAGTTAATCCAGATACCGAAAGCGCCGTATCGGGAATGAGAGAGTTAAAAGTCATCAAAGATGCGTGGAAAAGCCTAGTGAAATCTTAGCAAATAATGTAATCAATCAACGAGGCTAATGATTCTTGAAGTTTGACAGATAGCACATATTTTACTTTTACTTATTAGCAAATAACACAAAATAACCAATTGCAATATATGGGACTGATGCAAAATGCTATCCTCAGTTACTCCAATTCACCAAAAAGCAATTTCTTCTGTGTCTACCGCAGGAAGTATATAACCATATGTCTATAAAATATCCTAGGATAGATGTTAAAACTATATATTTTGTGAGACAGTTTACAACATATGAAAATGTTACAATCAAATAATCAGGTACATATTATTAGTGGCTAAAAAACGTTATAAAAACACTTGGAAACAAGAAATAAATGATATTGTGCGTGGTACTTGTGGAGGGTTTTTATTTGGTATTCCACTAATATATACTATGGAAGTATGGTGGATTGGATCGCTAGCAAAACCAAGATTGATTGTAACAGCGATCGCCTTAATGTTTATTGTAGTCTTTTTACTCAATTATACAGAGGGTTTTCGTAAACGCAGAAATAACTGGCGAGTTGATGAAGCAGCCATAGATACTGTAGAGGCAATGGCAATTGGCTTTGTTTGTTCTGCATTTATGTTGTGGTTGTTGCAAGAAATTACACCAGAAACTTCCTTAAAAGAATCCCTGGGTAAAATTGTATTTGAAGGTGTACCATTTACCCTAGGTGTGGCATTAGCCAACCAGGTTCTCCAAGATGGAAATCAAAATAATTCAATATCAAGCACTCAGAAAGGTAACAAGAACAGCAAACATAAACAAAATGGTTTGTACGCCACATTTGCTGATTTAGGTGCAACTCTCATTGGTGCAATTGTGATTGCCTTTAATATTGCACCAACCGATGAAGTTCCTATGTTAGCAGCTGCCATTTCACCCCCTTGGTTACTGTCGTTAATGGCTGCATCTCTAGTAATTTCCTACGCTATTGTCTTTCAAGCTGGTTTTTCAGATCAACAAAAACGCAAACAGCAAAAGGGGATTTTTCAGCGCCCATTAAGTGAAACTACCATATCTTATTTAGTATCTTTGTTAGCAAGTGGATTAATGCTGTTTTTTTTCCAAAAGGTAACTTTTGCAGACCCATGGATGATGTGGTTAGAACATACTCTAATATTGGGATTACCTGCAACTATTGGCGGCGCGGCGGGTAGGTTAGCAATATGATGGAAACAGAAACCAAACCAGAACGTTCTCTTGCTGAGTGGATAACATTCGGGATTTCTTTATCTATTCTCGTAGTCGTTATTGGCTTAGTAGGGTATATGTGGCTGAATGAAAAAAATCAACCTCCCATTTTGTCGGTGCATAAAAAACAAACGATTCGAGAAATTGAGGGAAATTTTTATGTTCCCTTTGAAATAGTTAATACTGGTGGTGAAACTGCTGAATCAGTACAAATTATTGCTGAGTTACAAATTGCTGATAAAGTTGTGGAAACAGGAGAGCAACAAATTGATTTTTTATCTGATGGCGAAAAAGAAGAAGGAGCATTTATATTTAGCCAAAATCCGCTTCAGGGACAATTAACTGTACGGGTTGCTAGTTATAAGTTGCCATAATCCAATTGAAAAGCCCAAATAAAACTTAACTAGAATGATGAGCTTCAGTAGACCGAAAATTTCTGCGATCGCACCACATATATCAAGATACTAAAAACTTAATAGCAATTAGAAATGTAGGTTGCGCTACAAATACTGATTTCATTCTATTTTGGGATAAATTAGCCAAAGCTGAGATTTTGCGTCCCAACACAGGTGTAATTTGCTGCACACTCAGTTGTACTTTCTAGCGCCATCTTTGAACCTGCACTTATCGCCCAATTTAGTGCAACCACCATAGTAACTGTTCGGCGTAGTCTATTTCAGTCTCAAGGTAGTGTGTACCTTGCAACATATATCTTAAGCTGAGGCCAGCAGTTAGATGAAGTATTCATGAATCAAGAAAAAGTTCCCAATCAAGCCAAAAAAACACATTCAGAAGATGATGTATCCCAATTAAGTCCGGAGGTGCGCGACATGATCAAACATCCTCCGAAAATGGATGACGTTATTCGAGAACAATCGCCAGAAGAACGCAGAGGGAATCAAGCTTTAGTACCTGAGATGCTAGATGAACCAACTGATGAAATGATTGGTTTCAGCAAAGATTAACAGTGCAAAGCCCAGCGCCTACTGAGGATACAATGGCATTCAGTATCCTGCTGTAATCGTTTTGCCTTATGTTACCAGTCATTTATGCCGATGAGTTTCTAGATCACAAGACAGGAAGATACCATCCAGAAAAACCAGAACGCTTGACAGCAATTGTCAACACCCTAAAAGCAGCTACTTTTGCAGAAAAAATTGTTTGGCGATCGCCTACACCAGCAGCAGAAAAGTCATTGTTAATGCCGATGCTGCTCAAGGCTCATACTCCAGCTTACATCAACAAAGTCAAGGAAATTGCCTCCACTGGTGGCGGTTATTTAGACGGTGATACCCCAGTTTCTCCCCGCAGCTATGATGTGGCATTATTGGCGGTGAGTGCTTGGTTGGATGGAGTTGATAATGTACTAGCAACCGCAAATCCGGCTTTTGTGCTATCACGTCCGCCTGGACATCATGCTGAAAGTGATGCGGGGATGGGCTTTTGCTTATTTTCTCATGCGGCGATCGCGGCTTTCTATGCCCTAGAACAACCCGGAATTAACCGTGTTGCTATTTTAGACTGGGATGTGCATCACGGTAATGGCACTCAGGCGATCGTGGAAACTCATCCCCAAATTGCCTACTGTTCTCTACATCAATACCCTTGCTATCCCGGTACTGGTAAAGCATCTGAACGCGGCTTTTATGATAATGTCTTAAATTTACCTCTACCTCCTGGTAGTGATATCACTGTATATCAGCCACTATGGGCACAAAGGGTAATACCTTTTTTAGCTAAATTTCAGGCAGATTTACTGATTATTAGTGCTGGTTATGATGCCAATGCAGCAGACCCCTTGGCAAGTATCAATTTACAGCCAAAAGATTATGCCTTGTTCACTGATCATTGTCTAGGACTAACTCGTAAAATTCTCTTTGGTTTGGAAGGTGGTTACGATTTTGATACACTCTCCCAATCTGTTTTAGCAACTATTGAAAGTTGTTTAGGCTGATATTTTTTTATTTTCTTGTGCGAACTATTAATGCCTGTAGGGTTTGCAAAAGCCAATTTTTTGAGGCACTATCTTGGCATAGATTCAATCAAGCAAATTTTATTGCTTAAAAATTTTGTACTCTAGTAAATGTAAAACTTTACCACTTAAATTTGTTTGTTCATATTCTCTAAAAATTTGACCGCCAAGTCTTTCAGGGATGCTCCGACTAGAAATATTTGCCCGATCCACAGGATAAATCAGATACTCGTAATCAAGATTACTCTCAGCCCAAACTTTCAGAGCATTAATAGCCTCTAATCCATACCCATGACCATGTGCTGATTTTTTTAGCCAGATACCCAATTCAGGACATATACTTTTGAGTTTATGTATACCAGTACACCCTAAAAATTCATTGTTATCTTTCTTTACAATTACTACGATCAAGTTATCACCATTATGCATTTCTCGCAGCGATTCATGAATAAATAATTCTGTTTCCGAAATTACTTGAGGTGGATGAGGGTGCATATAAGTAGTAATTGTCTCAGTAAATTCTCTAAAAATATCTTCTTTATATTTCAGTGATATAGGTTGCAACAATATACGTTTGGTGAATATTTCTAAGTCTAATAGTTTCATATTTTGGTGATTAATTAAGTTATTTAAATTACATCATTACCTATCTAAGTTGCGGTAGCGAAGAAGGCCATAGTTGCTCCTTCTAACCTAAGACAGTATTGTCTTTAACAAAATGCTAGTGGAATTCATCGAAACTTTAGAAAGAAAAAGTTTAAATGGTCTTATGAAAGAGCTAAAGTTTTGTTAAGATGCTAATGCCAGCAATTTTTCCACGGGAACTATTAATCAGCATGTGGAGAAATAAACAGTACCAGTAGCATAAAGTTCAAAAGGTGAAGCAATGACCACCTACATTTTTTTTGAAGATGCCCTCCGAATGTTTACCAACGCCTATTTGCTATCAGCAGTACTGCTAATCGCAGCCTCGGGTATAGGCTTGGCTGTCATCGAAACTATTGAAAAAGCAGGAGAACGCTAAATTAGACCCTGGTGGAATGCTTCTTGTCACAAACCATGAAGTTGTAGTGTTGACAGTGCAGAAATTCTCAAAACCCTAAACCTTAAAAGTCTCAAAGCGTTGCAGTCTTACCTGAAATTCAACACATGCCCAGGTAATTAACTGTACCGCTACTGAGACCGACACTAGAAAGCTACAACTTTGACTTTGTTAGATCAAGCTGTGGGAATCCTCAATAAAACTTAATCTAACTCCCGCCGTCCTTCCAAGGCTCTTGCCAATGTCACTTCATCGGCATACTCCAAATCACCCCCCACAGGTAAACCAAAGGCAATTCGTGTCACTTTGGTAAATGGTTTCAGTAATTGACCAATATACAGGGTCGTCGTCTCCCCTTCTATACTCGGACTAATTGCCAAAATCACTTCTTGGGTTTTTTGCTGACTCACTCGCCGCACCAAAGCTTGGATAGTTAGCTGTTCTGGGCCAATACCATCAATAGGGGAAATTACACCACCCAAGACGTGATACTTGCCTTTATATTCGCGGGTTTTTTCTAGCGCAATCACATCACGAGAGTCTGCTACCACACAGATAGCGCCGTTATCACGGTTATGATTGCGACAAATTTCACAAACAGGATCAGCAGATAGGTGAAAGCAAACAGAACACAAGCCTATCTGCTTTTTTGCATCAACTAAAGCTTGTGCCAAAGCTTCTACTTCTGCTTCTGGGCGCTTCAAGATATGCAAAGCCAGGCGTTGGGCTGATTTGGGGCCAACACCTGGTAGGCGTTGCAATTGCTCAATTAAACGTGCTAAAGGACGTGCGTAAACCGTGGTCTTATCTCCAGAATTTTTTCACCATCACTATGATGGCATTTTTCTCGTACTTCCATACTGAGATAGCCCTACAACCGGGAGCATTGATCCTCTTTATTACCTTGGACAAGATTGCCTCCTCCCGTTGGCGCTGGACGGTTTTCTTTACATTGCAGATTACCATCAATTCTATTGTTCTTGATTGTCAGTCCTCCAGTATTCTGAAACGCTTGCAAGTTACCACCAATTCTGTTGTTGCTAGCACCTAGCTGATTATTATTTGTATCAAATTGTAAATCTTGGTTGATTCGTGAATTGGTAATATTTGCTGCCCCTGATTGTTTGATTTGGATACTGCCACCAATCACTGAGTTGGAGTCAACAACTACATTTTTGGAATTTTCCGCCTGAATGTTACCAATTACGTTTATCTTGCTTGCTCTGAGTGTTGCATTGGACTCTACCTTGATATTACCCTTGACTCTTGTGCCGGACAAAATACATGTAGCACCATCAGGTACTCGAAGGTTATCAACTGTAACTGAACCTAATGTATTGCGGCAGGTAACCTCTTCAGCCAGGACAGGCAAAGAGTAAGACAAAATTCCAGCAGCACTAAAAATGAGTGTGAAAAAAAAATACTTTTTGTTCACAGTTTCACCTTGAAAAATTTAATAATTTAAATGACATTACTATTTTGGATATGTCTAATAGTTTAAATTTAGTTTAAATTTGTTTCTGTGCGGCAGGCTTTTTATACAACACTTCTACGCAAAAAACGTGGGAACAATAACATGAATGGCAATATCAGCAGTAACGTGAGCCAACATAGCAGTTAGCAACCCTCGTTGCCAGTAAAGCCATCCAAAAATCAACCCCACAAAACCATTTTGCAGCAATACCACACATACAACTGCTAATGGTAATCCACTTGCCATAAGTGCGAATTGAGGTAAATGTGCTGCACCAAATAACAAAGTCGAGATGACGTTAGTACTCCAAAATAATGCTGTACTTGCTTGATCTTGTTTCAGCAGCCAGCGTCCAAGTTCTATCAACCCAGTCAATATACCTAACCGGAACCAAATTTCTTCATTGATACCCGCTCCCAAGGCAGCCAGTAAACCCGCTATAGAACCAGGTAATTCTACATCTTTTACTCCAGTGGGAAGAAACGGATAAAACGCTTTATCAGATAAAACAACGAAAGCACCACAAAAACTGCCAAGAGCAACCGCCAATAACAGAGCCATGAGCAAATCATCTTTAATTAAGAGTTTGGCAAAACTGGAAACTTCTAAGCCTTGCCTACCTCGTGACCACAAGCCCAATACGGCTAAAGGTGTGGTCACAATAGCTGTTAAGAGTCCTGCAACCAGTAAAACTTCAGGTATTGAAATAGTCCGATGGGCAATAATCAAACCATAAAGAATGGTTGATCCTGAAGCGAATACGGAAGCTACCAACAAAAGACCCAGAACTTTGAGAGGTAACTGGGGATGACTTTGCATTTTTGGGTCAACATCAACCGTCATAATTTATATCTCTCCATTCTCAATACTTGTCTTAACTCTGCGTCCTCTGTGTTCTCTGTGGTTAATTAAAGAAATTCAAATATATATAATAAAAAACGCCCCCCGATACCGGGAGGCGCTTTTTATCGAGCTAAGATTTGTGATTAGCCGTTGATTGCAGGTGCAGTCAAAGCAACAGGAGCAACTTCACCAGCAGCCAAGTCTAAGGGGAAGT
>JADEXK010000062.1 GCA_015207155.1 Nostocales cyanobacterium LEGE 11386 | reverse complement strand
TTCAAAAGGGTTCTATCTTGCTCTCTAGTCAGAAATACCCTTAAACGGCTGCCCATATCCCTGTTACCTTTGTAGACACATTTTACGTTTTTACTTATCTTTACACAGTTTGGTTTTTTCACCTCGTCTTACTTATACTACACCAGCTTGAAAAATCTGGTTTGTAGTGAGATTTAATTCGGGAAAAGTGGGGGACACAATGTAATCGCCTTCTTGAAACTTACTTATCTGATATTCTCCATCCACCAAATAACAAACACAGATTGTCGGTTGTTTAGGGTTGCCAATAAAATTACGTCCACCCAATGCCGCATAGTCTACAATCCAATATTCGGGGATGCCCATTTCCTCATAATCAGCATATTTCAAGTGGTAATCGTCGCGCCAGTTAGTTGAGACAATTTCCATCACCAAAGGTATTGATTCACCTAAACTGAGAGTAGATTGTTTTTTCCATAATTTTTCGTTGACCAAATTTGCACGGTTTAGCAGTAACACATCTGGGAAATAACCACAATCTTTGCCATGAGGTCTAACTATAGCTTGGTTAGGAATAAAGTAGGGAAGGTCTAATCGGTCAATTGCAGCACTAAGCTTGATCGTCAAAAATCCTTTAATTTCTTCATGTTCCCCTACTGGTTGTGCCATTTCAATAATGTTCCCATGATGTAGTTCGTAACGTACCCCGGTATTTTCAGGTAGCCAATTGACAAACTCCTCGAAGGTAACTACTTTGGGTAATGCTTGAGTCATGGCTTTGGAGAATTGCTGATGATAAAAATATTATCTCTAATCTAGGTGATTAGGGACAGCCTTTCGACTACTGTTGACACCTGGAATTGAGGTTTAGTCAACAGTTGAGCTAAAGATTTTTTGTTGGTGCTCAAGATCAAATCAGGCAGTACAATCTTACAAGCTGGTCTTCTTCAGCCAATCAATTACCGACGGATGATTAGGTATCCACCCTAAAAGACTTCTGGCTTTACTGGAACGAATGCGACTATTTGAGCCGAAAGCAAAGTGAGCACCTTCCTGTCCCCATTCTTTAACGGCTTCTTCCACTGTCCAACTTTGTACAGTTCCCTCAAAACCCAGTTGTTGATGGATAGTTTCAGCTATTTCTTTGAAACTGGACTCACCATTTTCGAGGAAGAAAAATGAGCCGCCAGGAGCTTTTTCGAGAGCCAGTAAATAGGCGCTCACTACATCTTCGATATGGATGGTTGACCAAATATTTTCTCCTCTACCGATGTATCGAGCCGTTTGGTGCTTCTTGGCGATCTCTATCATTCGAGGAATCTGAATGCTGTGAGAATGTAATCCTATACCATGTCCATAAATCAGACAAGGGCACATCACTACGGAATGTACTCCTTGAACAAATCCTTGAATGACTCGCGTATCGACTGCGACTCGCCCAATCTTCTCAAAGCGAATCGGACGTGGAATATCCTCATGAAAAATCTGATCGCTAGATTCGCCAGCCGCACGATCTCCAACAATGCTCGATCCACTGGTATGAATTAGTTTCTTGCCCGAACCTCCGAGAGCACGAATTAGTACCTCTACAACAAACGGATTATCGGCATCTGCGGCATTAACGACAGCATCTGCTGAACGAGCGACTTGAAAAAGAAGTTTTTCGTCACTCAACATTCCCAGAACGGGTTTGATGCCTTTTTGCTTGAGCAACTCCGCCTTGTCTGTTGACCTGCATAAACCCGTTACCTCATATCCAGCAGACACTAAGGCAGTAGCAATCGAACCGCCGATATAACCAGAGGCTCCAGTCACAAAAATCTTCATTTACATATTCGTTAATGAAACTGCAATCTGATTATGCAAAATTGCTTAGAATTTCGTAAGAACGTACATTTTTGTGACTTAGTAACACATGTGTTACCAATTCTGCAATCTCAAAGGAGTCTAGATGAGACATGTGTCTTACGATGGGGCATACGGTTGCTACATAGAGGCTGCTCTGGAAGTCATTGCCGATAAATGGAAAGGCGTTATTCTCTACCATTTATTAGATGAACCAAAGCGATTTAATGAACTGAAACGCGCATTTCCAGAGCTATCGCACCGAATTTTGACAAGGCAGTTGCGGGAATTAGAAAATGATGGTGTCATTAGTCGAAAGATTTATCCAGAGATTCCGCCAAAAGTTGAATACTCATTAACAAATTTAGGTAGGTTGCTAAAGCCAACTTTGCTGTCTCTGGAAGCTTGGGGAGTCAAGTATGTTGAAATGACAAGACATGCAAAAACTTGTCCAACAGATAATAAGGCTGAGTAATTCTTTCTGTGTAGCGTGCCGGAGGCCTCACCCAAAGGGAAAAGGGGAACAGGGGAAATAGATAATTTCAAGAAATTATCTCAGGAAAATTGAGTATGTTAAATGTGATACATTTTACTTTATATGAAAAAATATAAATTAATTTATCGTAATGGCTCGTTTTCAGTGGGATGAAAATAAGAATAAAATTAATATAGAAAAACATGGGATTGATTTTAATGAAGCATCACAGGTTTTCGATGATGAAAGTAGGAGGAATTTCCTAGACAATAGAAAGGATTATGGAGAAATAAGAGAAATTTCTATTGGTAAAATTAATCTAGGTTCAATTAACTCAATTATTATTGTAGTAGTTGTTCATACAGAAAGGGATGGCTTTATCAGAATAATTTCTGCAAGAAAAGCTAACAAAAATGAGCGTTTTCTTTATGAAAAACAATAAGTTTTCGGTTGAAATGCCAATACAAGAAAGACATAAAAAATTGCTTGAGATGTCTGATGAAGAAATAGACTATTCAGACGTTTTACCAATAGATGAACTATTGGAAGGAGGGTTTATAAGTGAAAAAATTAAAACAAAAAATAGCATTTCTTTAAAAATATCAAGCATATTGTTTATTATTTCAATTCTGCCTTTATTGATTTTTGCTTCTGATGGAGTAGAAATAACTTTAAATAAAGATATTCTTTTTAAAAAAATAGTTCCTTGAGGAAGAAACTTAGCCCATAAAATGCTTTTACAATAAATGAGCTTGATAATTGAGATTTATTTAGGGGTGGGTTGGCTATTTATCCCGTAGCAGTAGTTTAGTTTTAATTAACGTGAGTTCTACAAGTGGAAAAAACCCCTCTCCAAACCTCTCCCCTTGCAGAGGAGAGGCTTTGAAACCTTGATTTTTAGTTTAAAACCAGGGAGATTTTTGCCCCTCTCCGACACGGAGAGGGGTTGGGGTGAGGTTCATCGAATTCACGTTTTAATTAACCACAAAACTTTGTACTCTGAGTTTGAAATTTGGGATTTTAGATTAAATCCAAAACCCCAAAATCTTGATAATTAACTTCTCAAGTTAACGCCAAATTTTTCCACTAAGGCTTCACGGACTTTATTGTGGACTGGTTCGACTTCCGCATCAGTGAGAGTGCGATCGCTTGCTCGATAGATTAAGCGAAATGCCAAACTGCGTTGTCCTTGGGGCACATTTTCACCGCGATATTCATCAAACAATTCCACAGATTCCAGCAGACCTTTGCCAGCTTTATTGATGGCTTTTTCGATGTCGGCAACTGAGACATTCACAGGTGCAAAAAAAGCAATGTCGCGATCGCTTGCTGGGTAGGTGGAATAAGCATGAAATGTGCGAACGAGGATTTCATCTTGGTCAAGAGCATCCAAAAGTACATTTACATCTAGCTGGAACACGTAGACGGAATCTGGTAAGCCCTTATCCTGTCGCAGTTGGGGATGAAGTTGACCAAAAATACCCAGTCTGTTGCCTCCCACCCACAGAGAGGCGCTACGTCCTGGATGTAAGCGCTCATCGCGGCGATCGGGTTGATATTCTACTTGTAACCCCAGTTGATGGAAGACACTTTCTAAAATACCTTTGGCTTCAAACCAGGTCATCGGCTGTTCACGACTACCTTTTGACCATTTACCAATAGTGCAATCGCCTCCCATAATCCCTGCGATCGCATCTGTTTCTTGCAAACCGTCTTCCTCTTGCCAGAAAATTCGCCCCAGGTCGAAAGCGTTCAGCGAGCCGTTTCCTTGCTCTAAGTTGTATTGAAAGGCATCAATCAACCCAGATATCAAATCGGTTCGCAGTGCCGAATATTCTACAAATAAGGGATTGCTCAATACGATTTGTCTGTCATCCCCTGGTTTAACCAAAGAATAATGGATGACTTCTGTTAATCCTTCTGCCCGCAGAAAGGCGCGTAACTTGCGGATTAGTTCTTGATCTAAAGGTAAATAACCAGCTTCCGACTTTTCTGGGAGAGTATCACAAAAATTGTCATAGCCATAGAGACGGGCTAGTTCTTCAATCAAGTCAATTTCCCGTTCTAAATCGCGGTAACGATAAGGCGGCGCAGTCACCGTCCAAGTCCGCTCTCCTGAAGAAGTTACCCGACATCCCAGTGCAGTTAAAATGCGCTCAACATCTGCTTCTGTAATTTCTCCTGTTTCCTCTGCCAAATCGACTGGCCCTAACACCTGATTCACTCGGTCTAAACGCAGAGCGATAGAACGACTCCAAGTAGCTGGATCTGGGCGAGTATCAGCTATTTCCTGCTGGACAATTACCCCATTAGCAAGTTCGCTAATGAGTGATAAAGCGCGGTTACAGGCGACTTCCAACTCAGCCCGGTTCACTCCCCGTTCGTATCTCCCAGAAGACTCGCTTCTTAAACCCACACTCCGGGAAGAACGACGAATCGCCACAGAATCAAATAACGCTGCTTCTAAAACTAAGCTTTGAGTACCTGCATGAACTTCCGTTTCTTCTCCCCCCATAACTCCTGCTAGGACCACAGGTTTTTCATTCGCAGTGATTAACAAATTTTGGGTTGTCAGAGTACGAGTTTGTCCATCCAGGGTTTTAAAAGATTCCCCAGCAATGGCGAAGCGAACACCGATAGTTAAATCTTCACTACCAGCAACAGATTGTAGACGTTCTTGATCAAAAGCGTGTAGTGGCTGTCCCCATTCTAATAACACGTAGTTAGTAATATCCACCACATTATTGATAGGTCTTACCCCAGCCGCCCGTAAACGCTGTTGCAACCAATCAGGAGACGGGGCAATTTTCACCTGTGAAATTACCGTACCAATGTAAGCTGGGCAAGCTTGCTGATTGGCAATGCTTAAAGCTAAATTTCCAGCACCTTGGGGAATTGGGATTTCACCTAATTCAGGAATACTCAACTTACCACCCGTCAAAGCTGCAACTTCCCGCGCTATCCCCACCATACTCAGAGCATCAGCACGGTTAGCAGTTGCGGTAACATCTAAAATTACGTCATCTAAACCCAACAATGGACGTACATCACTACCCAATGGCAAATTTTCCTGAGAAAAAATATGAATTCCGTCTACATCAGTAGGCAAACCCAGTTCCTTTAAAGAACAGATCATGCCTTGAGATGGTACACCGCGTAGCTTTGCAGGCTTAATTTTTAAATCAATATTTGGTAAATAAGTGCCCGTAGTTGCCACCGGTACATAAATATCCGCCCGGACATTGGTAGCACCACAGACAATATTCAAAGTCTCAGATGCACCGATATCCACTTGGCAAACACTTAATTTATCAGCGTTGGGGTGGGGTTGACGCTCTAGCACTTTCCCCACAACAACACCATTTGCCCAAGTACGGCGGTCTTCAATATCTTCTACTTCAAAACCAGCCATTGTCAGAGTTTCGGCTAATTCTTCCGGACTAAGTTTAATTTCTACCAGTTCCCGCAGCCAATTTAGAGAAATACGCATGGAGTGTGTTTACTTGTTGAAATAGTGCTGAGTGCTGTAGACGCTTTTGCGGCTTCCCGTAGGGTGGAGCCAGTGACGGGTACGTAGGGGTCTTCGCCGCCGCAGGATGCGCGCAGCGCTGTAGTGGAGCATCTGGCGTTGCTGAGTGAGAATACTAGTATCTAGCCTCTAGCCTCTAGCCTCTAGCCCCTAGCCTCTTTATGCATCTTGAATAATCCTACTACGTTGAAATTGTAGAACAATCTTTCTTACTAGCTTTTCTTTTCTTGGTGTCTTGGCGTCTTGGCGGTTTTTTATGAAAAAATTATAAAATGCGAACAATTGCCGAAATTAATGAAAAAATCAGTTGTCAACGTGCTGTAGTGTTGACGATTGAAGAATTAAAGGCACGAGTTGCCGAACTCGGTGTCAGCAAAGTTGCCAAACAAGTTGATGTGATTACTACTGGCACATTTGAGCCGATGGAATCAAGTGGTGCCATCATTAACCTAGGACACACTGACCCACCAATCAAAATTCGGCGCTGCTGGATTGATGGCGTGCCAACATACTCTGGATTTGGGGCAGTAGATTTATATTTGGGTGCCAGTTGTCCTGTAGATGTCATAGATGGGGAAGAGATTCGGGAACGTGGCGGCGGTCATGTCATAGAAGATTTAATCGCAGGTAAACCTGTACACGTCAGAGCGCAAGGACAAGTAACAGATTGTTACCCACGGGCGACTTTTGAAACTACTATCACCCGTGACACAATTAATCAGTTTTATTTATTCAATCCGCGCAATCTTTATCAAAATTTTATCGTAGGTGTGAACGGAGGCGATCGCCCGCTTTTTACTTATCTTGGCCCTTTACAACCTAGTTTGGGAAATGCCGTTTACTCTAACCCTGGTGCGATTTCCCCTTTACTTAACGACCCCGATTTACAACTCGTTGGCATTGGCACGCGGATTTTTTTAGGTGGCGGTATTGGCTATGTCGCTTGGGAAGGCACTCAGCACTTCCCCTTACAAAAGCGGTTGCCCAATCGTACACCCATTGGGCCGGCTGCCACTTTAGCCTTAATCGGTGATGCCAAACAAATGGATGCGCGTTGGGTGCGGGGTTGTTACTTTAAAAGTTATGGCCCTTCGTTGATGTTGGGCGTGGGAGTCCCACTCCCGGTATTAAACGAAGAAGTAGTTAAATGCTGTGGAGTCCAAGACAAAGATTTAGTAGCGCCAATAGTGGACTTTTCTATTCCTCGACGCGTTCGACCTACCTTTGGTTTGGTGAGCTACGCCCAACTCAAGTCTGGGCGTGTCACCATTGAGGGGAAAACCGTGAGAACTGCTCCTTTAGCCAGTTTGTTTTTTTCTCGGCAAATCGCCATAGAGTTAAAACAATGGATTGAAGCAGGCACTTTTACCCTGACAGAACCAGTTGCGCCAATTTCGCTGGAGCGATCGTTTTTACCCCAAGATCGCTGGACGGATTTTTAAGCTCTGAGTGTAGAGTCCTGAGTTTTTCTTCTACTCAGCACTCAGCACTCAGCACTCAGCACTACTCCTGGGTTGGCTTTGGCCGTTTAATCGGCTTAGGCGCAGGCGTTTTTGGTATGGGTTTTGATACCACCGAGGAATCGCCGGCTGTTTTCTTGATTGGTTTTGGTGTTTCCCCACTGCGTCTGGGGGGAAAGGGTTTCCTCCCAGCGCCACCACCACTACGAGGGCCACCTTTGAACGGTGGTCTGCGTTTTTTGGGCAAATCAGCGATCGCTTCGGCATTTTCTACTACCAATACGTCAGCTTCTCGTTTGGCTTTAAAGTCCCAGAACTTGCCGACGGCTTTGGTGGTGAGGACACCGCGCAGTTTCAACTTAAAGTATTTGGGTTTATCAGTTGGTTTGCGCGGAGCCTGCTTAATCTTGACAACTAAACTTTTAGCGTCAAAAGACTGATAAACTACCTCGCCACGCACGGAAAAACTACCATCAGGCAGTTCGGAGGAAGATATCAGTTCATTTGTTGATTCTTCTTGGTTTTCGGGTACGTCATCATCGGTTGTCTGCAACTCTTGTGATCCCGAATCTTGCTCATCCTCATCTGTTGGCTGTTTAGCCAGATTTTCTGGCTCCCAAACTCCAACAATTTGGATGTGCAAGGTGTCGTTTTCTTGGCGTGTGCGTGGATAAACTACCCACAAATGATCTTTTTCTAAATCTAGGTGATTCTTGACTAAGCTCATAATCCGGCCGAGGAGGACGGCGTTGAGTTCTACACCATCTGCGGTGAGCAGCGTACCTTGAGTAAATTGTTCGCTGCTAGCACAGTAGCGACCACGGACTAAGCCGATTGCTCGATACTGCATTGGTTCACTGGGAGGCGGAATCGGTTGTTGCCGATTAGCTAAATTCCCGTTTGAGCCAGTCTCGCTAGGGTTAACGGACGAATTTTCAATTTTAGAGGACTGGGCTGCTACTGTATGAACATTAGCGGATGCCTCTTTATTGGCTTGAGGCTGATGGTCGGCAGGAGAGTTGGACGATTCAGGCGAAGGCATCAGGTCGGAATTCATAAAAACTCCTTGCGGCGGAGACACATCCCATTGTGGGATTTTACGAAGGCAGCTCGAAAGAGCGTTTGTGTGGTTGATGAAAGTATATTTGCTTTCTACAAACCTACACCAGAGCGCTCAATACAATGGTAAAGACGCTAAATTTGCATTTATACGCTAATGTAATCTAGCGCCTTTACACTAGTTTCGGAAGCATATCATAAGTACAATTCTGACGGCTCCTCCTAAAGTCATCACTTACTTTAGCAGTGTGAATAGTTATTTGTTATAAAATTCACAGGCAATTGGCGGTATTCCGCAAAGTTTTGGAAATTTTTAGCTTTCCGATAGATGTAAATTATCATGTCGTTAGAATTCTGGAGTAAGACAAAACTGTGTCTCAACCGCGCAATCGTTGGATAGTTAGGATCATTTTAGCGCTGGCAGTTCTTGCTTTTGTAGGCGTTTCGGTGATTCCTATTATTGGGGCCTTAAATAATACGTCACCCTCAAACCAGGAAGCTGCTAGCACCAGGAGCGGCGTACCTTCCTCTGACCAAAAATCAAAGCTGGAAGATGAAGTACGGGGTTATGAACTGGTTTTGCAACGGGAACCAGAAAATCAAACTGCGCTCAAAGGTTTATTACAGGCGCGGTTACAACTCCTAAGTTTAAAACAAGGTAATATTAACGGGGTAATTGAACCTTTAGAAAAGCTAGCTAAACTCAATCCAGAACAGTCAGAATATGGAGTTTTACTAGCTCAAGCAAAGCAGCAAATTGGTGATAATGAAGGAGCTGCTCAAGCTTATCGCTCGATTTTAGATACGAAACCCGGTGACTTGAAGGCTTTGCAGGGAATGGTAGCTTTGTTGTTAAATCAACAACGTCCAGAAGCAGCTATTGGTTTGCTGCAAGAAACCCTCTCTAATGCAGCCCAGATCAATACAATTCAGCCTGGAAGTGTGGATACGGTGGCTGTACAAGTGCTATTAGGTACTGTTCACGCTTCTCAAAAACGCTATCCGCAAGCGACCTCTGTATACGACCAAGCCATCCAGAAAGACCCGAAGGATTTTCGCCCAGTTTTAGCCAAAGCAATGCTGCTCAAAGAACAGGGTAAAGTCACAGAAGCAAAACCTTTGTTTGATAGCGCCTTGGCTTTAGCACCTGCTCAGTACAAAGACGAAATTAACAAAGCGGCGGCCTCACCGACTCCCAGTCCTGCGGCTTCACCCGATAGTACACCCCAGGAGTAGGGGGATAAGGGGACAGGGGGACAAGAACAAAAATACTCCCTCACTCCCTCACTCCCTCACTCCCTCACTCCTTTAAGCTCCTTCTACGGCAGCAAGAATACCAAAAATCAAAAACAAACATCCACCAGCGAGGGTGAGTTGACGCTCAGAAATGCGTCCAGCAATGATTCTGCCACCAATCACGGCGATCGCTGTACAAATGGCGTGTCCTAACACAGCACCGACACCTACACCAATGGCGTTATATCTTGCTGCTAGGGCAATTGTGGCAATTTGTGTGCGATCGCCCCACTCTGCTAAAAATGTGAGTGCGAAGGCCTCTATTAAAATTGCTAAGGAAGTTTTTTGCTTTGGTAGCTGTGCATCAGCTTTTTCTACTGCTTCTTTTGCCTCATCGACAACTTCTGTATCACAACTAGAGGAAGGCATCCGACTGGCCTCATACAGCAGCTTAAAACCAAAAATAATAAATAAAGCTATTGCAGCGTAATGAATATAGACTTTTGGCAATAAAGATACTACTTGCCCAAATATTACCGAAAGGATTGTCATCGCTGCTAAAGCCAGTGTTACACCAGTGAATACTAGCCGTCGCGAATGACGCATTGCCAATATTACAGCGATAAAAAATGTTTTATCGCCTAGTTCTGAAACTGTAATTAGTAATAAACCTGCGGTAAATGCTGTTAGCACTGTCTCAAAGCTCCTGAAAGATTTTTCCTGTGTGGAGCTTCAAGGAGACAAACAATACCTCACTGAAACTCACACACGTTTTTGGTGTGAAGTCAGTGAAGGTCTCGCTTCCAAATGTTAATTACTTGTCAACTGAACCAGGCTTATTGCCAGTATGTTGATTCAGATGCACTGGCATTTCAATTCTGATTTGTTGCCAGTAGCTACTCCCCTTCTATGTGATTGGAATCATACATCTCGGACAGACAGAAGTCAAGCTCGGTTCGCTGTTATAGCAAAGTGCTGAGTATAAACCCAATGGCTTCAGTGCTTTGATCAATCGATAATAACCTAATCTAATAGGCTTTGTTGCATGAAAGGAAAAAAAGACAGACCAATCCGAAGTAAGGATAGGAATTAGCCTTCGACTTTATAAGAGTCTGGCTTGCCTAACTGGATCATGCGATTAAGGGCGGCACATTGTAAAAATAACTCGACAGCTTGATTGTCAAAAAAGCGTCGTCTTAACTTGCCACCAAAGATAATCTTGAGCCGAAACATAGCAGTCTCAGACAAAGAACGGCGATGATACCCGCTATCAAGTTTCCATTGCTTACGTCCAACTTGATGTATTCGACGCAGATTCTCATCCCTGGGATATGGCGGTGCTTGAGTGTTTGAGTGCTGTTGAATTTTAGCGTTGCTGCGCGGTGGAATTATCGCTTTTGCCCCGCGTTGTGAAATGGTGTCATAACAACCTTTTGTGTCATAGCCACCATCACCGGACACTTGCTCTATGGACTGATCAATCTGCTCCAATATTTCTGGTAACACTTCGCAATCAGCCACATCATTAGTAGTCACCACCGCACCCAGAATTTCGCCACTCTCTTCATCAACTCCTAGATGTAACTTGCGCCATGTCCGCCTTTTACCAACCCCATGTGTGCGAACTTTCCACTCACCCTCACCATAAACTTTTACGCCAGTTGAATCCACCACAACATGAACAGCTTTATCCTTTGGTAGAACTGGCAGTTCTACTGACAACTTGCTTAAACGACGAGATAAGGTAGAGTGCTCCGGGACTTCTAGCTCAATCCCCATCAGCATAAACAGTGATTCTAAAAATCCTTCTGCTTGCCGCCCAGGTAAATAAAACACTGATTGAATTGTTCCCATTGTCGCGATCGCCGTATCTGAGTAATAATTCGATGCTCCTTTTTTGCCCGTTTTTTGCTGGTTGCGCCACTGCTCGATTACTTCTTCGTCCAGCCAGAAAGTTATACTGCCTCGTTGTTTGAGGGCTGCATCATAAGCATTCCAATTTTTAACTTTGTACTGGGCTTTCGTCTTCATCGTTGGGATAGGCGGCTAGAAAACATCGGCGATCAGTAAAATTTACCATTTTGCCTATTCACGCAACAACGCCGTGTTTTGAGCGAATTCCGCGACCGATTAATTACAGGTGGAGTTGAGCGGCAAATACTAGACTTGATGCTGTCGAAATTTCAGCAACTCAAACTACTGTCAGCAAGGGGAAAACAGCGCACTGACTCAACCCATATATTAGCTGTAGTCAGGGAACTAACAAGACTGGAACATTTGGGGGAAACCCTGCGGTATGCCTTGAATGCTGTCGCTGAAGTTGCACCCATTTGGCTGAAGTCACTAGCTCCGGTTGAGTGGTATGACCGCTACAGCAAACGTCTTGAAGATTCTCGACTTCCTAGAACGCCTGCCGACAGGGAAGCGTTAGCTGAGATCATAGGTGCGGATGGTTTTCATTTACTCGATAACATCTATTCCCAAACTTCGCCCATTGAACTGCGACAACTACCAGCCGTAGAAGTTTTGCGTCAAGTTTGGTTACAGCAATACTATGCACCAACAGACACTCTTCAGTTACGCAGTGACAAAGATGGTCCACCTTCTGCTGTGCGAATTCGCTCACCCTATGATTTAGATGCCCGTAACAGCACCAAACGCACTACTAACTGGACAGGGTACAAAGTGCATTTGACAGAAAGTTGTGATGAAGACTTACCTCACATGATCACTCATGTAGAAACTACTGCTGCCACAACTGGTGACGTAACAGTTGTTCCCTCAATTCACCAAGCTCTGTCAGAAAAAAACCTCCTGCCTCAACAGCACTTGGTTGACCAAGCATACACATCAGCACAATTACTTTCTACCTCAGAGCAAGACTATAACATTGACCTGTTGGGGCCAGTAGCTCTCAATGTTGGGTGGCAAGCAAAGGCCGGACTGGGATTTGATTTATCTCACTTTAAAATAGATTGGCAGCAGAAAGCGGTCTATTGTCCTCAAGGTAAGCGTAGTTACCTTTGGAAAAAGAATAAAAGTGTTTACGGTAAACCTGTAATTTACGTTGAGTTTCGCCAGCTTGATTGTCTAGCTTGTCCGGTTCGGAATCAATGTACTCGTGCAAAAACAAACCCTCGCGGGCTAACTATACAGGCGCAATCCGATTATGAAGCTCTTCAAAAAGCAAGAGTTCGACAAAAAACTGAGGAATTTCAAAAACAGTATCAGTTGCGTTCAGGCATTGAAGGTACTATCTCTCAAGGAATTCGAGCTTTTGAATTGCGCGATTGCCGTTATATTGGGTTAGCTAAAACTCATCTACAGCATATCCTAACGGCTGCCGCAATCAATCTCAGTCGAGTTTTCGCGTGGTTGGAGCAGATCCCAAGAGCTAAAACTCGCTCCTCACACTTTGCAAGGCTGGCAGACTCTACATAAACTGCCAGCTAAATTACCTAAACTACTGAGTGTAGCAATGAGGAAATTTATGCGATACTCCATTTCAGCAGTGATCGCTGCACTCCAAAATAGTCTGGGTACTTTTAAATATCTTGGCATTTTATACCCGTAACCCCATCTCACTAACTGAATCTGAAAATATCTATCATGTTGAAAAAATACATTCCTTTGGTTGCTCGTTCATTTTTAGCCGTGATTTTTATTTACACTGGCTTGAACAAAGTGTTTAATTTCGCTCAGACAAGTGAGTCTATGGCTAAAGCTGGACTACCAATAGTAGGAGTGCTACTAGTTTTTACAATTGCATTTCAGATTTTAGGTGGATTGTCCATTATTCTCGGCTACAAAGCGGAAATTGGCGCGATTCTACTCATCATTTTTATGATTCCCGCTACCATTGTTTTTCATAATCCTGTTGCTGATCCTAGTCAATTCAATAATTTTTTCAAAAACTTGTCGATTATCGGTGGACTGCTCCTAGTCCTTACTTATGGATCTGGTTCTCTCAGTTTAGATCAAAGCGAACGCTAAAAAAGAGTAGTGTATGATACAGTGTTTTGAGGAATGTCAATTGATTGTAGGTTGCAGATTGCAGATTGGAGATTGACCCCATAACTAAACTTAGGGGCTTGGGATTGATAGATTTTAGATTTATTGATGATTTTAGAAGGTAGATTGTAGATTATCCCCATTAATAAATTAAGGGGCTTGATTTTTCGATCTGCAATCTTAAATCTCCAATCTCCAATCTTCTCGGTAAAAAAGCTGATTGCCTTGGTAATGATGTTTGAGGATAACGCCATTACCAATGTCAAGAAATAAATGTTCAGTCTGTCCAATTGTCAAAAGGCGTAGCAAGAGCAAGGGTTGCCACCGAGATACCCAAGATAGGCAGAGGTAAAAGCACTTTCAATTGCCCATTCAACGAAATCCTAAATTGGTGTAATTCTTTTTTAGGTTCTAGTTACGCTACTTTTTCCTTCTCTAACAAAGAGTAGTCGCTAAATAATAAGGAACTGCTTCTATGGAAACTTTTGAGCAGTTTGGCTATTTCTGTGATTAACTCCTCCTCTGAAGAGGGTTTGTTTATACAAGTTTGAAAACCAAAAGCAAGAGCTTTTTCATGCGCCTGCTCTTCAGCACAGCCAGTAAAAGCAATCGCTGGAATTTCTCTAATTGGCGATGGTGTAAGTGAACGGAGTTTTTGTATTAGCGAATACCCATCTTCTCCTGGCATAGCAATATCGCTAATTAAAAGATCCACTCTTGATTGTTGAATAATCTCAAATGCTGCCGAAGCTGAGGATGCTGTTAATACTTCAATTCCATAACTTTTAAGAATATAGGTAATTAAGACTAGGATGTCTTCTTTATCATCTACGACAATAATTGTCAATCCCTTAAAAAGATTAAAGTCTTTTCTATCCTCTTTGGGATGCGGAGCAAAATAAATATCTGGCACGATAGATTGGTCTTCCTAGTTGCCTAATCAATTACGGAGAAAGTCCTACTAATAGCTAGGCGTTAACTAGCTGCTTAGTGGGCATTCTTAATTGTTACTAAATAAACAAAATTAACTAATTAAATCACTATCTCTAACTAAAGTCTTATCCCTAAAGACATACTCATTAAGTATTTTTTAGATAAAATGGTGTATATTCTTACATTTTTCCAACAAGCAGAAATAAAAAAATAAGAAACGCTTGCGACATTAAAAGGATAAATGTCTCACCACAAGGTTTTCATTAGCCTACTCTTCGCAACTTCCTGGCGACGTAAAGGCGGCGATCGCAACTCAGTTGCTTGCGACTGTGCAAGAAGGGTACACCGCATTGGCTTCTACAAGCATTGATAAATAAGGATTTAGAGTAATGCGCGAAAATTTCATTGCTTACTTTTTGCTTACTTGTGCCTAAAACTTATAAGTAAAGCCTTGATAATTAGAGACAGGCATTGATTAAAGTCTATGTCAGTCGATTTCTGTCTACAACAGACACCTCCATTCACTGATCCGACTTTCAAGCTTTTGCGTACTCAAATATTTAAAAAGCTAAATACTTGAAAGCATTGCTATAACTGGTATAGTGGTAGCATCAAACTTTCAGGTTTTTGCGTACTCAAATATTTAAAGTTTCAAACAATCAGAATTTTAAATACTTACAAATTGAGATGTCACCATGATTATTACAGTTGCCTCATTTAAAGGAGGCGTGGGCAAAACAACAACAGCAGTACACCTAGCTACTTATTTACAAACTAAAGGAGAAGCACTTCTGATTGACGGTGACCCAAACCGCTCTGCTAGTGGTTGGTCAAAGCGAGGTAATTTACCTTTTAAGGTGATTGATGAAAGACAAGCTGCCAAATTTGCCAAAAGTTACCAGCACATTGTCATCGATACCCAAGCACGACCGGAGCAGGAAGATTTAGAAGCACTAGCATCCGGGTGTGATTTGCTAATTCTTCCCACAACCCCTGATGCCTTGTCACTTGATGCCCTCATGCAAACTGTCAATGTTCTTAAATTACTAGGCGCTGACCAATTTCGCGTTCTTATTACCCGCGTTCCACCTAAACCAAGACGAGATGGAGAGGAAGCGAGAGAGATGTTGACTGAGGCTGGATTACCTGTATTTAAGGGGAGTATCCGCGACGCAGTTGCTTTTCAAAAAGCGGCGTTAACTGGCGTACCAGTTAATAAAGTTGCAGATCAACGGGCCAAGATGGCATGGCGGGATTACCAAGGTATCGGTCAAGAGGTGATGAAGTGAGTAAGTTTAAAGGTCTTTTGGATGCAGTCAAGGGCGGTGAACCAGAGCCAGAACAACCAAGCCCGGAGCTAGAAACTCAAAAGCCAGAGGCGCGACAGTCCCAACAGTTACAGCCCAAAACAGTTACTGAACCTCAAACTGAACCAAAACGGGGACGACCCAAAGGCAAACGCTCTGACTCCAATTACGAACAGGTGACTGCTTACATCCGCAAGGACACACACACAGCAGTCAAAATTGAACTACTTAAAGAAAGTCAAAACGGTCAAAAGCAGGAGTTTAGCGAGTTAATTCAAGAACTTCTAGACGAGTGGCTAAAATTGCGTAGTTGAGTTTTTGCGTACTTAAAAAGTTAAAAACCTGAATATTCAACCACCTGAAAACCTGAATACTTAAATTGACACATGATCAAGGATGACGCAACAAGACTTTCCTTAAAAACCGAACTACTGCAACGAGTAGAAGTATTAGGCTTGCAGCAAGCCCTATTTCCATCAACAGAAGAATCAATAGATGAAATTGTGCGGCAGTTGGAGAGTATAAATCCAACAGAACACCCACTTAGTCCCCAGCATCTTCCTTCGTTACTTGGGGAGTGGCAATTGGTGTACGCCTCCAGGGGTACAGTAGTTACCTAGTGTGGTAAAACTTGCTAGAGATATTTTGGAAACCTAGAAAAATCGTTTTTGATTTTCTTTCGCGCAAACGCAATTAAGCCTTTCGTTTCACCTCTCAAGTTAGTTTTGCCGCTCTAGTATTTTAGTGGGCTAGAAGAATCGGTGCAGAGGTTTTTGGAGTCGCTGGGGAAGCTGAATCGGGCTTATTTGACGGGGTTGGAAGAGAAAGTGTTAGGTGTGTTGGAGTCGGAAACGAATGGCACTAAGAAAAGCTGAAATATTTGCCTGGTAGGGGGTTTAGAAAACTAATAGTTTTAAGGTCGGGAATCAGAATAATCTGCAACTCTCAGTTTGCGATCGCTGCTTCATTAGCCTACGTTTTTCCCAAGTGATGAAACCCTTGTAAATAATACATTTGCGCTTTTCTTAGTGCCATTCAAGTCAGAAACTAGCGACTGAGGTAAGGATATTATTTGTAGCAAGGGCGAAATCGCTTGGTCAAATCATCAAAGTACATTCCCAAGCGGGTACTGAATCGTGTTCAGGAGATGGAGCAACAGAAAGCACCTGTTAGAGAAATACTGGGTTTTTTAGGGGTGTTGAAATCAAGGTATCTAGTCGCCTGTAAAAGAACTCAAATGAAATTAAGAATATATTGGGAAAAGATAACCCCTAAACTATTTTGGCATTTTGGCATTTCATATTTTCGGGTTGCAGTTTCAATGGAGGTATCGACACAACGAGACAGTGAAGAAGTTGTACAGGTTTTGTGGAAGTGAAATTGTTGAAGCTTCTGGAGTCGGAATACGGGAATGAGAGAACGGTATGAATAATGTTGGCAAATTGGCATCCAATGTTCTTTTATGAAAATATGAACATAAAACAAATCCTCGCAATGAACTGTTGTTACAGATGATGTATAGACAAATCCTTCTAGCTCACAAGAAATACGTGATACATACTTAATAGACGAATGTTACTAAGAAAAGCTTATGTAAGTAGGGTGTAGGGGAAAATTAAGAAAACCAAATATCGAGTACGAACATAAATAATTGCCTTTGCTACGCAACGCTAGCGCGAACGTCAGTACACCCTACACAAGCCCTATAGATAATGGATTTACCGTTAACTTAGTGCCATTCCTATATAGATCGAGTAAACCATATCGAGATAGAAATAGTAACTGGATACTCCATACATTGACTTCTGAATTGTGTCAAAAGCTAGTTTAAATTAATCAATGGAGACTTGTAATGGTTTCAAACTCGACGTTAGATCACGAAGCATTTCGAGCACGCCAGAAGATAATTGAGTTAGAAGGAGTCTTTCCGTTTCCCGTGCGGGTTGCCTACACCGATATTGGTGAAGGTGAACCCATAGTTTTGCTACACGGTATTCCTACTTGGTCTTATTTGTATAACGATGTCATTCCGTTGCTAACCAAAGACTATCGCATCATAGCCCCTGATTTTTTAGGACATGGTTGGTCAGATCGGCGAGATTGCTTTGATCGCTCCCTCGTAACTCAAGCCAAAATGATTCTGCGTTTTCTGGATGCTCTTAATCTTGATCGCATCAATATGGTGGGTCATGATACAGGAGGTGGAGTCAGTCTAATTCTCGGCATTGAAGCTCCCGAACGAATTGATCGCTTAATACTTTCCAATATTGTAGTCTATGACTCCTGGCCTATTGATAACATGTTAATGCTAGGACATCCGCAATGGAAACATAAATCTAACCGGGAAATTGTGGAGTATTTAACTAGCGGATTGGCAGATGGCTTTTCTCGCCCAGAGCGGCTGACACCACTCTTCAAAGTAGGCATTGTTGCTCCCTACGCCAATGATGAAGGCAAGATCAGCTTAATCCGCAATGCATCGGCATTGAACACGAATCACACAATGGCACTGGTGGATCGTCATCAAACGATTACTGCATCAACTTTGTTGCTCTGGGGTGTGAATGACCCCTGGCAGCGCATTGAAGATGGTAGACGGTTAGCTCAAGAGATTCCCAATTCCAAATTGGTACAAATCGAAAATGCCTCACATTGGATTCCCCAAGATGCTCCAGAAGAATTTGCTCAAGAAGTAAAAAGGTTTCTTACTGCCAAGTAATACCAAATTTAATTGGTTTAAGTATTTATCTTTGGCAATTAGTTTTTGTGCATATCCCGCAAAATAGTATTGTAGACTACAATTATTTAGCGAACATAAAAGTTCTTGGTCTACTATGTAATATAACTTTGCCACGCTAGCCAGAAAACATAAACTGATAGAATTGCAAGCAATGTGCGGAAAGCTAAACTTAAAATTTCATCAGGTAATCTGGGTAAAAAACGCGTACTCACTTGCGCTCCGATAATACCTCCAAATCCCAAAGCAAATCCTGTAATCCACAGTACATTATTACGCAATGCATGTCCTACACAAGCTGATACGGATGTAATAACAATGACACCTAAGCTTGTTTGAATAGCTGTTTTGATAGTTTCTCCTAGTAGGAGAATTTGCATTGGTACCATAATCACACCGCCACCAACACCAAACAAACCAGCTAATACACCTGCTATACTGCCAATAGCAATTCTGGAAACTGTTAAATTGAAGAAGAGATTTTTTAACGGAAATTTTGTTGTCAAATTAGCTGTTGTGTTTAAATTTTTATTTTTTAAATCAGATATCCCTAATTCTGGGACACTTTCAGTAAGGATGAGATATTCTTTCTTTCTGGCAATCAGATGTTTGCGGAATTGGATTAAGTAGATATTCAAAAGCAGTAATAACCCAAATCCTCCTAGCAGGTAATAAGAGTAAATGCGACTAGCTAAATAGGCTCCTATCTGCGCGCTGACTACAGAGGGAAAACCAATCCCTATTACCCGTTTAAAACTGAACATACCCATTCGCCAGTTTTGTACACTGCCAGAAACCGCTGTGATCAAAATGGAAAAACTGCTAGTAGCAACTGAATGGACAGGTGAGTAACCTAATGCAACCAGAAATGGTACCAGAACTGTGCCACCACCAATACCTAAAATACCTGCAAGAATGCCTGCCATCAGTCCAGCAAAAGTTAAAATTAATAATTCAGTAGGAGTCATTATATAAGTGCCTTTAATGTAGACAGAAAGAAATATTCCTTTTTTTATATTCAGTTTTCCTATTTTTTATATTTAGCTGATGTCAACAAGCGCTAGTTAGAGAATTTGTAGAAACACAAGCAACGTAACAAAATGAGAAATATGGCTACCTAATTTGTACAGGTTTTTGTTTCTAAATAAAGGGTTTATTCTGCTACTGAGTAATTAAATTATATTGATTTTTATTGGGGTAGCATTTGAGAAAATACTATCCATAAGGGCTACAGAAATTATCAATATGATGAGTAAATTTGTAATAAGCTAGCCTTTGTAAATTAATTTGGACGGATTAGCTATTACTTGATTAGAGGACATTGCAACGATTCGCTGTCCTAGCTCATTATTTTTGCCCTAGATTATCGGATGGAACTGTTTGGTTAGGTTGAATTCGATCCTTTGGTGAGACCAGTTTACGAAAGCGCCAAATGAACAATCCTGCCGAGATTGCCACACCAATGGATTGTCCTATCCACAAGCCAGTACTACCTAACCCAAAGTGAAATCCCAGAAAATAGCCACTTGTCAATCCAATACCCCAGAATGCTGGGAAGCTCAGCATCATTGGTACGCGCGTATCCTGGAGTCCGTGAAGTGCGCCCATTGTAACCTTTTGCACGCCATCTACAGGATGTGCCAAAGCCGCAATGCTGAGCATAGATGTTGCCAGTGCCAGTATATTGGCATTCTCTGGGTTGTGAATATCTATGTAAAGACCAATCACTTGCTGACTAAATGTGAGTAGCACGAATCCCATAAGTGTCATAAACCCTGCTGCGATGACGATACTGATATATCCTGCCCGTCGCACACCTTCAAAGTCTTGCTGCCCAGTCCACTGCCCTACTCTAGCAGTTGTGGCATAGGACATTCCTAGGGGTACCATGAAAATTACGAACATCGTCTGGAATACAATCTGGTGTGCAGCTAGTACATCGGTTCCTAATATGCCCATAAGGTAGGTGACAACAGTAAATAATCCAATTTCTAATGCAGAAGAAACCCCAATTGGTACACCAATCACCACCAATTCTTGAAGAATTTTTGGTTTCAACCGATTTAAATCCTGGAAGAACCTGTAAGTCTTCAGTTGCTTGTGTCTGAGTATGTAGACGACTAGAGCTATAAACATCCCCCAGATACTAAAGACGCTTGCCAATGCCAGACCTATCAGTCCCATCGTGGGAAATCCTAATTTACCAAATCCCAAGACGTAATTGCCTACCACATTGAAGAGCGTTCCCCCAATTACAATCACCATTACCGGACGAGCTTGTGATAGACCAGACACAACGCTCCTGAGTGTGGCGAATGCTAAGGCCGGAAAAAACCCCCAAACGATAATATCCAGATAGTTCTTTGCCAGAGTAACAGTGGTCGGATCTTGTCCAAGCTGATGCATGAAAGTACCCATGTGTGCAATCAAAAACATTATTGGGACTGCCAATACCAGTGTCAACCATAATCCTTGATGTGTAACTTGCTCAATGCGTGTTTTGTACCCTGCTCCATAAGCTTCAGCAACAAGAGGACTGACTCCCATGACAACCCCAGATGCCACATTCAAAAGTGTGAAAAAGGTAATTGACGCTAATCCTCCTGCTGCTAGAGGTTCTGACCCTAATCTGCCCATCATAGTCGTGTCTACAAACCCTGTAGCAGATTGGGCAATTTGAGCACTTACTAGAGGAACTGCAATTCGTAGAAATTCTTTAATTTCCGTTCGTACATTCGATTGAAAAAAGATTGGAGCCATAACAAAGTACTTTGCGTTACAGAGAAATAATTGCGATATATTCTTTATTTGTGAGAAGTTCGATTTTCTCAGCCACATTCCCCCAGTTAGCAAAGCAGTATCTTTGCAAAAAGATTGGATTAGCATAAAACAAATCCAGTTAACCATGAACTCCCATTTATTTAAGGCTTGGCAAAAACGATAAGTCCTAAAAATTCCTTCAAGGTTTCGCACAAAGAATTTTTAACCTATTAACCGCAGTGTAAGAGTTTGAAATAACAAACTACTTTTTAAGCGAAATACCTATATAGGATTAATTTTGCCAGTTTTACCAAAATTTTTGTAGCTTTTTATTTTGGTAAAGGTATTAGTTGATATAGGACTTATTTTGTTTTGCTCAAGGAAATAAGATTTCTGGCAAGTGTCATTCAAAAATTAGAAAATCAGTAGCTTATTAGTAACTGGAAGCTCCATTTTTTTGAAGATTGTGCGATTCATTACCTTGCAAAGCAGGGGTAAATACGCATATAAGGCGTAAGAAAGTTTTAGCTCGTAAGTAGTGTTTATCATGTTTATCAAGAGCATATACAGTGCCAGGAAAAATTGGATAGACAATACCATCTACCTCCACTTCACCTTCACCTTCAATGCAATAGCAGGCTTCCATATGATTTTTGTATTCCAATAGTGACTCTGTGCCTGCATTAACGATGGTGTCTGTGAGCGAGTAACCCATGCCATCTTTTTTGATAAGAAGGCGACGACTTCTGCCATTTCCCCACTCAACATCTCTCTCAGTATTAAAAATTTCTTCCAATTTATTGACTATCATTTGTGCCTCGAATTTCTACTCATTTTGATGAAAGTTTAAGAAATCAATGAAACTTCAAGATGATTACAACATAAGAGAAGCAGGACTTACGCCACTTTCTCTAACTTATACTCGGTTACTGATAGCTCCATATGGTTAATCAATTTATTTGATGGGTGATTTCGTAGCTTTCGAATCAGTTACACTATCAATTGTTTTCGCAAGCTGTTTTAAATTTTTGATAGGCTGTAAATCTCGTAGTAAACGACCATGAGGATGGATTACTCGCCCCGCACGAACTACTAAGATTGGAACGATTTTTTGCTTGGTTACTAATTGCTCACCTATTGAGTCGTGAAATAACCAATTGCCCTCTACTAAATCAATAACTGTGATATCAGCACGCGAGCCAACTTGTAATGTGCCAATTTCTGTCTCAGATTTCAAGACACGAGCCGGATGAATTGTCACACCTGCAATAACTTCTTCTAAAGTAAATCCTAAGCCAAACAGTTTGGACATAATCCCGCAAAGACTGTAATCAAGAGTATTATCACTGTGCGGAATCATGAAATTCCCATGAACATCACTGCTAATAGTATAAGGACGTAGATTTTGCTCTAGCATCCGGCGAGCAATATCGAAGCTGAAATGAACGCCATGTCCTAAATCTAGTAACACTCCATTTTTAACAGCTTCTAAGAGAGACTCTGGTACGTTCTGACGCTTTCCTAATAGACCATCCGGACGATAACTATAGCAATGCGTTAAGAGATCACCAGTCTTTAAAAAGGGTATAACCTTATCTATTACTTGTTCTGGCTTAGGACGATTTGCTTCATTTACATCAAATAACTCTCCTATATGTATATACAAAGGGAGGTTGGTTAGATCAGCTGCCTTCCGTGCTAATTGCAAAACTTCTGTTCCCCATCTCGATAAAGCACCTGATTCATTATGTGCTTTTAAACCACGTATTATATGAGGATATTCAGTTGCAAGAGAAACGAGAGCTTCAATATCAACCATGTCAGGACCGTATAAGGCAGTCCTTGAACTATCTGGTGTCACAGTCCCAGTCATATTAATACAAGGAAAACAGCGTACATCTGTCTGAACTTTGTCTACAATGTAGGCTTTAAATCCTAAAAAAGTTGCAGAGCCACAATCACCCTGATCAACGACAGTAGTAACACCTGCATTTACGCCAACATCATCTGCACAAAGACTATCACTAACTACCCATTCATAAACATGAGTGTGCAAGTCGATCAGACCAGGGCATAATATCTTATTTTCAACTGAGATAGTTTCGTGTGCTTGATGGTCAGGTAATTTAGCACTAATTTCCTTTATTTTACCGTCACGTATAGCAACATCATAAATGCCGTTAATACACTGACCAGGATCAATTACGTGCCCTCCTTTTAATACTAAATCGTATTGTTCTAATCTCTGATTCATAAAAAATATTGCACCTGTAAACTTCTAGAGAAACTAATAGCCTAGGAAACTTGGAATTTTGTACTATTTACTTGTCTAAAGATTAGACATTCCTGTATATACAGTGAGCGGATAGTATTTGCCAAAAACAAACAAAGTTTACATTTATTTCATAAGTTATGGAGTCGAATCAAAAATTGTACTGGAATTTTTTGAAGACGATATATTCAGCCAATCAAACCTTGTACGTAGTAGCATAAATGAAAAACCTGTAGCACCTACAAAGTTGTTAAAATCGAGTCCCTTTTCAGTTTGCTTCACACTTCCTGCACCATCAAGCAGGCGATGAATGCGATAACGAAAATGGAAATAATTTCTAAATAGTTTTAATGCAGATATGTATTGCAAAGAATTAACTTGGTAAATTTCTGCATCCATTTTAGAGAGCAAATACCAGGGACATGTCATTAATTTATGATGTGCATTGTGATAGTTATGATTCAGAAATACTAATAGATCGAGCCAGCGCCAGTGTCGTGATAAAACAATAGTATAAGTATTAGCTTCCTCATGCTCTTGGCTATACTTTGGTATATTATCATCTATTTGAAAAGTAGGAAATGTGTGCTGAAAACACTCTAGGAATTGCGTTATGTTAAGAAAGCAAATGTAAGCAATAAAGTAGAGAATAGCAGCGCGAGGTGAACATATAGCTAAAGCTGTGAATAGGCTTCCTCGTATTAGTAATAGTAAGGTATTACGAACACACTCATCTCGTCGGGCTTGTCCTAAGAAGGGAGAGAGAGCTATCATCCAACGAAGGATAAGGTTAACTGCTGGAAAATATAGTAACTCTAGAAAAACAATCATCTTCAGTACAGGCTTTGGCAGAAATCGCAAAAAATCAACAATTGAAAGGGGTGAAAAGGGAGAAAGATCGACTCGATGTATATGGTGAGCGATGTGGTGATGAGCCAAGTCGCGGAAGCGACTATAGCAAGAGCCTGTTAAAAAAAGCATGATCTCACCAAATGCCAAATTTAAACTAGGGCGGAAGAAAATATTATTGTGAAAGAATTCGTGGATAAAGTAAGCAGCCCACATTAGAGAGTGTACTAGCAAACAAACTCCCAGCAAGTTCAACCACCAAACATCTGTTGTGATGCAGAAGAGGGAAAATCCATAGCCACTGAATATGTACATTATGACTAAGTAGTTGAGCCAGTAATTACGATGGTGAGTATAGAATTTGAAATCAGGAGCTTTTTGGGTATTAACATTGGTTATGTCTGTATTTTTATCGGTCATACCAACGATCATTTTGTTTGTAGCCATAAATCAGCCTCTCTATAGTTGTGTGAATTCCATCTCAAAAGAGTTGAATAGCCGAAGTTATCTGAGTATCAAAACTGAAGTGACAGTTAGATACTGACTTAGTACGAGATGCTCATGCAGCATTTAGATTTAAAAGAATTTATCAAGAAAGGCAGAAGGCAGAAGGCAGAAGGGAATTCTACTTCCTGCTCTTTGCCTACGACTGGAAGGAGTAAGGGTTCAAGACCCCCACCAAATTAAAAATTTGGTGGCTCTTATTTAGTACGGTGTTGAATCCCCTTTTAAATAAAACCTTCTGCCCTCTGCCCTCGTACTTCTGCCTTCTTCAAGAAATCCACGAATTTTTGATGTTTCAGTCAATGAAAAATTAAGGTTTTATCCTAGAGTCTCGAAAGAGAATTAATCTGTGCCTCGGACAGGATAGTTTTTAGTCAAGACGTAATCAATACCGGATAGCAGATCGCTTAAAGATGGACGACCGTAGGGTGCATTGTTCATGGCTGCAAAAAAAAGAATACCATCGGGTTTCACTAAAAACAAACCCGGTTCATTAAATAGCAGTGGTTCATCTTCAAGTACCCCTCTAGAGACATAAAGACCCCATTGACGCATAGATTCTAAAGTGAGTTCATAGCCAATTTTGATCTGGTGTAGCCCCCATTTCTCCTTCGACTGCTGTGCTCGCTCTTTACTGTCACTACTGATGGTAATCACTTCAATACCAAGCTGTGTGAACTTGCTGAGCTTACTTTCCAAATCAGTGAGATATTCTCCACATAGAGGACAGTGTAAGCCTCTATAAAAGACAATCATAGTAAAGTGTTGAGGAGTTTGGTCAGTCAGTTTCCAATGGCAACCATCAAGAGTATAAACCTCCAGGGATGGTACTTTCTTACCAGGTAATAATCTAGTAGCTGTAATTGCCTCTACAGTATTCATTACTTTTGCTTCTCAGTATGGGATATTTTCATTCCAACTATAAATTTGACAAAAAGTTGTTACTTAAAAGATGAGATTATTATTTCAGTTAGGATATGGTTCTTATTTTCCTTCTGTACCTTTTATCAAAACAAAATTCCGAATCAGTAACTAGAATTAATGCTGAATTCTGTATGAATAAAGGATAAAAGTTACTTTATTGTAGGACTATAGACGGGTTTAAGTGTAAAGTGACCTTTTGTTCATGTTATAATTTACTTTCTAAATCTAGGATAATTATCTAATTCATAACGTTAGGTTACTGATAGGCTCAAGGCTTAAGAATTAGCATAATTTTTAAGCAGTTAATGGTTCCCAGTTCTGGATCTTTTTTAGGTAAAAACATAATAAAATGCGCTAAAGCTGACACACTCTATTTGTTACTGATTAGGGCAATAAATGCTTTAAATGCTACCTCAGCAAATGAAGAATCAGTTGATACTTTACTACGGAGTAAGGCCCCATCCCCAATGGCAACTGCTTGCCTTGCCAGGTCAGCGGCGTCAACTTTGATTGTGATTTCACCTCTATCCTGCCCAGCCTTGAAAGCCTGATGAAACGCCTTAATGAGACGTTGAGTCGAATCTTCGACTATTTGGGCAATTGCTGGTTCTGATTGACCAATTTCTACTGATGTGTTCACAAAGAGACATCCCGGTGTTGTGTCGTTCTGTGCATCTTTAGCCCACATAGCAAATACAGTACAGATATTTTCCAAAGGGGAACTGGAAGCTTCGAGTATATCAATAACCTTCTGCACTCGTGTAGCAGCATAATGCTTTAGTGCTTGATTAAACAGAGACTTTTTATTACCAAAGGCATAGACTAGGCTCTGACGATGTAACCCTGTATTGTATTCAAGTTCTGCATAAGTCGTTTTTGAAAAACCTAAACTCCAAAAGACATTCATAGCTTTTGTCAAAGCTGAAATACGGTCAAATTCTCTTGGTCTTCCAGGTACGTCTTTGGCATTATCTTGCATAACTAAATTATGAATTTGTGTTCACAAAACTAATAATGAATCAACATTCATAAAAAGTCAAGCAAATTTTAATTGAATAATTTTTTAATTTATCAATAGTTAAACTTTAATCTAACCTTAACTTTTTTATATGTTAAGTTTCTAGGTTTATATCCTAAATTACGCAGGTAAGTGAAGAGATAGATGGTATTTGTACAGTGAGTTTTTATTTGTCGTTGTGCCAAATTAATGTTATCGAGGGTGTGAAGCCTGAACTCTCTGGCTTTCAGCTTAGAAGCAGCACAGGAAACTTACAGGCTGTATCAACACAAATTGTTGCCAGAATCTCAAGCTAGACTGGGGAATGTAGAAACCCCTGGCTACTTCGTTGAGCCAGGGGTAGTTCATTTTGTCACTGTACACCAACTATTAGAAAACTAACTCAAAAGTCAAAAATCACTGCCTCTAATCGCCCGCGAGACTAGATTATTGAAATGGGCGAGCGGCTCTTCCGTTATGTCATGACGATCAGGATTAATCACAAATATTCCACAGGATAGTGCCTTCGATTTCATGCCTTTGTGGGCTGAAATAATAAGATCATTATCTTCCTTTTCAAGCACATTGCCTTCCCAGTCCATCAGTGCCTGGGCCTCCTTATCAACCTTGCCATCGATGAAGAAGTAATCGCAGATGCCAATCGACTTTTCGGCTGAGATAGGAAGCATGTGAAAAGCGAGAAGATTTTGCTGTCCGGGAAAAATATTAAATGTTAGATTGGGCCAGAGCCACCAGCCGAAAAATTCAACCTGTGAGTTTTCATTGAGCGTAAAATGGTAGGCAGTATTATTAGTCCGTCCGGCCGGTGCCCTTGTGGACAGATGATAGGGAAATAGCTCGATCTTAAATTCTTTGATTCGTATCAGATCAACTAGAGCCGGATGAGTTGGAGCGCAATGGTAACATTCAAGATAGTTTTCGATCATGATTTTCCAGTTGCCATCAACTTTTGCAACAAACCTTTTTGCGAAGCGCAGGCGATCAAACGCTGGCAAACGCTCACGTAGATCCTGAAAGGCATCGGCAAACAGATCCTTCAGGGGTAAACCACCCGGACGCAGGCGAACGAAGACGAAACCGTACATGCTTTCGATTTCAATTGGTACAAAGTTACGGTTGCTCTCGGGTAGGGCTTCCAGGTTGCTCACACCAGGCGCGTGGCGTAAAAGACCATCGCAATTATAGGTCCAGGCGTGATAGGGACAGGTGAAATATGTAGTCTGTCCACAGCCTTCGGCAATGAGATGACCACGATGAACGCAGACATTATAGAAGCCACGAATAACATTGTCTGTACCCCGAACAAACAGAAGCGGCTTGTCACCTATTTCAAGTGTTACATAGCTGCCACACTCTGGAATTTGTGATTCATGAAGCGCATAAATCCATTCTTTATGGAATATCTTATCAATTTCAATCTTGAAGCGCTCCGGATCTGAATAATCAGAGGCGTTCAAAGTCGGAATAAACTGAGTTTGATCAGCGTAATTCATCTGGAAAACTCCTGTGTTATTACTTACCTATTAATCTTCAATTTTGAATGCTCAATTTTTGATTTTTTTGGTCATATATGTTCACGAAAACGGACAGGAATCCTTATTTAAAAAGTTTATGGTTGACTGACTACCTTCACTTATTCTTAGTCGTTAGACTTTCACTCTGCTGCATCAAGGAAATAATTGATACAGATGTCAGAATCAAAATTGCTCCTAGCCACTGCAAGATGCCTAGCTTTTCATTCAAAAATAAATAGGCACTACCAATGGCAAAAACAGGGATGAGAGTAAGAAATAAACCAGCTGTGCTTGCAGATACATCCTTTAGAGCAATGAGATAGAACCAAAATGCAAGAGCATACTGAATAATCCCAGAAGCGATTGCTAATATCCATATATCTGGATTTAGTGATGAAAAATCTATAACCTCATTACTCAATATTCCTGTGAACCAAATCAGGGTTGCCGAGATGAAACCAGTAGTTTGTTGTACGGCTGCTAAAGATAGTGGCGAAACCTTGTTATCATTTCCTATTATTTTGTGAGATAAAATTACATAAATTGAAGCACAAAATGTGCCGAGTAGAATTAATACATCACCAAGAAATGAGAACTGACTAACTTGAATACGTGTGACATCAACAAAAACAATCAAGATTACTCCTGTAAGAGCTAATGCTGTGAAAAAGAACAAGTATTTAGTTATTCTTTCACGTAAGAATAGCCAGGAAATAAGGATAATAAAAACAGGTTCAGTGCTACTAATTAGTGATGCATTGCTTGCCGTAGTTAGGGTTAATCCGAGCATACCAAAAGTATATGCAAGCCCTGGTTCCAATATACCAGTGAAACTATATCTAATAGTTTTCCAGTTCAAAGATGGATGTCGATTTATAATTAATACTACTATCCAGAGGAAAGTAATGCTTGATGCAAGTTGAATTACTAACAGATGAAGTGGAGGAATATACTCCAATCCAGCTTTACTCATTACTGTGGCGAATCCCCAGCAAGCAGAAGAGAGGATCATAAAAACTATAGCTTTTGCTCTAGTAAAATTGATAGGAAATAACATATTTTATATGCCTTTTACAGAATTAATTAGTGGTTTTTTCACTAAAATATCATAAAAATTTAAAAATTGAATTTACTAAGTTTGTGTGATTGTGACATTCATATTAATTGGGTACTAATTAATTACAAAATGTATATTAAAAAGGATAAGGAGATCAAGAACAACTATTTTAAAGAGATGTTATCTGAAGTTAGAACTTGGAGTTTAAAACCAAAGCTATTAACGGCAGATAGTTGGGAAAAGAACTTTTTCAATAGGCTCTTAAAACGACAGATATGTATATCTTCCTAGACTCTGCTCATAGGTTTGTAGCAGTCTTTGAGATTCGGCTAAGGTGATGTGCTTTTCTTCTAAAGCTTTCTCGCAACGTTGGCGAATATTTTCCACCATATCCTCAGCGTCATACTGCACGTAACTTACCACTTCGCTCATGGTGTCACCCTTGACAACGTGTTGAATTTGGTAGCCTTTTGGTGTCAACTGGATATGAACTGCATTGGTATCGCCAAATAAGTTGTGCAAATTGCCCATAATTTCTTGGTAAGCTCCATTGAGGAACATACCCAAATAGTAGGGTTCTTCTGACTTGAAGGTGTGCAGTTCTAACACTGATTTGACATCGCGCAGGTCAATAAAGCGGTCGATTTTGCCATCACTATCACAGGTGAGGTCTGCCAAAATGCCTCGCCGAATGGGTTCTTCGTCCAGGCGGTGTATCGGCATGATAGGAAATAGCTGGTCGATCGCCCAACAATCTGGTGCTGATTGAAACACTGACAGATTAATGTAGTAAATGGAAGCCATAATTTTTTCTAGGTCTTCCAATTCGTCGGGTACGTATTCCTGCTGTCTAGTGATGTTAAGTATCTTTTGACAACAAGCCCAGTAGAGTCGCTCGGCCTTAGCACGTTCTTGGAGACGGAGAATTCCTAAGTTGAAGCGGCTGATGGCTTCTTCTTTAAATTGAGCCGCGTCGTGGTAGAACTCTTGATAATTCTCTTGGTTGATGGATTGATAAGTTTCCCACAAGTATTTGATCACGGGGGATTCTCCCTCTTGTGGGGGTTCTGGTAAATCCAGGGGGACATCACTAGTGCTGAGAACATCAAAGATGAGTACTGACTGGTGGGAGGCGATCGCTCTGCCACTTTCGCTAATCAGTGTTGGTACGGGTATCTGCCGCTCTGCACAAGTATCTTTTAACTCTGCCACAATATCATTGGCATAGTTTTGCATGTTGTAGTTTTTCGAGGCGTAGAAGTTGGTTTGGGAGCCGTCATAATCTACACCCAAGCCGCCGCCAACATCCAGATACTTCATATCTGCCCCTAACATCGCTAACTCTACATAAATGCGGCTAGCTTCTCGGATGGCATCTTTAATCACATTGATGGCAGAAATTTGTGAGCCAATATGGAAGTGCATTAACTGTAAAGAATCTAACAAGTTAGCTTCGCGTAGCTTGTTAACAGCTTCCATGATTTCAGGAATTGTTAGCCCGAACTTAGCGCGATCGCCTGTAGACGTTCCCCAACGTCCCATTCCTTGAGTACTTAATTTGGCGCGAACTCCCAAAATTGGCTTAATTCCTAACTGGCGGTTAGCCGCAATCACCAAATCGACTTCTTCCACCTGTTCTAGGACAATAATTGGTGTTTGTCCTAGTCTTTGGGCTAACAATGCCGTTTCGATGTATTCTCGGTCTTTATAGCCGTTGCAAATTAACAATGCTCCCGGTGTATCCAGGATAGCTAGAGCAATCATTAATTCCGGCTTAGAACCGGCTTCTAAGCCAAATTGATGGGGCTTGCCAAATTTGACCAAATCTTCAATCAAATGCCGCTCTTGGTTGCATTTGACGGGAAACACGCCACGATAAACACCAGGGTAGTTGTAGCGGGCGATCGCTTTGGAAAAACAAGCGTTCAACCGCTCAATTCGGTCTTCCAAAATATCCGAGAAGCGAATTAATAAGGGCAGTCCTAAGTTACGCTGCTTCAAGGCGTTGACTAACTCAAACAAGTCCAGAGAACCCCCGCGATCGCCCTTGGGAGAAACTGTGACATGACCTGCTGCATTAATGGAAAAATAAGGTTCTCCCCAACCTTCTATACGGTATAACGCTTCGCTGTCCTCAATTTTCCAGGAGCCAGGTAATTTTCTTTTTGTGATTGGTATCAATTGCTTTTGACTAATCTTTAGCTCAGATGTGAGTCTACTAGTCTTATTATTAGTTGCCAACTTTTCAAGATTAACTTCAGTAGCTATTAATTGAAAATTCATTTTTTTAATGACTTTTGCCAATATTTTTGTTCCTGGTAAATATACTTTCTTAGTCCATACTTTATTCATTAGTGAAAAAGTATTAAACTGATGAAATTTAAATTACATAAATTCAATCATCAAACTAAATTGAGACTAGCTGCTTGATAATTGCCAGACCGCCTGATAATAATCTAACAATTTTATATAATGAAATATATCTAAAGATAGATATTATTCTATTTATTAAAATTAGGTTAAATATTGATTATAGCTAATTTATGATAATTAAAAAAAAGAATTCGCAGGATAAATTCATCTAATTTGATATACAGAAGACTTGACAAATCAAAGAAGGTCAGCATAAAAAAAGCGTAATGAAGCTAAATGCAATTCATCTGGAGCTATCTGATTTTCCCAAGCAAGTCTACGAATTTGGCTGATTTCTTCAATCAAAGAGGTTGAAATTCTTCCAGTTTTATGTTTAGCAAGTATTAGTTGCAACTCACAAAATCTAGTAATGATTTGTTGTTGATTCATTTTACCAGTCTTTAAATTCTGTCTTGATGTTTACTATGGGCTTTCCACTTTCTGGATCAATCCCTTTGTTCTCAAAAACAACGTTGATGATTGGACGGGGGATTTTTGGATTGTCTGAATATTGAGATTGAGGTGCTGATTTTATAGCCATTAGTCTATTCCTCGGTTGAGTTTGTAGTTATTCACGCTTACCGCTTTAGCTTTTGGTCTGTGATATTTAGTCATGATTTTCCCAGTCAAAAACAACTTGAGAATTGCCAGCTAAAAAGTTCTCGAACGTTTTGTGTACGTCGAGTCCTTCGAGGACTTTGAGAATGAGATCAGACTCAACCAAAGAAGCCTCTACATCAAGAAACTTGGCATATATTCTGGGTTGATAACTGGTTATAGAATCCCACCAGATTTTTTCAACTTCAGCTTTGCTTGGCGCACCCCAGACGAGCAATTGAGGATCAAGTGAATAAGCCTTTGCTAGTGGGAGTACGAAGGCTTTATTTTGTTCGTAGTTTTGCCAGTGGCTGGGGACTGCTAAAGCGCATGGTGTGACTAATAAGGTACGGCCGCGCTCAGTGACGGTTCGGCATTGATCCGCCCAGGAGATGTGGGCATAAAATTCCTGAATTGCTTCTATGTCTGTCATATTTTAACTATTTCTAATACTCGTGATTTTTTGGAAAAAGCCCCCGCTTTTTTGAGTGCGATCGCCGGGTTAGGGTGGTTGAAAAATTCCTCAACAGCTTTGGTCAAACCCGCAGCAACATCAGGATCATGACAGGGGTAGACGTAAATGTACTGTTGTGTGCCGTTAACTAAGCGTGTTTCCTGGCGTGAGCCTAATTGTGGGTAAAATGTGCGAACCCAAGTTCCCAAATGCCCCCGGTAGTGAGTGCCACTGAGAGGAACTTTCTTTCCCAATTCCATTTCTGCAAAGTTGACCACACCCATCCAGTTTTCCTGAGAACCGGTCAGCGTTTTTCTGTTTTGTTCTGCCAGAAGATTAGCGGCGAAGTCTCTGAAATGCTGCTCGGTGTATGGGTTGAGTTTGCCCCCTGTCAGTTCCGCCAAAGTCTTCATTGCTTGGACGAGAGTATGTAGACGTTGCTCAGGTAGGGGAAGTGCTGGTGTGGGAGGATGGGGTGTGATGGTTGGTATAGCTGCAACCAAATCTAAAATGATGGTTCGTACTTGGGCAGCAATCTCAGATTCAGTCAACAGCATTGCAATTCTCAAAGCACCCAAAGGACTAAAAATTCTTGCTTTTGGTGTTCTGGAACTTAGACAGAATGTCTGTCTAACATCCCGTAAGTCTTTGCCAATAAGGGTTTTAGTCTCCAAGTCTCGAAATTCAGCTTGATTAACTCTGTAAAGTTCTTTGACGGCTGACTCTGTTACCTGAAAGTATTCTGCCATCTGTGCCGTGGTAGCCCAACCAGCACCACCCCAAACAGCAAAGATAATTGCCTTTGCTTTAGCTAGAATTTCTAAGGCTTGGTCGTCAGCAAAATTGGTGATAGCTGAAGTTCTCAGTGTTTTCGACTCTAGCAACACTGATGGATTTAAAGGTAAACTCATATCTGTTCCTTATACAAATGGGACGGGCGATCGCTAACTTTGGACGGTGGGCGATCGCTTCTAATTAAGAAGTTTCATCAAGCTTTTTCCCGGTTTTGCGCTGCGTTTCAATAAAAGATTCGCTTAATTCTTCAAGTGTGCATTGGTAAAGACGGATCAGCCTCAATGTTTCAATGGGGCTAAGGTTGGGAATATATGTTCCGGCCTCCCAAAATCTAATGGTGGAAACAGATTTGCCTAACTCGACCGCTACCCGTTCAGCTGATAACCCAACTTTCTCGCGTAACTCCTTTAAATCCATAAAAATCAATAACTTCAAGTAAATCACCTCCTTTAGATTACTTGTCTTGCTGCCTAGTCTACTCTAGTTAACAAGTCTAGTCAATAATAAACAAGTCTAGTTAACTCGTCTAGTATAATTGACAAGTCTAGTTAACTAGAGTATATTAATAGTAACGGCAAAGGAAAGCAAACCGCCTGCACCTGAAAGCAATCAAGGGTTTGCAAGGTTGACTAGATTTGAGAAACACGAAACATAGATTTGAGAAACGAGAACCTCCCGTCGTATAGCACAAGGTACGCCAGGTAAAGTCGGCCGGGGGAGATACTCAAAATCACCGAATAATAGAAAGGAGAGAACGTCAAAAGCTGAAATCATGCCGCGCTCAACAAGGAGGTGATAGATTGGAGCCAACGCCAGAGCAAAAGACGGCGATGTACAGGATTTGTCAACAAATAACAAAGATGTACGCACCGATATATTTAGTTACCACCGACAGGAGAACAGGTGATTTAATCATCATCGCAGGTGAAGAAATAGAAGTATCAATCAGCCCAGAAGGGAAAGTCAATTATGAGTCAACCGAAGCCGAATTTTGAACAAATGACCATTAAGGACTTAAGAGAGTACATTTTAGCTCACAGAGAGGATGAGGATGCGATTCACGCTATGGCGTTACGTCTTCGGAGTGAAGGAAGAACTGGTACTGTTGATGAGTTCCTAGAACACGTCAAGCAGCAGACTCAAGAGAGTTAATAAGAAAAGCTACGCTTAAATTCTGTGAGAGGCGTTGTGCAAGCACAACGTCATTTCGTGCAAATTAAAAGGCGATCGCACATCTTGCAAGTACGGCGATCGCCTCTTATTACCGTGTTAAAGGTTTCATAATTATGACACAAGCAGTAACAATAACCCAAGACCCCTTGACATGTCGTGACCGCCGCATCATTGCAACCATCGTCAATCAATCCGACTATCCTCACGATTGCCAGCCGCAGGATGTAGTTACCATTTGGATTGGCGTTGTTGCGTGAATAGGCAAAATGGTAAATTTTACTGATCGCCGATGTTTTCTAGCCGCCTATCCCAACGATGAAGACGAAAGCCCAGTACAAAGTTAAAAATTGGAATGCTTATGATGCAGCCCTCAAACAACGAGGCAGTATAACTTTCTGGCTGGACGAAG
>JADEXK010000061.1 GCA_015207155.1 Nostocales cyanobacterium LEGE 11386 | reverse complement strand
ACAAGTTGATGCGTCTTCACGACAAGCTGTTGTCCCGTAAACGTTCCATCATTGAAACCATCAACGACCAACTTAAAAACATTTCCCAAATTGAACACTCTCGGCATCGCAGCCCAGTCAATTTTTGCGTTAATGTTCTGTGCGGCTTAATCGCTTATTGTCATCAACCTAAGAAACCTAGCCTTCAATTGGAATGGCTTTTACCTTCTTATGTTTAACCCGAACTCAGGTTACCTAGCTTATGGACTCATTCATATATATTTGACACCACAGGAAAAGTTAGCACTCAGAAAGTTTTGGATTACATAAATGACCCACATCACGGATGAATAAATTCAGGAAAGTTCGCTTATATCCCCCGGTTAGAAACACGCTTTCTTTACGCATCACGACTCGTAAAAATCATGATTTGTCATGAAAAATCATGATTTGTCATCCTCAGTTAAGCAGGGTTGGCGGGGATAGGAGTAGTGGCTGCCAAATTTGCTAGCTACCGTATTTTTGCATCATTGCTAGAGTACGGCGGACTAATCCCGCACGTTTGCGTTCTGCCAAACGTTTCTTAGCGTTAGCTATCACCTTTGGCATCTTATTCGGTTGATCTTGTAAAAAGGCGATTGCAGCTTCAATGAAAATCTCCGGTGTAATATCGTTGGAGTCGCATAACTTCATCAAATCATCTCTAATTCCTTGCTCAAGATGAACAGCCAGGCGCTTACCAACGGTAGGCAAGTTATCTAACTCGGCTTTGAGTTTTGATACCTCTTGGATGTCAGGTTCAGCTTTTTCTTCATCAACTTCAGTTAATGGTTCATCTTTAGGCAAAGAACTTTTACTACCTAATGAGGCATCGCGGGGGGGAACCTTAGCACGAGACTTCGATGTAAGTAAACTACGAATATCACTAGCTTCACTCATAATGTTTTAATTTTGTCAACTATCACTTCAATTGGATAAGCCAAATCAGCTTGGCCCATTTCGTGTAACGTTAGCCCTTTATTGATGGCCTGTTTAAATTTTTCTGATTCTCTAATAGATGGCAGTATTAAATCAGACCCTAACCATTCACTGGTTATTTGCTTCATTGACTCAATATTGCTTTCGCTTTCATTTGTGCGACGCAAGCCTACCCATCGATCTCGAAAAGGAACTACACCTAGAATCTCACCATCGAAAGCCTCTTGGTCATCTCTTAATTCAGCAATTAACTCCAAAGTGCGAATTAGGGATTGTAACCCCTTTACCGAAGTTTCAATTGGGATCATCAACCCATTGCTGGCTCCAATTACGCTCAAGCAAATTTGCGATCGCTGTGGTGGAGCATCAATGATGCAGTAATCGAACAGTTTAGTAATTGGGGTGAGCCGACGCTTTAGCGTAAATGCACCTGTCCCACTACCTGCTAAGTAGTCCTGGACATTATCAAGAGCATCATCAGAAGGAATCAAGAATAAATTTTCGTAGCGAGTTTTGTAGATTCCATCCTCAGTACTCACTTGCTTTTTGAGGACTTCCAGGAGAGTGGGGCTTTCTGGCTCTACCTGATGTCCTAAAAAAGTTGTCAAGCTTGATTGAGGATCGGCATCAATGAGCAAAACCGTGTTTCCTTGACTTGCCAGTAATCTTGCGACAAACAAGACTACTGTCGTCTTCCCCTGTCCGCCAGCCAAAGATATAGAACTGACTGTTTGCATTTTGGAAAGCTTGAATTTTTATTTTGTTGAATTATTGCAACATTATATACATCAAAGTTTGACTATTTGCAATTTTTTTATTTGGAATGTTTACAAAAATTTAAAAATGACTAAATGTAAAACTGCATATTTGAACAAATGACCAAATACAAAATTACACTTTTAAACTGATGACTAAGTGTAAACTGGCACTTTTGAAGGAAGAAATAAATATAAGACTACACTTTTGAACTAATAAGGCTTTGCAACAATACTTATCCTGCACTTTCGCACTCGGTAGATGCAACGCGAACTGTGGTCACTGAGCTTTGCTGAAGTGTGGGCGGTCTTTTAACAAGCGCACTCTTCATCCGACTAAGTGTTTCGCACACTACGATTTTGCAAGAAATTGGAGGCAAGCAGTATGAGCAAATTCACAGGTTCTTCTGTGAATAGGTTTCGCCCACTCCATATTTTGTGTATTTTGTCAATGTAAGAAAGTATGAAATTGATCTCGTAGTTTAGTTGATTTCTTAGAGAGTGCGGTATATGCCATATTGATACGCAAATCTCAGAAATTTGCGAGACTTATGGATGAAATATGGCATCCGATGGAATTCAAGCATCCATCGGGTCAGATAGTTCGTGTGATAGATGCGCCTGAGGGAGTAGAGTTATTTGCATCAGACGTATGCAAAATACTTTTCCCTGGGTTGGATTTTGAAATCCAAAAATATAATATTGAACTTACTCAACGGAACGTGTCTCTAGATGGCGTAATACTCAGTGTTCATACAATGTGTGCCTTATCTATTTATTCCTTAGATAAATACACGGGTGTAAATCCAGTTAAACGATTAGCGCACTGGGTAAGAAGTAATATTATTCCAGCTTTAAAAAAAAACAGTTTTCGCTCATATTCTCAAAAATATAACTTCAAAAATATTGATTTTAAATCAAAAGAATCATTAAAAAATTACTTGAGTGAGCAAGGCAATGAGATATTAGGTCAAGATGAGGTAATAGATCATTATATACATGTAATTCACAAAAAAATCCCTTTGTCAGCTGATTCTCCTGCGACTATGAACCAGCAAGAGCAATATTTAAGAAGCCGTTATTTACAAATAGTAAAAAATGTTATCAGAGAGGCTGATAGATACGAATATTTGTATCATGATTTAGTCTTGTCAAGCAGAGATTTATTGATTGCACAAGAATTAGATTTAGTAGTATTAGTAGTTCTCAAGAGACTCTATAAAACAGAACTACCATTAGATGTGATTAAGCAAGGTTTAGTTTTACAAGCTTTAAACTCGGTTCTTAATAACACATCACGATTTAGCTATCTTAAACATGTTGAACCTTTTTATTTAAGACTGCTAAGATATTTCTCCAATGAAATAATTGCATAGTTATGAGTAAAAGAAAAATGACAACACAAAATTCTCGTAGATTAGTAATAGTAACTGGTGATAAAGGTGGCGTTGGTAAAAGTACTTTTGCTAGAGGTCTTTTACAGTGTTATATTGATGAGCAGCAAGATTTTCTAGCTTTCGATGCGGATACTTCAAATCCGCAAATCAACAGATTCTATGGCAGTGAATGTACAATTGAACCAGTTAATATATTCAAGAGAGGGCAAACTGATCTCTTCTTACAGGGATTGCGAAAACATATTTTTCCAACAGTCAATAATGAAGAAGGTGAAAGGTTAATTTCTCCTAAATCATTATTTTTGCTAGAATTACCACCACAATCTAGCAACATCTTAAAAGATTTGGTCAAGGAAATGTATCTCTTCGATACAGTTAAAAACTCCTATGACATGAGAGTAACGATGGTAGTAGTTATTAGCCGCACCTTAGATTCGGTAAATCAGTTTGTTAATTTGTATGATTATTGCCAAAATAATGTTGACTATATAGTGGTTAAAAATCGTTTTTTTGGGGAAGAGGATGAATTTCATAGATATGATAATTCTCAGGCGATAAAAACAATTAAAGCTGATGCAGAAAATAGCAAATATATTCGGGAAATATCTATGCCTGATTTGATTGAACATGCTTATGATTATCTTGATGCAAATAGCTATTCTTTTGCTAAAGGGATGGAACAAGATGAACTAATTGCTGTAAAAGGAAGGGTTACAGCATGGATGGGTAACTTTAAAGACTCAATTAAACCTGTCAGGCATCTATTAGGTTTGCCAAATTTGGATGGCTCAAAATAATAAGCGGATGCTAATGACTGTAGGCGATGCCCGTGTTGGTAAATCTACAGTCTGTAAACTATTGATCGATCTATTACATTCTCAAGGAAAAGCTGTAAAAGCCTACGATCATGATAACTTTCAGAAGCTACAAGCTTATAAAAATCTAATTACTGTTAATAGTTTAGATTTTTTTAGAAACGAAACTGACCAAATATTAGAAGATTTCAAAAATCAACAACTTGAGATAATTATCGTAGACATGCCTGGACAGTATGTAGATAAAATCTGCAACTATATTGATAATTCATCGTTATTTCAGTTATTAGACAAATATAACTGGAGATTAACGTTTATTCAACCTATATCACACAGATTAGATTGTCTCCAATATATGGAGACAATTCTAAATTTTTCCAGGGAGCGTGCTAATTTTATAGTAATAAAAAACTATCACTTTGATCATAGATTCAAAAACTATTATAGTTCTTTGCAAAATAAATTGTATTCAGCAGGTGGGATAGATTTAATTTTAAATAAATTGCATACTGACCACTATGAAGCAATGGAAAGAACTAATAAGCCTTACTCACAGATACGTGAGGATAGATCGATTTATATTCTTTATCGCTCGTATATATATCGTTGGATGCAAAACTTTAATCAATTAGTTCTTGAAAATCAAGTAGCTAGTAATTATCTAGGTCTATCCAATTGTGATTTTTAGGGGAAAGAGTATGACGATTTCGATGGAAGATGTAATGCGGGGATATTCGGAATCAGAACAAGCGAAGATTCAGGAGCTATCACTGGCACTAGGGATTTCAGCAGATGATCCCATGTTTCAGATCATGCTGACACTGGGGCGTTATGAGGAAACAATGATTGAAATCCCAGCCCGGATGGAAGCGATGGTAGAAGCATGGGCAGTCCTCATTGACAAAAAACTAGAGCAAACAAGTAAAACTACTCAGTCTATGCATTATGCAGTTGTGTCGAACTCCGTGCGCGAAGTATTGGCAGAAGAATTACCAAACCTGAAAACACTACAATCAGGAAAGTTAAAGCTAGGTATTTGGCCTATCTCTGCAATTTTGGGAGGGGTGATGGCGGCAGGTGCGCTTTTGGGTAGTTTAACGACTTGGAATGTGGTTGCTAATTACGTAGGTGCTGCATCTATTATTACTAATAATGATTTGCAGCTTCTAGAATGGGCAAAATCTGAAGATGGCAAGTTTGCGAGAAACCTAGTTGGAAACAATAAATCTACTATCTCGGCCTGTAAAGATGAGAATCGACTTCAGGGACACTGCTTAATTAAAATTAGATAGTTTCCAATTTCTCATTTCTTCATCTGTTAACCCGTGATGAATATCACAGGATTTAACATACCCAAGCTTCTGTCCTTCAGTCACCGCTTCTACGCGATTTCTGGTTTTTAGTTTTGAGAATAGACTATTAATATGTGATTTGACTGTATTGGTAGTGATAAAGAGCTTATTTGCTATCTCTTTATTAGACAATCCACAAGCTATCAATTTTAAGATTTCTATTTCAGTTTCAGTAGGTTCAGCTTCGTATAATTTGCCTTTCCTCAATCCTTTTTTAGAATTTTTTTGTTCTATAAAGTTTTTAGTAATCTTAGGATCTAAAAATGTTTCTCCTGCATGTGTTTTTTCAATTGCGTACTTGATAATTCCTACATCTTGTTTAAGCAAGTAGGAATCTGCGCCATTTTTGAAAGCTGAATTTACTACATACTTGCTTGATTCGCAAGTGATAATTATTACCTTGATATGACAATTTTTTTCTTTGATAGCAACAGTCACATCTAAGCCACTAACATCGGGTAGCCCGATGTCAACTAATACAATATCTGGCTGCATTTTTTCAACCAGCAGACATCCCTTTTCGCCAGACTCAGCTTCACCACATAGCTCGATATTTGGGTCTTCAGCAAGTGCTTTCTGAATTCCCATCCTTATCAATGGTTGATCTTCAATGACTACTATACGAATCATTTGGGACACCTTGTAGATTTACTTATTTTACTATTTATACCATAACTAAGTGGTCAAGTTTGCAACTTGTATTGATTCATTTCCAGATTGTCTCCTTAAAATTAAGGATTGAAGAAGAATTTACAATTGAGAATTCAAAAGTTAGAACGAAACATGGTTCAGATCTTTCACTAATAAATCTTTGATGCAACAGAGAAACTTAAATCCATTTATTCATCCGCCAATTACACAAAAGTCAATTCTGAATCCTGAATTCTGTTTTAACAAAGAATGTACCTGTTAATTTGTAAATTATGTAATGACGGCTATTTTTGAGAAATATTAAACATTAGATTTTGTCTTTTTGTAGCATTGACATTAATTATTAATTATAATAAAAGAGGAAACAAATATAGCATTTAAAGCAAGAGTTGTATTTATGTTGAATAAAAACCTGCTCACATTCTCTGCTTTCTTGCATGATATTTTAAATCCCATTACGGGAGCTAAAATAATTTTGAGGCAACTCATTGATGGCTCCTATGGTCATACGCTAGAAGATATAAAACCAGTTCTAGAAGCTATTTTACAGACTAATGATAGAGTTAGTTATTTAGTAGAAAATCAGAGGAATCAAATTTCCGACAATTTTATATTAAGTATTAACCAAGCTTCTATTAGAAAATTTAATTTATGCAATTTTTTACAAACACTGCATTTTGAATATTCGCCATTAGCTAAGTGTCATTCACTAAAGCTGCATTACGAAACTCATACACCATTAACTCATGGTGCAGAAGTCATAGCCGACACTGTTAGTTTAGGCAGAATGCTGTCTAATTTAATACAAAACGCTATTAAATATACAGATAGAGGACATGTGTTTCTTCGGCTTCTGAACCAGGGGGATGATTTGGTAATTGAAATCGAAGATACCGGCAGAGGTATTGAGTCTGAGGAACTGCCAAATATATTTTTACCTTTTTATCGAGCGCACACACAATCATTTGGTTCTGGCTTGGGCTTGTATGTGGCAATGATGATAGCAAAAGCGCACGGGCTACAACTTCTGGTAGATTCATCTGTAGGGCAAGGGACTAAATTCACGATTATATTTCCCTATCGTGTTAATCATCCCTATGGGCTTAATGGTAAAATTCTTTCTAAAGATGAGCCAAAAAACAATGCGTTACTTAAACAATGTCAAGCTTTGGAATAAAATTTCAGATATCATTGAATTTCTTATATTTGCTGCTCTATTCATTGCCGCAGTGATTAAATTTGATGTCGATATATTTCAATCGTTGTTTTACATAATTTTAGCAGTAATAATATCCCCCTTTCTAAAGATAGAAAGAAGGATAAAGCGCCCTTTATTGATAACTGGATTTGTTTATGGTCTTTTTTTAGGATACTTTTAATCACCTAATTCAGGGTTATTATCCTTATGTTGTAGTTGATTTTGATTTTCAAGTGTAATTCTTTGCTGGTTAAATTCAATTATTCCTTTAGCTTCCTGGTCTGTCAGGTTGTTTTCTAAGATTCTAAATTCAGTATTTTTTTCATCTTTATAAGCACTAAATGCTTTTTCGGGTTTGCCATTGCGGTTGATGCTAAGAAATTGCATACCTTCTTTCATTAATAGTTGCAATTTGTATCTAACCCCTTCATAGATGCGGGTTCTTTCATCGGTATTTTGACCTTTGGCAACAACAAGTCCCATAATTGCCGGGACGAGTAATTTCTTCGTTGATTCATCCTGTTCTGGTGAACGAGTTGGAATCTCAGCAGAGGTTTTTTGATTATTTGGATCTAATTTTTCGAGTTTAGATTGTTGTATCTTTGAGAATTCCAATTTCTTCTGGGAAATTAATCTTTCAATTCGAGTTGGGGTATCTTGTTGAGATTTAGTTTCTTGTTTTTCAATACTGAATTTAGACTCAAATCTATTTAGATATTCCAAGTAATATTTTTCTTTTAGTTTTTGTCTAAAATCTTCAATATTTTGATTTAGGGGAGACTGGGATAGAAGTCCACTCAATTCTTCTTGTCGCTCTTGGGTTAAGACTTGGTTTTCTGTCGCCGTGGTGATAGATTTATCCTGGGCTTGTCGCATGAGCAATGATAGCCTGTAAGCCATCATGTTGTTGGAAATGCCGCTTCGGTTAATTGAGCTAATTTTTTCGATAACTGAATTATTCATATTCAATTTCCGATTTAACCTGATTATGTTGCTGTTTGACTTCAAGCGATCGCTTCTGGATGGGAGTATAGGTTGAATCGATAGATTCTCGCCGCATTTTCAGAAGGTCTTTTGTGATAGTACTGATTGGCGGAAGAATGATATCAGTTTTACCTCTGAGTAGTTGTTCGTCCTTGGTTTGCAGAAGTAGCTTGAAATAAAGCTCACGTTGTTCACCCAAAGTCAGTTTATCTTCGTGCTGAAGTTTTTCTCGCAAATCATTGTTTCCTTGATTAGCTGCACTTGTCCAGCCCACCGATTCTTCTAATTTATGCCAAGCGTTGGCCAGTTCAGGGTGTAGTGGTAGAAGAATATCACGAGTGGAACTGTGAGGAGGAGTGGAACCAATAGATTTTTCTAGCGTTCCTTCAAGGTCTTTTGTGATAGCACTGATTGGCGGAAGAATGATATCAGTTTTACCTCTGAGCAGTTGTTCATCCTTGGTTTGTACAAGTAGCTTGAAATAAAGCTCACGTTGTTCACCCAAAGTTAATTTATCTTCGTGCTGAAGTTTTTCTCGCAAATCATTGTTTCCTTGATTAGCTGCACTTGTCCAGCCCACCGATTCTTCTAATTTATGCCAAACTTTGGTCAGTTCAGGGTGTAGTGGTAGAGGAATATTACGGTTGGAGGTGGGGGAGGTGCTGTTTTTGTAATTATTGGTAGAGGAAGGTGAATGATTATTTGTAGGAGAGGAAGAGGAGGCTTTATGTTGAGTAGAAGTTTCTATATTCAGTTTTTTAGCAATTTGTTTAAGTTTGTCAAGGTCAAAATCATTGAGTGCCATAATTCTAACTTGATTAGATACACTTTGAGGTGTCTTAGTTAATTCAAATCTAATTTTTTCTGTTTCTTGACTATTCTCTTCAAGTTTAAACAAGCGTAAATAAGCTTTGCCTGTACTGGTATTACGCTCTGATTTGATACGGTAATTATCAATTTCTACCTCGTCCGATTTAGCGTGACTCAAGATGCCGTGCATAACTTTAATAATTTCACCATTGCGAACACTCTCTAAACTAGCTTGTGTTCCTTTAGGAGCAAGAGAACTAAGACTGTTTGCTAATTTTCTGGTATCCATATCCAGTGATGGCAGTTTCTTTCCATGAGTAAGATAATCGGCAATTAATAAGAACTCCTGACGTTCTACAGAGAGCATTTGATTAGGCTTTTTAACAATATTGACTTTATCTAGGGAATTTACCTGAAACTGCATTAAGGGATTAGCAAAATAACTTGCTTGTTCATCTGCGTGTCTGTGGATACTATAAATATCATGAGATTTTCTAATAGTGAAAGCATCACTTCTGTAGATTAAACTACCATCATCATGCTCTACACCATAACTACTAAGTAGTTCCTTAGCAGCAAGGGCAATGTATTTATTTTCTGCACCTTCTACAAATCTTCTAGGAATAGTTTTTTTGAAAACTGGTACATCTTTTTGCTTTGCCCAGTATTTTCTTGGTTTGGTACTTTCAAGGGAAATTTCAGGAGAAACAGAAGAGTATTGTACGGGAATGATGTCACCACTGATGCTACTTTCTTCTTGTACTAGTTTCTTTCGAGGTTTACCTAATTTGAGAATTTCTTCATCGGTGAGGTTTTCTCGGACAACATTAGTAGCAACAACCCCATCTTTTTGTTCATAAAGTTTTCTTTCAGCGCCATCTTTGAGAAATATGGTTAAGCGAAAATCTTCTGGGTCAATATGGTCGCCAGGAGCATTATTAACTAATTTGTTAGTGATATTGTCAAGCTGCTCTGCATTTAACTTTTGCTTGATAGGTTTGACATCCCAGATTTTTTGATTTTTTCTGTGCCACTCTTCTAAAGATTCTGCCTGAGAAACCAGAGATTCAAATTCTTTGGTACCGTTATTCACAATAAAATCATCCATGCCTTTTTCTGGCCCTGGCAGGCGAATAACGCTAACCTTAGCCCCAGCTTCCTCTAGGAGTCCCGCCGTGCGTAATGTGGAAATTTCAATATTTCGTACTGTTTGGGGTCTGGTTTCGTAATCAAAGCAGAAATTAATTTCACGATCTTTAGTGGCGAATACTGCTAATTCAGGATGTAGTTTTGGTGGGATTTCATTCCCCTGTTCATCTTTACTACGATACCCCGCATAGATTCCAGGTAGTCCAATGGCAGCTTCGCCCTGACTTAAAATACTTGCTGCTTTCTTAGCCCCTTCAGTAATTGTGACTGGAACATCATGCTTCCAGACACAGTACCAAAATCCACTGGCGCGATCGCTCTCGGTTGGATTAACTCCAGCTTTGTCGTAAATGCGTTCGGCAATATGATCGGGTACATCTAACAGGAAAATACTCAAGTCAGTTTTTGGGGGATGCTCGTACTTGATGAATTTCCCTTCAATTATCTGACCATAATCATCACGTTTTGCTCTGGGTTCGTTAGGTTTGAAGCATCCCCACAGTTTCTCATCAGGTTTGTCGCCTGGTTGTAAATCTGAGAATGAGCGAGGATCAACCCCAGCATTACACCACCAACCGCCTTTTTCTAGGTGTTGATATCTGTTTAAATCTCCATCTCTGAGCCGTCCGTCGTTCCGCCGGGAGATTTTGTTACTGTACATTAAATATTCCCAAGCCTCATTTGCTTGCTCCACTGAGTCGTGTTGGAGACTTTTAAAATTGCGACTGGCGATATCTGGGTCAATGGCGCTGCCTTCTACTATTTCTTGCCAGTGTTCTTCTTCAATATGATCTGGAGGAGAATTTACTACTGTTTTCAAGGTTTCTTCCTCCTTTTCTAAGTCTGAAGAACCAACAAGCATTTTTTGTGCATTACCTGGTGAAAGAGATCGTGTTGGAGCATCAGCCCAAAGATCGCTTTCAACGTCTTCATATTCTTCGCTTAGAGGGTCTACTTTCTCCCACTTCCATCCCCCAAATTCATCAGGGGTCATTACATAGGTTTCTTGCCCTAGTTCAATTCTGGCTTGTCTATCCCATTCGTAATCTAATCGTTCAGCGATCGCCTTGACCAAGGGGACGATCCCTTCTTGCCAGATCATTTTACTATTGTTAATTAATGTCTCTTCCGCTTTGACGTAAGAAGAAACTAGTTGTAGAGAGCGCTCGTCAAACATAAACTATTGGTGATTGTGCCGCCGTTTTTAGAAATTGAGATTCTAGAATACCTTCATAGGATTCTTCAATTATTTTGTATTGTCTCCAATTAGCACCTATACACCGCAAAGAGATAGCTTGAGAACTAGAAATGACCCGATTAAAAATAATATCAATTTCTACATCAGAACTAATGTGAATAAAACCTATATATTGCAAATCATCCCAACCAATGCCCTGAATATATTCAAGAAGTAATTGTTGATAATGAACCAGAGTAAACTCTGGCATGACTCTTATTAATTTAATATTGACTTTTATTCCTGGCTTCTTGATTGATGATCTAAAATTAGCCTGAGTTTCAAATTTTTTTATAATATCAAATATCGAACTATTTATATCTATAAGATTACTTAATAATCTTTTCTTTGTAGCGGTAATCTCAGAAATATTGTCAAAATTATTGATTGCAATTTCTTGAATTTTTATTTTCATAATAATAAAACTAAAATACAAATGTTGTAAAATCTTCATGATTTAGCTTTTGCGCTGCTGTAGTATCCACAGGATTTTGAGGAATCGGAAATTTGATGTCAACTTCTTGTATTCTCATGTCTAAATCCTGTTGTGTAGGTATTTTTTGAGTACTTTTTCTTGCTAGTAAGCTAACAACTTTTTTCCAGTTAGTTTGATTATATTCATCCACTGCAATAACAGCCTTGGGAATTTTAATACTTCTTAGTAAGGGAACTGACCCCTCTTTTTTATTGGAGTATGCAGGATTGATGAACACACATTTACCTGCTGGCAGTTTGAGAAATTGAGCAGACTCAAAGAGTTTCTTAGTTTTTTCCTGGTCGCTGGTAGTAGTGTTAGTTTTACCGCTACCAGTGGAACGGCTTTTGTGCTTGTATTTGATTTCCTCATCTCCTAAAAAACTGGAGAATAATTGTGCAGAATCATGTTCACCAGGATTGAAAATAAATTTACTCCCGCAAGCACCAAGGATAGTTTTAGCTACTTCCTTACCGTAATTTTTTTCAAGCTGACCCATGTTTTGCCAACCCAAGATGCCGCAAAATCCCTCAGACCGAGATTCATTGAGCCATTTGAATAAATCTGGTAAGTAAATTGAGGGTAATTCATCCAATGCAACTATCAATGGGTCTTGGCGTTTTTGGGCGATATTCCGAGCAATGGTCATGTGCAAAACAGAACACATCAAAGGCGCGATCGCATCACGGCGTTCCCGGTCAAGCCCAAAGATAATTATCTGTTTACCCTTGATTTCTAAGGGCAAGGTAGTTTTACCAATGAAACAGCCCAACGTGTTTTTTGCCATGAATCTGGTAAACATAATGCTGGCTGTAGCGACAATCCCAGCCACAGTTTTCTCGGAAGCGGCGGAACCAAACAATTGACCAAAAGCCATCTTAATCCAAGGATTGAGATTCGCCGCCATCAGCCTTTTTACCATTTGTTCAGAAGAAAGTATGGCAGCAGAGGTCATGACATCAGCGCGATCGCCAAACTCTTTGGTTAACATGAGAATAGCTTGAGTCAATTGATCACCAGCAGGCCCAAAAAATCCATCCTCATTGCTATTACTGAGAATCCGAAAATTTTTATTGATCACAGTCGCAATTTGCCTTGCCGTTTCTGCATCCGAAGAATCTCTTAAAAAATCGAGTGGATTGCAGACTTCAGATTCAGGAAACCCAGGGGCGAAAATATGCACTTCGTACCCCATCTTCTTGGCATAAGCTGCAATTTTGGCTTGAGAGGGGTATTTGAAATCGTAAGCAATTATCGGAAATCCTTGGTCAATTGCAGAGTAGATCATGGGGTTAATGGCACTGAAAGTTTTACCACTACCAGGAGCGCCAATGGCTGCTGTGCCTCTTTGGACATCAGGAATGTAAAGAGGCAGACCACCACTACCTTGTTCTTTTTTAATTTTAGGAAATGGATGCTTACCAACAAATAAAGCAGCACTATCACATCTGGGAGTTAAAATTTGCTTTTTTGCTTTTTTTCTAGCAGTAGCAATTTCCTTTCTACCGCCCCAATACCCAGAAGCAAGTTTCTTTTTGTCACCATCTCCAAAAAATAATTGCATGATGATGTAAGCCCCCAACATGGATAATAAAACTAGTCCGTTGGGAGTGAACAAGTGATGTGTGTATCTACCAACATCATGACTTGGGTCTTTTAATTGCTCAATTTGGGTGGTTAACTGATTTGGAAATTGCCCAAATTCTGATGGTTGTTGAGCAATCAGCATTTCTTTGAAGTTGCTCATATTAATTGACAATTGAAGCTGGATTACCAAGAATGATGGGATCTTTTTCCCGATAGTTAATAAAAGGAACAGGGCCAATAAAATAGGGAGTGCAAGTGCGAACAAAAGCTATCCGCTTGCAAATTCTAAAAAACATACTGGTGTCAACCCTACCTTCCGCCTCGTTAATATTCCACACCACTTGTTTGAAGCCAGAACCGAACGGATGCCGTCCTGTGGGTTCTCTTCCCCCGTTGACACTCCGTAAAATCCCAAAACCCCCGCGCACTTGTTGCGATTTACCTGATATCCACTGCGCGCCTGTAGCGCCAGGCGTAAACCCAGATAATTCAAAGTGAGCGCAACTAGGAAGATTGCAAGGAACGTTGAAACCTTCTTGGTAACTACCAGAAATACTGCGGATTCTGTTAGCTTCGAGATCACCTAAAGGTAGATCAACTTTGCCAATAAATGCCAGAGAGGCTGTAGGGATACTAGGAAAATTGTTCCAAGTTAAGTTAGGCAGTCCCGGAATGTCTTTAATTAAAGTATCTTGCCAGTTTGCAAACCTTTGAATCGCTGTTCTTTCTACCCCAGGAATATCTATCAATCTATATCGGCTTAAATCGATTCGCCCAAGCTGTAGTTGTCCTACACCGTTGATTTGAGCAATGTCACCTATTCTGCCACTAGTTCCCCAGCCAGATCGTCCCACCAAATCTCTGATTGGTGGAACTTGGCTGACATATCTATTGCTTAAGCTTGGAATTGCTTGTACCAAATTCGCTATAGACTGCGTTCTTAATAATCCAAAGTCAGATAAACGCAGTGTGTTAATGTTTATACCTTGCGTGCGAGCGATCGCTTGCACGCTGAGTCTTTCTATGCCAAAATCTGCTTCTTCAAAATCGCCCAACTCTAAAAACTCGGCGATACTTTGACCTGCCATCCAAGTCCTAGTTTCTGTTCCCAATCTTCCTGGAAACCTCACGCTACCACTTTCCTGTACAATCATGTCACTAAAGCGAAGCCTTGACCAATCCGGCATAAATCCCGCACGGGAATTAACAATAGGAACTTGCGCCGATGCTTTAGGTATGATAAATCCAATTGTTTGGTTGAGAATTCCGTATTTCCAAAAACTATGAATTAGTAATACTGCTAATAATCCAAGTAGTATTAAATACCGTACATCCAATGATTTCAACAATCTCAACAGTATTAAATACTGTAAGTAGTTTTTATTTGTTTTTTCAAATTTCATGATTTTTACCTGTGACTATTGCTTGATTTTTACCAATTTCAATTAGTTTATTTACTAACTCCATTGAAACAACAGCTTTATCAGCAGCAACCAGAATTTCATCCCCTTGAGTGAGATAATTAATAAAGTTAGCGAGACGCTTGTGAAGTAAATCAGACGAATTAATCCATTCTTTTGCAACAGCAAATGCCATTCCTGCTCTCACATATCTTGCTGTATTAAAATTGCTGAGTAATGGCTGTAATTTTGGTTGTACCTGGGGCTGAGGCTGGGGCTGTGATTCATTAACAATTGCTATTTGGCTATATTGAGGACTGCTATCCGAAGGTACAACTCGGAAGTGGTAGGATTGACGCTGGTTGCCAGGCTTTTCAGTAATGATAGTTAGATGTGTCGCCCAATTCTGCGGTAGTCCTGGAATATTAACTCGTTTGATTCGGCGCAAGTGAATCAAACCTGCACCTGGCCTTTGACAGCTACTATCAATTCCTTCTAAGCAACCATCTGTATCAATTAAAATTTGAGAAGGATCATCAATCCACACACGTTTAATAATTTCGTTAGTTTGGTAAAAAGAAATACTAACGCCATGCCCATTCCATACATTGATCGTATGTAATGTGGCACTGTCTCCACTAACTTGAGATTGCTTGAGATTTCTAACAACAGGAGTAGAAGCTATTGCTGTGAACGGATTGAAACAAATAACTGCGATCGCTCCACTGATGAGTAAATTTTTCATGGCAACTCTAAAGTACGATTGACCAAAAATGTAACTTTGGTATTGCGGGGGATGTACCAAACATTAGGACGAGCTAGAATTTCTTGTGTAGAAGTTTCTGCCCGGCGACCAATAATCTCGCTGAGGCTCCCGAATGCACCTTCTAGTACAGCCCCAGTAATGTTACGCCTGCTATTATTCACGCGGCGGCGGCGACGGATACGACCATCTAATAATTCGTCTTCAATATCATCTTCAATATCAGGTTGATTGATAATTTCCCCAACTTTCCCTAACCCACTAAATAGCCCAACGGTGAGGTCATACCTGGCGATTTCGCCGCCTTTATCTTGAAACTGTTGAGCTATTAATGGTCTACCACCTTCACCTTGTACAGTGATTGCTCCTGCACTGATGGGGTATTCTGTGTTGTCCTTAATAATTGAAGTAACTTGTGCTTCAGCATAATTTGCACCATCAACTCGGAGAATTTCCAATGCCATTAAGCTGCCACGAGCGATCGCCACATTGCCATAATTATCTTTGAGGTCTTCAGTGAGCCTTGCGACATAACGCTTGCCGTCTTCATTCTGCTGGTTATTTCTATTGGATTGCTCTTTAACCAAAGGAGTAATCAAAGTGCCGCTAGCGAACTCTCCAACTACTAGGTAACGACTGCGGCGCTCATTGATAATTTGAGCCTCTTGAGGTAAAAAGTTAACTGAAGCTATCTTGAAATCATTTACCTCAGCTTGTCTACTTCGCTTTTCTACTTGCCAACGAGGCTCTATTTTCTCAATCCCCTCTCTAGAAAGCGCGTTGGGAGTAATTTGGTGAGGGCTGGTAATGGGAAGTTCGTTTTCCTCTTCCTCTATTCTTGTGAGTGTACGCTGTGAAGCAAACAATGATTCATTTTCATTGGCAGTATAGGCGATACTGCCAAAAGAACCAACTCTCCGCAGTCGATTAAGTTCTGCAATTGGATCTGTGGTTATAGCATTTGAATCTCTAGTAATAGAGAAATTACTTTGTGGAGTTGGAGTTGGAGGTGGAGGTAAAGGACGCACAGGAGAAGAATTAACTCTCGCTTCTGGTTGCACAGAATTAACAGGTGTTGGTGCTGGAGAAGAAGGAGGTACTGTTACTTGAGGTGTTTGGGCAGTATTTGCTTCTTGAATTACTGGCTGTTTTTCATTAATTTTTTTTAATTCGCTTTCTTGTTGTCCAAGAGCGGCTTGGGCGAAAATATCTCCATCATTTTTTTCTAATTTGGCAAGCGTTTCTTCGGGAATTTTAGATGGGGCTTCTTCATTTTCAGCTTGGGAATTGCTATTCAAAATTCCACTAAAAACTAAAAATACTATCGAAAAACCTATACCAAAAACTAACGCAACTACACCAAGTTTTGACCAAGGAGAAGTTACAAATGTAGGTTTTGTTAGATTTTCGGCTGGGTCTTCATCCTCTACTTCACGAGCAAATTCAGAATTGATAGAAGAGTTACTATCTTCATCAATTTGCAAGATTGTATCTACTGTAGATGTATCTTTATCAAGAAAATCTAAATTATTACTCATATTTATCACCTGTTTCTACTACCTAAATCTAAATCAATAATTTGGGTAATTTCTAGCCCGGATTGACGAGCTGCATAGATTTTTTTAGCTAAGTCAGTAGTTTCTTCAGGAGGACTTTGGAGGGTAGTAATAGCCTCAACAGTAATAGTTTTATTAAAGGCAATTCCTTTGCCATCATTATTACTGCGAGAGAAAGTAACAAGAGTAGCGACTAAATCAATCTCCCATTTTCCATCTTTGAGTTTGCGAGGTTCAGAAATAAATCGAGGGATTAAAGAAACTTGTGCATCTCCGCTAAACACACCATTTGGTGTCATTTGTGCAAGCTTGCGGAGGAATGCTCCTCGAAAATTCTCTTTTTCTGTGATGGCAAATGAAGCATCATAAGCCTTAGCTGTTACTCTACCAGTCTTACTTCCTTCTCTAATTTCTACGCCAGGATCTTGTTTAGTTATTGGTTCTCCTTTTTCGTTGAAAGTCTGGATTATTCCATCCCAATTAAACATTCTGATGAATGTATCTGAGACAAATTTCTTAATTACTTCACTAGACCTTTCTGTTGGTGCAACAGCTTTAGCATTAATTGTTTCTCCTGATGATAGCTGTATTAATGTAGGAACTTGTTGTCCAGCTAATCTTCTGATTGCACCATAATTTAAAAACTGTACTAATAGCGAAATCAAAGCCATTGAAAATGCTGTTACAGTAATAATTCCAAATTTTGTACTAACAGAATTTCCATAACTTAGGAGTTTCAGAGGTTCTTTTTTGGTTTCTCTAGATTTTGCATTTAACATTTATCCACCTGGGGTAATTTTTTTTGCTGCTAATCCAGCTCCTTTTGTGAGTGCCATGCTGCCAACATTAATGGCAAGAGAGCCATAAAATTCAGCCGCTTTATTAATTTGTTGAAGTACTGCTAAACCTCCACCAGCAGCTAATCCAGTGGCTAAAAAAGGTGCAATAATTCCAATCACAAATAAAAAGAAGAGTGGTTGATCGGCTCTTGATGTAACCATTAATTGGGCTGCAAACCCAGCAATAATGTTGAAGCACAGCTTCGCCATGCCCAAGCTAAAGTATCCTGTCAGCCACGCAAAAATAGCTCTAGCCCCGTAGGGTAATAAAGACCCTCCCACTGCCAGTGGTCCGATGAGTGCTGTCACTAGCATGGTTAATTCTATCCCCCACTGGTAAGCGCCATTTAATCCCAGCAGTATATAGGTAGCAATTTCTCTAATATTGCTGCCAATTATTGCGCTAAAAGGAGAAAATATTACTTGTAAGGGATTAGCTCTAGCTCGAATTGCATCAATGGGAGCCTGAACAACTGTTTCCAGTCTTTGAATCGTTGCTGCTAATGGACCACCATTACCAGAAAAGTACCTAGGATATTCTTGAGAAAGCCTAGTTCTCGCATCTTGCAAACAGGTAATAGCATCTTCTGGAGTAAGAGATGATGTTTGGCAATTTTCAATCTCTCCACCAATAGCACTACGAGCAGCTTCATCCTCTAATGCTTTTGAAAAGGCTTCTCTCAAGCTATTACCTCTAGCCGTATGTTCTAAAACAAAATTATTAGTATTGTTTATGTAGTTTCTAATAGCCAGCGTACCCTGTCCCAAAAGCTGTCCATTATTAGCTAACAACACTAAAACTATCAAGACCCAAATAAAATCTGTAATTGCTCGTTGTTCTTCTCCATTAAGCACTTGCCTTGTCCATTCAACCATGAAAAAAATGAATGTTGCCACGGCGAACATCACACCTATTATGCACATCGATCTATACAAATCACCTGCAAGTGTTACTGACCAAAGATCATTAAACCCATTAGCAATTTCTTGTGCTGTTGTGTATGCTCTGGTCAGTAAATCTCCCCCAGTAAATTGAGCAAGATAAATTTTTGATAGCATTATCTTATATAAGTAGGATCTAAACGTGAAATTCCTGCTAGTTCATGATTTACAGAGATAAGACCTCTTTTTTGTATGTCTTCTCTTTTGCGTTGATTGGCTGAATTCTCTGCAATTTGGGTCAACATCAAATTAGATTGTGTTGTATCTATCCTTGATTGCAATGAATCAGTCCTCTGTTGCGCCAACATTGAAACTATTTGTGCATTCTGCCCCGCCATTAATTTCAGGATATTTTGGCTAGCATCCATACCTTGGGCTTGTACAGCAAGATTTTGAGCTTCTTGAGCAGTTTGCGTTGTTATTGAAATTTTGTTAGCAGTTTCTCTTTGTCCTTCACTGCCCATGACAGCAGAAATTGACGCTCTCGTTAATTCGCGCTCTAAATCCTGTGCTTTTTCTTTAGCAACAGGTAGCGAATGTTCCTGAGCCAATAAATCCTTTAAATCATTGCTACTTTTAATGGGATCTGGCGCTCCCATTTGCCCAATAGAATTATTGATAGCTTGCCGTGCATCTGATTTAATTCCTGCCCAAGTTCTGTCAATCTCGGCTTCAGCTAGACTTCTAATTGATTGCATTTCACCTCTAATTTCATCAATAATCGATCCTAAAAAATTACCGATATTGAATCCATAGCTGGGCGTACTTATGAGTATGCTGCTAATGACAATAGAAGTTAAGACTGTATTTTTATGGAAATTGGTAAGTTTGTTCATTTCTTTGTTTATGCTACTTTTTCTGTTGTTTTTAGTAATTGTTGAGCCTCAAGAGATAACTCTTCTCCTCGAACCATTTTGATGTAATCCTCTGAAAACTTAAATAAGCCCAACATAGGATTATGTTGATAATGATTGAGGAAGAGAGTACGTAGTTCTTGCTCATTCGGATTATTAGCAACTGCTGCTAATAAACAGTAGGCTGGGTAGTAACGACAAAAAGTAAGTTTGCCATTATCATCTAACAGCCATTGAGAGTAAATTCCCTCCTTTTTGGGGTAAAAAGCTTCGGTGCTATTGACCTGGATAATTTCGTATGGATATTTAAATCGCTCAACAAATGGATCAATAGCTGAAGATTGAATTCTGCCAACTAAACGAGTAGTAATGTTGGCAAATATCTTAGGAGCCGCCTTGCTTTGAAAAATACTTTCCGGCTCTTGTGCAGAAAGTATGACCCGAATCCCGGCTTTAGCACCATTTGCACATAATCTTCCAATCAATTCGGCAATGGATTCAAACTGGAATAAAATTGGTGCTTCATCTAGAAAGAATATACTGGCTTTAGAAGATAAAGCACGTCTGAGGGCTGCTGCGTAGGCACTCAAGGCTAATATTGCTGCATCAGATTCACTAGCTAAATTTCTTAAAGCAAATACCAATAATTTGGCATCTGTACGAAAACTCGAAGGTCGAGAAATTGATTGTCCTACTCTGGTATTCAGCCAGAATTTTAGCCTTAATCTAATTTGCTCTAATGCTCCTAATACTTCTTTGCTATTATTAGCAATTGAATCTAATTTGATATATCCTGGCGAACAGTAATTATAAAAATCTCTCAATGTCGGAGTATCGTCCCACTCCTTTGTCCCTACTCCAGCTTCCAAGGCTGCTTTATACCGCAGCTTAATTTCATCTTCATTAAAAAATGTCTCCAATGCTAAGGTAACAATTGATTCAATATTAGAGAGGATAGATGTACTGACACCAATGGCATTAGTGCCAATGATCATCGTCATTAACACAGTTTTAATAAACTCTTTGAAATCGGTCAGTCTTTCTTTGATAATTTCTTCATCCATTCCTCGCAGGTCTGGAAGCTCAAACAGGTTGTTTGATTCTTTGGTAATGTCAAAATAAGCCCCATCTTTACCCAGTAAATTAGTGTAGTCTGTGAAGGTAGATGTACCATCAGGCTTTGGGTAATCCAATGCCACCACTGGGATATCTTGTGCGATCGCTGGTGTGAGAATACCAGCAACCAGTACAGACTTTCCAGAGCGTGTTGCACCAAAGACTGCTAAGTTTTTATGATTGTCATATAAATCAAGATGTACGGGTGTGCCACCCTCTTCGGCAATTAATTCAAATCCTCTCTTGTCACCCGTCGCGGTGCAAATTAATGGCATCAGTCCAGGTGCTTCAGAGCTAAAGTATGGTAATCTGCGGTTGAATGGTTTTGTCAGCAATGACTCCCACACAAATGGACAGCATTGCAACCAAACTTTCCAGGCATATTCAATCTCACGACTGACTACAGCAGGTCTGAGAAAGCAACTTGCCAGATACCGACAAGCATCGTCTAATTCTCGCCTAGATTTTCTATGCACTAAAAAAACAACGGCTGTGGCGACTACTAAACTACCTTTATAAATTGTTTTTTGCGCTTCTACAGCTTCTTCTATATTCATGCCAGCTTTGACATCAATACTACCCCCTTTACTTGATATTGTGGTAGAGGTAATTGACTGCTTTGTTAGCCGTTGAAGGTTGGTTTTGGTAATTCCTTGATTTGCTCTAGTAATTTGACAAAACACCTCAGTATCAGAAATACTTTCTCTTGATATCACTTCCCAAAGATATCTAAGTTGGGAGTATTCATCTATCCAACCTCCAGGCTTCTGACTAAAGTTGAGCGCTCCTATATATTTATCTTGTATTTTCACCCATCTTCTATCAAAGAAAGGCACAGACTGCTCATTTTCTAAGAGATGATGTCTAATGTGAAAATCACTTGTTTGAGTTTCAGTTATGCCATTACTTTGATTTATTACTAAGGGGTTAGGAATTGGCGGGGGATCAGTACGATTAAATTGTTTCCAAACTACTGACCAGATTTCATCAGCACTAAGAGCCTTTACACTCAGCTTCATCTTATTACTGATGATTTGTTCCCAAAGTTGAAATCCGTCAGTAAATGAATTATGTAAAATATTTTCAATACGTCTGTTATTAAACTCATGAATTTCACCAGTAAATTGATACCATAAAGTTTGGATCTTTTTGATTCCTGTTTCTACATAATCTTGTGATTTATTGTCATCACTATTTACAGTATAAGTACACCATAATCGGAGAAACTTATTTTTACGACTACCATTTTTAGTTAAATCTTTAATGCGTAATCTCTCGCTACGTATTAGTAGCTTAAGTTGTTCAATATCACATTCAGATTCAATATTTTTTAACTCAGATTGTCTATCAAAGTCATCTGTAAAAGAACCAAAATGAATAGTTAGTGATTCATCTTCTGGGATTTCTTTTAGCCCACTTTCTATACCATTAAATATTGGTAATATTTGCTCAGAAGGTAAATTAGGATGAATCCCTACACAATCAAAGCAAAATTTGATTTGAATGTCTTCATCTTTCTTGAGTATTAATGCACCTATGCCTTTTCTTCCTCCCAAATTGATTTCACAAATCCCAGCTAGATGAATAATATCCTCAAATGGTGTGAGAGTTTTAACAACTGATATTTGTGCAGTTTCTAAAGATTTCTTGCCAATTTTTTGTTTTTTAACTTTATTAGACATTGGCTTATTTTTGAGATTTACGTTTTTTCTTGGGAGATATTGGTCGATTAACTAATGATGTAAATCGCATGTATCCTCTGCTAATTCGAGGTACACCTACAAACTTACCAAAGTAATTTTTATTAGAAGAAAGTACCCACCAGGTGGAGCATCCCCAGGCTGCGACTAGCCCTGTGACTAACCAGCCAGTATCTAGCATATAGTGGAAAATGAAGACGCTGGTTAAAGTTATACCTGCCCAAGGAAAAATTTGGTCTGCTGGAAAAGGACCTAGTTTGGGGCTTTCGCCCAGAATTTTATTAACTGTCCGAAATTCTTTTTCAGGTTTAGCCATTTCTCTTTTTTTATAAAGGAGCGATAACGCTGATAAGGTGGCATCGCCCCAAAAAATTATTAGCCAATTAACAACCCAGTTACTAGATCACCCATTATTAGCCAATTAATAAACCTGTTACTAAATCGCCTACGAATACTGCCAGGACGATAATCAATGGTGTTCTAGCAAGAGATTTCCAGTCTTCATCATTACGAGCAGCTTGGATGATTTGCACCAGTGCCACACCCACATATAGTAGAAATAACCCTCGTAATACGTTAAAGAATAAGTTAATTACTGCTGTTGTTTGGGGGTTACCAGCAGCAGGCACAAAAACAGAGTTGAACCATGTCTGAGCGTTATTAAAAAATTGAGCATTTGCTGGGGCAGAGGCAAAATCTAACACAAAAACAATTGTTAAGATTCCAAATAATATCGCATAGAGGTTAACTCCATACTTACGCTGTAGTTTGTCAAAGTTTGTGAGCAGTGCTTGAGATTGTTTTGGCAGGGCAACAATGACTGCTGCCAGGATCATGAATCCCCCTAAAAGAATCTGGTGAACTGACATCTCCACAATCATCAACACACCAGCAACAAACATCATTGTTAGTGTGCCACCTTCTGCCACTTTATTTCTTTTAGTAGGAAGTACTGCTGTTGTCACTTCTTCTCCAAAGTATGTCTGCATATCTGCTCCGTAGTTCTCCGGAATTGGTATGCCACCACTATGAACTTTTTAATTTCCAAAAATCAATCAACTTTCTTACGATGTTTGGATCATACTTTGGTAGGTTCCGTTGTCTTCAAGCCCTGATGATTTCGTAAAATGTGGGTAGTTCTGATTGTAATCGTTGCTTTGGATGTCGTTTTCCCATAACCAACAATCCCTGATATGGCAATTAGCCGACCAGAACGAATCAGGATTTTGAGTTCTTTAAACAGTTGCGTTTGATTACTATGCTGCTGCTTGTTGTCGCAGCAGAGAATGGCACTAAGAAAAGCTCAAAGCTATACCCAATGAGGGCTACAGGTTTAATGCTCTCTCCCAAAGGAATGGCATAAGTCAGGGGAGAGCCGATGAGCGATCGCTGTTGTTGCCCCTGGTGTCAGCCATGCTATATCTACCTCTAATAGCTTCATCAATTGCCTGAAGTACGGAATTTGCAACTACGTTGTTGTTCCTCAAGGGTTTTCAGCCAGCCCTCCTTATAACCTTATAATCAGGACAATTCATCTGTCCTCGTGGATGTGGGGTGCAGATTATTCCATCTTTGCCGTGAAAGTACTTGCAACCTTGACAGCCTTCCATCAGTTCTTGATATTTTTGTTCCCGTCTTTTGTTTTGTTGCAGACGTTCGTCTCTACGGTTTTTCCTATCCCAATAAATATCTAATACCAACCCAACTAATTGAAGAAACAAAATCGTACTCATCAATCCAATTATTAAGTTAGCCATATTAGTTTTCTGTCTATATATTTTGTATGGTTTCCAGAGTTATCTGATCAACCGTTATTCTGGGGTAGGTTCGGCTGTGGGTCGATATTTTTATTAAAAAATGAAATTAATCATCAAGCCTAACGGTAACACGCTCTAGCAGTGTTTCTATGCGATCTAATCGGTCTGGTTGTTCAGAGATGTCGGTCATTTTGCTTTAAGCTTAGTCCTCTATTAGTGATTATATGAGAAGGAGTCAGAAGTCAGAATACAGGAGTCAGAATACCCCATCCCTGAAGTCAGAGGTTTCAAACAAGGAAAAATTTTCTTGACCTCCACGATTGAAAACGTTCTGTTTTAACCACCAGTCGCACAGAATTATTCTGAATTCTGGCGACTGACTCCTGTATTCTTCTTCGATAAAGTTATAGTTGCATCAAACCAAACTCAACTGCTCAACCTCAGACCCCTGCAAACACTCCGCCTTGAGCTTGAAGAAGCAGACACACCACCTATCGCTCATCACCCGATCAATCCCATGCGGCTGCTTGTTGTCGAACGCAATACAATCGCCTGACTCTAGCGAGTACGATTCCATGCGCTGAGTATCCTGGCAACCGGAGACTGAGAACCTCGCCCGACCAGATATGTTGATTTGCGCTGCACCAGAAGCATAAGCCGGCGAGTCGCGGTGTACTTTGATTTGCGTCCCGGCGGGATAATACAGTACTAATGCTTGGTGAAAATCGGGTAACAGCTTCTCGCCCAACGCCTCAATCACATCCGCACCTGGATACATTGCCGAGTCAACTTTCCTTACCGTAGCCTTCCTACCCGACTTAGCACTAGCCAAACTAACGAAATGCCGCAGATGCAACTCCAGACGACCATCGGCATATTGAGATATTGAGGGGAACATCTTGTTTTTGATGGACTTGCACCAATTCTGGATTTGGGCTAATTCCTCACCCTCTAGCTTGGCCAGCCTTGTGATTAGTTCGGGGGATTCAGGTTGTGCGACAGGCTGTGGAACTGCAACAGGAGCAATCTCTGCGGGGGTTGCTTCTTGATCAGCCAGCGACGGAACCAACCGACCACGATAAAACGGCTGTTGCAAACCCGCTAGCACCCCCAGCACTCCTAACTCCGTCCACTCGCCCAAGTCTTCTTCGTGCAAGGATACCCGGAAGTATCCACACGAGAGGCGATCGCACTGCACCGGATAACCAGCGTCGTGGCATTTGGCCAACAGCTTTTTAACAGTAGGCGGAAAGGTAGAGTTGATGGGAATTTTGACATTATGATCATTATGATATTGATTACCTGATGCTGAAGCGGGGGTATAGGATTTATCGATACCCCTAGCCAACAAAGCCACCTCACCACCCCACTGGTCTGCTAAATACTTTTGTACTACTTCTTCTCCAACCTGATGCCGATGGCAGAAATCCCCAGATTTCTCAAAGCAGCACAGCGTTATATCTCTAGGGTTGTCTTTCTGTTTGTTCACCCAGAGTTCAATCAGCTGCTGCCGAGAATCCAGAATCTCGCTGAACTGCCTTTTGTATTCCTGCTGCGCGGCGGCATCTTTCGCAGAAGATTTCCACCACTTCAGCAATTCGGGAGTAGGGGCGAACAGGGGTAAGTGCTTGCTTTTCCAATTCTTGGGGGGATAGAGAGAGATGGAGACAGCCTCACCCTTGATTGTGCCTGCGTAGTATGAGGTGTAGATAGTCATATTACACCCCTATTAGATCGTAATCAGTAACCCAGGCAAGGCTACTGATGAACTTAGGCTTTTTAGCTGACTGAGGAAAGATGCAGACGGGTTTATCTCCTGGTGCTTGCAAAACAGGCGATCGCCACTCAACGCCGTAGAAACAAGAGCCGTTGATTAACTGTAGCCCCAAAACAGTGCGAATTTTGGGCCCATCACCAGCGAGGCGAAAGCTGACCAGTTCTCCTACTGTAAACGCTGGTTTTTCAACACGAACAGATTGAATTTGTCCTGTGGGAATCATCTCAATTCCAGAAGCCCAAATAGTCTCGTTATCCAGGGCAATTGAGTAATTCCAGATATTATCGCCCCACTCCACACCACAGCAGTAGCCAAAGGCATTGAGCTTGGGCAGGTACACCCGCTCCAGCAGGCAGATGACCATCGGCGGGATTTGTTTTCCCCAGGGTGGAGATATGTACCAACAGGATTCTAGGGTGTTGATGAGGTTATTCATACGATTGCTCCAATTGTTTTTGTATATGTGCGAATAATTGACTGGCAAAACTAGGTGGGACAGAATAGCCGATAATTGAGCCAGCCGTAGCAGTTTGGGGCGGGAACTCATACCAAGACGGAAAACCTTGTAAAATTGCTGCCGCTTGGATAGACAAAGATTTGACAGTGCCATCGGGCAACCAGATGTCAGCGAATTTGTTGCGGTTGCACCCCTTGTGGTCGGTGAAATGCGATCGCAGTATGGTGTTTGCTGGTAGATATCCCGGTTTGTATTTGGTTAATTTGCGCCCCCCAACCCGTTCAATCAAAAGCGGTGCGGGTTCGTTGGTTGCGATAAACTGGCTTAAAGCTTGCTGTTGCCTGGGCAGTAGTTGGGAGTCGGGCATCATAGGGATGAGGTGAGCGATCGCGCTATACCAACCGATTTGTTTAGATGTGGGTGGTAGTGTGAGGGTGACATCAAGGCTGGCCACCAAGACCAAACGCCGTCGCGCCTGGGGTAGCCCAAAGTCAGCCATGTTGACAATGCTGTGATTGACCCTGTAACCAAGGGATTCCAAAGCATTCAGAATAATAGCGAAACTCTGACTACTGAGATAACGCTTTACATTTTCGAGAGTGAATACCCGTGGTCGCAGCTGTTGAATAGTTTGGGCAACTGCTTGAGCAGCTGATAGGTCATCTGGAGTTTCGCATAATCCTCCGGCTTTTGCTGTGTGGGCTTGGCTGAAGTTAGCGCATACCGGGGAGGCGTGGAGATAGTCGGGCTTTTGTGGAAAGCCGATAAATCCTGAACGCGCTACTTCCTGTACTGTTTGTTGGATGACTGTGCAACCATATTCACGGAAATTTCGGTGGTGAGAGTGAGCGATCGCCTGACTGAGCCTCGGTTTAATCGGGTCATGTTCCACCGCGACGACTGGATGAATACTGGCTTGTACCATCCCTGCTTCAATACCGCCGCCCCCGGCGAATAGTACAACAGCGATAGGTGCATTGGCTGGAAGCATTGGTTTACCTGGAGTTTTAGTTTTCGCTCTTTTGATGAAAGCGATGATTTCTTCTCTGGTAGACCCCTGGCGTTGCAGTCCTTTCTCTAAGAATTTTTCGGGTGTCTCATGTAACTTGAGATTTACTGATACACCCTCTTTGTGGGCCACAGCTAAAGCTTTATTCATGAGAAGTTGCGAATATTGGTTCTAGTTTTTGGGGTAGCTCGACCTCAGCATCAAACAATCCCTGCTTACCAGTGATAGAAATTGCAGGCACAATCCGCCTAATGTTGTCCAATTGCCAAGCAAAACGACCTACTCGCCAGTCCCCAGTATCTAGCTCGGTTTGCGGCTGTTCGCTAATGAATGCTGGAGTCATGCGTATGCAAGCTGTCAGGTCAACCAGAGCAACTGCACAACCAAAAGGTAAATCATCCCACTCTATGTAGTTGTCAGTGTCAGTGAGTAGCTGTTGATATTTGTTGAGGAAATATTGATGATACAGCTTTTGTTCTCTGCTAGTTTTTTTGGCAGCGCAAATTAACAACGGGCCAGTGTAGCTGGTAGCCCAAGAACGAGTTTCGTATTTCTTTAGTCCCATTGGGATGAGAGATGCCCAAGGCAGATGTAGGCTGATTGCTTTGATGATTGTGGTAGTCATAAATTTTTAGTGAGAGGGTCAATTATTAGAACTCGTTGGACTGGTTCTTTTAAAGTAGTTGTATAACTTGTATGTTTGAGTTTCCCGTTGCCTTGTTTGGTGAAAATCCCATACGCAATCTGCACAGGATATCCCCGAAGAAATTTGAGGATTCTGCAAAGTCTATTGCCTAAGACAATTAACGAATTAGGATAAAGTATTTGCCCGTATTCAAGTTCAGAAATTACTGAATAGAAAGCATTCACTAAATCTTCGTAGTTATAGACAGCTTTATTGTTGCGTAAACTGTCTAGGATATTTGTCAATTCTTGATTAAGCCAATCAATATCGGGGTCAGTGAACTTATATCCAACACTATAACGTGTGTGAACTTCTTTGATATGTCGAAAACATTTATCTCGAAGTTCTTGAAATGTCAGTAGTAATTCGTCTGAGTTCAGTTCTTGCATGATTATTTAAAATCTCCTACAGTTCATTTAATATCTCCGTAGAACAACTATTTTTTGTAGTTTGGAATTATCTTTTAAAGTCTTGTGCTTGAAGGTTGATTGACTTTAAGTAATGAGAACATTTTACAATAAAACTATTACCAAAATCAATTTAATAGTTTTATTGTTAATTTAACTAAAAATCAACCCATTTAATATCAATAACTCGTCCATTGACCTTAACTAATTGACATTGATTATTTGGGTCTGATGCCCAGTCAATTGCAATTTGTCTCAAGACATCACTACCAGAATTTAAGTACTTTCTCATGTCTTCCAGTACTGCTTCTTCATCTGGAACAGGCGGTTGAATTATCTGAGAGAGAGATGTGAGTTTTTGAGACTTTTCTGTTTCTGATTTTTTAATCTTTAAGACTTCAATGGCTGCTTTTGCTGCTTCTAACTCTTGGTTGTCAACAGGCTGTTTTTTAGAAATTGACACGACATTAGGCTTGAAATTAGCCCAAAACTCAATTTCTTCGGGGGTGGCGGATTGGATTGAGTAAGCTTCAGGGTTATTCGCACCAAACTCGTCTGTTGGTGGTTCTAATGCAGATGACGGTAACTTTGCTCCAGACTGCCGTGTAGGGGCAATAGATATAACATTCTGCTGTAGATGAGGCAGAGCATAATTAGCAACTTGTTCTACAACCTGAGAGGGTTCTTGTGCTTGGGTGACGCGCATTTGTTGGGGTAAGGGGACAGATGCGCGTGCTTGTTTTGCGATTTGTTGTTCTTCGCGGGTGGTATCCATGCCGTGACTCCGACGGGTTTGGATATTAACCACGCGATGGACAAAGGTGGACTGATACCATTCCCACTCAATCGGTAAGTTGGTTGGATCGTTGCGGAAATGCTTGAGGACTTTGGCTTTGTTAACGTGCAAATCACCGCCGTATTCCTTCATCCAGCGAGTAGCAAGGGCAATTTGGAATTCGGTATCAAGCTTACCCTCTTCGTTGCGCCACGGGCCATCTGGCAGCCAATTCCAGGCAATATCCTTGGGGCTGGTGCGGCGATTGTTGAAAAATGGGTCGGGCGGCGGCGGAACAATGGCCTTCATGATGGGTTGATTCGTAAGTTGCGAAGTCTCGGTTTTTTCTTTCAACGAAGCGCGAAAATTGGAATTGGGTTCTTCTTCTGGAATTTGAAATCCAAATTCTGCTTTTTTCTCTTCTCTCTCTTTTTCCGAATTTTTGGGTGAGAGAGAGGGATTTAGGGAGAGAGAAGTAGTCTCTGTAGTAATCTCTTTGAAATCTCTATATATAGATAAGTTACTCGTTTCGTAACTGGTTGTTACTGATTTCGTAGCTCCTTGTTGACGATTTCGTAGCTCCTTGTTACGCGTTTCGTAATCGGTCGTTACCCATTTCGTCAACAAGGACTTTTCAAGGGTTTCAGCGTTTTGGTTGGATACAGTGCGATAAGTAATTGCAGCGATCGCTTCTGGACAAATGTCAATATGCATGACGTTTGGCAGAACTCCGTAGTTGGTTTCTACTGGTTGAAGAACAACTTTGATTAACCCCATACCCTCTAAAAGGCGCATTGATTCTCTAATGCATCGCGGGGAAGCATTCAACGATTCTGCAAACGCATCGGGACTGCGACGCAATAAATCTTCTTTGAATTTTTTCTTCCAGCCGATTTCTTCACCTGTTAACTCATCTCTTTGCTGATAAGGACGATACCAGTAAACAATGTCTGACAAGATGTCAATTGCTAACCTATCAGCCTTTTTATCTCCAGACTTAGTTTGATAGCAAATGTGTTTATACCAACTTTTTGGCGTAATATCGCCCTCAAATCTGATGTGAGCAATGGCATCAACTTTAGGGTGTCCGGTCAAGATGCCTGGATGTAATTTTCTATTCATCATCATTTGCCTTCCCCGTTTGTTGAAAGTATTGTGGGATTTTTGTTTTAAGACTCGATTGCTAACGCAAACTCTCTAATCTGCAATTATTCGGGGTAGTTGATTTATGCATTCTTGCTTATTACGCAATGCTTGTCAAGCAATACGTAATGGTTTAAATTAGAGATAATTCTTTGGAGGACTATGACTATGGATTTGATGAAAATCATTATTGAAGTGGAGTTAACTGGTATCGGCAAGGCTTTAAAAAAAGCAAGGGAGACTGCGGGTTTGAGTTTAACTGTCGCTGGTGATTACGCCGGGATGAGTGGGGCAAACTTTAACAGGATTGAGAATGAAGATACAAAGGGTGTACCTTTAAACACACTCATCAGAGCTGCCAAAGCGGTAGGTTTAGACTTAACAGAGTGCTTGGGTGAATGGATTGAGCAGATTCCTGGGGTTGAGTTAACTAAGGATTCTAATGAGAATTAATCTTGCCAGTGTAGATCTTCTTGCATTGCCCTCAGTCTCGCTTAACGAACTCCTCAAAACATGACCAGTAACACTCCCCAAACCGAATACGATTCACCCTGGAAGCAGATACTACAGTTGTATTTTCAGGACTTCATGCAATTCTTCTTTCCGCAGGCGCACGGAGAAATTGATTGGAGTCGAGGGTTTGAGTTTCTCGACAAAGAATTGGCTCAGGTGGTGCGGGATGCCGAAGTGGGGCGGCGACTTGCTGATAAGTTGGTGAAGGTCTATCGCATAGGGGGCGAAGAATCCTGGATACTTGCCCATATTGAGGTGCAGAGCCAGGAAGAAACCGATTTCCCCCGACGAATGTTTGTCTACAATTACAGGATATTTGACCGTTACAACCGCTCGGTTGCTTCCTTAGCAATACTGGGAGATGACAACCCCCAATGGCGACCAAATCAATTTGGTTATGAGTTGTTTGGGTGTACGGTTGATTTTCAGTTTCCGATAATCAAGCTGCTAGACTATCAACAAAGGTTAGCGGAGCTAGAAGCTAGTCGTAACCCCTTTGCTACCGTTGTGTTAGCCCATTTGGCAGCAGTACAAACCCGTAGTGACAGGTCACAACGCAAGCAGCAGAAACTGGCTTTGGTGCGTCGATTGTATGAGCAGGGGTTTGAAAGGTCAGATATCATTAACTTATTCGGGTTTATCGACTGGGTGATGACTCTACCAGCCCAATTAGAGGCAGAGTTTTGGCAGGAATATCGTGACTTCGAGGCATCTAAAAGTATGCAGTATGTAACTTCTGTTGAGCGATTTGGTATACAGAAAGGTAAGCAAGAAGGATTGTTGAAAGGCATATCCTTGGGGTTGAAACTCAAATTTGGTTCACAGGGACAAAACCTATTACCTGAAATTGAGCAAATTGAGGATGTCAGTTTACTGGAATCAATTCTAGAAGCAATAGATTCATCTAATACTGTTGATGAACTGCGCTCCTTTTATCAAAGGGCAACTGACACCCAGCCAGAAAATTAGCGTTTTTTAATATGCAATTTTCAAGGTTCACTTTGGTCAGTTTCAGTTTTAATCGTTTGCTAGCACAGGAAATTCTCTAACCCGCAGTTGTTCAGGAAACTCTTCAATATCCCCGCCCTTGCGATGGCGGGTTTTAAATTGTTGATTCTGTGCTAAAGCACCACTTCCTAACTGTTTGACGAAAACTGGAACATCAGCTGCTTGACAGTGTTTAACAATAGTCTGAATCCACTCAATTTCGCAGGAACGAGCGCCAGTACCAGACTCACCCCCAATGATCACCCAATCTGGTGACTTTTCCCACCTTGATCCTACTTTGAGAGCAAATTCATCTTCACTAAATTGATATAGTCCAAAAAGTGAAGATAAATCAATTTCATCGAGCAGTGGCTCACAGGATAAAAAGCGGACAGTGGCGGGAATTTGCATAAGTATAGGAATACGCCTGTCAGCCATCGCTTGATTCTCAGTTGATGTCCCCAGCCACAAATTTGGTAAGGGAAAAGGTTGTTGAATAAAGTATTGTTGGAGATTGATTAAACCTCCGAAGTTTTCTCCAATAGCACCCCAAAGATTCTCTTGGGCAGCGTCATACCACTTAACCCACAACTTAGGTTGACTGAAATACTCCAACGCTCTTTCGGGGCGCTTGGTTAGAAGCAAAAAAGTGTGCTGAGGACACAGAGCAACTACAGCCATCACCTGATCAATCCACTGATTTGGAACATTAGTGTGAAATAAATCAGACATGCTGCAAACGAATATCTTCTTAGGCTTTCTCCAGTGCAGTGGTTTTAGTAATTGTGATTTGACAAATTGTACTGTCCCATCCCACTCTTTTGCTGCTTGGTATTGAGGGAATTGTTGAAGTCGTGGAGATTTAGCTGCGGTAGCTGCATAGCAATTTTTGCAGCCAGCAGAAATACGAGAGCATCCCACAATTGGGTTAATTGTTTCGTCGCACCATTCGATATTTGTTGACATAATTAATACCTAAATTCTTGACTTAATTAGAGTTGAATCAAACTTCCCTACCTCATCCCCCCAACAGTCCCAGCCGTCCCTAGATAAACGAGCGAACATCTCCAGCTTGGTCATGTCTGGACAAAGTTTGTCTACGACTTGATAAAAACTTTCGGGCTTGCGGGAATGCTCCCGGCGACGTGCTTGTAGAATTGTTGAATCGTTGGTAAGTGTTCGCCCTGCAAAAGCCTTCACATTGCCCCGTACTGCTAAAGCGCAATGTTCAGTGCAGTTCCGTAACCAATGGCCAGTTCCGATATGCGGAGTCCCGGCTTTGGTGACTTTTTGCCAAGTGAGGATTGTTTTGAGAGAAAATCCCCAAGTCTGCAAGCACTGAGCCGCTTCGAGCATGTGGTTGTTGGTGTACCACAGCCAAAGGACACAGCCACTCTGATCGCACAATTCGGGAACGGGCAGCGCCAGAATTTCTTCGGTCTGCATTGGCTTGTAGGGAATGCGATTGCGGTGGGTTTTATCGTTAGAACGCAATCTGTAGAACCAGGGAGGGTCTATGATGATGCACTGGTATTGTCCTTCTAAATTGGTTAATTGCATTAATTTAGTCATAATCATGAACAACTAACAAATCTGCTTGGGGCAGATTTATGTGAGTAATTCGTTCAAATTCTGCTGCAAATTCTGACCACTTTCGTTTAGCATCTTCAAACTGTGAGGGTGCAACTTCCTTCAAATAAGCCTCTGTATCTGAAGCGTAGAATGCCGTATAAGTAATAGTGAGAGAAATAGATTGCCATTCTCCATCAGGCGATTTTTCTCGATATAATCTACCGTCATTATCGGCAATAAATATGCCTAGCCAACGCACTTTAGATTCGTACTGGCTTTTGATATCTAACCTATATATCAAATCATCAATTTCATCTGAATCAATCACATCAAAGATATCCGAAGTTGGCAAGATGCCCCAAACATAAGCTGTGTAATGTCCTAGTCCCATAAGATGTTCTCCTTACTTTTTATGACTAATCGCCGCGCAATGTATTTTCCGGTGGTGTTGTTAGTCGCATTCACCCCTCCAATCAGCAGCCCACATAAAAGGGATTTCCGCAGCCAGAGCGCAAGCTTGATCTTCGGAGCGATAAGCCCAAAGGGCATAGCTTCGCTTATCGCCGACAAATAAAGATGATTTTGCGTCAATGATTTTACCCAAATCATTAATTGCTTTTTGAACCATCCCTGCGCCTGGCTTGCGAAATGATTGATAAAAAGGCTTGTTTAAAATTGGATCTAGAAACTGATGTCTTTCCCAAGCTTCATGCTTTTCACAAGAAACTTTATAAATTAAGTCTCCATCGAAATCGGGGCAGAAATAAACCACTTTTAATTCGGGTAACAGCTGCATCGTGTATTTCTGTTCAGCGATCGCATCCTCCAAGCTTTTCTTGCCAGCTGCGACCCCGCCTTGATTAGTAATGCCAATGAGGTAGTGGTCAGGGTAACGAGCGATCGCTTCTTTAACCCCAGGGATAATCTCTTGGTCGAGTGGGGTATTGATGAATGTTGCTCCGCTTTTAGTGCGGCGTACTGTTCCATCCAAATCGAGAAAAAGAATTTTAGTCATGCTTTTATTTTTTGATTATGTGTGCGCTAATTGATTCAAAGTCAACTTGAAAAATATTGAAATCTGTAGCTATTTCGCCCGAATTATAAAGGTCAAAAATGTACTGTTTGATGGCTTCTTATGACTTTCATATTTGTTATCCTGAAATTAAGGAGTGTTTTTTGTGTAGCGGTTGCTGTTTTAAAGTAGCAACCGCTTTGCTTATTTATGTTCTCCAAATTCAAAAACTTTCCTTCCATCAACATCAATCGGATTAATATCAATTAATCCACCCCCTGCATAATTACAAGGAATCTTGCGTTTATCTTTGTCGTCGAACGCTTCTTTATGAACTGGAAGCCACCGACCCACACAAGAAAATCCCACGGCTGATTCTGGAGCGCCAGCTTTTTTGTAGTCTGCAACAGTGGCAATGTAACCACAGCAAGGGCATCTGAATTTCCATTGCAGGACATCTTTACCGAATAGAGTTTGTCCTTGAGTTAGCCATTCTTCTCGTTTCATATTTACCTCCACGGAGTAAAATTATTCCACTGAAACCAGATTGCTTCAGATTCAGGGTATGCAGCAGTGGCGTAAATTTCTGAAGGGTCACCCCAACAGCAAAAAGCATTAATCGCAAAGGTGGGTTCCTCTCGATAACTCCCGTCTTCCAGAAGAATTGTCGTTAGTCTATTCCTCGGTTGAGTTTGTAGTTATTCACGCTTACCGCTTTAGCTTTTGTTTGGCTTTGTTGCATGAAAGGAAAAAAAGACAGACCAATCCGAAGTAAGGATAGGAATTAGCCTTCGACTTTATAAGAGTCTGGCTTGCCTAACTGGATCATGCGATTAAGGGCGGCACATTGTAAAAA
>JADEXK010000060.1 GCA_015207155.1 Nostocales cyanobacterium LEGE 11386 | reverse complement strand
TCCCTATTCCCCATGCCCCATGCCCCATTACCCATTACCCATTCCTCATTCCCCAAGTATCTAATGTTTCCAACTGAACCAGCTGCTGTCAATAACGGGTTTAGCGCACTGCTCAAAAATCGTGGTTTTATGCTCCTGTGGATTGGGCAGCTATTGTCCCAGTTGGGAGATAAAGTCTTCTTCGTCTTAATGGTTGCCCTGCTGGAAAACTACCAACCACCTCCTGGTTTAGCTCAAAACTCCATGTACTCCACTTTGATGCTGGCCTTTACGTTACCGGCGATTTTGTTCGGTTCTGCGGGTGGTATCTTTGTAGACCGCTTTTCTAAAAAGTTCGTCTTAGTTGGCTCTAATTTATTGCAGACATTATTGATGCTGCTCATAGCGTTTTCGCCACGGGAGTTTTTTATTTTATTGGTAATGACTTTTGGTATTTCCACCTTGGCACAGTTTTTTGCTCCAGCTGAGCAAGCCGCTATCCCCGTTTTGGTAAAAAAAGAGAATTTTATGGCAGCCAATGCGCTGTACAGCAGCACCATGATGGGAGCTTTAATTGTAGGTTTTGCCATTGGAGAACCAATATTGAGTTTGGCGAAAACCTGGTTAGGGGTTGACTATGGTCAAGAGATGGTAGTTGCTACCTTATATCTATTTTCGGGATTGGTGATAGTACCTATTAACTTTGGATGGGAAAAAAAATCTCCTAGCGATCGCCGTACCGGAATTCATCCTTGGGCTGACTTTAAAGAGGGTTTGCGCTATCTAACCAAAAATCGTTTGGTCTTAAATGCCATGCTGCAATTAACTACTTTATATTGTGTGTTTGCGGCATTAATGGTGCTAACAATTAGATTAGCAGCCGATTTTGGTTTGAAAGAAAAACAATTTGGCTTTTTCTTGGCAGCTGCTGGGGTGGGTATGGTTTTAGGTGCAGCCATTTTGGGTCATTGGGGTGATAAATTCCATCACAAGCCCTTACCTTTGATTGGATTTTTGATTATGGCTCTAGTTTTAGGGGTGTTCACTTTCACCCATAATCTAGTTCTAGCTCTAGGACTAAGTGCATTTTTGGGTATAGGTGCTGCTTTAATTGGCGTACCAATGCAAACTTTAATTCAACAGCAAACACCACCCAATATGCACGGTAAAGTATTTGGCTTTCAAAATCATGCCGTCAATATTGCCCTATCAGCACCATTGGCAATTACTGGCCCATTAACTGATTTTCTTGGCTTGCGAATAGTTTTGGTGGGAATGAGTATTGTCGTGGCAGGTGTGGGAATTTGGGCGTGGAAAAACACCCGCAGAGTGCTACAGGATGTGATTTAGCACCTAATCTAAGGGAATAGGGGATAGGTGACAGGTTACAGTGTGGAAAAATGGCTAAATATTTATGCGTAGTTACTTAAAACCTCCGGCACGCTACGCTTGAGCTATTCGCTAAATTAGAGCAATTCTTAAGTTTATGTCCATCTTTATATTTTTCTCTCAGGATTTGATTTAACTTTTCCATTAAAATGAAATATTAACTACAGAATTTACGTGTTAACTTAGCTATCGCCTGAGGTTTGACCGTGACCGTGCGCTTGCCTTCCTTTACTAGTCTCCCACAAACTGAGAATCAGAATCCTGCTGTTACTAAAGCACCAGTTGTCACGCCCAAGCGGGCAACTGGTGGTTTTGCCTTGCTTGACAGCCTCCTACGCCATGAAGTTGAGTACATTTTTGGTTATCCCGGTGGGGCAATCCTACCGATTTATGATGACCTGTACAAAGTGGAAGCAACTGGTGCAATTAAGCACATCCTAGTACGGCACGAACAAGGTGCAGCCCACGCCGCCGATGGCTACGCCCGCGCTACTGGTAAAGTAGGAGTATGTTTTGGTACTTCAGGGCCTGGGGCAACTAATTTAGTCACAGGCATTGCCACAGCATACATGGACTCGATTCCTATGATTGTGGTCACAGGACAGGTACCACGGGCGTCTATTGGGACGGATGCCTTTCAAGAAACCGATATTTACGGGATTACCCTACCCATAGTCAAGCACTCCTATGTGGTGCGAGACCCCAAAGACATGGCGCGGATTGTCGCTGAAGCCTTTCACATCGCTAGCACTGGAAGACCAGGGCCAGTTTTGATAGATGTGCCCAAAGATGTGGCTTTAGAAGAATGTGATTATGTACCTGTAGAACCGGGAACAGTCAAATTGCGTGGTTATCGTCCCACAGTTAAGGGAAATCCACGACAAATTAATGCCGCAATCCAGTTAATTCGTCACAGTCGCCGTCCATTATTGTATGTGGGTGGTGGTGCGATCGCCGCAGGGGCACATGCGGAAATTCAAGAACTGGCAGAGTTATTCAATATCCCTGTCACTACAACGTTGATGGGTATCGGTGCTTTTGACGAACATCATCCCCTAGCATTGGGAATGCTGGGAATGCACGGTACTGCTTACGCTAACTTTGCTGTGACTGATTGTGACTTGCTAATCTGCGTTGGTGCTAGATTTGATGACCGCGTAACTGGGAAATTAGATGAATTTGCTTCCCACGCCAAAGTAATTCACATCGATATCGATCCGGCAGAAGTTGGCAAAAATAGAGTTCCCGAAGTCCCTATAGTTGGCGATGTACGACACGTATTAATTGACTTGTTGCGTCGCTGTCGGGAAACCGGCGTTAAGAGCATACCTAACCAAAACCAAGAATGGTTAAATTTAATTAACCGTTGGCGACAAGATTATCCCCTAGAAGTGCCGCAGCATCCTGACAGCATCTCACCCCAAGAGGTGATTGTGGAAATTGCTAGCCAAGCACCCCACGCTTTTTACACTACAGACGTGGGTCAACATCAAATGTGGGCAGCACAATTCTTGAAGAATGGCCCCAGACGCTGGATTTCTAGTGCTGGTTTAGGAACAATGGGTTTTGGTGTCCCTGCGGCGATGGGTGCTAAGGTGGCCTTCCCGGATGAAGAGGTCATCTGTATCAGTGGTGATGCCAGTTTCCAGATGTGCTTGCAAGAATTGGGTACACTTGCACAATATGGCATTAATGTCAAGACATTGATTATGAACAACGGCTGGCAGGGGATGGTGCGCCAGTGGCAACAAGCTTTCTATGGAGAGCGTTACTCCTGCTCGAATATGGAAGTAGGGATGCCAGACATAGAATTGTTAGCAAAAGCCTATGGTATTAAGGGCATGGTAATCGATAGTCGTGATCAATTAAAAGATGCGATCGCCGAAATGCTGGCACATAATGGCCCAGTCGTCGTTGATGTCCGAGTCACCAGAGACGAAAACTGCTACCCAATGGTAGCCCCAGGCAAAAGCAATGCTCAGATGATTGGTTTGCCGAAGCAACCGCCAAAAGCCGCAGTAGAACCAGTTGCTTGTAGCCATTGCGGTGCGACAAATCCTCCCACCCACAACTTTTGCTCTGAGTGTGGCACTAAGTTGTAAATCCTGATGAACTTAAAGGCATTTTGGGGATGAGCTAACCCCAACTGCACTTGTACGCAGAGGAACAAATCCTCTGCGTTTTTGTCTTAGGGAAAAATTATACTGTCTTTAAAAAGTGCTGTTAGCGGTAGCGGGGCGTAAAGCCCTGCGGGCATAGCTGCGCTTATAGCCCGTGCTGAGTAAAATACTAATCTCTAGTTTCCAGCCCTTTACTCATCTGGCTAATCTCATATCTTGCACCAGGCGACTGGAAGTCGCGGCTACACAGGCCAAACCCGCCTACGCGGGTTAAAACCCTTGATTTTCCGTGAGTCCGCGCAGGCGGACTTAGTTTGTATAGCCGCGTTCGCGGAGCGTGCCGGAGGCTCTTTTCTAATCGCCAGGGCTAGGTGCAAGATGTCAGCTAATTAAAAATTACGAACTACGTTCGCGTAGCTTGCCGGAGGCTCTATTACGAATTAAATTGAGTGATGTCTAAAAAAATTACTGTTAGCTTGCTGTCGCTGTTTCTTAGTACTCAAATCGCTGTCACCCAGCAAACAGTTAAAGCACAAATACAAACACCAGTCACACCGACAACCACCACAAAAACAATTTGCCCCGCCCAACTCAAATCAGCAGTAGATGCGGTGACAAACCATCCTCAATTTAGTCGGGTACGTTGGGGAATTTTAGTAAGAAATTTGGCTTCTGCCCAAACTCTCTACAATCAGGATGCCGAAAAATACTTTACTCCAGCTTCCAACACCAAATTGTTGACAACAGCCGCAGCATTACAGCAATTGGGGGCAAATTTTCGCATTCGTACTTCTGTTTATCAAGATGGTGATGGTGTTTTGCGTGTAGTTGGGAGAGGAGATCCCAGCTTAAAGGTTCCTCAACTGCAAGTATTAGCCAAGCAGTTACGTGAACAGGGTATTAGTCAAGTTAACCAGTTGATTGCTGACGATAGTTATTTTCAAGGAGAAATTGTTCATCCCAGTTGGGAATGGGAAGACTTAGCAGCTTATTATGGCGCACCAGTCAACAGCTTAATTGTGAATGAAAATGCTTCTGTGTTGACAGTTGTGCCCCAAACCATAGGAAAACCATTGCAATTAAAATGGGCTGAACCTATCGAAGCTTATCAGTGGCGAGTGGAAAATACTTCTGTAACTACTCCAAAAGATCAACCAGGGTTAGTTTCAGTTAGGCGTGACTTAAAAGGGCCAGTATTGCGGATTCAAGGGCAATTGGCTGTAAATTCCCAACCTGACATCACAGCCATAGCTGTTTTTGATCCTAGGCAAAATTTTTTGCGTCACTTCCGTCAGAGTTTAGTAGCTGCGGGCATTTCTGTGAGACAAATGTCTAACGGTACTGGTGTTAAAAATGAACAAGAACTAGCAGCAGTTGAATCACCGCCGTTGTCTGAGTTGTTAGTGGAGACAAATGTAAATAGTAATAATTTGTATGCTGAGGCTTTACTCAGGGCTTTAGCTATCAAACAACCAGTCGAAAATAATCAAACTACAGCTGATGCAGGGTTGGAAGTTGTCAAGAATACTTTAACTCAATTGGGAGTTGACCCAAAAAGCTACATATTGGTAGATGGTTCTGGGTTATCTCGTAAAAATTTAATTAGTCCAGAAGCTTTGGTACAAACTTTACAGGCGATGGCCAAATCACCACAAGCAGAAGTTTTTCGAGCTTCCCTACCGATTGCGGGTGTTAGTGGCACTTTAAGGAATCGCTTGCGTGATACGTCAGCTGTGGGAATTGTCCAAGCGAAAACAGGCACGATGACGGGTGCAGTTTCTCTTTCAGGATACATCAATGCCCCTAATTATCAGCCTTTGGCTTTCAGTATGATTGTCAATCACTCTGAACAGCCAGCTAGAGTTGTGCGCCAAGCAATGGATGAAATTGTGGTTTTGTTAACGCAGTTACGGCGTTGTTGATCATATTATATGAGTACTCGACAGCATCAAAATCAAAACGAATAAGCCTGGTAGACCCCATCAACGCCTGAAAGTGCTTGCTGCTGATAAGGGCCATGACTCAAAAGACTTTCTCCATCAACCCATCCCCAATTTGATAGCGTGTTTGAAGACCTGGGCGAGGCTGGTTATCGTCTGGAATCAGTTCTCAAAACTGTGCAAGGTGATGAAGAAACTGAAGTTGAGTAATGTCAATAACTGTGGGTATTGATGCATTTGGCTATGACGCACTTTGATTTGAAGGGGGAGTGCCTTTCAAGAGTATTGCTCGAATTCTTCATTTATCCACATGCTAATACTACCTCGAAGCTTTAGCGCTGCATTGTACTCCTGCCAATTACGAACTCGATAAGTAGAACCGGGTAAATAATTAAAGGTTTGTAGTGAGAACTTTAGTTCTCAAATCAGGACTTTAGTCCTGACTACGAACTGATATTCGGTAAATTTACATTACTTTACATAATTTGGTTTTTTCAAGTCGTTCTACTTAGTTGGCTTTCTTTTTCATAGTCAGGATGTCAGGGTCTTGGTTGAGAGTAAATATTTCTGAGGTATAATTTACTATTTTTTCTAATCGTGCAACAACGCCATAAAGACACTAAAAGCTCAATATTAACTGGGTAAAAATAGCTTTTAATTTTATTTAAATAAAAAATAAATATAATAAGAGTAATACAAAAAAATATATTTCTTCTATAAAAGAATTAAGATTTTTGCTTTGTTGTTTAATTACTATCAAAGATTAAAAATTTACTCTAGGACTCACGCACTGTACAAATTTATTATCTTATGCATCAAAGCAAATACGTTGTTTCAGGCTTTTTAAAGCATTTTTTACTTAATAGCGCTCGCCTAAAAAGTGCCGAAAAATAGAGATTTCATGCCTGGAATCCATACCCCATATTTATTTTTTTCTGTCAATGCGTAAGTTTTGTACTCTTTAAAGAGTATAAAGAATATTTATGCTTTCTGGATTGAGTTTGAATTAAGTTGAATGTTAGTATATTCATTTGTAGATTTACCTTATTTCAAGTAAATTACAGACTTTTTTCATGTCGATAACGGTCGAAAATGCTTTTGGTGCTAATAAATTTATGACTTATTTAATAATAAAAATAAATCATGTTTGCTCTGCCCATAAACATTTCTGATAGCTATTATTTTTTTTATTTTTGTGTTTAAATACTTTTAAGTATGAACATTAAATATTTTATGTTCATACGAAAACAAATTCTGAATAATTGATGGAGAAAACAATGAACAAGAAAGCTCTTATTGCTCAACTTCTGAAAAATAACGTAGTAAACGCTTGCATTTGCTGCCACGTGCCTGTTTAAACGAAGGAAAGGAAAGGAGTTTAATTACCTTAACTATAAGGTAAGATAGCCTTTGCTACTTTTGAATTATAGGAGTTTACTTTAGACTCCTATAATTAACTACAAAACGGTTAAAAACTTATGAAATCTACATTAGAAGAGTTAAAAAATTATCAAAGTGATGCTGTGGTAAACCGATTTATAGAAACATGGGATTTACCTTTTAGTGAGGCTAAAGATATTTTTGAAGAAACAAAAAAATGGTTGTGGCTAAGTGCATATAATCAAGAACTAAAGAATAGTTCAATTATACTTGCAATCAGCCAATCAACGAAACTTCTTGATGAAATGTGGCATACATTTATTCTTTTTACTAAAGATTATCATGATTTTTGTGATAGATATTTTGGATACTATGTACACCATTTTCCTACGCCGAAAAGTCACTACGAACAAACGATTCGAGAATATGAAGAAAATCCAGATTTTGTAATGAGCAGGAATGAGAAAATATTTGCTGCACAGTACGAATTGATTTATGACGTATTAGGAGAAGAAACACTTATAAAGTGGTATTCAGATTATCTTGAAAAATACACAGACGACTACATGAAGAAAATTTGGCGATGGTCTTATTCTCCTTATGATACTAGAGTCAGAGCCAGCGTTAGACTATCATCTATCATGAGTTAGTTTGTTATTTTTACAGCAAAAGTCTATAGAGTAACATTGTAATAAAACTCGAATATATAAACATTACATATTTATATTCATAAAGTTATATTATTCTTTACTCTTAATGCAAAAAAACAAACTTTTTGAGCTTAAGTAGTTAATTTTAAAAGAAGAAACTTATTATTTATGAACGAAGATCTGCTTCAAGAAACTCTCGCTGCAATCAAAAGTGATATGACAAAAGAAGCAGCATCTTTATTTGTCGATCTGATCATAGACTATCTCACTAGCGATAAAGAAAAAGTGTGTACTTCTCTTGCTGCAGAAGAAATTGCATCTCGCTTTAATAAGCCCTTACCAAGAGAAGGACAACCCTTAACTGATGTCATCGAAAAAATTGCTCAAGACATACTGCCAGATGTCAATCGGCTTATACATCCCATGTACATGGCTGTACCCGTAGCTCCGCCACTACCTGCAACTGTATGGATGGAGTCACTGATAGGTGCTCTCAATCAATCAACCCGCGTATTTTGTATGTCACCTACAGGAACACCAGTAGAGATGCACTTAATTCGCTGGTTGGCAGAAAAAGTTGGTTTTGGAGAAAACGCTGGAGGAACTTTTACTTCGGGTGGTACCGAAGCTAACTTCACTGCTCTCCTTGCTGCAAGATCTGCTGTATTACCTGATTCTTGGCAAGAAGGCGTTGGAGCAGAAGCACCAGTTGTACTTTGTGCAGAGAATGCTCACTACACTATATTTCGTGCTGTAGCGCAACTCGGTCTGGGAAAGCGACGTGCAATTACTATTCCTTCGCGTAATTCTCAAATGGATACCGATGTACTAGCTGCCCGTCTAAGGGAGTTAGCACAGACCAATACTAAAGTGATGGCAGTTGTGGCTACAGCAGGAGGATGCGGTACTGGAGCTTTCGATGACCTCTCTACCATTGGAAAACTTTGTAGTGCATACGGTGTCTGGTTTCATGTAGATGGTGCGCACGGTGCTTCTGCACTCCTTTCTAAAAAACATAGCTATCGTCTTCGTGGAATTGAGCAAGCAGACTCTGTGGTTTGGGATCCTCACAAAATGATGTTAATGCCGCTCTCCGCTAGTGTCTTACTTGTTAAGAATGAACAATATCTAGAAAATGCTTTTGCCTCATCTGAAGAGAACAAAGGTAATAAACGAGAGAAATGGAATCAATACACACGTAGTTTTATGGCTTCACGACGTGCTGATGCTCTAAAAGTATGGGTTGCTCTTCAGCGCTATGGTACGGATGGCTTAGGTGTGCTGTATGAGCATCTTTGTCATCTTACTGAAATACTTTATGAAACTATCGAGACTCGCAATGATTTTGAGGCACTTCATAGACCAGAATGTAATATACTTTGCTTCCGCTACATTGGTAATTTTTCAATAGATGAGCCTATGCTTGATACACTTAATCGCAAAATTTATAACCATTACAACCATTCAGGTCTTGGATTTATTGCCGCTACTCCTATAAGAGGAATTGTGGCTTTACGAGTGACTATTATGAATCCACTTACTCAAGTAGAACACTTACAAACACTGCTTGAAGGTTTGGTTAATACAGCTCAGAAATTACTAACAACAGAAGACTTATATTGAAAGCCAACCCAAACACATTTAAATTTACTGCATCAGCTATTGAGTAAAAAAACTTGGCGTTACTGATTGATAATATGAGTTTGTTTCGTGCAAAGGTAAAAAGATATAAAGGAGCGTTGTTTAATCACATCGAAGATTTTAATTTATACTCCAAATCAGTAATGTAAGAAATCAGGTAATTTAACAAATACTAACATTAAGTTTTTAGCTAAACTATTGAGGATTAAACAACAGATGAAAATTTCAAAACGATTTCAAACACTAGCAATAGCTACAACTTTATTGGTTCTAGGAACTGCGGTTGATAAAACATCTCTTGCACAAGCAGCAACAATTTACAATACTCTTGAGCAAGGAACTCCTGATTTTAGTATTACTCCTCTAAATAATGCGCGACGCTTCGCTCAACCTATCCTGATAGGTAATAATAATGCAATAACCTCTGCAACTCTTCAATTAACTCGCTATGGTATGCCAGAAGGGAATATTGCTGTACAAATTTGGGATGATATAGACGGTGTTCCTAGAGCAGTAGTAGGTGAATTAGGTGCGCTTTCCAATCTAAATGCAATACCTCAAAGCCCCCTTTTACCGCCAGAAGTTTTTACTGCTTTTACGTTCGATGATAACATAATCTCTAGTTTAAATCCTAACCAAACCTATTATGTTGTTCTCAACTATGCTAACTCCAATGTACTCTTTGATGCTGGGAATTTAAATAATACAAATTTTGTTGGTTGGGGAATATATGAATCGCCAGAAGGTGCAAATGGCGCTCGTGAAGCTCTGGTCAGCATAGACAGAGGTATCACATGGTTTGATATAGCAAACCCCGAAGCTAATTATTTTAGTATTTCAGTTGAGGCGACAACTGTTCCTGAACCAGCGTTAATTTTAGGTTTAGGGACGATTATGACTTTTGGCTTCATGCTTAAGCGTACAAGAAAGACAAAATCGTGGCAATGCCCATGAAGTAATTGAAGGTTGTCATAACCAGGGCAAAAGTTCCGTAAGGATTAATGTGTGACCAAAATAACGGTTTGACGTAGTTTGGTGCATCTTCATACAGAATTGGTATAAGTGCGATCGCCTGTAAAGTAGTCCAGCTCAATTAAGCCTAAAAGTCTTGTAAAGTAGGCATTGTTCTTAAAAGCCGAAGAGACTTGAAACTAAATAAAGCTAATATGAATAGTAAGAACTTATAAGTAAAGTATTGACTAAAAAGTAACGATGAAAGCTGAAGCAGAAAACGATCGCAGGCTGACTTGTGAAGTTGAAACTACGCTAAAAGTAATTGGCGGACGCTGGAAGGTTTTGATTATTCGAGAATTAATCACAGATGTAAAACGCTTTGGAGAATTACAGCGATCTTTGCCTGGAATTACGCAAAAAATGCTCACTCAGCAACTCAGAGAAATGGCAGAAGACGGCATCATACACCGAGAAGTTTATGCACAAATTCCCCCCAAGGTAGAATACTCATTGACAAGCTTGGGGGAAAGTTTAAAGCCGATTCTTTATGCAATGCATGAATGGGCGATTCAGCACTCTTCGCAAATCAACAAAAATTAAATTGATTGTAATTTATCCGTTACTTTGTAAATATTCAATCGCCGCCTCTAATTTGGAGCGCTATTCTCAGCCCAGTTTCGCCGTTTCTTCTTGTAATACAGCAATGCTCTGGGTCACGAAATCCTGAATAATTGCTAGTTCTTCGTCACTATAATCTGATAACAACTTTTCCATTTGTTGGCTCATGGATGCAAATAGTGGGGCGATCTCAGCCTCGATTTTCTCCATGACAGGATAGATCACAACTTTGCGGCGATCGCTCGGATCTCTTTCACGCCTCACAAACCCCACTTTTTCCAATCGGTCAATCAAACCTGTAATTGCCCCAGTCGTCAATCTAGTCAACTCCGCAAGCTGTCCAGCCGTGAGCGGGCCAGATCTACCTAGTAAGTCTAAAGCTTTGTGTTCTGTGGCGCTTAATCCTACCCGTTCTGCGATCGCCGCATGAAACATCAACGTCCGGGCGCTGAGTTCACGACCCAATTGCAGATTTGCACTCAATAATTCACTACGTTCTGTGCGATCGCTTGACAATCCCCCTGTCTCCTCTTAGTATCTAAATATCTTAGCAACTAAATTATTTAGTATTTGAAATGATTAACTACTGAGATTCTAGCGCTGAACTTACCGCAGATATCTCATGTGCTGAGCAAGGAAAACACAGGAGAAGCAAATGATCAATTTACATAGGTATCACAGGGGAAAAATAGCAGCACCCATGACCAAAATCTTGTTGTGGCTATTTGTGATCAACCTTGGTATTGCGTTGGGTGCAGGCCTTTATGAATCCCAGATCATTGTTCCCCAGTGGCTGCGTGCTTCACCTGAAGCTGGGTATCAGTGGAATGCTGAGACGGCGCGTCAGACAGACACAGGACTCAAGTTTTGGGTTTACGTGACCACAGTACCATTAACTCTGCTGACACTAGCAAATTTCATTACTGCTTGGCATCGCCGGGGTATATTGCGGCGTTGGTGGCTGGGGGCGGCTGGTGCGACGGCAATAGAACGAATTTTTACTTTCTCATACTTCATTCCCACGATGCTCAAATTAATGAGCGAAGACATTTCCCAGGTGGATGCTGTGTCTACAGCATTGCAATGGGTCAATTTGAATTTGTTACGTCACTTAATTATGCTGACAGCGTGGTTAGCAGCATTGAAAGCTTTTTCATTACTATACAAGCGTACAGTTACAGATTAGGTTTGACAGTTTTCCGGCTAAAGTTATTTATTCGCGTACTGTTGCGTAAACTCTAAACAATAAAAACTAGTATAAAAAATACATGTGGTACAAATGAAAACGGTGAACACTACCTCTCGCTTTCTTTAAACGCCAAGTCTAAGCTTGACTTTATCCATTTTTGATTCAATCAAGCAGCGTAAACAGCAATATCTCTCAAACGCTCAAATAAAAGACGAGGGACTTTGATCATTTGAGTGGTTTCGGAAGATGTAGAAAAAGTGCTAGCCCATAAAAATCGCCTAACTCAAGCCCTATGTAGTTGTTGCACCCAGATGCAGGGCATAAAGATTTGCATACACTCCTTGTTGATCAATCAATTCTGCATGAGTACCCTGCTCAACAACTTGTCCCTGCTGAATCACCAACACCTGACCGGCCTGCGTCACAGTGCTTAGTCGATGGGCAATCACAAAACTAGTACGATTTTTGAGCAAACGAGCGATCGCTTCTTGTACTAGTACTTCTGTTCTCGTGTCAATACTGCTAGTTGCTTCATCGAGAATCAGAATGCGGGGGTTAATCAATACCGCACGGGCAATACTAATCAGTTGTCGCTGTCCTTGGCTGAGAGGCGCACCTCGTTCCCCTAATTGAGTTGTATATCCCTGTGGTAGTGAGGTAATAAATTCATGTACATTCGCCATTTGTGCCGCCGCTTCAATTTCGGCTTGGATAGCATAGGGAGCGCCAAAGGCAATATTTTCTGCGACAGTACCGCTAAACAAAATATTATCTTGCAGCACAATACCAATCTGACGCCGCAAACTAGCTTGAGTCACACTCCGCACATCAATGCCATCTATTTTCACTGATCCACTAGACACATCGTAAAAGCGCAAAATTAAATTAATAATCGTACTTTTTCCCGATCCGGTCGCTCCCACTAACGCCACCATTTGTCCTGGATCAGCGTGTAAACTCACTTCTTTGAGAATTAGTTGATTCGGCTTATAGCCAAAATTGACGTTATTGAATGTGACTTCGCCCTGAATGAGTGGCATTTCGGTAGCATCGGGTGCATCGTTGAGTTGTGATGGTTCATCTAGCAGAAGAAATATTCGTTCTAAGCCGGCGAAGGCGGACTGAGCTTGGGTATAAAACTGACTGAGGATCTGAATAGGACGAAAGAACAACTGAACATAAAGTAAAAAAGATGTTACTACTCCTACCGTAGCTGCTCCCGTGAGAGCAAGATAGCCACCATAGGCCAGCACACCTGCGGTGGTTAAAGTGTTGAGAAAATCAATTGACGGTAAAAATGCGGAAGTAATGGCCACAGCCTCGACATTAGCATCACGATTGGCAGCGTTGAGAATGTTAAATTTTTCAATGTTAGTTTGTACACGATTAAATGCCTGTGCTTCCCGCACACTGCCAATGTCTTCTTCTAACTTGGCGGACAGTTCCCCAATTGTTTGTCGTGTGACGCGAAATCTGGCTCTAGCCCAGCGCGCAAACAAGTTGGTGATTACAATCATCAGGGGTATAACTAAGTTACTTAACAAGCCAAGTTGCAGATTGATTGCAAGCATGGCAATTACAATCCCCACTAAGCTGAAAGTATTACCCAGCATTTGGGGAATGGTTTGTCCAAAGGCTTGATTGACAGTATTGACATCATTTAGTAGGCGACTCATTAAATCACCGGCTTCACTGCGGTCGAAAAAGCTGAGTGGTAAACCTTGGATTTTAGTAAAAATATCTTGTCGTAATTGAGCTAACACTCGCTGCACAATCCAGCCGATTCGCATAATTTGACCTCGGATTGCCCAGATACCGATGCCGTAAATTAGCGCCAGTAATCCCAATAGCAGTAGCAGTCCTGGCAAATTTCCCTGGACAATTAGGTTATCAATCGACCAGCCTAATAAAAACGGCCCGATCGCTTGACTAGCAGCACCAACCATAACTAATGAGATAGCAACGGGAATTTCTTTTTTATAGGGTCGTAGATATTGTAAAAAGCGCCGCAGAGTGGAGAGTTGGTGACTTGCTGTTTGCTCGGATGCAACGATGGGAACTGTGCCTCTCATGTATTCACCTTTTGCTTCACCTGAGATTCCAAAATTACACCATATAAAGGACTGGTTTGCATTAATTCCTCATGGGTACCTTGGGCGATTAATTGTCCTTTATCAACTAGAAAAATCCGGTCGGCGTTCTGTACAGTGCTAATGCGTTGAGCGACGACAAAGGTTGTACAAGCCTTGCGATGCATCAGGTCATCCAAAGCGGCTTGAATTTCGGCAGCAGTTTTGGCATCCACAGCAGAGGTACTATCATCCAAAATGAGAATACTGTAATCGGTGAGTAAAGTCCGGGCGATCGCAATTCTTTGTTTTTGTCCACCAGATAAACCTACGCCTCGTTCCCCGACAATTGTTTCGTAGCCATCAGGTAAGCTGGTAATAAAATCGTGAATTTGTGCAGTTTTCGCTGCCTCTATCACTGCTTCTAGAGTGGCATTCGGTTCGGCATAAGCGATATTCTCACGGAGAGTACCCGAAAAAAGTGTGGTTTCCTGAAACACAATTCCAATGCAAGACCTAAGACTTTTGAGGGTGAAATCCCTGACATCTCGGCCGTCAATACGAACTGCTCCGTGGGTAACATCGTAAAAGCGCGGAATCAAGTTCATAATCGTACTTTTTCCCGAAGCTGTCATTCCCAACACAGCAATCAATTCGTTGGGTTTCGTTTCAAAGGAAACTCTTTTCAGGGCTTCGGTTGTGGCTCCCGGATAGCGAAAACAAACGTTCTCAAAGGTGATTCTGCCACCACAGGTAGTAAATGGAATGGCATTGGGGCGATCGCGGATTTCTACTTCGGCATCCACTACTTCATACACCCGTTCAGCAGAAGCTACGGCCTGGGCAATGGACGGGGCGGCAAATCCAATTAATAAAATTGGTTGCAAAATCAAGGTGAGATAGGCATTAAACGCTACTAGTTCACCAATAGAGAACCTACCACCTATCACCTGTGCGCCTCCGAAGGCGAAAACCGCCAAAGTTACCAAATTACTCAGCAAAAAAATAAACGGGAAGGTATTGTGGATTGCCCGAATCGTCTTCATGTTGGCTTTGACCAGGGTATCATTCAGCGTCGTGTAACGTGTTGTTTCCACTGGCTCCCGCACAAAGGCCTTGACTACCCTGACCCCTACTAAGTTCTCTTGCAATACAGCATTGAGGTCACTGAGTCGCTCTTGTATCTGCCCAAATAACACAGTATTCCGCATAATAAATTGCGCCATCAACCATCCCGTCATTGGTACAACCGTCAGTGAAATCAGTGCCAATTGCCAGTTCATCATCAGCAAAACCACGCCGATGGTCACCAATGTCACAACTGCACCGATGACTTGAATCAAGCTCGTACCGACAAATGTCCGAATCTGCTCAATATCGCTAGTGACGCGGGTGAGCAATTGCGATGTCTGTGATTGGTCATGATAGCTGAAACTAAGATGTTGAATTTTGCTGAAAATCTGGTTACGCAGTTCATAGGCTACACCTTGAGATGCCGTTTCTGCTAAAAAACTTTGTCCAAAGTTAAATAAACCACGGGCGATCGCCGCTACTACCAACCAAGCAGCGCTATAGAATACAATTTGTAAATTTTGTTTGATAATACCCTGGTCTATTCCCCAGCGAAATAGTTGGGGAGTCAATGCATTAGCAGCTGTTAAAAGTAAAAGGCTAGCTAACGCTCCCAGCGAAGTCCATCGGTAAGTACTTAAACTTGCCAGTACCCGCTGGATTGGCTGCATCGACGAAGTTTCCTGGAGGTCTGGTTGCTGAACCAATTGAATTCACTCCTGTGTCTGGGAAAAATAATCACCCACTTATACCAATACCTTACTAAGGTTTAGCGATCGCGCTTGCTGTGCCTCAAGAATATTTGAATGCTGTAATCAAACGTGAGTTCGACAACTATCAAAAACCCCTCTCTAAACCTCTCCCCTGCCAGGAGGAGCCACTGCGTTGCGCGGGTTCCCCGCGTTGTAGCAAGTGGCGTAGAGGCTTTGAAACCTTGATTTTTAGTTCAAAACTAGGGAGATTTTTGCCCCTCTCCGACACGGAGAGGGGTTGGGGTGAGGTTCATCGAATTCACGTTAATCAAGGGCGAAGAAGTATCTCAAGTTTCTGGGGTTAAGTTTTGTCCCCAATGCTGGAATCCTGGCGCGGCGGTTGACTCTATGTGGAATCACGTCAAAGCCAAGTTTTGTTATCTCTGCGGTACCCCAATTCGATAACCGCGCTAATTGCGGTGAGTTGGTGTTTCGTTTAATACACCAATTTTGTCCAATTTGTGGCTGTGCTTATAAAACACCCGTAAAAACCCAATGAACACTTGTTTTTCTCAAACCCTTTATCTGCAATACTTTCAGTTTATCTTACCCCTGGTGACAGCACCGCTATATCTACGCCTAAAATTGAAAAACTGACAAATACTCGTAGTACCTGCCAGTTACATCACTATACAAAAAGTCAAACACAAAAAAAGATTTATGTCAGTGTCAATCCACCTTGGTAGCCAGTGACAATACGGCTACCATCCTTGAGGATGTGGACTTCTATCTGGTCACTGGCCCAAGTAATTTGGTCTGATAAATCCGGGTTGAAGACATTAACCCGTTGATTACTAGAAGAAACAGGGGAGTTGGGAGAATTAATTGCTAGAGACTCCACAAAAGGCCCATCAATCAAAATATCTAGTTGTTCTAACAATTCTTGGGAATTTGGCGGAGCAGATTCAGATTGTAGTTGCTTTAGGGTAAACCCTGTGAAAGACATCACATTTAACCCAGCAGCTTTTAGCTTGCGCGCTAGAGATGCTAGTGCAGCTGCTTGCCAAAAAGGTTCTCCACCAGAGAATGTTACGCCTGTATTGCGAGATTTGCTGAGAATTTTCTTTGCCAGAGTATCAACAGAAATCAGTTGGTTAATCTCAAATGACCAAGAGTCAGGATTAAAGCAGCCAGGACACTCACGCGGACAACCTTGTACCCAGATAACAGCACGACAACCAGGCCCATTAACTTCTGACTCGTCAACATAACCCATGATGTTCAGATAGCCAGGGGGAATTTCTGTGAGTGCTAGTGATGGTTCCGTTGGCTTAGTTTCCATCTGTTTCCTTTGTTTGCATAGCGAGTCAAATATTCTTGTCGGAATTGCTTAATACCCACCAGAATATCCGGTAAATCAATTGTCGCTACAAACTGCTTGACTTGCTGCAATTGATTTAACGAAATAAGTTAGAACATAAACTAATCATAAAACCCGGACACCAAAGAACTTTCCAGCCTGTCCCCTGGTATGTCAAAGAGATGCTAATTCCATATTGCTATACATTTGTAACGCAGTACGCCAAACTACATAGCCGGTGGGACTCAGGTGTAAGCCATCAGTGGTAAATTCATGGCGCAGGTTACCTTGTTGGTCAGTAAACAAGGGATACAAATCAAGATATTTAACACCTACTTTGGTAGCGATGCTTTGCAGTTGTTGATTCAACTGACGAATCCGACTGTTAGCAATCACCAGCAGTTTCTCTCGTCCTTCCCAAGTTGCATTTTCTCCCCCATGAGGCAAAATTGACTGCACAACGATTTGCGCTTTGGGATGCGCCTTACGGAGGTCAATCATAATTCGCTGCTGATTATCTAAGATGACCCGATCGCTTACTCCTCGAATCAAATCATTGATACCAATCATCACAAAAATTACCTCAGGCTGGGTACTGTCAAATAAAGCTAATCTTTTTAATAGTCCTTCGCTGCTTTCGCCAGAAATTGCCTGATTAAGCCAACTTCTATCTTCGGGTAATAACTCAACGGGAAACCACAGAGTCAGAGAATCTCCTACCAATATGCTTAAACGCTGAGGACGCTGATCAGCTACTACTTTGGCTTCTTGTTTGAGAATGTCTACCCACTGCTGGTAATTGAGTTGATGACGTGGGCCTGACTCTGGTTTAACTGCTGGGGATTGATGAACTTGATCTGGGGATGGTGTAGTGCTGAAAACTGAAGTCAATTGCTGTTGTTGCCAAATGAGCAAGATGACCGCCAACATTAGTATGCCGTTAGTTCCCAGCAGGAAAAATCCCCAGACAGGAAAGGTTTTTGCAGAAGTGGACACGAATAGCAAAATATACCAATGATTTGACTCAGATTTTAAATCGCTAAAGCCAATAAGTCACACTATTTCCGTAAAATAACTGATTTATTACCAGAGAAACAAATTATACATGCATTTTTCCTAAACGCCAGAACAGCGCCAAAAATCTCTGCCACTTGTACCCGATGAGGAATGAATAAACAATGGTCTGCGTTTTGGTTGGCTGATTAATCCTCAAAATCACCAAGCGGAAATTTACCGCCTAGGAAAAGCTGTAGAAGTTATTCAAATGCCAGCGAGCGTTTCTAGAGAGGATATATTACCTGGATTTGAATTGTAAGTATGGGTAGGCGATCGCATAACCCATAACAGATTTTGGCGTTGCTGAATCAGAATATGAAATGCCAAAATTACCCTGATTTTTCTTTGTAACTTTGCGCCTTTGCGCCTTTGCGCGAGATAAATTCATATTTTCAATCAGCAACGCCCAGATTTTATAATTTATATCAGTAAGTTGGCGGGAATAAATCAACCTATGTTAAGTAACATAAAATTATGGAAATAATTTCTTAGTAATGGCTTTAGCCCTTTTTTTAAAGCCCTGTGGGTATAGCTTTACTTACCGCGCAGCCATGCTCATCAGGGCTTGACACTACAAATCTATAATTAAGATGCATCTATTTATTCACATCCGGCAATCGTGAAGTCTGTAATCGATCCATCCACTTTTGTAAATAGACTCGATTAGCAGTTTGCTCAGATGGATCTTGAGTATCTTGGGGATAAGGCATCAGTCCTAAAATCGCTGCCGTGGTCACACAAAACATCGATTTTTGGAAACTTATGCAAATTTGGACTCGCAAATCATCTTCACCCCGAAGACTACGACGATAAATTTGATGTAAATAATCTGGCAGATAATGACGCATATCTTGCATCAACAAGGTAGGAGGAATACCCGCACCACCTATAGGCAAAGGATCTGCGTATAGTGCGCCATACTGAAATCGAGATTGATCTAGGGGAATTTGATATGCTTGAGCATTATATGAAACTGTGCCATGAAAAGGGGTTCCCCGAAAGAATACTGCCTCTACATAAGGCACTGCTGTATCGGCTAAAAATGTCAACCCAACTGATTTGGGGATGATATCATAGGCTTTATTGTGAATTTTAACGGTGTAGGTAATAGGCCTTAAAGCATCTGCCACCAAAGCTGCTTTAATATGGTCTACAACTTGAGGAATAGTTTTAATTTCTCCTCGGTCATAGCGGTCAGATAGGTCGAGGAACATATCAGCCATCACCCGCCAAAATTGTCCCAACCCAGTATAATAAGCAGAGACACGCAACATTTCAGTTAAAAAGTCAGGAAATAGTTGATTCATCCCCATCACGATGGGATTATTTTTAAATTTTGCTTGAATAACTGCTTGTGCTCTTGCTTGAAATTCTGGTGTATCTAAATATTGATCTAGTCCTCCGCCACCATGCCACATCATGGCTTTCATGCAGTATTCGGCATATTCAAAATTAATGCGATCATGCCACAAGTGACGTATTAATTTTGGGAAAGCAATCTCTCCATTAAAATATTTAAAGAAGGGAAAAAATACTAAAAATTGATGTTCCGCAATATAAATAAGATTTTGGGAATAGGCATCTAAAACTACACCATAGCTTTTGAGAATACCAACTACTTCCAGCACATTGTCTGGATTGTCAGGGAGTAGTGCGCCTCCTTTGAGGAGTCTTTCAATATACTCAGCTAAGGGATGATTAGTGGGCTTTTTCTTCATTTTTATCATGAAAATCTCTCCAAAAAATGTAGGGATTAGGCTTGCCGTGAGCGTAGCCAAACGGGAGTGGGGAGATAGGGAGATTAAGCTTTTGATCTCCTTCCCTAACCCCTATTTCCATCATTAAGTTTTGCTTTTTACTTTGTCCAAAGACACTGCGGCCACTACATTTTGGGTATTAACCATTGCTGTAATTGTTGGTTCAGTCCAGCGTACTAACCAAGAGGGTTGGATACCGAAAATGACAATTAGTACTGCTAAGATTATTGCAGGAATGCGATCGCTCCAAAATACGCGCGGTAGGTTGATGACTTGTGGCGACAGCCGGCCAAAAAAGGCGCGATTCATCAAAATTAAGAAGTAAACCGCAGTTAAGCCTGTACCCAGCATAGATAATAAGGTCTGTACGGGAAAAACTGGAAAACTGCCCCGGAAAACTACGAATTCGGAAATAAACCCTACCATTCCTGGGATACCAGCGCTGGCCATGACTCCTAAAACCATTAAGCTACCAATTACGGGTAAACCTCGTTCTGGGTTTAGCAGTCCTTTAATTACATCTAAATCGCGACTACCAGCTTTTTGATAAACAACTCCCACTAGCAAAAATAGCAGTGCAGAAATCAAGCCGTGGCTAATCATTTGCATGACTGCGCCCAAGGTGCTTAAAGGTGTCGCCGCCGCCGCCGCCAACAGTACGTAGCCCATATGTCCAATGGAACTATACGCCACCATTTTTTTCATATCAGTTTGGGCGATCGCGCAGGATGAGCCAAATAACACACTCACCACGGCCCAAGTCGCCAACCAAGGGGCTAAATAGCTCCAAGCTTCTGGTAACAAGTCCATGCCAAACCGCAGTATGCCATAAGTTCCCAACTTCAACAGAACCCCAGCCAATAGCACGGAAATGGGTGTGGAAGCTTCAACGTGAGCATCTGGCAACCAAGTATGAAAGGGCACCAAAGGAATCTTAATGCCAAAACCTACTAAAATTCCCCCAAGCAGTAAAAGTTGTGTTGCTAAAGGTAAAGTTGTGGCATTCAAGGTTGCTAGTGCAAAGTTAGAGGAACCACTTAGCCAAACCATCCCGAGGAAACTGGCCAAAATCAAGATGCCGGAAACAGCAGTATAAATGAGGAATTTTGTAGCTGCATAACCTCGTCTGGCACCTCCCCAAATGGCAATCAATAAATACAGAGGTATCAGTTCTAGCTCATAAAACAGGAAAAATAAGAGTAAGTCTTGTGCTAGAAAAGCTCCTGTTACCCCAGCACTTAATAGCAGTACTAAGGAGTAATAAAATCTCGGACGTTGCAGGGATTCATCACTGCTGTAGATGGCAATAGAAGTTAAGATGCCATTCAAAACCAGTAACGGTAAAGATAATCCATCTATTCCTAAATTGTAATTCAGACCCAAGGAATCTATCCAGGGGAGAAATTCCGCAAATTGTTGAGTGACTTCCCCTGGATTAAACTTAATTGCGAGTAAAACTGTCCACAAAAAAGTGAGACTGGCGAAGAGCAAAGCTATCCTACGCGAAAGTTTTCCACTGATGCCAGCAGGCCAGAAACCGATTAAAGCCGCACCGAAAAACGGCAGTAAAATTAATGCACTCAGCATAGGCAGAACTAGGTAAGGGAGATGGGGAGATGAAGGGGATGTAGAGGCTCGCGGCTGACCGCACTCAGGAAGGAAGCACTTTTAAAAGGGTAATTTATCTAGCAGACCCAATGACCAGCTAATGAAGAAACCCAGGACGCTGATTCCTACGAGAATAGTCAACATGTACGCCTGGGATTGACCAGAAATGCTGTATTTTAAACTTTGTCCACCGAGGATTGTCGCAAACCCAATCAAGTTCACTAGACCATCAACTAGATAGCGATCGCTCCAAGCGGAAATTCTCGATAGCAGCGCCACTGCATTGACTACCGTTAGTTTATAAATTCGGTCAATGTAAAAATCATATCCCAACAAGTCCTGCATAAATCTCCAGGCGAGGATTCTGGATCTTGACCAGGCTTTATGCAGATATAATGTAGACCCTATGGCTACACCTATGACAGTAGAAGCCAGCAGCAGTAATAATATGTAAAAATCAATACTCTCCCAATTAGGCAGCAAATACCATTGCTGTAACATCATGGGTAATAGTAAAGTAACTACGGTCAGTGAAACCATTGGTAAGGCCATTTGCCAGCCAACTTCTGGGGCGCGACGGGTTTTTTGTTGCGGTTTACCCCAAAATATTAATCTAAATACCCGCGTCAAGTTTAAGGCTGTCAAGCCATTGACTAATACCAAGACGGCAATCACCCAAGGGCTAACATGAACTAAGCCATCAGCCCATGCTAGCATTGCCCAGAAGCTTCCTAGGGGTAGCAGTGTTACCATGCCGGCAGAACCAACAATAAAGGCTGTGGTAGTAGCTGGCATCCGTGACCATAGACCACCCATTTCTGTTAAGTCTTGGGTACTAGTGGTGTAAATGACTGAACCAGAACTCATGAATAATAGAGCTTTAGCGATCGCATGAGTTAACAACAGCATTAGGGCGACACCACCTTGCTCTAACCCTACCGCCAAAAATACTAAGCCCATGTATGCACTAGTGGAATGAGATAGGGCGCGCTTAATATCAATTTGCGCCAGGGAGACTAATGTTGCACCAACGGCTGTCACCGTCCCCAAAACTACTAAGGTATTCAAAGCTACCGGGGATAGGGCCAACAGTGGCTGAAGTTTATATAGTATGTAAGCACCACCACCTACAACTAGTGAATTCCGCATCACTGAGGCGGGGTTAGGGCCTTCCATCGCTTCATCTAACCACAGGTGTAGGGGAAATTGGGCGCATTTACCAGCTGGGCCGGCAATCAATGCCAACCCCAGCAAAGTTGATGTGATGGGATTTAAATCAGCCGTTTGCGCCCACACATATAAATCAGAAAAGTTCAAACTGCCTGCTAAGGTCGAAAGTGTGACTACACCCATTAATAGCAACAAGTCTCCTACCCGCTTGGTTAAGAAGGCATCCCGCGCCGCCGTTACTACTAGCGGTTGAGCATACCAGAATCCCACTAACAAGTAAGTAGAGAGGGTGAGGACTTCCAAAAGAGCATAGCTAAGAAATAAGGAATCACTAATTGCTAAACCAGTCAGCGCCGTTTCAAAAAATCCGATCAACGCAAAGAAACGTGCCAGCGACCAGTCCTTTTCCATGTAACCTAAAGCATAAATTTGTGCTAACAGACTTAATCCTGTAATTAAGACTGTCGCCCCGATACTGACTGGCGAAAGTTCCAAGGCAAACGATAAATCAAAATCCGCAGCTTGGAACCAATTAATCACCAAAATTTCTGGTTCTTGATCCCAAATATGTTTAAATACCAACAGGCTATGGGCAAAACCCACACAAGTCGTCAACAAGTTAAAATAGGCGGCTGGTCTGGGCCCTGTACGCTGAATTATTCCCATTCCCCACGGTAAGGTTACAAGTGCGCCGATTAAGCTATAAAATGGCACCCACCAACTTGTTGAAAATAGAAACTGATTCATTTAAATTTTCCTTGACGACTCAGCCTTGATTTTTTGCCTAGAACAACCTTGAAATAATCACTTATCCAAAAAATAAGTTTTCTCAAATCTGATGTTTTTATACTATGTTATGACTAAATTTTGCCTGGTTATTTTAAATTTAGCTTACCTTATTAAGGCAGAGTTAAATATAAGTTTACATACTTAAAAGCATTTACTTCTATTACATCACCTATGTGTAGAAATTTCTATTTCTATTTTCAGCAAAGAAGTTTATACGATATATTTAAAATAATTATGTAATTTTCACGTAGTCGTTGTTCAACCCACAAAATCGCCAAAACATAGATACAGCAGAATACACAGCCATCACTGCTCCTCTGCCAGACATGATTAGCCTCGGTTATGAATGTCATTTTGTAAATGTGATAAAGAAATTATAAAGCATAAGTAGCTCCTCTAGAAATTGATGAACTTCGATTGAGCAAAACAGGGTATAAATTTTTGTTAAGTTTTTTAAAACTATTTTATCATAAACTATTATACTAATTTATATTGCCAGGAACGCCAAGCTTTCCTATGCTTAATTTGGAAGTGTTTTCACAGCTCAAGATGGGCTTCCCCGTCAAACATTTCAAAACACAGTACTGATTGGATTAATTTTTTAGGAGTTCTGCGATGCCAATTGCAGTTGGAATGATTGAGACTAAGGGCTTTCCGGCAGTAGTAGAAGCTGCTGATGCGATGGTGAAAGCCGCGCGTGTAACTTTGGTAGGATATGAAAAAATTGGTAGCGCTCGGGTAACCGTGATCGTTCGGGGAGATGTATCTGAGGTTCAAGCTTCAGTGTCAGCCGGGGTTGAAGCGGCCAGAAGAGTAAATGGTGGAGAAGTGTTATCTACTCACATCATTGCCCGTCCCCATGAAAACCTAGAATACGTTTTGCCCATCCGTTATACGGAAGCCGTAGAACAGTTCCGCACTTAAAAGCTGATTAAACAAACAAAGTAATTAACAAGGTTGCTGTCTTGAGCGCCACTTTTGTCCCAGTCTAAAAACTTTATTCAGGATCATAACTAATGTCAATCGCAGTGGGAATGGTAGAAACGCTAGGCTTTCCAGCAGTGGTAGAAGCTGCTGATGCGATGGTGAAAGCTGCTCGCGTCACTTTGGTGGGTTATGAAAAAATTGGTAGTGGTCGGGTGACAGTCATTGTTCGGGGTGACGTTTCCGAAGTCCAAGCTTCAGTAGGCGCAGGCGTAGAATCAGTCAAACGAGTAAATGGTGGACAAGTATTGTCTACTCACATCATTGCTCGTCCTCATGAGAACTTGGAATATGTGCTGCCAATTCGTTATACGGAAGATGTAGAACAATTCCGGGAAAACGTGAACGCAATTCGTCCCTTCGGCAGAAGACCGTAATCTGTAATGCAAATTGCCAAAGTTCGTGGCACAGTAGTGGGCACACAAAAAGATCCAAGTCTTCGAGGTGTCAAACTACTGTTGTTGCAATTAGTAGATGAAGAAGGCAACCTCCTGCAAAACTACGAGGTAGCAGCAGATACTGTGGGTGCAGGAGTAGATGAGTGGGTACTTGTCAGTCGTGGTAGTGCCGCTCGCCAAATACTGGGCAATGAACAGCGCCCTTTAGATGCGGCCGTAGTGGCGATTATTGATACCATTCATTTGGAAGATCGCCTCATGTACAGCAAAAAAGACCAATATCGATAGTCATTAAGTCAGGGAACGGAGGACAGGGAACAGGGAACAGATATTAACTACTGTTCACTGAACACCAAAAACTGGCGAATGACAAAAAGCTTAATTCAGGAGGAATCTCGCAATGGTAGTCCGCAGCACGGCGGCACCCCCAACCCCGTGGTCGAGGAATTTAGCCGAGCCAAAAATCCATGAAAGCACATTTGTACATCCTGTCGCCAATATTATTGGCGATGTGCGGATAGGTGCAAATGTAATCGTTGCTCCAGGGACCTCGATTAGAGCGGATGAAGGCACACCTTTTTATATTGGCGAAAATACTAATATTCAAGATGGTGTAGTAATTCATGGATTAGAGCAAGGTCGAGTAATTGGCGATGACCAAAATCAATACTCGGTATGGATTGGCGAAAATGCTTCGATTACCCACATGGCGCTGATTCACGGTCCAGCTTATGTAGGGGATGATTCCTTCATTGGTTTTCGCTCAACGGTATTTAATGCCAGAGTGGGTGCAGGTTGCATCGTCATGATGCACGCTTTAATTCAAGATGTAGAAATCCCCCCAGGTAAGTATGTGCCTTCGGGAGCAATAATTACTAGCCAGCAGCAAGCTGACCGCTTGCCAGATGTACAAGCTCAAGATCAGCAATTTGCTCATCATGTGGTAGGGATTAACCAGGCACTGCGAGCTGGTTATCGGTGTGCTGCGGACAGCAAATGTATTGCACCCATTCGGGATGAGATTGCTAAATCTTATACAAGTAGTAATAGTATTACTGTTTTAGAGTTGGAAAGGAGTAGTGAAGTGTCGAGCAATAGCTTGGGTGCAGAGACCAGAGAGCAGGTACGCTATCTGTTAGAGCAAGGATATAAAATTGGCACAGAACACGTAGATCAAAGACGGTTCCGTACAGGTTCATGGACGAGTTGCCAGCCAATTGAAACTAAATCGATGGGTGAGGCGATCGCGGCTTTGGAAAGCTGTCTGAGAGACCACAGTGGAGAGTATGTCCGACTGTTTGGCATTGACAGTGGGAGACGGCGCGTATTAGAAACTATTATTCAACGCCCAGATGGTGTAATCGGTACATCTGGCAGCTTTAAAGCACCTGCTAGTAATGGTAGTCGTAGCTACAGCAGTAATGGTAATAGCAATGGCAACGGTCATGTTTCTGGTAGTGGCTCATTAAGTGCCGAAACCGTAGACCAAATCCGCCAATTATTGGCAGGTGGTTACAAAATTGGTACAGAACATGTAGATGAACGGCGTTTCCGTACTGGTTCTTGGCAAAGTTGTGAGCCAATTAACTCCAGTTCTCCAAATGAAGTAATTGCCGCCTTGGAAGACTGCATCACAAATCATCAAGGTGAGTATGTCCGTTTAATTGGTATCGATGCCAAAGCTAAACGGCGAGTCTTGGAAAGTATTATCCAACGACCCAACGGTCAAGTTACGTCATCGGGAACGAAGAAATCCTTTACCAGTAGTGCGTCATCTAGCACTGCAACAGCTACCAGTACAAGCTTGAGTTCGGAAACCGTAGACCAAATCCGGCAATTATTAGCTGGTGGGTACAAAGTTAGTGCCGAACACGTAGACCAAAGACGTTTCCGCACTGGTTCTTGGGCTAGCTGTGGTCAAATTGACACCACCTCTGAAAGAGAAGCGATCGCCGCCTTGGAAGGATATCTCGCTGAATATGCAGGAGAATATGTGCGCTTAATTGGTATTGATACCAAAGCCAAACGTCGGGTGTTAGAAACGATTATCCAACGTCCTTAATCAGGGACTGAGGACTGGGGACTGGAGACTAGTATTTTTTACTCAGCAACGCCAGATGCTACAAGTCGGCAAAGCCGCCCAACGCACTGGCTCCACCCTGCGGTCAGCCGCAGCAGCGTCTACAGCACTCAGCACTCAAGAAGGCACTCAGCAATACCTATTTCCGGCTTCCGAGGTTAAAATTTCCATGTCTGTGCCGCCACTGCGCCTCAGCAATAATTTTGATTCTTACATTAGTGGCGAGGTGACCATTCATCCCAGTGCAGTACTTGCACCTGGAGTGATAATCCAAGCGGCTGTAAACAGCAAGATCATCATCGGCCCTGGGGTTTGTATTGGTATGGGGTCAATTCTCCAAGTTAGCGAAGGCACCCTAGAGGTAGAAGCAGGAGCCAACTTAGGAGCCGGTTTTTTGATGGTTGGCAACGGCAAAATTGGTGCAAATGCTTGTGTTGGTGCAGCAACGACAGTTTTTAACTGTTCTGTTGCTGCTGGCGAGGTAATTCCACCAGGCTCAGTTTTGGGAGACACAAGTCGGCGCCTTGAGGAAACAAAACAACTGGAACCATCCACAAATCATGCTGCTGCCACTAGCAAAGAAGAGGAAAATAACATAAAGGTAGATGAAGAGAAGGTAATGTCCTCAACTACAATCTCAGCATCAGCTTTCTGGCAATTCAAACACCAGTCTAAATCCTCTTATCAGCCTCCACCAACGTCGCAAACCCAGCCTGCACCAGTAGAAGAAAACGCCAATTCTGTTAGTTCCACCCCCCAAGAATCAGAACCTAGTCAGCCTACCACTGAATCTCCCCACGGTTTCGGAAATCAAATCTATGGGCAAGGAAGTGTCAATAGGTTGTTAGTCACTTTGTTTCCACATCGGCAACCCTTGGGCGAACCTATTTCTGACGATCAGTCTGAGTAAGTGTTAATTGTAAGTTGTTAGTTTCGTGAGATCCTGGAGAATTCACATGGAAACATATAATCAACGCTCTATTAGCACAATTCAGGCATCCCGGCGAGACAGCCTCAAGGATACCGCCTTGGGTTTAGTATCCACCAGCAGCTTTCCCGCGATCGTGGGGACAGCAGATATGATGTTGAAATCAGCTGGTGTTCACCTAGTTGGTTACGAAAAAATTGGCAGTGGTCAATGTACGGCAATTATCAGAGGTGGGATTGCTGATGTGCGTCTAGCTGTAGAAGCTGGTGCCCAAACGGCTGAACAGTTTGGTCAGTTGGTTTCTAGCTTGGTGATACCCCGTCCTTATCCTAATCTTGACATAGTGCTGCCTATCACCAGCCGCCTCAGCAAATTGATGGAAGAAGGCAATTCTAGCCGCCTGAGCAACTTAGCCATTGGCTTGGTAGAAACCAGGGGATTTCCGGCGATGGTTGGAGCTTGTGATGCCATGCTCAAAGCTGCTGATGTCCATTTAGCAGCATACGAGAAAATTGGTGCAGGTTTGTGTACAGCTATTATTCGCGGCACCGTGGCTAACGTTGCCGTGGCGGTGGAAGCTGGTATGTTTGAGGCAGAACGTATTGGGGAATTGAACGCCGTCATGGTGATTCCTCGACCACTAGATGAAATGGAGCAAACCTTGCCTTTAGCAAGTTGCTGGATTGAACAACGCCAACCTTTAAATTTGCCTGTAAATATCAAAGAACAGGTTGCCGAAATAGAGGTACTACAATTGCCAGATTTAGCTAATATCCCTCTAAAAATTACAGAAGAAATATGGGAGGAGGAAGAATAAACTTTCAGTCTTTAATACTAATTGTTAACTGAAAGGCATTTTATGCTTGGCTTGTTGTTTTAATGATAACTTCTCATTATCATAAGTAAAACCATTTCTTTCTAATAGGGATAATAGATTTTTGTCTATGTTTTAATTCAAAACTTCGTATGAGCAATTCCACATCAACTGCAAGTGTTCAGTGATACTAGATTTATATCTATCTCATCGCTATTAGAGGAGAATTACCCTTGAATCAGGCGACGCTACACCAGTTGAAAGTGTTTGAGGCAGCAGCACGGCACAGTAGCTTTACTCGTGCGGCGGAAGAATTATTTCTTACCCAACCCACCGTATCCATGCAAATTAAACAACTCACAAAATCGGTAGGGTTGCCACTATTTGAGCAGGTAGGAAAACGTTTATTCTTAACAGAAGCAGGACGAGAATTATTTGCTACTTGTCGGCAAATTTTTGAAACCATAGCCCAGTTTGAAATGACTGTAGCTGATTTAAAAGGTCTCAAACAAGGCCAATTACGTTTGGCAGTGATTACAACGGCAAAGTATTTTATCCCCCGTTTATTAGGCCCATTTTGTCAACTTTATCCAGGAATTGAGATTTCGTTGCAAGTAACGAACCACGAACGCATCTTGGAACGGATGAGTAATAATATGGATGACTTGTACATTATGAGTCAAGTCCCAGATCATCTAGATGTCAGCTATCAGCCATTTTTAGATAATCCCTTAGTAGTGTTTGCTCCCGTTAATCATCCTTTAGCCAAAGAGAAAAATATCTCCATCCAACGTTTAACAAATGAACCTTTTATTATGCGAGAACCGGGTTCAGGAACTCGCCAGGCTGTACAACAGCTGTTTGAGGAACATGGGGTGAAAGTAAAAGTTAAACTGGAATTAGGGAGTAATGAGGCAATTAAACAAGCGATCGCTGGGGGTTTAGGAATTTCTGTTTTATCTCGTCATACTTTAATGCCAGACTCTACAGAGTTCAGCATTCTGGATGTAGAACACTTTCCCATTCAACGAACTTGGTATATGGTGCATCCGTCTGGGAAACAGTTATCTATCGTTGCTCGTACCTATTATGAGTATCTGCTTGAGGCGGCAAAGAAGTTTGTTAAAGAAACAGGTTACAGTAAACTTGAGAAAGTCAAGGATGAAGTCGAAAATTTGGAGATTAGTTGACAACATAGCCAAAAATTAAGAGGGCGTTTTCAATAGAAGTTTAATGATCAAATCTCCTCTAGCCACTGCAAAATACTATCTTTACTATCTGTCAATCCTTTATACACCAGCGATGCTGACGTCATAGACTCAATTGCAGCGTAAAGTTTAGACCGTAATACTGGGTCTTGTTTAACCACACTGCAATCTCTCAAGTAGGTACGAATAGTAAACAACGCCGCTTCATATTCTGGTAATCCCCAAATCACCTGTCGTTCAATTCGTAAGTAAAGTTGCGGTTGCTGCTGGTCAAAGCTTCTACCTTGCCAATCATTGACTGGCAGATCAGGCGGTGGTTCGGGATGATGGTTGAGGCGAGTGTCTGTACTTAAACCCCAGGCGAACCGTACCATTGGTTTCTGAGTAATCATTGTATTGACGATCGCATCCGCTCGGCGATTGATTTTTTCCATACCGGCTACGGGTGCATGGATAGCAGCAAAGTTTTTGCCAATTTTTTCCTCGGCTGACCAATGATTGGGATAGCAAAGATGTACTGCACTCAGCCAATTGCTACCATCTTCAGCACGACAGACAACTGTAAAATCTTCCTGTACCTGCGCGGCTAAAGCATCAAGAATAGAGGCGTAAGCGGGAACTACTTGACTACCTTGTACCTGCTGTAACTGCCAATCTGTATTTAAGCAGAGGGTTTCTTGGGTCAGTTGGTTATGGAAGATGAGGGTATTGGCTATTTTTTGGCAATCAAAATACTGTGGGTGTTCTTGGGTGAGGCGAGTAATGATTAAACGAGCGATCGCACCTGCTACAGCCTGAGAATAATTAGAGGTCTGGTAGTATTTGCTCAATCGTTCTGCACGAGCTAAAAGTTTACTTTGGCGGTAATCAGTAAAATTATCATCGATTTGAAACACCTGCTGGTCAGCCTGACCATTACCCAAACAGCAACCAAAAGGCATCATCCCCGGCTTAACTTCATAGCGTCCACTCATCAGGGGGAAGTAGCAAGCTGAATGATTGGAGGGTTGCACTATCATAGTTTCCACTGTTGACTACAAACCCCCTAGTTCCCATATTCAAGACTGTTGATTCCATCCATGCACAGGAGCGATCTCTTGGATGAAATATTCGATAATAATTGGTGGGGCTTCTGATATTATGACACTGGGATAAACTGCCGCACCCCAAATCGGATGCACTAGGACACAACATTCATTTTTAATTACAGGATAGTTGAGCAAAGCTTTCACCACTGCTGTATCGTTGTGAGGAATTGCTCCTGGATGAGATAGTAGGGGATAGCCAGTACGAGGGTCAATCAGGTCTGTGAGATAACCGCGATCGCGCAACTTAAATGCCAAGTCACAGCCAAATCTCATAAAGTTTTCCCGCAAATGTTCTTTCTCTATCTCTATTTCTACTGTACTTTTTACTAGTTGATATCGTGATTGCTGTAAGACAATCACCACCCATAAACCAGGTTGTTGTTTCCAATCTGGTAATATCCGTTCGCGATTGGCACAGATATATTGACTGGGTAAATGAATGGAAATTTGCACCGCTTGTCCCGTTTTGCCAACCAAATTAATAGGACAGCCTTGCTTTGAAGTGTAAACTTTGGAATAGTTCACTTGTTGCAAGCTTTTGAACTTAACCCTTGGTAATGATGATAACTCTTAAGACTTCATAAATAACATTAACTTTTCATCACAGGTTAAGTTGCTTTGAAGTAGTTATGCGGAAATAGTGAAAAGCCCCATCCATGAAGGAAGAGGGAAGGAGGAAGGAGGTAAGGCTATCGTTCCAGTTTTTGCAGAGTAGATACTAGAATACGTTGCATTTCATCAGCTTCTTTTAAAGCAGAATCAAACATTTTAGTGGCAAGTCAAATTACTGACTAAACTAATCAAGTTTGAGAGCATTAACTGGAACTTCATCCCAAGAATTGACTGTACGCAAGCGCGCTACCCAACCGGCTGTCTTTTGGATATCGGTCAAATTTTCTTGGAAGGAATCATGACAATCTTTAGCTTGAGACTCATTACAACAGGCTATACAAGCATAAATCATGCCAGACGGATCAATTTGTTCATTTACCCAAATGGTCATGGATTATCCTCTCAAAAACTCTACGCCGAGAAAGTAATGTGTCATTTTAGAATACTAATATACTCAAGCGTATTTAATCAAAACTTATAGTCGCGATTTCCAGTCTCCAGGAATTTGTGAAAACTTTTCTTGATTGTTCTCTGTGTCTTTGCGGTATGCGCTGCACGCACGGTTAAAAAATAATTTTTACAACTTATCCACCCAAGTTCCATCTTGGCGCCAGTTGCGGAAGTAGGTGTAGACTGTCTGCCAGTTTGGCAAGTCCCCTGGCAACGCACGCCATCGACAGCCTTCACAGAGTAGATAGAATATGGCGTTGAGAATGTCTCAGACATCGACTTCACGCTTGTGACCACCGGGTTTTGGGGCTGGTATTAAACCACTAATCAGTTCAAATTGCTCTGGTGTCAAGTTACTAGGGTAAACTTTACTCATAGCTCTTAATGGTGCTGTATCTACGTATTTACAGCTTACGCCTTGAGAGCTTTTTTTACTTCTTTACCGACTTTTCAAACATCCTCTAAAGCTGACCATAAAAGCTCAGGGATTAACTAACCAAGGTAAATTATTGTAATTTTTTAGTTAGTAAAGTCTGCTCAACCCACTCAATCACCTGATAACCAAGATGAGTGCTATCTAGCCGATCAATTTCACGAATTCCAGTAGGACTGGTGACGTTGACTTCAGTCAGATAGCCACCAATCACGTCAATACCGACAAATATTAAGCCGTCTTTACGTAGTGTTTCGGCTATTTGGGTACAGATTTCATACTCTCTTGGGGTAATTTCTGTTTTAGCAACTGTACCACCGGCCGCCATATTATTGCGAAAATCAGTGCCACTAGAAAGGCGATTGAGGGCACCAATCGGTTCCCCATTGAGCAAAATAATCCGCTTATCTCCCTCTTTAGCCTTTGGTAAATAGGTTTGCACCATTACTGGTATTCGACCATGAAGTGTACTGAGTTCAACAATAGAGTTGAAATTGCGATCGCCTGGTTGTAAGAATAAAATCCCTTCCCCAGCTTTGTTACCCAGTGGTTTGATAATTGCTGCGCCCTTGGCTTCAAGAAATTGCCGGATAAACTGCTTGTCTGCACTGACAATGGTTTCGGGAATCGCGTTGGTAAACTGGAGGGCATACATTTTTTCATTTGCCCCTCGGATACCATTGGGATTATTAATTACCAGAGTTTTGTGTTGGTCAATGTAATCTAGAACGTAGGTAGCATAGAGGTAAGAATCATTGACTGGTGGATCTGTCCGCATGAACACAGCATCCATTGTTTCCAAGGATGTAAAGTAGGCGTCACTCAACTTATACCAAGGATTTGTCGCTACCCAGCGTTCCTCCACTAACTGCACTGGGACGAGTTCTACCTGCTGTAGGATAGCCCAAGCTTTGCTATCTACCACGCTCAACAGATTAGCCTGAGTCACCCAAATTTCATGTCCCAAGGTTTGCGCTGCTTCCATCAGAGCAACGCTGGTATCATGACACGGATCAAGCTGATGGATGGGATCAATAATAAAAGCCAGTTTCACACTATTTGCCTCAATCACCGGGACATTCTGAAATTACCCAATTTAGATTATCCCCTGATGATTAGACTAATTCACAATCGCTTTTGTGGGAAAAAGTCCAATCTTGAATATTGTCTCAACTTACACACTATTACTAGAAGCTAGTAATTCATCCAACTGGCCTTGACTTTCTAAAGCGTGGATATCATCACAACCACCAACATGGCGATCGTTAATAAAAATTTGCGGTAGAGAGCGTCTCCCGTTGGCTCTTTCAGCCATTTTAGAGCGTTCTGCTTCGTTACCATCAATGCAGTATTCAATAAAATCAACTTTTTTCTTGTTCAGTAAACTTTTGGCACGGATGCAAAACGGGCAAGTACTCCAAGTGTAAATTTCAACTTTAGCAGCCATAACGTCCTCATCTTGATTTAATACTTCTTAATTTTAGAACGTTGTTCTTAGCTGTAGCCGCTTTCTTACTAATAAAGAAGCGGAGCTTGTTCGTCAAGATATCACTCAACGAAATTAGCACCGCTACCTAACTGACTGGAAAAAACTTGGTGTCTTTGTGCCTTGGTGGTAAAAAAATCTTCAACCACAAAGACACCAGGACACAAAGAGTTTTTATATGTTCTGGTGTATGCAGTTTATGACGGCTATTTAGTTAACTCCTACAAAATTTGCGGATATTATAATCAGCCTAAAGCGGAGACTGAAAATTGCCGAATGGTAGATGTTTTATTAACCTTGCTGTTTTTTATACCAAGAATTTGACGGGTCTTTACATCAACATCCACGGTAGTTTAATTTAAGCTTGTACTAAAGGCTTTTTCTTTAGTACTCTCAGCGCACCCACAACACAGAACCCGAGGGCAGCTATTGTAGCAGGCTCTGGTGTACGTTGAGGAGTTTCAGGAATAGTTACGTAACTAGCTTTAAATAACGAAGCATGAGACAAATCTTTCCCTGATTTGCCATTTCCAGCTAGAGAAACGCCGATGGTATTGAAAATTCCTTCTAAACCTGTTTGAGATAAATTAATGTTTTGGAATAGATAAGCGCTGTAAGAAGTACTGCTCTTGAGACTAATTACAAACGTACTCGGACCACTGTCCAGTGCTTGATCCAAACTCCATGTACCAGTGCTAGAGTCATTTTGTGCTTGAAAACCAAACTGATTGTTCTGACTAGAGTCTGATTTTCCAACTAACTCCCAAGTGACGTTAGTACCAACGTTAAACAGACCATTATTCAACTCAGTCAGTAAAGGGTTTCCTGCTCCTGTATCATTACCACTAAAAGGTCCCTGACAAGCACTAGCACTAACAGAGCCGATGAATACATCAGTAAGACTACATTTCACACTAGAAGAAGTTGTAGTGGTATTGGAAGTGGTGCTGGTAGGAGTTGAATTTTTATTAGGATTCTTTGCTAAAGCCGAGGGAGCTAAGGCGAAACAATAGAGTCCAATTGCAGATGTAATTGATAGACCAAAAACTAATTTGGAAAAAATTTTTGGCATCTTGATTTTTACCTCTCTTTTAGTTGTTGAAGAGCCAAATCAATAATTTGATAGTCTCTGTTTATACATAACTATTAAAGTATGTTCTAAAAAATTAGATTCGGCTATGGATATGAATAAAATTAGTCATATCTTTATTGATTTTTAGTAACTAGTAAAGATTTTAAAAATTGCTATTTTTATTTTTCGTTTAAGTTTATTTAAAATTAATTTTAAGTCTAAATACTGGAGTTAAATCGTCAAGATTAAGAGTGGAGTTTACGTATACTTAGCAGGTAATGTGGAGTAATTAAGTTAAAATATCCCTAAATAACAAGCCTTTTGAAGCATACATTTATCTATTCGATAAAATATTTAGCCATTGATATCCTAAAAGACATCAAATATATATTAGGAATAATACGTAATTATTTTCACTTAAACTAGATAAAAATTCTTTGAAATATATAGTTAAAATCAGTATTTCTATGAAAAATCGCAGGGAACAGGCTTGAAATTTTGATCGTATCTGGGTTTTATGGTCAGTTTATATCTTCAGCTACGCAGCAACTGCCATACCTCAAAATAAACTTATCTTTTTCGTTGCCCAACTGATTTTCTAAGGTATACACGTAATGAATTTTTTATATATTCAGAAGCAATTGAAAGGATAGAATGAACGTAAGGATTCAGGTGCTGGGGTATTGACAAGTGTGGTAGGGGAAGCAGAATATAGCAATTATGGAAAAAGACCTGCCACCAAAACTAGACATTGAAACCCTAAAGCAGTTGGAGAAAGAGCAACTGG
>JADEXK010000059.1 GCA_015207155.1 Nostocales cyanobacterium LEGE 11386 | reverse complement strand
GAAAGTCACATAACCAGTGATGAAGCCTTATGTAAATTCCTGGAATGGACTCAATCAGCTTATAAATTTTTCCCCAAAAGCTGTCACACCATCAGTAGATGGATAGATGAGATTCTTGCTTATTTTGCTCACCGAACTACTCAAGGTATTGTTGAGGGAATTAATCAGAAGATTAAGCTCATTGAAAGAAGGGCTTATGGCTTAACTAACTTCAATAATTTTAGAAGAAGGATTTTACTCAATTGGTATTTCTGTTCTTAATTTAACATATTTAGTCTGGGAGAGCCAGTTTTTTTAGTAATTACTCCACTCTTTGTAACTGCGCTACTCTGGGGTCAACAATTTTTTGCCCCAAACTAGCAAATTTAATTGCTACAGATACTTTATTACCTTCACCAAAGACGTGCGTAATTTCACCGATACCAAAAGCTTTATGTAAGACGCGATCACCTACTTGCCAAGTTTGGGGTGTATAGGGTTTACCGCCAGCTTTAGCAGCAGTTTTGGTCTGTGTATGGCGGCCTTTATTTCGCGTATTTAATAATTCTTCAGGCAATTCATCAAGAAATTGCGATCGCATGGCGGGTTCACGAGAACCATATAAACGACGTTCACGGGCAAAGGATAAGTACAATCTTTCTTGGGCGCGAGTAATACCGACGTAACACAAACGGCGTTCTTCTTCCAAGGATGCTGGGTCATTCAGGGAACGGTAATTGGGAAATAGTCCCTGTTCTAACCCCACCAAAAACACCACAGGAAATTCTAACCCTTTAGAAGAGTGTAATGTCATTAAAGATACAGCTGTTTGTCCTTCTTTTAAGTTATCTAAATCAGAACTGAGGGCGGTACTTTGCAAAAAGGCGGGAAGAGATACATCTTCGTTCTCTTCTTGAAATTGTAGTGTGGCGTTGTAAAGTTCTTGGACGTTTTGGATGCGGTCTTCGGCTTCATCTGTGCCTTGATTTTGCAAGTCTTGAATGTAACCAGATTCGTCTAAAAGTCCCATCAGTAACTCGGAAACTGGAACCGTTGCTACTTGTTCTTGACAATTGCGAATCATGGCTGCAAAGTTATTCACAGCTTTTGCGGAACGTCCAGCTAATGTATTTACTGATGTCTCATCACTCAGTATTTCCCACAAAGTTGTTCCTAATTGCTGGGAAGCGTTAACTAAGTTGTCAATGGTAGCTTTACCTATTCCCCGCCGAGGAGTGTTAATAACTCGTAATATACTGACTGTATCAGAAGGATTAGCGATCGCTCTTAAATAAGCTATGACATCTTTAATTTCTTTGCGATCGTAAAACTTCATTCCTCCCACCACTGTATAAGGAATTTGATTCCTCACCAATAGTTCTTCAAAAGGACGTGATTGGGCATTGGTACGATAGAGAATGGCAAAACTACCCCAATCTAACTCTGGATTTTGGTGTTCCAAAGTCTTAATTTGCCGAATCACAAAATCGGCTTCGTCTAATTCATCATCTGCTTTGTGACAATAAATCTGTTCACCCTCACCCCGTGTGGGTTTAAGAATTTTATCAATCCGTTGGGTGTTATTTTCAATTAATTCATTAGCCGCTTGCAAAATATTTTCACAAGAGCGATAATTTTCCTCCAGCTTCACCATTGTACGGGTGTCTGCATCTGGCAAACCATCGCCAAAGTCTTGCTGAAATTCCAGCAAAATAGTAAAGTCTGCCATCCTAAAACTGTAAATAGACTGGTCAGCATCACCCACAACAAAAACTGAACGATTCTGCCATTCCCATTCACTCTTTCTATCTTCGCCATTGGTTACTAACAAGCGAATTAAATCATATTGAGTGCGGTTAGTATCTTGATATTCATCTACAAGGATATGCCCAAATTTACGATGCCAGTAACCTAAAACCTGCTCGTTTTGCTGAAATAATCTGGTGGGGACTAGAATCAAATCATCAAAATCAAGAGCATTATTTTCGGCTAACCTAGCTTGATATACATCATAAACATTAGCTATCACGCGTCCCCGATAATTTGGTTGTTCGCGCTCGAAGTCTTGGGGTGATAAGCCTTGGTTTTTGGCGTTACTGATAGCGTAGCGCACAGAACGAGCATCAAATTTTTTATCGTCTAAATTTAACTGTTTGGTGACGATATCTTTAATTAAACTTTGGACATCAGATTCGTCAAAAATCGAAAAATTGCGATTCCACCGCCGTCCTTTTTCATCTTGATATTTTTCAATATCAAACCGGAGAATCCGAGAAAATAAACTGTGAAAAGTGCCACACCACAAGTCTTTGATAGTGTTTTTGTAGACTTGCGATCGCAATTGCGTTTGTTGGTATTCTGTCAATACATCAAATCTTTGACCATGTTCTTTCATGGCCAATTGTTCCGCAAATAATTTTTGAATCCGTTCCTTCATCTCCCGTGCGGCTTTGTTGGTGAAGGTAACCGCCAGGATATTTTCTGGATCTACACGATGTTTGAGAATCAGGTTAGCAATGCGATAAGTCAGCGCTCGCGTTTTACCGGAACCTGCGCCAGCAACAACTAACAAAGGGCCGCAGTAATGTTCAACGGCTTGACGTTGGCTAGGGTTAAGATGGCTGAGGAAGTCAATGGTGGTTGTCATGGATAGTCAAGGCGACTGAGCAAATAATCGCTCCTTTGAGAGTATCGCAATTAACGAATACAATTCTAAATTAATTAAAAACGACTAGGCATTGGGCATTAAAAATTAAATTTTCTCCTGATCTCCCCTTGTCCCCCATCACTCTTGCACAGTCAATGGCAAGTGAACAGTAAAAGTAGACCCAACCCCAAGCTGACTTTTAACCATAATTTCGCCACCCATCATCTGGCAAAAGTGGCGGCTAATTGCTAACCCCAACCCAGTACCACCATATCGTTTTGTGGTTGATGTATCACCTTGTGTAAAGGGTTTAAATAGCTGTTGCTGTTGGCTAATAGACATACCAATACCTGTGTCAGCCACGGTGAAGCTAATTACACCCAAAGGCGCATTTGGGAGTAGGTCTGTTTTTTCACTCTTCACTGTTAAGCTAATCTTGCCATTGGTGGTAAACTTGGCGGCATTGCTGAGTAAATTTAATAACACTTGCCGCATCCTAGTTTGATCTGCATACATTGTGCCAAGTTGTTCTTCGCAATGAACTTCTAGAACGTTGCCATTTTTGTCTATAGCAGATTTGACCGTTAAAACTACATTATTAATTAGTGTGGCGATCGCAAATGTTTCTGGGTAGAGAGTCATTTTCCCCGCTTCAATTTTTGATAAGTCGAGGATATCGTTAATCAACTCTAGTAGATGTCTACCAGCAGAGTTGATGGTTTCTAAGTCAGTGATGAAGTCTCCCGACAAATCTAAATCGGTAGCGTCGTCTTGTAACAGTTGACTCAAACCGATAACCGCATTTAATGGTGTGCGTAACTCGTGGCTGACATTTGCCAGAAATACACTTTTTGCCTTGCTAGCTGCTTCTGCTAGTTCTTTGGCTTGTTCTAGTTCTTTAGTCCGCTCCGATACTCGCTCAATCAGACGATTAAGCGATTTTGCTAATAAACCAATTTCATCTTCAGTGGTGACGGGAGCGCGCAAATCAAAATTAGATTTTCTTGCGACTTGTTCAGCAACTTGGGTGACAGTAATTACTGGTTCAGCGATCGCGCGACTGGTTCGCCACGCCACAATGGCGGCGATCGCTACTGACACCAGCATACTCATCATGACAATAAATCTTTCAACTCCTTTGGCCTGTTCTACATCTTGTTGCCTTGCTTCTTCTTGACGTTCGGCAGTTTGCAGGATATTTGTCAATTTTTGCGAGAGTTGGTCTAGTTGCATGGCTGTTTCACCACGCATAATTTTAAGTAACTGCTCCCTAGCGATCTCAGCTTCCTCTGGTTGCACTTGCTGAGAGTCGATTTCTTGTAAAACAGTTTCTATTTGGTCAACGTAGGATTTTAAACTAAATCCATAATCTTGCAATAAAGCTTGTAAATTAGCACTTGTTGCCGCTAATCGGCTAGGATTCCTGTCTATATATTTGGTAATTTCTTTCTCCAAATTTTTAGCTGTGTTCACACTCTGGAGAAATTTAACTTTTTTATTTGGCAGTCGTTGTGAATTTTCCAAGACTGCAACTAAATTGGAGCTATGCAATTGCGCTCCCAATACCGCATCTTTATAATTTGTGAGTAGTTGTCTTTGTTCCTGGGCTTGATTAAATTGCCTGATTTCTCTTCCTCGGTAGTAATTGGCGATTACTAACCCAGTAAGCGAGCCAAAAAAGCCAATCCCGATGGCCACAAAATATCCATAGCCAATTTTTTGATGTATGCGCCAGGAACTGGCTTTGAGTTTCCCTCGTGAGGGAAATTCTATGGTCGGGAGTTCGTCTATCGAAGGCTCTTCGGCTGGCACTTTTTTGCTTTCTGAACTGCTTTCAACAGGGACTGGTTTTTGAGTTTGCATTCCTCAAACCTCCTTACCCTCCCGCAAATATGATCGCATCATTTTTGTCGGTACGATCAAATTGATTGATAATTAGCATTTAGTATTATCTTCTTTGATAAAAAGCTCAAAAAATTGCTTACGAGATAATTTTCATGAGTACTTAAATATTTAATTACTTTGGATATGAATGTTTACACAGATGCGTAGTAGAAGCCACAAATCCCTGGGTAGCAAATGTCTTTCAAAAGCTTGTCTTTTTCACCACTATTGTTAATGCCCAGTTAATTGTGGTGATATTTTGACCATTGGCTGCATGTTAACCTATCCTAATCTTAGTCTTAGGAATCTACACATAGGGTTCACATAGTAACATCTTTGAGTTTCATGGGGCTAGAAACATTAAGGCCACTATATTTTGACATACTTCCTAGGTCAATAGGGATTTTATCATCAATTGGTGTGATGCTCAAATAATTTTCCTTTGAGTATTTGCCTTGTGTTGAGCAGTTGACTGATTTTTGAATACACTTCTCTGGAATCAACCCATAGGCTGAATAAATCAAAGAGCAAAACTTAATTTATGGTTATGTGTAAGTAACTTTTGATGAAACCCCTCTGCCTGGTATTTATTTTGACACCATAAAAGCAGAGGGAGGCTTCTATCGCAGCTTATTGGCTGAACATTTCAATTCAGTGGAACTGGATATGGGGTATGAGAAATAATTTTACCCAGTTCCTGATCGGCTGAGGTTTAATTTAGTATCTAAGCGATCGCTGCCGCCAGCGACTGATTGACTAATTCTTTCAACAATTCAGCCTTATCGGTGCGCTCCCAGGGCAAATCTAAATCATTGCGCCCCAAATGACCGTAAGCCGCGACGTCCTGATAAAAACGTCCGCCTCTTTCACTTGGTAGGTTGCTTAAATTGAAAACATGGATAATCCCTGCTGGACGTAGTTCAAAGTTCTGTTTGACTACTTCCAATAAAGTTTCATCATCTACTTTGCCAGTACCAAAGGTATCGAGGAAAATGCTCACTGGCCGCGCTACACCAATGGCATAACTTAGCTGAACTTCACATTTTTGGGCTAACCCAGCAGCGACAATATTTTTGGCTACATAGCGAGCAGCATAAGCGGCAGAACGGTCTACCTTAGTGGGATCTTTACCGGAAAAAGCGCCGCCGCCATGCCGTGAATAACCACCGTAGGTATCAACAATAATTTTCCGTCCTGTCAATCCCGAGTCTCCTTGGGGTCCACCAATGACAAATTTGCCAGTGGGGTTGACTAAAAAACGTGTCTCCTGACTCGGTTTAATATCTATGTCGCCAAATACAGGTTCGACTACCACTGACCAAAGGTCTTGTTTAATTTTAGCCTGTACCGCAGCTTCATCAGTGATTTCCCCAATACTTTCTGTGTGTTGAGTAGAGATCAAAATCGTATCAATACCTACCGGATGCCCGTCTTCGTAGGCAACAGTTACTTGTGTTTTGCCGTCGGGACGGAGGTATGACAACTTACCTGTTTTGCGGACTACTGCCAGTCGGCGAGCAATGCGGTGGGCGAGACTGATGGGTAAAGGCATCAGTTCTGGTGTTTCGTTGCAAGCAAAGCCAAACATTATACCTTGATCACCCGCGCCAATTGCGTCAAATAGTTCATCACTATCCTGCTGACGTGTTTCTTGAGCGATGTTAACACCTTGGGCGATATCGGGTGATTGTTCATCTAAAGCTACGATCACACTGGTACTGCTCGCAGAAAATCCATTAACAGCGTCTAAATAGCCAATTTCAGCTATTTTTTTGCGGGCAAGGTTGACGTAGTTTACATTAGCTTTGCTAGTAATCTCACCAGTAATTAGCACCAAACCAGTATTAACTACTACCTCAGCTGCCACACGACTGCTGGGATCTTCTGTCAGTAAGGCATCGAGAATAGTATCAGAAATCTGATCGCAAATTTTATCTGGATGACCTTCGGTAACTGATTCGGAGGTAAATAAATAGCGACGAGACAAAGAGGTTTCCTCCTTTTGAAGTATTGTCGCTGGCTAAATTTTGGATATTTATTTAGTTCAGCTACTAATTTCTGAAATCATAACAATATTTACATGCTCAGTAGTGAGTATTTCTTAAAAAGTCATTTATGGTAATTAAGTATTCAGTTAAAATAATAAGATTTAATTAGTTGCAATATGATTTCTGGTATAAAAAAGGGGGACACCCAGAAGCACCCCCAAAAGCTTTGACACAAACACTGTTTGCTTAAACTTGAACTGCTAATTTTGCTTCCTTTGTTGTCAACCGCTCGTAAGTAGCGCGCATTTTCAAACCTGTCAGTACTTGGAACAAACCAGTTCCATTGTTAGAACCTGGATACTCACGGTGTTGGAGTAACAAGTGAGTCATTTCACCATCATATTTGGTGGATGTTTTACTGAGATGGGTTTCGATATAAATAACTTCTTCCAGGTTATCAAATTGACCGTCTACCTCTAATACTGAGACGTAGCGACCGTAATAGACATCTGAACCATAGTACAGTTGCATACCAGGGTAAGAACAGGTCAGTTTGCGCCCGCAAGGAGTCCAGTGAATTGTCGAACCTTCATCAAATAGGTAGGTTGGCTCATAGCCTTCCTTACCTTCACGTTGCAGCATACGTACCCGCAGGACTTTGCGCTCTGTATCGTTTTTGATTAAGTTTGTAGGCAATACCTGGAGAACTACATCAGCAAATTCTCTTTGTGGTTCAATGAACTTTTCAAAATCAGGTTTACGAGAATTGATTTGAGCTAAGACATCTTCATAGCGATGACCTCTTTCTGCCATGTCTCGCTGGATTTTCCAGGCAATTTTAACTTCATCGCTGATGTCGAAATAGACGCTGAAATCAAGCAGCGATCGCACACGCTCATCATATAAAGGATGCAGTCCTTCAACTACGACAATGTGATTTGGCTCCACGCGCTCTGGCGGATCAATCATGCCGGTTTCGTGGTTGTAAATCGGCTTATCAATTGCTTGACCTTCCTTGAGCGCTTTAATTTGCTCATACATCAGGTCAAAATTGTTTGCCCTGGGGTCAAGTGCAGTGATTCCAGTCTCTTTACGCTGTTTGCGATCTAGGGAATGATAGTCATCTAAACAGATGACTGTCATGAACTCTTCACCAAATAAATCTATTAAACGACGCAAAAACGTAGATTTACCGCACCCGGAGTCTCCGGCTACTCCAATCAATACCACGCGTTCCGGCTTACTTGTCATAAATCTCCTCTAAATACTAAATCAAATGTGTCAATCAATATTTTTTCACACAGCAGATTTTGAAGCCAGGAGTTTACCCCATTGGTTTATCCTGCGTTCTTGCTACCCAGCAGGGCTAGGAAATATTTGGACGAGTAGACAACTAAGTAATAGTTGTCACTTGTCTGACCGAACCTTAATTTACTGCTGGTAAGTATTTAATCCTAGTGGTATATTAGATTTTAACAGAAGGGGGTATTCTGTAACAAGGTTTGCTGTCAGGAATCATCTAGAGCTTTACCAGTCATCCTAATGATTTAGTTCTTGATTTTAAAAGTCCCGTCATCATCACCTACAAACGATGTGTCAACCACATATATTGATTGGTACCTCTATTCTTCAAGTCTATAAGGTATAATTTTCTTTGGCAGCAAATTTTATCTACTTTCGCGAATTTTAATTTGCGCTCTGGCAATGCTCTACATCTTCAAAGCCAGAATCTATCTCCAGAATGATGGGATAAGTTGCACAATAAAAATTTTTGCCAGTAATTGTCTAAAAAAGCTCAAATGTATGAACATGAGGGTGATCACAAGGTACTGACAGAGGTTGACAGATGTTTCACATCAAGTAAAACTGATTGTAGTTGCTTATATAACTTTTCCCTCAATCATAATTGTTTGTAGCTAAACCTATTCTGATCATGGCATTAGCTGTGATAGTGAAATATATAGCTAAAAACATTACTGGGAGGTAAATACGCTAGAGAATTTAGAACCAATTAGAAAAATTTTTCTTGATTGGTCCTATCTAGTGTAAATGCCCAAAAAAAGTAAGCACATTGGAGGCAAAATGAGGAATGGCTTGTGCCAATCAAAGTTGCCTTTTCATGCTATATGTCATTTCATCTTGCCCTTTGGGTGGTTGAAACCTATCTCCCTGATCAGAGTAGTAGTTCACGAAAAAAAGATTAAATTGACTCATTATTAACATTCTCCCAAAGGCTTATCCTTTACCGTAGAAGGTGAACAGGTGTGTTTTTTGCTATGCTTGCATGTCTTTAGGTGAGTGTACTGAGTACGGCATTAGCTCATGATGCCGCTTTCCCATAGCACCAGTTTTGGTAGCCAAAAATCCGATAAACTAAAGCTGGTATGTGACGGGAAAAGTTTTTTTGAGAAACGGTTTAGTAAAAATCGGAGTGGTAGAACGAATGTACAATCAAGGTGCTGTTGAGGGTGCTGCCAACACAGAATTAGGTAGCCGCGTCTTCGTTTACGAAGTGGTGGGTCTGCGTCAAAACGAAGAAACTGATAAAACGAACTACCCAATTCGTAAAAGTGGCAGTGTGTTCATCAGAGTACCTTACAACCGCATGAATCAAGAAATGCGACGGATCACTCGCCTAGGCGGCAAAATTGTTAGTATCCAACCTGTAAGTGCTCTAGAACAACTTAATGGTAAAGCCTCATTGGCGAGTGCTGATCACAAAGAGGAAGCTTTAGTCACATCTGGAGAGAGTGCTAACAGTGAGGGGAATGGTAAAGCCACACCTGTGAATGCGAATAGTGAAGTCAAGGGCTTCGCTAAACCACCAGCTGAAGAACAGCATAAGAAGAAGGACAAAAAAGGCAACACCATGACTCAAGCGAAAGCCAAAAAAGGCGCTGACGTTCCTGTGAACATTTACCGTCCCAATGCCCCATTTATTGGTAAGTGTATATCTAATGAACCATTAGTAAAAGAAGGCGGCATCGGTATTGTTCAGCACCTCAAGTTTGACCTGACCGGCGGTGATTTGAAGTACGTAGAAGGGCAAAGTATTGGCATTATTCCGCCAGGTGTGGATAAGAACGGCAAGCCAGAAAAACTCAGACTATATTCGATCGCCTCAACTCGTCATGGCGATGATGTGGATGATAAAACAGTATCTTTGTGCGTCCGCCAGTTAGAGTACAAGCACCCTGAAACAGGCGAAACAGTCTATGGTGTTTGTTCTACTCACCTGTGTTTCTTGGAACCAGGAGCAGAAGTAAAAATCACTGGGCCAGTGGGTAAGGAAATGTTGTTACCCGATGATCCTGAAGCCAAGGTGATCATGATGGCAACTGGTACAGGTATTGCTCCCATGCGGGCTTACCTATGGCGGATGTTTAAGGATGCAGAAAGAGCAGCTAACCCAGAGTACCAGTTTAAAGGATTCTCTTGGCTGATATTTGGTGTTCCCACAACTCCAAACATCCTATATAAAGAAGAACTGGAAGAAATGCAGCAGAAGTATCCTGATAACTTCCGCCTCACCTACGCCATCAGCCGGGAACAGAAAAATCCCCAAGGTGGCAGAATGTACATTCAAGATCGTGTAGCAGAACATGCAGATGAACTGTGGCAGTTGATTAAAGAAGAAAAGACTCACACCTACATCTGCGGTTTGCGCGGTATGGAAGGTGGCATTGATGAAGCCTTAACAGCAGCTGCTGCTAAAGAAGGAGTAGTCTGGAGTGAGTACCAGAAAGAACTGAAAAAAGCTCATCGCTGGCATGTAGAAACCTACTAGGTTAGTCCATAGTCATTAGTCATTAGTCTGAGGCGATTAACAAAGGATAATGAGTAGGGTGGGTTGTTTACCCACCCTACAATTGTTTTATATGGACAGCTGGGAACAGAGTTCTAAGTGCTTGATTCACCCGCAGGAACTAATTCCTGGGGCTATACCAACAAAGCCCTGATTAACAGGCTAATGAGTATAAATATTCAGCACTCAGGAAGGAAGTACTCAGCACTCAGAAAATAGGGTGCAAAATTTGTGGGTGTGAAATTAGGAATATTAGGATTAGGCACTGTCGGCACAGGTACAGTGCAATTATTGCAAGATGTAGTAGGGCGTAACCCGTTGTTGCGGGAGATAGAAATATATCGGGTGGGAGTAAGATCGCTTGATAAAATTCGTCAAGTAGAATTACCTCCGGACGTATTAACCACAGATTTAGCAGCCATTGTCAGTGATCCGGCTGTGGATATAGTCGTTGAGGTGATGGGTGGACTGGAACCAGCGCGATCGCTAATTCTCAAAGCCTTAAGTCATGGGAAGCACGTCGTCACCGCCAACAAAGCCGCGATCGCCCGGTTTGGGGCAGAAATTTTTACAACTGCCAACCAAGCTGGTGTATATGTGATGTTGGAAGCTGCTGTTGGTGGCGGTATCCCGGTGATTCAACCGTTAAAACAATCTTTAAGCGTTAACCGTATTCATACCGTTACTGGCATTGTTAACGGTACAACTAACTACATCCTGACACGGATGCAAACCGAAGGCAGCAACTTCAGCGATGTTTTAGCTGATGCCCAAAAACTCGGTTACGCCGAAGCTGACCCCACAGCTGATGTAGACGGCTTGGATGCAGCAGATAAAATTGCCATCTTGGCATCATTAGGCTTTGGTGGACGCATCAATCTAGAAGATGTTTATTGTGAAGGAATTCGGCAAGTCAGCAAAACAGATATAGCCTATGCTGAAAAATTGGGATTTGTGATTAAATTGTTAGCGATCGCTAAACAATACACTTCCTCATCTCCCCTTTCCGTCAGAGTTCATCCCACCTTAGTGCCCAAAGCACATCCGTTAGCTAGCATCAACGGTGTTTACAACGCCATTCTCGTAGAAGGAGAACCCATCGGGCAGGTGATGTTTTTTGGACCCGGTGCGGGTGCAGGTGCCACAGCCAGTGCTGTCACATCAGATATTTTAAATTTAGTTGCTGTCCTCAAAACTAGTACAGCCAAACCAAATCCACTGTTAACTTGTGGGCACCAGGATTACTGTCAAATTGCCCCAATGACAGAACTAGTAACACGGTTTTATGCCCGGTTCCTCACCAAAGACCAACCCGGAGTTATCGGCAAACTAGGTACTTGCTTTGGCAACTATGGCGTCAGCTTAGAGTCAGTTGTGCAGACAGGCTTTCAGGAAGGACTCGCGGAGATTGTAGTTGTGACTCACGATGTGCGGGAAGGAGATTTTCGGCAAGCCCTAGCAGAAATTCGTAATTTAGAAGCGATAGACAGTATTCCCAGTTTACTACGGGTGCTGTGAAGGGGAAATAAAGAGGCAGAGGGGAAAGAACTTATATTAGTAATCTCCTCTACTCCCCTGTGCTTCCCTAATTGTTGTAAAGTAAAAACAAATTTTACGGTTACCAGGGTAATTACGATGACAAATCTGCCTCCTTCTGAACCGGAGTCATCTCAAAAAAATTCCCTTGGCTTTGATGAATTTATCGCTATTTTGGTTGCTTTCTCTACTATTGGCGGAATTCTGTTTTGGTCAATGTCTCGCAGTCATACAGGCTGGGACTTGAATGACCTAATCATACCCCCGACTCCATCTCCTAGGGTTGAAACCTATCCCGCATCATCTGGGTTAGAACCAAATGCAGATGCTCATCTCAACACCTTACCCTCTCCTCGAGATGTCACCGTTGTTGAATCTGGAACTACTCTATCCCCAACAGAAAGAGCAACTCCTCCCCTCGTGTTGCCATCTGCCAAGGTAGCTCCCATCAAGCCATCACACAGGCAAACATCTTTCTCCTTGACAGACTTTGAGTCGTCAATTCAATCATCACCTTTGCCTTTAGTTACTCCTAGGGAGAAGAAGTCAATTATTCCGCCACCAATTGCATTTAACGACGTCCCGACTGACTTTTGGGCAGGTCGTTTTATTGACGTTCTGTCTTCCCGTGGGATTATCAAGGGCTTTCCAGATTATTCCTTTAGACCCAATCAGCCTGTAAATCGCGCTGAATTTGCGACCATACTACAACAAGCTTTTGACCAAAAGCTTGCTAAGTACACCATGTCTTTTAAAGACGTATCAGATCAATCCTGGGCAACATCGGCAATTGACCAAGCTATTGCCACTGGATTTTTAAAAGGCTACCCTGATCAGACCTTTCAACCAGAACAAAAAATTTCCCGAGTGCAAGTTTTAGTGGCTCTTGTCAGTGGGTTAAATCTGCAAGAACCATCCGACCCGTTGCAGGTCTTAAGTGTTTACAAAGATGCTCAAGATATTCCTGAATACGCTACTAAAAAAATTGCGACTGCTACAGCTAATGGTCTTGTAGTTACTTATCCAGACCCAAATGTCTTGGCTCCCAATCAAGAAGCTACCCGTGCTGAGGTAGCAGTGATGATTCATCAAGCTTTGGTGCAAACCGGGCGTTTAAAACCAATTCCTTCTCAAAACTACACGCGATTAGCTAATTAAGGTAACGGCTACCCTACAGAAACGCCAAAGGCGATCGCCAAATGGGAAGGCCCTGGCGATCGCCGAACAAGAGTATATCGACGGTTAGATGTTAAGCTTCTGGAATATTTTTGCCGACGACTTGTGATTTGAGGGTTGTAATTTCATCAGTTAACTCGCGCCGGGTTGAAGCTTTGAGCAGATAGCGGTAAACAAACCAGGCAGAATAACCAATACCAATCAATTCAAAGGTCGGTGCTACCAAAGGAATATCATTCAAAGCATCTAATATTGCCAAAAGTACCTTAACCGAGACAATTGCTGCCACAATTAAACCAATACTAACCAGGGGCTGCTTATATTGATTAAAGAAGCTTCCCAGGTATTCAGGCAGTGTTGCTAAAAAGCCAGAAATCTGTTCACCATATTTTTGCCATTGCTCTTGAGACTGCACAGGAGGCTGGAGTTTAGTAATGGTTCCTGTTTGGTTGTTGATATCTGGCACTGTTGCCTCTTTGGACTTGGTTTCTGTGAATTCCGGTTCTTGCATTTTCACTCCCATAAATTTAACAGTTGAGTTTATCTAATCTGGACAATTACAACCAAAAGGCTGTTGATTAGGCAATGCATGAGGGCATCAGTACAACTGAGTTTGGATCACAATAGGGTTTAGTGTCCTATAACCATAATTGCCCTGTAAGCTCTACTGCATCAACTACAAGGTAGACAGTCAGTAGAAGCATAGAAGTCAGAAGGCGGCAGGATATATTAAAATCAGCTTTCTGAGTTCTATTATTTTGTGAATCAACTGAAATCCTCAGGTTGGATTATCCCATGCCGTGTCAGCTGCTCATAATAGTACTCATTCAAGTACAAATCATGCAAAAATCAGACCACCTCTCATTTATATAAGCATAAACGCCGATTTTATTTGATATTAAAGCTATCTTAAGCCGCGTTCGTCAATTAGCTCGTTGGTCATTGATATTAATACGTAATAAAAGTTTTTATGTATGCAAATAGACTAGACAAGATATTTGTTTTGTGATATGGTCACCTGACCAGTTTTGATTGGAGGTAATTCTTCTCGACACCGACCTTGCAAGGTTCAGTGTCAGTCTCCTCGCGGAAATTTAGGTGCAGCCTGAATGCTGACCAGAAAAATGTTAACACTTTATGTTAATTTTTTTCACAAGTCGTCTCAAAACATGCAGAAAAGCACTGAGGAAGTAGCTAGGATCATCACTCATGCGTCTTTTCTTGCCCAGTTAGAAAGCTATTTTTGCTAGAAGTCAAATATTTTGCTCAGGGTAAGTTGAGGGATAAGGCCTACTTACAGCTAATTTCGTTATCCCTACAACCACCACAATTTGTATTTCTCTACACTAGGCTACTTAGTTTAGCTTAGTCCCAATCGGGGATCATTTCTGCTTCTTCTCCACCAATACCAATGCCAGTATGATAGATTTCCGCATCAGTGATAATCATATGATCCATTGATGCACCATACACATTAGAGTCGTAAATTTGAGCGCGAGTCAGATTTGCACCGTTGAGATTGGCTTGCTTGAAGTTGACATTGGAAAGCATCGCTGAAGTTAAGTTAGCACCTTTCAAATTAGCGTTTGTTAGGTCTGCTCCTTCAAGATTGACTCCTTCGAGGTTGGCTCCAGAAAGATTTGCGCCTCTTAAGTCAGCACCAATTAAATGAGCGCCTCTAAGGTTAACCCCTGATAGATCGCAATCGATACATTCTCTAGTTAAATGCAGTCTTTTTAAGTCTTGCGAATTCCCAGCGTTAACCGTGCTAGTAAAAAGTAGGGGAGTTGCTAAGGCTAGAACTGCGAATAGCTGGAGTTTCATCATTTTTATCCCCTTTTTTTGAGATTACATCCGTTCTTTTCCTCACTTTTTTATTATCTCACTAGATTGCTGAAAATTGTTGATTTAACACGCAAATTCCTTGTGATCTCTAACAGATGTGGTTGTGATGCTAGAAGTACTATTGATTATGGCTTTGGGCTATTGCTGCTCGATAAAATCTGCAAAAAAAACACAATTAAATTAATGTTAAATATTTTTAAGTGATTGTGCCACTTGGCATAATTGCACATTAGATATTAATCAGTATTTTCCTACTACCAAATGGCACTCTGTACGAGTGATATTTAGTTGCCTAAATTACCAAGAATTCACGCATATACTGGTTGACTAAATCTGGCTTTTCTTGCTGTACCCAATGTCCGCAATGGGGAATATACTTAATTTGTAAGTTGCTGACATAGGTTGTAGTGTTGTCAGTGAGTTCCTTCCCCAATGCAGTATCGTTCTCTCCCCAAATCATCAGTGTGGGCACAGTTAAAATTCCCCAATCTTTAGTGATAAAAGACTGTTGAAAAATGTTGCGATAATAGTTCAACATGGCTGGGATAGCACCACGTTTTGCAGCAGCATCTTTATAAGCATCAATATCTGCTGGAGTGAAAGCACTTTTATTAACTGCTGTGCCTTGAATAATCCTTTCAATTGCCTGATAATCTGAAGATTCTAAAAGTAATTCTGGTAGCAAAGGTAGCTGAAATAAGAAGATATACCAGCTACGTAGCAACTGTTGGTAAGTGCGTAAACCTTGGGAAAATTTGGCAGGGTGAGGTAGGTTGAGAATAATTAATCGCTCTAGCATTTCGGGGTGAGTATAGGCAAAAGACCAAGCGATCGCACCACCCCAATCATGTCCAACTAAAATACACTTGTCGTGTCCTAAGCCTTTAATTACACCCTCAACATCTTTAACCAACTCATCCATGACATAAGCTGATTGCTCTTTGGGTTTATCACTATCGTTGTAGCCACGTAAATCCAGAGCGACGACTTGAAAATATTTGGCGAATTCTGGGATTTGATGCCGCCAAGAATACCAAAACTCAGGAAACCCATGTAACATCAGCATTAATGGCCCTACTCCTTGGGTGACGTAGTGCAGTTTTACTCCATTGGTGGTGATATATTCGTGTTTCCAGGAATTCTGTATTACAGACATATGTTGTATTTTTCCAGTTATGACGTGAGCATTGTAAAAATTATGTGTTGAGTTTTTGGTCAACACATCTGTTTAGCGACAGTTGCGTGTAGTGATTCTCTGTAGGCTGAATGATAGGTTAAGTCAGCAAACTGTCACATTAAGAATGAATATACTTCTTTTTCAAGGATAAGACGTGTGAAATATCTATTGCCAGTAGAACAGGTAATTAAAACTCTTAAAGAAGATTTGCCGACACTTTTTGAAAAAGATATTTCCTATGATATTTATACACAGGATATCTACTTTCAAGACCCTGTAAATAAATTCAAATGGAAATTTAACTACCGCATTATATTTTGGACATTGCGATTTCACGCACGGCTATTTTTTACGCAAATTTATTTTGACTTGCATGAAGTTTCCCAGACAACAGAGGATACGATTTTAGCTCAATGGACAGTCCGTGGAGTGTTGCGTGTTCCCTGGAAAGCACATCTATTTTTTAATGGCTATTCAACTTACAAACTCAACCCAAATAATTTAATATACGAGCATATAGATACTTGGGATCGCCCGCCAGGAGAGATTTTACGGCAGTTTTGGCAAAGGGGTGAAGATAGTTAAGTAATTGTTTGGCGTTGCTAACCTGTGGGATAATTTGCTTCATGCAGAGGCGCAGAGAAACATGAAATACAACTAATTATTTATTGCTAAAATCAAATTCATTGCATCTTGAATTATTATATTCTGATTAATTATTTCACGTAATTCATCTGTTGAATATTTTCCTTCAACAACTTCTAATGCAGCCTTTCTTAAAGCTGATTCATAAGCATCCTGTAGAGTTTCTAATAACTCTGCTTCGGTTAAATAATTACCTTGAGATTTTAGTCGTTTATTGGTGCGTTGAATTTGCTTAACAGAGTTAAAAATAGAAGTTTCCCAAGACCTAGTTGTACGTTTTTCTGCTGCTTGTTTAATTAAATGCAATAGTAAAATAATTCCATAGCTAAAAATCTTATTTAATTTGTCAGATTTACTCATTTCCTCTAATTCTTCTACCAATTCCAATGCTTCTGGAATTTTCCCCTCTTGTAACAATTCCTTTAACAGCAACAACTCTTCCATCTTTTCCCTCTCTTCCTTCGCGCCTTTGCACGCCAGTTGCTACAAGTCGGTGGAGCCACCCAACGCACTGGCTCGACTTTGCGTGAGACATAAACCCTATTTCCTCGCCGACGGATACTGCTGCAACACCTGCTGCAAATATTGCCCAGTATAAGACCGGGAATTTCCTGCAACTTCCTCTGGTGTTCCTACAGCAATCACTTCTCCACCTTTATCGCCACCTTCTGGCCCTAAATCTATCACCCAGTCAGCGCAACGAATTACATCTAAGTTGTGTTCAATTACTAAAATTGAATTACCTTTATCTACTAATCTTTGCAATACATCCAACAACTTGTGGACATCATAAAATGATAACCCTGTTGTTGGCTCATCTATTAAATAAAGTGTTTTACCTGTAGCACGTCGAGATAGTTCCGTGGCTAATTTTACCCGTTGTGCTTCCCCACCAGATAAAGTTGTGGCCGGTTGTCCCAGTTTGACATAACCTAAGCCGACATCATATAAAGTTTGCAAGCGGGTCACGGCTTTAGGAATATTTTGAAAAAATTCTAAACTCTCCTCAACTGTCATATTGAGAATGTCAGAAATTGACTTATCTTTATATTTCACTTGCAAAGTTTCGCGGTTATATCTTGCACCTTTGCAAACTTCGCATTGTACATAAACATCTGGTAGAAAGTTCATTTCAATAACATTTACACCTTGTCCGCTACAAGCTTCGCAACGTCCACCTTTAACATTGAAAGAAAATTGTCCAGGTTTGTATCCCCTGGCTTTGGCTTCTACTGTTTGAGCAAATACATCCCGAATAGCATCAAAAATGCCTGTGTAAGTTGCAGGATTAGAACGCGGTGTACGTCCAATGGGAGATTGGTCGATGACAATTGCTTTATCAACGGCATTTAATCCCTTAATTTCTTGTAAGTGTTTGGGTAAAGGAACTTTTTTGGTGAGATGATGTTGTAATGATGGATAAAGTAATTCATTAATTAAAGTAGATTTACCAGAACCAGAAACACCAGTAACAGCGACAAGTTTACCCAAAGGTATTTCGACATCGATATTTCTTAAATTATTACGATGGGCATTTTTAATTACTAAACTGCGTCCATTTCCTTCTCGCCGTTCCTGTGGAGTGGTAATTACTCGCCGTCCAGATAAATAAGCACCCGTCAAAGAATTTTCTGCTGCTAGTAAAGCTTGTAAATCTCCTTGGGCGACAATATTACCACCGTGAATGCCTGCACCAGGGCCAATATCGACAATGTGGTTGGCTGCACGGATGGTTTCTTCATCATGTTCAACTACGATTAAAGTATTACCTAAATCGCGCAATTTAATTAAGGTTTTCAGTAAACGTCCATTGTCTCGTTGATGTAAACCAATGCTTGGTTCATCTAAAACGTAAAGCACCCCAGTTAAACCAGAACCAATCTGCGTTGCTAAACGAATACGTTGGGCTTCCCCACCGGAAAGGGTCATGGCTGGACGATCAAGGGTGAGATAATCTAAACCCACATCTAACAAAAATTGCAATCTAGCTTTGATTTCTCTCAGGACTAAATCAGCAATTTGCATCTGCCGATCGCTTAACTGTAACTGATCAATTCTCTCCCGGCAATCCCGAATCGATACCCCAGTTAAATCTAAAATTCCATATTGTCCCAGCCTTACCGCCAAAGCTTCTGGTTTTAAGCGTCTCCCCCCGCAAACCTCACACGGCTGGTCAATCAAATATTGTTCTAATTTTTGCTTAATTAACTCCGAACCACCCTCATATTGCCGTTGCAAAATGGGAATCGCACCCTTAAAATTTTGCTTTCTCTGGGCTGCTGTGGTTCCTTCTTCTTGCTCACCATACAGCACAGTTTGCTGCTGTTCTACCGTTAGCTGGTTCCATTTAGCTTGCAACTCAAACCCATGAACCTGCCCTACACTATAAAGCAATTCCAGATAATAAGAATTATCTTTTTCTGACCAAGGTGCGATCGCCGCGTAAATTGGTGCTTCAGGGTCAGGTACAATCAAATCTGGCGCAAATCTTTTTAATGTCCCAATTCCGTGACAGTTGGGACAAGCACCGTAAGGCGAGTTAAACGAGAACAAGCGCGGCGATAATTCTTCCATCACCGCCCCATGTACTGGACAAGCAAAGTTCTCGGAAAATACTAATTCTTCTTCTTTCTCTTCCCCACTATCAGATAACAAACTCACAAGTATGTTAGCAATACCACCAGACTGCTTCAGACACGTAGAGAGAGAATCGACCAAACGCTCTTGAATACCGGGCTTTTTCACCAAGCGGTCGATGACAACTTCAATAGTATGGGTTAAATTTTTATCTAATTCAATCGAGTCTGACAGTTCGCGTACTTCTCCATCAACACGCACACGGACAAAACCCTGAGAAGCGAGACTCGATAACAGCTTGCGGTGAGTGCCTTTTTTACCCCGGACCACAGGTGCAAGGATTTGGAAGCGGGTGCGATCTGGTAAATCTATGATGCGATCGCACATCTCATCAATGGTCTGGGGGGCAATAGAGCGATCGCATATGGGACAATGGGGTTCACCAGCACGACCAAACAACAACCGCAAATAATCGTAAATTTCTGTTACCGTCCCCACTGTGGAACGGGGATTATGGGAGGTTGACTTTTGGTCAATGGAAATCGCCGGACTTAAGCCTTCAATGGCTTCCACATCTGGTTTATCTAATTGTCCGAGAAATTGGCGGGCGTAGGCGCTGAGGGACTCCACATAGCGACGTTGGCCTTCAGCAAAAATCGTGTCAAACGCCAGAGAAGACTTACCAGAACCAGAAACACCAGTAAAGACAATCAGGCGATCGCGTGGCAATTCCAAGTCAATATTTTTCAGATTATGCTGCCTAGCACCCCGAATCCGAATGGTATTCTGGCTGTTGTGGTTAGGGTAGGGAAGATGTCCATTTAAGGATGGGGCTAGCTTGTGATCTGACATATCGACTGGCTGATAGTGAGAGGCAGCTTGAAACAATCCTTAATGATACTATCTTTAGTGTGGTTATAGTAGAACAATCGTACTGTTTTAGGTAGTGATTACTCCACTTTCATGCCGCAGACATCCTCCCTTGCGTGCTAATTTAAAAGCATCAGAATCAAGAACCATCAAATTCAGGACTGAGAAATAATTCTCAGTCCTGATAAAAAAGCGGGCTAACCGCTAATATGTGGTTAACCCGTGCAGCTTTGGGAACGCGCAGAGAAATTGTTATTGCAATACCAACTTCACATTGGCGTTTTGCAGACCGCGCTGTTTTACTTCAGACAAGGTTTTGTTAACGGCATACTTTTGGTTGATGGAGTTGATCAACTCGGTTTGGTTATGCTTCTTAGCAACGCCCCACAGGTCAGCGATGAGGTCAAAGGAACCATCGCTGTTGCGAGACCAACCTAGATCATATTCGCCTTCCAAAACAGCTACGATGTCTGAGCGTACACGCTGACCGTTATAACCACGAACATCAGCTTCAGTCTTTACGCTGATACCAAGGTCGCGCAAAGAAGACTTAAGGATTTCAGCATCGGTGATTTTGGTACGCAGAGTGCTAAAATGAGACATTTGGGTTTCCTCCAGTGAGAAGATTGAGAAAAAAGACAACGGTTTTTTTGGGGAAGCCGCGCTGATCAAGATGCGGCTGTTTTTCGTAACTGCTAGCTTTTTGGGCTAGCCTTTGCCCCTGGAGTTAACAGGGGAAAGCTTTTAAAACTCCATGCGCTGATATTCAGCAACGGAGGCTGCGGCAGGTCGTGCGCGCTGTCTAGCCCAATCCCTTAGGGCTGTTACCTGTTCTTGCATGGTACGAGACAACGGCAGAGTCGCTTTCAGCGCAGCAATAATATCTAATTGGGTGAACTCGCGGTCTTGGGCAAAGGCTTCATACATTGCCGCTACCAGCGCCTGTTCAATTTCTGCCCCAGAGAAGCCGTCAGACATCTTGGCTAGTTGCTCAAGATCGAAGCGGGATATGTCTTCACGACGCTTAGTGAGGTGGATTTTGTAAATATCCTGCCGTTCTTCGGCTGTGGGCAGATCCACAAAGAAAATTTCGTCGAAGCGTCCTTTCCTTAAAAACTCTCCAGGCAAGCGTTCCACTCGGTTAGCGGTTGCCATCACGAATACTGGAGATTTTTTATCTTGCATCCATGTGAGGAAAGAACCAAAGATTCTACTTGAAGTACCACCATCAGAATCAGATGAACCTGAGCTACCTGCAAAGGATTTATCTAACTCGTCTATAAACAGAATCGCTGGAGAGATAGATTCTGCTGTTTTTAGGGCATTACGCAGATTGGCTTCACTTCGTCCCACCATTGAGCCGTCGTAAACTCGACCCATATCTAGGCGTAATAATGGTAAACCCCATAGTCGGGATGTAGTCTTGGCAATTAGTGACTTACCACAACCAGGAACTCCCAGAATCAGCATTCCTTTGGGTTGAGGTAACCCGTATTCTCTTGCCCTTTCTGTAAAGGCATTGGAGCGCTGTTTAAGCCACCTTTTTAGTTCTTCTAAGCCACCTACAGCATCAATGGTTGCATCTTCTTCGATGTATTCTAAAATACCATTGCGCCGAATTAGTTGCTTTTTCTCAGATAGAACTATATCTACTTCTTCTTCCGTTAAGCGACCTGTAGTTACTTGCGCCTTACGGTACACTTTCTCAGATTCATCTTTCGTTAAACCTAAAGCTGCTCTAAGAAGTTTTTCTCGCGCCTCGGTTGTGAGCCGTCGTCCACGATTTTGCTCTAAATGGTGAGTTAATACTTTATTTAACTCGGCCATATCCGGCAATTTGAAGTCGAGTACCACAACTTCTTTTTCTAGTTCAATGGGCACCTGTTGCATTGGTGACATCAAAACGATGTTCTTTTGCATTCCCTTGAAACTAGCGATCGCATCACGTAGCGACCTTGTTGTTGCAGGCGCATCAATAAAGGGATGTAAATCTTTAAGAATAAATATACCAGGTTCTCTTTGCCGGATAATCCACTCAATAGCCGCTTCGGGAGAAACAGTATTGTGTTGGGTGACGTTCCGGGGTTGCCCATATTCCACGATGCCGTGAGTTACTGTCCAAACGTATATGCGGCGTTGGGGCTTTAACATTTGGGCGATTGTGGAAATTGCCTGCTCAGCCCGCTCTTCCTCGGAGGTCACAAGGTAGATTAGAGGGTATTGAGCTTGAATTAGGATATTGAGCTCTTCTTTCATACAATCGACCTACTTGAGACCTTATACAGTAAAGACATCGTTTGTTGGTGGTGACAACCGAATCATGAATTGTTCATTCATAATTCTTACCTAGCAAGGAACCAACTCTTCTTCACCCTTGGGATGAGTTTCATCTTTATCCTTCTCGTCAATGGGTAGATGCTCTTGAGTGATAATTCCTGGTTGATTACCCATAGCAATCAAATCTCCATCACGCAAGACTAATGAACTCTCGCAATTTGGACAGGAATAAACTCGATGAGTTCGCCCATAAGCAGAAGCTTCAACTTCCTCAACTAATTCTGAGTTAGCTAGGTAGAAAACTAGGGCACGTTCGGCAAGTTCTGACATTGGTTCGGAATCAACAGCTGAACGAATCTTCAGTCTCTTGTGAAGTTCTGGCGACAAATACAAAGTAACCTTTTGCTTAGCTTGCATATAACTCTTTGACGGCCTTACCCGGGTATGTTTATTACGTTATCGGCTGCATTCTCAGTTGTCAAGCCATTAAAACGTTTTGACGGCTTGTTTGTTACATTTATTTACATCACGGAGATTATTGTTGAGTAACACAATTAGCAACCTAAGTTATCTATAAAACATCTGCTCAATAGGATTAAGTAGCAGTAGAACATCTCTAAATTCCCCAGATAGATGCTCTGATATGGTACTTATACAAAATAAGTGACTTTGGCAAAAGTGAGAATCATGTCTAGGACTACAGTAAAATTCTGTAGGTTACAACAAAGATTTTATACTAATATTCTCAGATTTGGGGGAGCGATCGCTCTGTTTTTCAGCTTATGGGGTTGTCACGCAAAAAGTTTCGACAGTTCCGATGTGACATGGAAGACTTATAACAATTCCCGTTATGGCTTTGAATTTCCCTATCCCAGTAACTGGAATGCTTTACCAGCACCAGCAAATGAGGACGGAATTGCCTTAGTCTCACCCCAAAAAAAGACTGGAGAAATTCGGTCATGGGCAGTTAATCAATTACCAAAGTCAATCACCAAAGAACCAGACACCAAAACAACCATCAATCCCAACTTCCGGACAACCCAAGGTGTATCTGGAGTGTTGCTTGTGGAAATTAATGATCAAACAAGCTCAATGACACTGAGCCTAACTCAGGATGAAGTCCAGTATTATTGGCAGGGTCGAAGCCACAACCAAGAATTTCCAAATTACTATCGCTTGTTCTACTACATTGCCCAGCAGTACCGCATTCGGGAGGAGAAGGGATAGAGATGTAAGTGTGATCCTGCACCTCTTTTTTACCTTTTGATAATATTTTCCCTTGTCCCCCCATACCCTTGTCCTGCACATCTTTAACCCCAGAGATTACCCATATTCCCAAGAATGATGGTGAAGAGGGTACAGAAACCTGATAGATTTAGCTATCAGCGAGTAAAAACTGGTGAAGATGAAAGTCCTGGTTATTGGTGGCGATGGATATTGCGGTTGGGCAACTGCACTTTACCTTTCCAATCGAGGTTATGACGTTGGCATTTTAGATAGTTTGGTGCGGCGGCACTGGGATAATGAATTGGGTATTGAGACTCTGACTCCCATCGCACCAATTCAACAACGCCTCCAGCGCTGGCAAGATTTGACAGGTAAATCCATTGACCTATTCATTGGCGATATTACTAATTACGAATTTCTCAAGAAAGTTTTACATCAATTTGAGCCAAACGCCCTAGTACATTTTGGTGAACAGCGATCAGCACCCTTTTCCATGATTGACCGTGAACATGCCGTTCTTACCCAGGTCAATAACGTAGTCGGCACATTGAATTTGCTGTACGCCATGCGAGAAGATTTCCCAGATTGCCATATGGTGAAGTTGGGAACAATGGGTGAATACGGTACGCCCAACATTGATATTGAGGAGGGGTACATCACAATTGAACACAATGGGCGTAAAGATACCCTACCGTATCCCAAACAACCTGGTTCAATGTACCACCTCAGCAAAGTCCATGATAGTCACAATATCAACTTTGCTTGCCGAATTTGGGGATTGCGGGCTACTGACTTAAATCAAGGTATAGTTTATGGCGTCTTAACCGAAGAAACGGGAATGGACGAACTATTAATTAATCGCCTTGATTACGATGGCGTATTTGGTACAGCACTTAACCGCTTCTGTATTCAAGCTGCGATCGCCCACCCTCTGACCGTCTACGGTAAAGGTGGACAAACGCGCGGATTCTTGGATATTCGCGATACGGTGCGATGTATTGAACTAGCGATCGCTAACCCTGCTGAACCTGGCGAATTCCGGGTATTTAACCAATTTACGGAATTATTCAGCATTGGTGACTTAGCACTAATGGTGAAAAAAGCCGGTAACGCGATGGGATTAAATGTCGAAATCAATCATCTGGATAACCCCAGAGTGGAAAAAGAAGAACACTACTTCAACGCTAAAAATACCAAACTGCTGGATCTAGGTTTACAGCCTCACTATCTCTCTGATTCCTTACTTGACTCTCTGTTAAACTTTGCCGTCAAGTATCAAAAACGAGTTGATAACAAGCAAATTCTGCCCACCGTCTCTTGGCACAGAAAATAGGGTAAAGCCTCTGGGAAACTGGTTGTCATGTCTTAGCACAATATGACAACCAGTTAACCTTGCCAACTCTGAAAACCCAATCGAAACCCGACATTCTTAAATTACGAATTACTGGGATTATTTGCTTGTATAGTCTTTTATGAGAATTGCCCTATTCACCGAAACCTTTTTACCCAAGGTTGACGGCATTGTCACGCGCCTGCGTCACACTGTTGACCATCTACAGCGTAATGGTGACCAAGTATTGGTGATTGCCCCTGATGGTGGCATCACTGAACATAAAGGAGCTCAAGTTTACGGCGTTACTGGCTTTCCCTTGCCATTGTATCCAGAGTTAAAAATGGCATTACCTCGCCCAGCTATTGGTTATGCCCTAGAAGAGTTTCAGCCAGACATTATTCATGTCGTTAATCCAGCTGTTTTAGGATTGGCGGGGATTTTTTATAGCAAGATGCTCAAAATTCCTTTAGTAGCGTCTTACCATACACATTTACCCCAATATCTCCAGCATTACGGCTTGGGAATGCTCGAAGGGTTTCTCTGGGAATTGCTGAAAAACGCTCATAATCAAGCATCCTTGAATCTTTGTACCTCCACAGCGATGATGGAGGAACTGACAGAACACGGTATTGAACGGGTGCAAGTGTGGCAAAGGGGTGTAGATACAGAATTATTTCATCCTGATTTAGCTAATACTCAGATGCGATCGCGTCTGTCACAAAATCACCCAGAAAGCCCCTTGCTATTGTATGTCGGGCGTCTTTCTGCCGAAAAAGAAATTGAGCGCATCAAACCAATTTTAGCGGCAATTCCCGCAGCGCGATTAGCGTTAGTAGGTGATGGGCCCCATCGTCAAGAACTAGAAAAACATTTTGCCGGCACCAATACCCATTTTGTGGGCTATCTCATGGGTCAGGAGTTAGGTTCTGCCTTTGCTAGCGCTGATGCCTTTATCTTTCCTTCCCGGACAGAAACACTAGGCTTAGTTCTACTAGAAGCAATGGCTGCTGGATGTCCCGTGGTAGCAGCTCGTTCTGGAGGAATTCCGGATATTGTGACAGATGGCGTTAATGGATATCTTTTTGACCCTACAGCAGATATTCAAGATGCTATTGCTGCTACTGTCCGTCTCTTACAAAACCAACAAGAACGAGACATCATCCGTCAAAATGCCCGTCGAGAAGCAGAAAGTTGGGGGTGGTCAGCTGCCACATGCCAGCTGCAAGATTACTATCAAAAGGTGCTATTTTCAGAACAACTGACAAAAGCTGCCTGAATAGGGTTTTAAATTACACTGGGGTGAGAGAAACCCGGTTTCTTAAAGAAACCGGGTTTCTCAAACTCATTATATATATCAAGAAAAATTTAAAATTTCCATGACTCTTCCCAATTCTGGTAGCGTCTTGGCTACATTAACTGAACTAACTCAAGTTAATCGCATTCATACTCTACTAACTCGTTTAAAAGACCTGCCGGTTAACGAATTTATTTGCTTGCTTGACTTTATCACTGCTGAGTTTCAACAATTTCTGAGAGCCATTGAGTTAATCAATAATGAAGCTCTAGAAGCTATGTTGGAAAAAGTTTTAGAAGCCATCACACTCAAAATTGGTCAAATTCTCCAAGCCGAAAACTCAGCCATTTTCTTAGTTGATCATGATAAAGGTCAGCTATGGTCAAAACTTCCCCAAAATAATACTCAAAAATCTTTAGAAATTCGGACTCCTATCACGGTTGGCATTCCCGGTCATGTTGCCAGTACAGGTCAATATTTGAATATATCCGAAATTGCTACTCACCCCTTGTTCAGCCCAGAACTAGAAAAACAAATGGGCTACAAAATCCACAATCTTTTATGTATGCCTGTATTGAGTAGTAAAAACCAGATTGTAGCAGTAGTACAACTGGCAAATAAAACAGGGAATCTTCCGTTTAATCACGAAGATGAAGAACGTTTTCGCGACTTTGCCTCTTCTATTGGGATTATCCTGGAAAGTTGCCAATCTTTTTATGTAGCGGCTCGCAATCAACGAGGTGCAACTGCACTTTTACGGGCGACTCAGACACTAGGGCAAAGTTTAGATTTAGAAGCAACTTTGCAAATAGTCATGGAACAAGCCCGAATTTTAATGCAAGCAGACCGCAGCACGCTATTTTTATATCGTAAAGAAATGGGCGAACTTTGGACAAAAGTAGCAGTAGCGGCAGATGGTACAAACTTGATGGAAATCCGGATGCCAGCGAATCGTGGTATTGCTGGCTATGTAGCCTCTACAGGTGAAGCACTAAATATTTCTGATGCCTATAAAGACCCCCGTTTTGACCCGACTACAGACAAAAAAACTGGGTATATAACTCACAACATTTTGTGTTTACCAGTGTTTAATTCAGCCAATGAATTAATTGGTGTCACACAATTAATTAATAAGCAAAAAGGTTGTTTTACCGCCTCTGATGAAGAGTTTATGCGAGCTTTTAATATTCAGGCAGGAATTGCTTTAGAAAATGCTCGTTTATTTGAAAATGTCTTATTAGAAAAACAATATCAAAAAGATATTTTGCAAAGTTTGTCAGATGCTGTAATTTCTACAGATATGACAGGTCAGATTGTCACCATTAATGATGCGGCTCTAGCTTTGCTTGGTTGTCCCTTAGATAAAGCTAATCCCAAAAACAATAAGTTATTGTGGGAACAAAACTTAATCGGCCGCTTAGTTTGGGAGGTTGTACCAATTGAAAATTTACAAATGCGGTTGGAAGACAGTTTAACAACTGGTGCTAGACATTATGTGCCAGAGCAAAATTTGACAGTGGGGCTGTATCAGGTATGTAGTGAAACTCAGCACGGGCTAAACGCCAAGCCCTACGTGCAGCCATGCTCGCAGAGCTTTACAGCACTCAGCAACGTTACATACTCTACTACAGCGCTGCGCGCATCCTGCGGCGGGGGAGACTCCAAGACAGCAGTGCTTCCACAGCACTTAATCTTAGCAGTACGCGATCGCACTAACCCTGATATTTTTATTCCTTGGAATCAACCTCTAACGCCTCAATCTCATTTTCTCACTTCTAGTCAGGTGGAAAAATTAGAACGCAGCATTAATCTCACCGTTAATCCTCTGACAAACCCAGAAGGTGGAGTTCGTGGTGGTTTGGTAGTTTTAGAAGATATCAGTCAAGAAAAGCGCATGAAAAGTACCATGTATCGCTATCTCACACCTCATGTTGCCGAGCAAGTGATGGCACTGGGGGAAGATGCTCTCATGGTAGGTGAGCGCAAGGAAGTGACTATTTTATTTTCTGATATTCGCGGCTACACCACACTTACAGAAAACTTGGGGGCTTCTGAGGTGGTGTCGCTGTTGAATCAGTATTTTGAAACAATGGTGGAGGCAGTATTTAACTACGAAGGCACTCTTGATAAGTTTATTGGCGATGCCTTGATGGCGGTGTTTGGTGCGCCGCTACCACTGACAGAAAATCATGCTTGGAGAGCAGTACAATCAGCGTTGGATATGCGTCAACGTCTGAAGGAATTTAACCATCGGCGGATTATCCAGGCACAACCACAAATCCATATAGGCATCGGCATTAGTTCTGGAGAAGTAGTTTCTGGTAATATTGGTTCCCACAAACGCATGGACTATACCGTCATTGGAGATGGAGTAAATTTAAGTTCACGTTTGGAAGGAGTGACAAAAGAATATGGTTGTGATATTATTTTAAGTGAATTTACTTACCATTTGTGCAGCGATCGCATTTGGGCACGGCAGTTAGATAAGATTCGGGTTAAAGGTAAACACCAAGCAATCAATATCTACGAGTTAATTGGCGATCGCACTACACCCCTAGACGCTAACACCCAAGAATTTTTGTTTCATTACCAAGCTGGACGTGCGGCTTATTTAGCTCGTGACTTTCCCCAGGCGATCGCTTGTTTTATGGCTGCCAAAAATATTCGACCTACAGACCAAGCTGTTAATGTTCACCTAGAACGCGCTAATAATTACCAAAAGACACCACCTGCAAAATCTTGGGATGGTGTCTGGACAATGATTGCAAAATAGGCAAATCCCCAGCTTTAGACTGGAAAATCTCAAGTATGATTAACCTTCACTCTCCTCATCGTGGTTTTGGAAAGGGTTTTCGCCAATTTTCAATTGTTTTTTGGTTTTTTTCAAATGTTTCCACAAAGCCTTGATTTGTTCGTAAGCTTCATCTGGCGGTAGCTTTCCACCTGTTTCTAAATTGCAAATGTAACTTACTCGCTGGGCAAATTCTTGTAAATTAGAGTTAAAAACCAAGTTTTCCGGCTTTACATGACCATAGTAGCGACCACGAGGATAGAGAAAATCGTCTTTGCTCACTATTTTTTTCTCCATTTATGCAATACCCCTCTTGTTTTAATCTATGAAGCTGAATTATTAGCTCTCCCCATCTTTAATTTTTGTCAGATTAGCAGAAGTTGTATCAATATCTCTTCTGGCAGGGGTTATACAAAAATCAGTTTATTCTGACCTTTAATGTAAAAAACCCAGGAAAAGCGTGAATTCTTTTATTAGCAGGTGCCATCAAGACAATATTCACTCACTTGACGATAGATGATAATTTACTCTTCTGACTCTTGCCAATTTATTTCATCAGATGATAATCTACTTTTCTTAATAGTTGCCAATTTTTTCCACCTTTTAGAGATCTGTGATTTTAATTAGTTGTGCTAAAAATTACTTATTACTTTAGTCTTGCTATATCTTTCCCATTATATGACAATCTTGCAACGGCAAAAGGATAAGTAAAGTTAAGTATCAAAAAATACAATTATTAAAATAAAATGCGTAAACTCTCAGATATTGCGTCTGCCCCATCTCCTGCCAATTTATTTCTTGGCTAATAGGTCAAGTCCAAATAAATTGGGCTAAAACCCTGACTATCAAAAATTTTAGTCATCTACCATTCGGGAACGCTGCGCGCACAAAGGACTTTAGCTATTAACCAGAGATTTCTAGCCAAGGTATTAAGTAAAAAACTAAAGATAATTAATTATTATTAGAGATTGAATATCAGGTGCGATTTGTCTACCAATCTGTTCAACAATAGCTGACTAAATCACCAATGGCTAATCTTGAATAACTAAAGATAAAATGGTTAAGCCCGAAAGGGCGAAAGCTACCCACCGCTTAAAACTTTACCTCCCATCATGTCTGTTTATTCCAAGCTATACGAAGGCAAAGCTAAAATTCTCTATGCAACGGACGATCCAGGAGTCTTGTTAGCTGATTTTAAAGACGATGCCACTGCTTTTAACGCTCAGAAGCGTGGCAGTATTACCGACAAGGGAAAAATTAATTGTAGTATTTCTAGCCAACTATTTCAGCAGTTAGCAGCAAATGGTATAAAAAATCACTTCATTGACAGCCCTGCACCGCATCAAATGCGAGTAAAGGCTGTAAAGATTTTGCCATTAGAAGTAGTTGTGAGAAACATTGCTGCTGGCAGTCTGTCTCAACAAACAGGGTTACCAGTGGGCACAGTTCTCAAGCAACCGTTAGTAGAATTTTATTACAAAAATGACCAGTTAGGAGATCCACTATTAACACGCGATCGCCTATTGTTGTTAGAACTAGCAACACCGGAACAAGTAGATGCAATTACCAATCTAGCATTGCAAGTCAACGAGTTTCTCCAAGACTTTTGGCAGCAGTGCGGCATTACTCTAGTAGACTTCAAACTAGAATTTGGTTTGGACTCACAACAGCAGTTGCTCTTGGCAGATGAAATTAGCCCCGACACCTGCCGTTTGTGGAACACAGCCGAAGCAGATCCTAACCTCCGGGTCATGGATAAAGACCGCTTCCGCCGAGATTTGGGAAATGTAGAGGATGCTTATCAGGAGGTTTTACAACGAGTGCTACAAGTAGTAGAAGGAACCAAAGAACAAAAAACAGGGAATAGGAAAAACCAGATTGCCTAACAGGGATGAAGAAGTTTGGCTTTAAACTTTACTGCGAGGTCAATTCTTCCCCTGGAGACAGTAAAAACCGATAGTTTTTATTCTTGCCTTGTGACTTATAAAGTAAAAAGGCAACAGCAAACATCGATATTTTTGCCTTTGCCTTTTGCATGAGAGCATGATTGCCTTGTAATGGTGTGTGGACGTGAAGAGGAATTTAAATAAAATGCGTTTATCTCCCGTATGGGTAGCAGCTGTAGCAATTGCAGCGCCATTAGGCAGCACGCTCAGTGTAAATGCCCAAACTACTAATAGTTTAGAACAGACAGCAGAGATTTTCACGCCTGCGATTAATCAGCAGCCAGTAAAGGATGCAACTCAAGGGCTGACTAGCGAGAGTTTAGAACCTCACTCCAACTCAACAGAGTTTCAGGTCATAAATGAGCCTCCATCTTCTGTTGTGGCAGTTTTCCCGGCGAAATCGGCTCAGACGCGGACATCAGATGTCATAGTGCCCACTGTGACATCTCCAGATTTCCCGCTCCCACAGCTTAATTCTGCGTCAGATGCAGCAAAGAACACAACTCAAGGGCTGACTAGTGAGAGTTTAGAATTTCACTCCAATTCCACAGATGTTCAGGTAATTGAGGAGCCTCAATCCTCTGTTGTGGCAGTTTTCCCGGCGAAATCAGATGTTATTTTGCCCACTTTGACAACACCCACAATTGCTCAAACCCCTGAAACAACCCCTGATTTTCCTACCCAACAGCCAGATACTGTACCTCCAGCCACCGAGCAACAGGTACCCTCCCCAACGCCTGGAACTCCTCCGGCTCAAGAGAATTTCAACACTCCCAACGCCACCCCAGATGCTACGGAACCTCGCGTGCTGGTGTCAGAAGTGATAGTCAGACCGGAAACAGGGCAACTATCACCGGAACTAGAAAACCAAGTTTACACAGTAATTCGTACCCAACCAGGCCGGACAACAACCCGTTCTCAACTGCAAGAAGATATTAACGCCATCTTTGGTACTGGCTTCTTTGCCAATGTTCAGGCGGTGCCAGAAGATACCCCATTGGGCGTGCGCGTGAACTTTATTGTCCAACCCAACCCTGTGCTGACAAAGGTAGAAATAGACGCAAATCCTAGTACTGATGTTCCCTCCGTACTGCCTCCTAGCGTGGTGGATGAAGTCTTCCGTGAGCAATATGGTAGAGTTCTCAACTTGCGTGATTTACAAGAGGGCATCAAGCAATTAACCCAGCGATATCAAGAAAAAGGTTACGTCCTCGCAAACGTCATTGGTGCGCCACAAGTCTCTGAAAACGGAGTTGTTACCCTGCAAGTAGCAGAAGGCGTAGTAGAGAATATTAAAGTCCGGTTCCGCGATCGCGAAGGTCGGGAGACAGACGAGAAAGGACAACCAATTCGGGGTCGGACACAAGAGTATATAATTACGCGAGAAGTCGAGTTACAGCCAGGAGACGTATTTAACCGCGACATTGTGCAAAGAGACCTACAGAGGGTTTTTGGGCTAGGATTATTTGAAGACGTGAATGTGTCCCTTGATCCTGGTACTGACCCCAGCAAAGTCGATGTAGTGGTAAATGTGGCCGAGCGTAGCACTGGTTCTATTGCGGCTGGCGCTGGTATTAGTTCCGCCAGTGGACTGTTTGGAACTGTTAGTTATCAACAACAAAACCTGGCAGGAAGGAACCAAAGACTGGGTGCAGAGATCCAAGTAGGGCAGAGAGAACTACTGTTTGACCTGCGGTTTACAGACCCTTGGATTGCAGGCGACCCCTATCGGACTTCCTACACAGCGAATATTTTTCGCCGCAGTTCCATTTCGTTGATTTATGATGGACAAGACGGTGACATCAGGACTTTTGAAGTAGGAGAAACAGATGGCGATCGCCCCCGAGTTCTGCGTCTCGGTGGTGGTCTTACCTTTACTCGTCCCCTGTCTGCCAATCCCTATGAAAGATCAGAATGGACTGCCTCAGCAGGTTTTCAGTATCAACGAGTTTCTACCCGTGACGCTGATGGTAATGTCAGACGAGAAGGAGCTGTTTTCCGCGACGGAGAACGCGTCAGTGAACCAATTAACCTGAGCTTCTCTGATCAAGGTGAAGATGATTTGGTGTTATTACAACTAGGAGCGCAGCGCGATCTCCGTAATAACCCTTTACAACCCACCAGTGGTTCTTTTCTGCGCTTCGGGGTTGACCAGTCAGTACCAATCGGACTAGGAAATATTTTCCTCACCAGATTAAGAGGTAGCTACAGCCAATACGTACCTGTGAATTTTATCAACTTGGCTCCTGGGGCACAAACCCTGGCATTTAACCTGCAAGGAGGCACAATTCTCGGCGACTTGCCGCCCTATGAAGCTTTTACCCTTGGCGGTAGCAACTCCATTCGGGGTTACGAAGAAGGAGCATTAACTAGTGGACGCAGTTATGTACAAGCATCCGTTGAGTATCGCTTCCCAGTTTTCTCAGTAGTTAGTGGCGCACTGTTCTTTGATGTTGGCAGTGATTTGGGAACTACTACCGAGCCAGCTCAAGTGTTGAACAAAAACGGCAGTGGTTATGGTTATGGTCTGGGTGTGCGTGTGCAATCCCCACTAGGTCCCATTCGGATTGACTACGGTATCAATGACGATGGTGATAGCCGCATCAATTTCGGGATTGGAGAAAGGTTTTAAGTTGTCATTAGTCATTAGTTATTGGTCATTTGTGACTGAACTAATGACTCGTCTATCTAATCATAAACACTGACTCACAGGTACTTTCAAGCCTGTTCTCTGTCCCCTGTCCCCTATCCCCTACTCTACCTAAGCACTTGCTAATTTTTACATTTGCCTCAATACTGATTCGATAAAGGGATCAGTTACATCTGGAAAATAGATCAGGGTCTTTGACAAAACTTGAGATGAATCATAAAAATCAAAATATATTCACTTTTCGCTTATGCAGCAGCACACCATAGCAGAGGAAATCACTCAAACCGGAGTGGGACTGCATAGTGGTGTAAGTACCCATGTACGGATACTACCAGCTGAGGCAGGCAGTGGGCGCTACTTTGTCAGGGTGGATTTGCCGGATTTACCAATAATTCCCGCCCAAGTTGCTGCTGTAAGTCAGACTGTCCTCTCAACTCAGTTGGGTAAAGGTGAGGCGAGTGTTCGCACGGTAGAGCATTTATTGGCGGCGCTTACAGGTATGGGTGTAAATAATGCCCGAATTGAAATTGACGGGCCAGAAGTACCACTTTTAGATGGTTCGGCCAAGGTTTGGACGGACAGCATTGCCCAAGTTGGCTTAAAACCACAAGCTTTTACTAGCAACGAAGAAAACTTGGTGGTGCAAGAACCTATCTGGATTTATCAAGATGATGCTTTTGTTTGTGCCCTTCCAGCACCAGAAACCCGATTTAGTTACGGTATCGATTTTGACTTATCAGCTATTGGTAACCAATGGCACAGTTGGTCACTGACTGCTAGCTTTGCTGCGGAAATTGCCCCGGCTCGTACCTTTGGGTTACTACATCAAATTGAACACTTACAAAAAACAGGATTAATTAAGGGTGGGAGCTTAGATAATGCACTCGTTTGCGGTTCTGAAGGTTGGCTAAATCCACCATTAAGATTTGCAAATGAACCAGTTCGTCATAAAATCTTGGATTTAGTAGGAGATTTAAGTTTACTGGGAATTTTTCCTCAAGCTCATTTCTTGGCGTATAAGGCTAGCCATAATTTACACATTCAACTGGCCCAGAAAATTTTAGAATTGGGATTAGCTAAAGCCTAAAATATCAATTCGTGAAAGGTTTTAACGCCTGCCTACTTAAATTCACCAAGTTAAAAATCAATCATACCGCTAATGGCAATCGTCAGTGAAGTGAATAGTACCGATACTAGTGCGTCTACATCTACCGAAGAACAGATTACTGAAATTAAAACAACTTTTTCATCTGAAGAAATTCAGAACTTACTCCCCCATCGTTACCCATTTTTACTTGTAGATAAAATAATTGACTATGTGCCAGGAAAACTGGCTGTAGGCGTTAAAAACGTTACTGTTAACGAACCCCATTTTCAAGGGCATTATCCAGGAAGACCACTGATGCCAGGAGTGCTAATTGTTGAGGCTATGGCACAGGTCGGGGGCATTTTTCTCAAGCAACAGTCTGGGTTTGAGGATGGACTGTTTGTTTTTGCTGGTATCGATAAAGTCCGGTTCCGCCGCCAAGTAGTACCAGGAGACCAACTGGTGATGACAGTGGAACTGTTATGGATAAAACAACGTCGTTTCGGTAAAATACAAGCCCGTGCCGAGGTTGACGGTCAACTTGCTGCTGAAGGCGAATTGATGTTTTCTCTAATCAACTAAAAATTGGCTGTTGTGGTGTCAGGTAAAGCCGTGATTTACTCATACTGCATCCAGAATCAGGATAACAGTAAAAAAACTATCCACAACAGCATTTTATAATTTCTTGATTTTCGCCGTCATCTTTTCTCCTTCAAAGACGCTAACGCCCTCACACTTAACTTGCTTTGCCCGACACTTTCGGCCACTGAAAACTTACACACTCAGCACTTAAGAAAGTTCTGGAGATTCACCATTGAAGACGCTTATTCATCCAACTGCTGTAATTCATCCTAAATCGGAACTCCACCCTACAGTGCAAGTCGGTGCCTATGCTGTGATTGGAGCGCATGTCAAAGTCGGCCCGGAAACAATTATTGGCGCTCATGTAGTGCTAGAAGGGCCTTGTGAGATTGGGGCGCGAAATCAAATTTTTCCAGGTGCAGCTATTGGCATGGAACCCCAGGATCTGAAGTTTGTCGGAGAACCAACCTGGGTCAAAATTGGTGACAATAACTCAATTCGTGAGTATGTCACGATTAACCGCGCTACTGGTGCTGGTGAAGCGACGATCATTGGCAATAATAATTTATTGATGGCTTATGTCCACGTAGCTCATAACTGCATAATTGAAGACCATGTAATTATCCCTAACTCAGTAGCTCTGGCAGGTCATGTCCACATAGAGTCACGAGCAAGACTAGGTGGGGTTTTGGGTGTGCATCAATTTGTACACATTGGTCAACATGCAATGGTAGGGGGTATGGCACGAATTGACCGGGATGTGCCTCCTTACATGCTTGTGGAGGGCAATCCAGCACGAGTGCGAACCCTGAATTTAGTGGGACTCAAACGTTCTGGGATGACTTCAACCGACCTGCAAATTCTCAAAAAAGCGTTCCGGATTCTTTATCGGTCTGGTTTAACCTTTAAGGATGCCTTGGAACAGCTTGAACAACTGGGAGACACTGAACAACTGCAAAACCTGCGTCGCTTCCTACTACTGTCTCAAATGCCAGGAAGACGGGGCTTGATTCCAGGAAGGGGTAAACCAGGCGTGAGTGATGAGTCCTAAGTTATGTGTTAGGAGTTAGGAGTATAATTGATCTCCTAACTTTTTAAATTTTTTACTTATTACTAATTTTCAAATGCGGATATTTATCAGCACTGGCGAGGTATCTGGCGATTTGCAAGGGTCGTTGTTGATTGCGGCGATCAAGCGTCAAGCTGCTGGTTTACAAGTAGAAATTGTGGCGCTGGGTGGCGAAAAAATGGCAGCAGAGGGAGCCACTATTCTAGGCAATACCAGTGGAATTGGCTCAATGGGTCTAGTTGAATCCTTGCCTTATATTTTTCCTACTCTCCAGGTGCAACGGCGAGCGATCGCCTACCTCAAACAAAATCCACCTGACTTGGTGGTACTAATTGATTATATGGGGCCCAATCTCGGCATTGGCACTTATATGCAAAAGCATTTACCACAAGTACCTGTGGTATATTACATTGCTCCTCAAGAGTGGGTGTGGTCTATCAGTTTACGTAACACCGCCCGGATAGTTAGCTTCACAGATAAACTCTTGGCAATCTTTCCAGAAGAAGCCCGTTATTTTCGCCAGAACGGCGCTCAAGTTAGCTGGGTGGGGCATCCGCTTATTGATAGAATGCAGAACGCTCCCAGTCGCCAAGCAGCCCGCGCTCAATTGAAAATTCCACCAGCACAAAAGGCGATCGCACTTCTCCCCGCCTCTCGTCGTCAAGAATTAAAATATCTGTTACCAGTAATTTTTCAAGCTGCCCAAACTATTCAAGCTAAATTACCCGAAGTTCATTTTTGGATTCCCCTGTCTTTAGAAATCTACAGACAGCCAATTGAAGCAGCAATTAAGCGTTACGGTTTACAGGCTACAGTCGTATCAGGTCAACAAAAAGAAGTATTTGCCGCAGCTGATTTTGCTATTACCAAATCTGGTACTGTCAATTTAGAACTGGCTTTGTTAAATGTGCCGCAAGTTGTGGTTTATCGCCTCAATCCCATCACAGTTTGGATTGCTCGGAAAATTCTCAAAGGTTCTATACCTTTTGCCTCTCCACCTAATTTAGTGGTCATGAAGCCGATTGTGCCAGAGTTATTACAAGAGCAAGCCACACCAGAAAATATTACCCAAGCGGCGATGGAATTACTGCTAAATCCTGAGCGCCGACAGCAAACTTTAGCAGATTATGCAGAAATGCGACAAAATTTGGGAGAAGTAGGAGTATGCGATCGCGTTGCTCAAGAAATTTTGCACATGCTACCGGGTGTTGGGGCGTAGGG
>JADEXK010000206.1 GCA_015207155.1 Nostocales cyanobacterium LEGE 11386 | reverse complement strand
AATAAAAAACGCCCCCCGATACCGGGAGGCGCTTTTTATCGAGCTAAGATTTGTGATTAGCCGTTGATTGCAGGTGCAGTCAAAGCAACAGGAGCAACTTCACCAGCAGCCAAGTCTAAGGGGAAGTTGTGAGCGTTACGCTCGTGCATTACTTCCATACCCAGGTTAGCGCGATTGATGACATCAGCCCAGGTAGCGATCACGCGACCTTGAGAATCAATTACTGATTGGTTGAAGTTGAAACCGTTCAAGTTGAACGCCATGGTGCTGATGCCCAATGCGGTGAACCAGATGCCTACTACTGGCCATGCAGCCAAGAAGAAGTGCAAGGAACGGCTGTTGTTGAAAGAAGCGTATTGGAAGATTAACCGACCGAAGTAGCCGTGGGCTGCAACGATGTTGTAGGTTTCTTCTTCTTGTCCGAACTTGTAACCGTAGTTTTGTGATTCGGTTTCGGTGGTTTCACGCACCAAGGAGGAGGTTACCAATGAACCGTGCATTGCAGAGAACAAGCTACCACCGAATACACCAGCCACACCCAACATGTGGAAGGGGTGCATCAAGATGTTGTGTTCTGCTTGGAACACGATCATGAAGTTGAAGGTGCCGGAGATACCCAAGGGCATACCGTCAGAGAAGGAACCTTGTCCTAGGGGGTAGATCAAGAATACTGCTGTAGCTGATGCCAAAGGTGCTGAGTAGGCTACGCAGATCCAAGGACGCATTCCCAAGCGGTAAGATAGTTCCCACTGACGACCTAGGTAGCAGGCGCATCCGATCAAGAAGTGGAAGATTACCAATTGGTAAGGACCACCGTTGTACAACCACTCATCTAAGGAAGCTGCTTCCCAGATGGGGTAGAAGTGCAAGCCGATGGCGTTGGAGGAAGGTACTACTGCACCGGAGATGATGTTGTTTCCGTAGATTAATGAACCTGCTACTGGTTCGCGGATACCGTCGATGTCTACTGGAGGTGCAGCGATGAAGGCGATGATGAAGCAGGTGGTTGCGGCTAGCAAGGTGGGGATCATCAATACGCCGAACCAACCGATGTAAATCCGGTTGTCGGTGCTGGTGATCCACTCGCAAAACCGATCCCATACGTTGGCGCTGGAGCGCTGTTGTAAGGTGGTTGTCATATTTCTATGATTGCAATGAGTTTTT
>JADEXK010000058.1 GCA_015207155.1 Nostocales cyanobacterium LEGE 11386 | reverse complement strand
GAACAAACATACTTCCCCAATGCCCAATGCCCAATGCCCAATGACTATTTACCAATATCTTCGTTCCATAGTTCGGGATTAGTATCAATAAATTCACTCATCATTTGTTCGCATTCATCAAGATTGAGATCAATTACTTCCACACCGTGGGATACCATAAATTCTTTAGCACCTGGAAAGGTTCTCGATTCTCCGGCGATGACTTTTTTAATGCCAAATTGTACAACTGCCCCAGCACACAAATAGCACGGCATTAAGGTTGAATATAGTGTGGTACCTCTGTAGCTACCAACTCTCCCTGCATTGCGGAGACAATCTATTTCCGCATGGGTGACAGGATCATCGTCTTGCACACGCTTGTTGTGTCCTCTGCCGAGAATTTTGCCATCCTTGACAAGAATAGAACCGATGGGAATACCACCTTCTTTTCTACCTTGTTTTGCTTCGGCGATCGCAGCTTCCATAAATTCATCCATTTGTGAATTCTCCTATATGTCAAAACAACTCGTATTAATGGATCATGATGGCGGTGTAGATGATTATCTAGCAACTATGCTGCTGTTTACGATGGATCATATAGAACTTCTCGGTGTCGTCGTCACTCCAGCCGACTGCTATATCCAACCAGCTGTTAGTGCTACACGTAAAATTCTCGATTTGATGGGATTTTCTCACATCCCGGTGGCAGAAAGCACTGTGCGCGGTATTAATCCTTTTCCCCGTCTCTATCGCCGTGATTCATTTATTGTTGACCATCTGCCAATTCTTAATCAAAGCGAATTTATCAACACGCCTTTGGTGACAGCAACAGGTCAAGATTTCATGATACAAGTTTTACGTGCAGCACCAGAACAAGTAACACTGATGGTAACTGGGCCATTGACAACGGTAGCAGTAGCGCTGGATAAAGCACCGGATATTGCAGCCAAGATAGAAAAGATAGTCTGGATGGGAGGTGCGTTGAATGTCCCTGGTAATGTCGAAAAAAGTTTAGAAGCAGGACAAGACGGTTCCGCCGAATGGAATGTTTATTGGGATGCAATTTCCGCAGCGCGGGTTTGGCAAACACAAATTGAAATTATTATGTGTCCTTTAGATTTAACTAATAATGTGCCAGTCACATCAGATTTAGTCCAAAAAATGGGAAAACAACGCCATTATCCCATCTCTGATTTAGCCGGACAATGTTACGCCCTAGTGATTCCCCAAGACTATTATTTCTGGGATGTCCTAGCAACTGCTTATTTAGGACACCCAGAATTTTATCAATTACGCGCATGGGAAACAGAAATTATCACCACTGGCCCCAGTCAGGGAAGAACTAAAGTAGTCCCTGGTGAACGCAAAATCTATGCAATGGATACAGTAGATAAGAATGCATTTTACGCTTACATCTTGCAGCAATGGGCAAGATAATTAAATTAATTTGTGGGTCACCTTGCGTTTGCCTTTTTTAAGGGACTCCCAAATCAAAAAATATCTCATCGCTGTGTAAATAGAGCTACGGTGTACACACAAGTTTGCCCAGAGCGAGTTTCCGCCCAAAACAGACAGACTATGGGCAAGAACATATTTTTAACTTAATATCTCAGCTACAAATCATTAAAAACTGTCTTGGGAAAGTTGTGGCGCGACTCTAATTTTCTAACTCCCGATACCGTTGTTGAATATCAGCAATCGTAAACACCGCTTGAAAGTTCAACCCCACCGACTGGTAAAACTCTGCTCCACCTTGTAATCTGTCTATTAGTGAAATTACTGAATCAACTGTATAACCAGCTTCCCGAAGACGCTCAACTGCTTTCATGGCCGATCGCCCGGTAGTAACGACATCTTCCAAAACTATAATTTTTGCACCTTCTGGCAAATTTGGCCCTTCAATATAAGCTTTTGTCCCATGACCTTTGGCTTCTTTACGAATAATCAACGCTGGTATCGGTCGATTTTCATAAGCAGAAACTACACTTACTGCTGTGACAATGGGATCAGCACCCAGTGTTAAACCAGCTACAGCCTGGGTATCTGTTGGTAATAAAGACAAGAGAATGCGACCAATGGCTAAAGCGCCTTGGGGGTGCAGTGTTACTTGTTTACCATTGATGTAGTAAGAACTGCTTTGTCCAGAAGAAAGGACAAAATCACCTTCTTGATAAGCCAGTTGGCAGAATAAATCTAATAGTTTGCTGTGCAGAGTATTTAAGTCAGTAGTAGCTGCACAAATATCTGATTGGGTAAAGGTTTCAGTAGTATACGTCATTACAAAACAGGAAAAGTTGTGCTACACCAAAGGTTGAACTTATGAGAGTTCTCAAATTAAGCATAAGTTAAGATTTGCCCAAAACATTGAGGAGTAAAGAAGATGAGTATAAAAGTTAAAACCTTTGGTGGTTTATTAGTATTGCTAGCTTCTAGCATTTTTGTTCCTTCTGTGGCGATCGCCCAAACGGAAACACCCAATTATGAAACCACAAATGATGTCTTTGAGCGCGCATTTTTTCGACACGATCGCAACTTCTACGAGAATACCACCCCTAAGCGTCAGCTAGATGCAATACTGGGTTCCGGTTCGGGTTTTCGTAATTCTTTCCCAGAAAATGAAATTGCTCGTGATGCTGAATTGGTAAATACTCTGTATCGTGATGTCATGACCCAGCAGGTTAGCAATGATCCCTATCTTCGTACTCCTGATTTACCAAATCCTTATGACACATCCTTGCTGATGTCCCCCCGTTTGAATGCCAACAAGCTAAGAGTCGGTACTGAATTCCGATTTGAAAATATGTCACAACGCTAAAATTGCTGGGTATTGGGGACTGGGGTTTGGTATTTTTTACTCAGCACTCCCCTTCGACTTCGCTCAGGGCAAGCGCACTCAGCACTTAGAAAGGCACTCAGCACTAAAAAATCCAGGGTGCAGGAGTTGAACCTGCCTTGGGCGAATTATGAGTTCGCTGCCTCAACCGCTCGGCCAACCCTGGTCAAAGACCAATTATAGCGTAATTTCATCGCTTGTGCTGACTCGACAAAATTGTATCAGATTTTTATACTACATATTTAACTGTGAAATAGTGCAAACTAGTATTGATTAACGTGAGTTCGACAAATATTAAAAACCCCTCTCCAAACCTCTCCCCTGCCAGGAGGAGCCACTGCGTTGCGCGGGTTCCCCGCGTTGTAGCACGTGGCGTTAGAGGCTTTAAAAGCCTAATTTTTCGTTGTATTTTCAGCCCCTCTCCGCGTCGGAGAGGGGTTGGGGTGAGATTCATCGAATTCACGTTTGATTAAGTTCTTTTAAGGATTGAAGTATATCGCTTCAATACTCTTATTCTTCAATACGCTTAAAATAGGCCAGCGTTTTTCCGCAATAGCTTGTCAGCGATGAAAATAAATTCCACTGTATTTTTGACTTTAATTTTGTTAGTCCTGATGCTGGGAGCAGGTTCTGTAAGTGCGTTTTTGGGTTTTGAGATGGGAAGTGCAGCACTTAAAGGGGTAACCACACCAGATGGTCGTCCCACAACCAAATTTCCTAGCAGTAAGGCCAATAGCTCTCAACAAATGGGGGTAGCACTATTAAAAGAAGAAGAAATCCTAAAAATTGTCAAGGCACGGATTGAGGGTAAGACCAAGGCCGCTAAATCGGAAAAAATAGAGGAAGATGACGAGGAAACCAAAAGCAGTAGGCAGAAGCCTAAGGAAAAACCGCCAGAAGTAGTTGAAGAAAACTTCCAACCAGGATTTCCGGTTACTGCTGAGAATGAGGGCGTAACTTTTGCAGTCCAGTCTGTCCGTTACTCTGGCGGTGATTTACTTATGAGAGTAAACATGCAGAATAAAGGTACTGATTCTGTGCGCTTCTTGTATAGTTTTTTAGATATTACTGACGACAAAGGACGAACACTGAGTGCTAGCACTGAGGGTTTACCAGCAGAATTACCTGCAAATGGCCCAACGTTTTCAGGTACGGTGATTATTCCCACAGCTTTACTGGATGATGTGAATAAGATATCCCTGTCTTTAACAGATTATCCTGCACAAAAGCTCAAGCTACAGGTGTTAGATGTTCCTGTAGAAAGGTAGGCGGGGTTATCTAGGGACTGGGGACTGGGGACGAGGTGAGACAGTGCGGCGGAAGGGTTAGCCCGACCTAGGTGACTGCGAATCCAAAGGGGGACAAGGGGACAGAAAGATGATTAGATTACCCAATACCCGATCCCCAATGCCTAATCCCAAAATGGGGGCGTGATTTTTACACGAGCTTTGGCGGTGAGTGGTTTTCCTGATTTAATTTGGACGGATGTGGGGCTGCGATTGTTATCAGTACTATTACTGATTGCCATCAATGCTTTTTTTGTCGCGGCAGAATTTTCGATGGTGACAGTACGGCGATCGCGTATCCATCAGCTGGTTAAAGCTGGTGACATTCCGGCGATCGCTGTTGAGGGACTACAACGTAGTATTGAAAGACTACTATCTACGACTCAATTAGGCATTACCCTTTCTAGTTTGGCGCTGGGATGGATTGGCGAAAGTTCCATTGCTGTCTTGGTGGATTTATGGCTAAAATCTTGGCCTTTACCCGCAAGGATGAGTAACTTAATAGCTCATTCCCTGTCAATTCCCATCGCCTTTTTCTTAATTACCTATCTGCAAATTGTTTTAGGAGAACTATGTCCTAAATCAGTAGCTTTGCTCTACTCAGAAGAACTAGCACGATTTTTAGGCCCTTCAGTCAAAGCAATTATGCGCTTTTTCGGCCCCTTCGTCTGGATTCTCAACCAATCAACCCGGTTTCTGTTGCGGCTTTTTGGCATCGAATACACTGGCCAAAGTTGGCGATCGCCTGTTACTTCTGAGGAATTGCAGTTAATTATCTCTACAGAAAGAGAATCTACTGGTTTACAGCTGGCAGAGCGAGAACTGCTGAATAATGTCTTTGAATTCGGGGATGTGATGGCACGAGATGTGATGATTCCCCGTACTGGCATTGTTGCTTTGCCAAAAGATGCTACTTTCCATACCTTACTTCAGGAAATGACATCTACTGGTCACTCACGCTATCCCGTCATTGGAGAATCTTTAGACGACATTCGCGGCATAGTTTACTTTAGGGATTTGGCACAACCTTTAGCTATGGGGAAACTGACTTCAGAAGTACAGATCCAAACTTGGATGCGTCCCGCCCGGTTCGTGCCAGAACACACACCCTTGAGTGAACTATTACCTATGATGCAACAAGAAAAACCAGCAATGGTGATAGTCGTCAATGAGTTTGGTGGCACTGTGGGATTGGTAACCATTCAAGACGTAATTGCCGAAATTATTGGCAGTGCAGGCGAACCTGATAGCAGCGATGATTTGCTGATTGAGATGTTAGATAAGCAGACATTTTTGGTGCAAGCCCAGATTAACCTAGAAGACCTCAACCAGGTCTTACACCTTAATTTGCCCTTAACCAAGGAATATCAGACATTGGGTGGTTTTGTGCTGTACCAATTACAGAAAATACCTGCCAAAGGTGAAACCTTACACTATGAAAACCTTGAATTCACCGTTGTGACAACTGTCGGGCCACGCTTGCATCAAATCCAAGTACGGCGCTTAGAAGAGGAGGAGAGATGAGGGAGTGAGGGAGTGAGAGAGATGGGGGGACAAGGGGACAAGAAGACAAGGGAGATTCTTACCAATGCTCAATGCTCCATGCCCAATGCCCAATGCCCCATTTCCCTAAACATAGGGCAGTGGGTCTTCTAATCCCAGTTCAGCAAAAGCTGCTAGACGCAAGCGACAAGAATCACAGACACCGCAAGCGACATCACTACCCGCATAGCAAGACCAAGTGAGATCCCAAGGAACTCCCAATTGGTTGCCAAGTTGAATAATTTCGGTTTTTTTCAGATTAATTAAGGGTGCAACAATCGTGATAGGTTTCCCCTCGCGCCCTTGTTTAGTTCCCAGTCGGAAGACTTCCTGCATTGCCTGGATATAGTCAGGACGGCAATCAGGGTATCCTGAGTAATCTAAGGCATTGACACCGATGTAAACACGTTCAGCCGCGATCGCTTCAGCGTAACCGAGGGCAAAGCTCAAAAAGATCGTATTGCGTGCAGGTACGTAGGTGACTGGAATATTCTGTGACATTTCATCTAGCGATCGTTCCTGGGGTAAATTAATTGTGTCGTCTGTAAGTGCTGAACCACCCCATTGCCGCAAATCAAAATTGACAACCTGATGTTGATGTTGAGCTACTCCAGCTTTTTGCGCAACAAGGAGGGCTGATCGCAACTCTCGCCGATGTCGCTGCTGATAATCAAAAGAAATAGGGTAACATTCATAACCATCAACCTTGGCTTGATACAAAACTGTCGAAGAGTCTAATCCTCCAGACAACAAAATTACAGCTTTCATCTCAATTTCAAATCTTAAATTTCCATCACCAAATCACCAAAATCAACACTGAGTTGAAAGTGCTGGTAGCGTAGCTCATACTAAGAGAACAGCATTCAGCACTAAAGCCACAGAAAACTGTCCATAATATTTCTTCGGCCAAGATAGACCTTTCAATCTGTAGGTGTTGCAGATAATTGTGCAAAAATTATTTGAGTGTTTCAGTGGTGGCAATTCCAAATATATCCTTTTTTCATACATCCTTCTCAGTGGGAATTTTTTATTTTTTTGTGATTTTTATAACAAAAGAAATATTAATTTTCAATAGTGTCAATTAGATATCGATCCCGGTAATTAATTGCCTAACTAACTTCTGGGAGTTTTTACTTAGGTCTTACTTAGTTTATGAAGTCAATAAAAAGACACTTCGTATTTTTTGTAAAGAGCCAAAGATTGATCCATTGAGAACTGAATATACAAAAGAAAGCCAAAATTCGGGAACTGATTACAAACTTTGAAATTCTTCATAAACGTAGCCTCTATGTTACCATCTGGATGGTTTTCGACGGAGCATAACTGGCTGTCAAGTATAAACGCCAACGGCCGTAGCGTCTCTAAATTTGGTGGTTGAGGAGAGAATAATAGTGCAAAATAGCAAGTCAGTGGCAGAACCAAATTCATATACACAGCGCAATCAACCAAAACCGATTCGCATAGGCGTAATCGGGGTGGGTAACATGGGACAACATCACGTTCGGGTACTGAGTTCAATGAAAGATGTTGAACTAGTCGGGGTGTCAGACATTAATGTTGACCGAGGCTTGGAAACAGCCAGTAAATACAAAGTACGTTTTTTTGAAGATTACTGTGACCTGCTACCCCATGTAGAAGCAGTTTGTATTGCTGTTCCTACCCGCCTGCATTACGCAGTAGGCATCAACTGTCTGTTGGCAGGAATTCATGTTTTGATTGAAAAACCGATTGCTGCCAGTATTTCTGAGGCAGAATCGCTAGTAAATGCTGCGGCCGAATCTCAATGCATCTTACAAGTAGGTCACATTGAGCGCTTCAATCCAGCATTTAGAGAACTCAGTAAAGTACTGAAAACTGAAGAATTGCTGGCTTTGGAGGCTCATCGGATGAGTCCTTACTCAGATCGGGCAAATGATGTTTCGGTTGTGCTGGATTTAATGATCCACGACATTGACCTGCTATTAGAACTAGCCGCTTCTCCAGTAGTGAAGTTGACGGCTAGTGGCACTCGCTCCTTGGACTCTGGTTATTTAGATTACGTGACTGCTACTTTGGGCTTTGCCAATGGCATAGTTGCTACTCTCACTGCTAGCAAAGTCACTCACCGGAAAATCCGCCGCATTGTGGCTCACTGCAAAAACTCATTTACAGAAGCAGATTTCCTCAAAAATGAAATTTTAATTCACCGACAAACAAACACCAACTCTCTGACTGACCACCGACAAGTCCTTTACAGGCAGGATGGTTTAATTGAGAAAGTTTATACCACTAACATTCAACCCCTGAGCGCAGAGTTAGAACATTTTGTCAACTGCGTACATGGTGGCAATCAACCTTCGGTTGGTGGTGAACAGGCTCTTAAAGCTCTGAGATTGGCCAGTTTAATTGAGCAGATGGCGTTGGAAGATCGTGTCTGGAATCCATTAGACTGGGAATCTGAACCGAGAGTACAATCATTAACACCAACAGTCTAAAAGAGGGAATGGGAATGGGGCATTGGGCATTGGGCATTGGGAATAGGTAAAAATCTCCCTTGTCCCCTTGTCCCCTTGTCCCCTTGTCCCCACTCCCTTCCGACTCCAGCGAGCGGAGATCATTAAATTTTGATAAATTTACGTTAAAGTTATCCACGAGACTGGAACGAAAATTTCAGGAATAAATTTAATGCTCGAATGGATAATTAATACTATTAACTCTCTGGGCTATTGGGGAATCGCTCTACTGATGTTCGTAGAGAACCTTTTTCCGCCAATTCCTTCAGAATTGATTATGCCACTGGCAGGATTTACGGCAAGGGCAACCCCAGACAAGTTGAATATCTTTGGCGTCTTTTTCGCAGGACTTTTAGGTTCTGTAGTGGGCGCACTTATCTGGTACTATCCAGGTAAGTTTTTGAGTGAAAAGCGTTTAATAACTTTAGCCGACAAGTATGGCCAATGGTTGACTATATCCAGCCAGGATATTACAAAGGCAAAGAACTGGTTTGACAAGCAAGGTGGTAGAGCAGTATTTATTGGTCGCCTTGTCCCGGGAATCCGCACTTTGATTTCTGTTCCCGCAGGTATCAGCAACATGCACTTGCTGCCATTTATATTTTATACAACTGTGGGTAGCGCTGTCTGGGTAGGTTTGCTAACATACTCAGGGTACGTATTAGGTAGTCAGTATGAACTTGTGGAAAAGTACCTTGCCCCTGTATCTAAAATCGTGCTTGGGATTCTGGTGCTGGCATTTGTTGGCTGGTTACTCAAGCGTCAGCGAATTACCAGGAGCTAAGAAACAGCCACTTTTAGTTTGAAGGTGGGGGTTACATCTGGTCAAAATTCGCCTACACTATGCCAAATAATGCTGAATTCGCGTTAGCAAAGCCCACCGTAAAGGTATCGCCTAAACTAAACATTTGGCGTATTTCTAGCTACACTTGACGGAACCTAGAATTTCTGGTATCTCGAATGTTTGTAAGATGAGCATGATAAATTTTTACAGTTAAGTAAGGACTAGGAGCTTTCATGACAGACCAACCTTCCGCCGCTACTCCAATGAATGCTGCTGCCATACCTCTAAATAGGGTGTCAGCATCTACCCCGATTAATACTCCGACTAACAGGCCAAATGTCGGTTCCAGCAAAACGATTCTCAGTGTTGATTTAGGCAGAACTTCCACAAAGACTTGTGTGAGTCGCGAACCAAATAATGTAGTGTTCGTACCTGCCAACGTTAAGAAAATGTCCATAGAACAAGTTCGGGGCGGTGTTTTTGAAGCCCGAGCTACTGATCCCCTGATGGACTTGTGGCTGGAGTATCAAGGCAATGGATTTGCTGTTGGTCAGCTAGCAGCAGATTTTGGGGCAAATTTAGGAGTCGGTCAATCTAAAGTAGAGGATGCACTGATAAAAGTTTTGGCAAGTGCTGGCTACTTCAAACTCAAAGACGATATCTCAGTCGTACTGGGTCTTCCTTTCCTTTCTTTAGAGCAATTTGAAAAAGAAAAAGCACAGTTGACTAGCCAGGTAACTGGCCCTCATGTGTTGAACTTCCGAGGCGAATCTGTATCGCTGAACATTAATAAAGTTTGGGTAATGCCAGAAGGCTATGGCAGTCTTTTATGGTCTGAAGCTCAACCTAAAACAGGCGGCAGAGTTCCCGATTTCACAAAAATATCAGTGGCAGTTGTCGATATTGGCCATCAAACCATTGACCTTTTAATGGTGGATAATTTCCGTTTTGCCCGAGGCGCTTCTAAAAGTGAAGATTTCGGGATGAACAAGTTCTATGAAATGGTAGCCGCCGAAATAGATGGGGCAGATAGTCAATCTTTAGCACTGATTTCTGCTGTCAACAAACCCAAAGGTGAGCGCTTCTATCGTCCTAAAGGTGCTAGCAAGCCCACTAATCTCGATGATTTCCTTCCCAACCTCATAGAGATGTTCTCTAGAGACATTTGTAGCCGCGTGCTAGCTTGGTTGCCAGAGCGAGTCACCGATGTAATTATTACTGGTGGTGGTGGTGAGTTCTTCTGGGAAGCCGTACAACATTTACTTAAAGAAGCCCAAATTAATGCCCACTTATCCGCACCTTCTCGCCAAGCTAATGCCTTAGGGCAGTATATTTATGGAGAGGCGCAATTGTCCTCCAGTCGGGCTGCTAGGGCTTAAAACTAATGTTCCAATGGTCAAAAAAGGTAGTTAAATCGGTCACGTTCAACCCAGAGGTTGCTGACGAAAGCTTGTTAGCAGTTGTGGAAAACCATTTGGAGCAACTACCTGACAAAACTTTTAGCGACCTTTGTAAAGAAGCTTTATGGCAATCTTTATGTGTACCGACAGCTGTAAAACCTAGTCCAAAAACAGCAGCAACAGATTCGGTTGAACAAAAAATCGATCAACTGCAACGTCAAGTGGCTGACCTAGAGGAACGTTTGTTTACTAAAGAATCTCATCGTTTGGAGGCGATAGAACGTCATATTTTGCAACTGACGCAACAAATGGCGCATCTGGCAATTGTCATCACTGAGCATCCAGTTATTCAGCCTCCAACTTCATCAGCATCAGTCAATGAAGTAGCTAATGCTACTTATGCTGCTAGCCATCCTGAAGAGGTTGATCCCGTCATCAGCCGCCTAAGTCAGTTTCTTGATGATTTTTAAGAAACAATTAGGTCTGTTAGTACTTTTTGCTTTTGTTAGTGATCCTTAATAGTTTTTACTATTAAGGATTATTTAGTATGTCGAGAAATTAATTAAGTGAATATGCTGTACTGACAGTATAGCAGGGTTACCAATTTTGGCAACACCTTACAGAATTTTCACTATTGCGATTATAGACTCACTTGGTGTAGGGACTAGGGACTGGGGAAGAAAAATTTTTGCTTTCTCCTCTGTTGCCTGATCCCCTGCCTCTTTTCCCATGCCGAATTTCTGTGGTTGTCAAGAAATGTAGATATTGCCCCCATAGTATTCAAAAAAACTTATTCATTAAAAAATTTTTAATATATATACTTTAGGTTAAGAAGTATTAAGAAATACTTATTAAAGAATATTGCAATCCCTTGATTTAATTGTTAACGTGTGTATTGGCAACGATGCTGGTGAACGCTCTGAATTTAGGAGAGAAAAACCTATGAGCTATATCCATTCAGCCAATTGTGTGAAGTGTTGATTTTCAATCTGGAAAGCAAGGTAGAAACCCCTTGTATAGACAATGCAGATTAGTCCAGGAATATTTCGTTGCCAAAAAGACTTGTTCACCTTTTGATTTCAATAACGATTGATTATTTGTCTTACCTTGTGCAGACAAGCGAGTAGCTTTAATTTTGTCTGTTGGCAATGGCGAAGAGAGCGGTAAGACGTAAAATATTGGAGGTTAAAACCAATGAATATTCAAGGCAAAGTTGCTCTAATTACTGGAGCTTCCCGTGGGATTGGGAAAGCGATCGCTTTAGCGTTAGCGCAACGAGGGATCAAGCGGCTGATTTTGGTAGCACGCGATCGCCAAAAGTTAACTGAGGTAGCTAGTCAAATCGAGGCGATGGGTGTAGAAACTGCGATCTTGGCAATTGATTTGACTCAAACAGTCGAGGTAAACATTGCGGTTGCCCAATTGTGGCGCAGTTATGGCCCGATTCATCTGCTGGTTAATTGTGCAGGCGTGGCATATCAAGCCTCGTTTTTGCAGACAAAACTGCCTCAGGTGCAAGAAGAACTCTCGGTGAATTTATTGGGAATGTATAACCTCACCAGTCTCATAGCTCGACGCATGGTGAGCCAAAGGCAAGGGACAATCGTCAATGTGTCGAGTTTGATGGGGAAAGTAGCTGCACCGACGATGGCGACTTACTCAGCCACCAAGTTTGCCATCTTAGGGTTTACCCAAGCCTTGCGTCGGGAACTAGCTGAACACAACATCCGCGTGATTGCATTACTGCCTTCTCTGACAGACACAGACATGGTGCGCGACTTAAAATTATTCCGTTGGGTGATCCCCATGACTTCGGAGGAAGTAGCGCAAGTACTTGTGAATGGATTGCAGAAAGATGCACCAGAAATTTTAGTGGGATGGCAAAGTCATTTGGCTGTGTGGTGTCAACGTTTGGCCCCTTGGTTGCTAGAGCTAGTTTTACAAATCGCCACTCCGCCAGCTTGGAAAACACCACAACCTATGGAAAAACGAAGTTTTATGACGAGAATTTATCGTTTTAGCGATTTGTTAATGTCAAGAACATGATTTCTTTCGTATCTGCACGTAAGAAGATTCCACCCACAAGGGGGAGCCACTGCGGTGGACGGGTTTCCCGGCATAAAGCAAGTGGCGTTGGGGCATGTACCAAATGCGAAAGTGCTTCCTTCCTTACTCTTCTTCTTACTCAGCACTCAGCACTCAGCACTGAATAAGGGGCAAACTTTCTTAAATTTTCCTGTCGCCACTTGGCATCTGCTTGGCGATTTGTCTGCAACTCTAAAACTCGAATTCCTTGACTTGGTAGAGGGTTTAATCGTTGCTGTAGCTGCTCCCAGGAACTAATCAATTCATGCTGCACATTGTAGGTAGCGCATAACTGAGCAAAATCAATATCTTGTGGAGTGGCAAAAAATTCTTCAAAGGGTGGGTCGAATTTAGCTATGGGTAACATTTCAAAAATTCCCCCACCATTGTTGTTAATTAATACAATCGTCAGATGTCCAACAAACTTATTGCGGATTAAAAAACCATTAGTATCGTGCAACAAAGCTAAATCGCCAGTCAACATCACACTACTTTGATGGCGATGAGCAATTCCCAAAGCCGTGGCTAACGTGCCATCAATACCATTTGCACCCCGGTTAAAATACGATCGCACTGCTAAATTATTCGGTTTCCAGAAAAATTCCACATCTCGCACAGGCATACTGTTGGCAATAAATAATGGTGTTTTTGGTGGTAATACCTGAGAAAGTAACCAAGCGGCTTTGCCTTCAAATAACTCCTCCATTTTTCCCATAGTTTGGTCAACAGCTAATCTGACTTTAGCTTCAGCAATAGACCAAAGTTGCAGATACACAGAATCTGCTCTCCCCTGCGCTTCTGCCAATTGTTCTATCCCCATCCGCAAATGAGTTGTCCTCCCATGCAGGGGATCAAGATTTTGGTAACTGTGATCAATTACCCAGCGTCGCGGTTGAGTTGTATCTATCCAGGTACGCAGTTCTTTACTTGTAGGCATTTCACCCACCTGAATCACCATTTCGGGTGTTAGCTGCTTTGCTAGTGATTGATGCCGCAAAATCAGGTCATAAGTGGAAATTAAATAAGGGTTGAGTTCAGCATGATTTCTCACTGGCGAGAGTCCCTCTGCCAGTACAGGCCATTTGAGCGTTTGGGCTAGTTGCGCGATCGCCTGACAATACTTTTCTGGTTGCTGGGGTTGGGCAACGCCAGCAATAATTATGCCGCGATCGCACTGTTGCCATTCTTGGGGAATCGGGAATCGGGAATCGGGAATTGGGAATGGGGTAGTATTGGTGATCCCGGCGAAGAAGTCTTCTGGATGAAATTGTGACTGTAAATAGCTCAAATCAATGCCATCGGGGATAGGTGCAAGGGGATCACGAAAGGGAATATTTAAATGCACTGGCCCTTTTGTTGGTGTTTGACAGCGCTCCCATCCATGAATTATCATTTGCCGTAGATAAGCTAGCAATCCCATGTCTGGAGTAGGTAAAGCTAACTCTGCTTGCCAATTTGGGTAATTACCATATAATTTAACCTGGTCTATAGTTTGTCCAGAGTGACAATTTCTTAACTCTTGTGGGCGATCGCTAGTTAAAACCAAAAGTGGGACACGACTTTCTCTAGCTTCTATAATCGCTGGGTAAAAATTCGCTCCTGCTGTTCCAGAAGTGCAAACAAGTACGACAGGGAGTCCTGTGGCTTTAGCTCTTCCCAAGGCAAAGAAGGCGGCTGAACGCTCATCGAGAATGGAAATCGCTTCTATATTAGGTACTTGTTGGGCAAACGCGACGACTAAAGGTGTAGAGCGGGAACCAGGACAAATGACAACGCAATTTAATCCCAAATACTTTAGTGTTTCCGTCAAGACATAAGCCCAAAATTGATTAAGATTTCTATAGGCGATCGGCATTAAATCATACATTTTAGATTTTATATAGGTAAATTTAATTTAAAATCCCTCTGGGACAGTTTGGTAAAACAAAAACCGATACTGTCGCCCGAGTTATCGGCAAGAGTATATTCCTGATAACTCGCTCCACTTTTCGCAAAATGTCAAATTCTTATGGATTGCATTCATTTAACGGGGATTCGCTGCTATGGCTATACTGGGTATCTGCCAGAAGAACAGGTGTTAGGACAATGGTTTGAGGTGGATGTAAAGTTATGGTTAGATATTTCCACGGCTGCCAAAACAGACGCAATTGAAGACACTCTAGATTATCGCAGCGTCATTAGCTCGATACAACATCTGGTTAAAACAGCTAAATTCGCTTTATTGGAACGTTTAGTAGGTGCGATCGCTGATTCTATCCTCCAACAGTGCGATCGTGTCACACAAGTCCAAGTCATTGTGAGCAAACCCGCCGCACCCATTCCCGATTTTGGCGGCAGAATTAGTATTGAACTTACTAAAACTAAGTCTAATACCTGATTTTTTGACTCAGCACTCAGCACTCAGCACTGAATTAAATCACAAAAGCTTCAAGTTCGCGATTATGCCATTGCCTCTGATACCATTCGGCAACCAAAGGACGGATAATAAACTTAGGCTTGTCGTCGCCTTTAACATCAATGCGTAAACATGAGTAGGGTCGTCGCTTCTGAGAACCGTGACCATGGCGACCAACGAACAGATGCGATCGCGCGACTAATTTATTTGTATCTCCCATGCTTTCCATTAATTCTGCCCCTTCAGTTCTTTGACGCCGTAGACTATACCCACTACCACCACACACAATCCAGTTGATATGAGAATCAGCATGTCCTGTGTCTAAAGTCTGAAGGTGTTCTAAGCAATGGGCGTGACCATTTAATACTAAATCTACCAAAGGTTGCCCTTGAGTTAGAGAACCTACTGCTTCAGCTACATCATCTAAAACATCACGCAAGCGATCGCGAATTGCTAAAGTTTGTGCCTGTTGCCATTTCGTCGCCTCAGTTACATAAGGAGGATGGTGGAAATAAATCACCCTTCCCCGCACATCTGGATGATGCCAAGATTCAATGAGTCTCTGTTTTAGCCACTCCAGTTGTTCGATATCAGTCAGCATTGTTTTGTTAGTGTCTAATTGCTTGTCGATATCAACAATCAGTTCCTCAATTTGTGACATCTGACCTTGTAAGTCATCCAGCTGCTCGGCTTCGCTGGGATTATCAGGATTTAGAAAAGCTGCGGTTTCCATAATTTGCAGCTTTTCCTGCTCAAACTGCTCACGGCGTTTCTCTAAAAGTTTCCTCTGTTGTGCGCCTTCTTTGGTTGTTGGTAACGGTGGCGGATCATTAAATGTATTAGAGTCCAGGGCAAAAAAATCTATACCACCGTAGGAAAAAGTGTAGTAACGATTGGGCAAGCGAGTAAATTGCCCAGGTTGATAATAAAGACAGCGACCAGTATTTGCTTGAGCTGTGTAGTGTTTGTCTAAATGATAGGCTAACTCACCGGGAGACTGAAACTCCTTGAGATAGTCCAAAAACGCCCGTGCATAAGCCCCGCCCTTGCCAGAACCATGTAAACCCACATCCAGGTCTAACCGCGATCGCCATAAACGACGAATGGGCAACGTTGTTAAGGAAAGTAAGCTTAAGACCACTGGCAGGTCATAATAATCGTGATTTCCTGGTACAGGTAAAATGGGAAAATTAAAAATCATTTGGTCGTAAGCAATCTTTTCTGGATAATCTCCACCCACCAGAAACTCCCGATATGGTCGGATGAAGTTTTGCTGGTAGTACTCACTCGATCCCACCAAATAGATCACATCGCCAGTGTGCAGCATAAAACTGCATTCCTGGTGATGGGGTAGCATCAGTTCTGCAACCTGTCGCTGGGGATCATGTCCCCGGTGGCTACCAGTACCACTGTCACCCACTACTAAAAAAGAAAACTCGCAATCATTAGCATGATCATCCTCCAAAACCAGACGAGTTTGATCAATGCTGCGTTCGATAATTAACGGGTCTTGCCAGCGTACCCGTTGCTTCATCTTGCGAATTTTTTTGGCGATCTCTGGATCGGAAACGAGTTTCAAGGCCACTTATCTCCTGAGTCTTTAATTCTCTCATTCTTAATATTGATATATAGCCGCCGTCATTCCTCCGTTGAGTCTTTCATCTCCACCGTCAAATTAGGCAATCCCTCTAATTTTTCCGCAGGACTAATTTCTTCAGTGAAAGGTACAAAAATTTTTAAGCCTGCTGGTACGCAGTGAACTTCAATTGGAGTTGTACCGATCATTTCACCATCTAAAACTACCTTTTGCGGTGGTTCAGCCGTAATTTTGAAATCTTTGGCTCGCAGGTAACCAATATCATCTCGCTCTGCGGCATTACCTGTGGAAGCTGATTGAAATAGATGGAATGTAGCTGCGATCGCTCCCGCTTTACTAGCCGGAGCTACTATCGTCAAATCTAGTAATCCATCATCATAAATGATCCCGGCTGGCCCTTGAGCGAAAACTGAACTAGGAGGTGCAGCATTTGCCACTGTGACTGCTGAGGCACTAGTTGTAATTATCCTGTCCTCAGTTTCGATTTTGACATCAAAACTTTGTAAGTTTCGTAGTTGTTGCACTCCTGCTAAAATATACGCCATAATGCCAAAGCGTTTCTTTGCTTCCCGGTCTGCTAATTCTACAGTTTCAGCTTCAAAGCCAATACCCGTCAGCAGTACCATCGGCTTACCATTACAATAAGCTGCATCTACATACCGAGTTGCTCCTTGTAAAATTGTTTGACAAGCAGCTTCAATTGTGTTTGGGATTCTCAAAGCTGCGGCAAAAGCGTTTGCCGTTCCTCGGGAAATAATACCCAAGGGAATATCCGTACCCACTACAGCATTAGCAGCAGCTGATAGCGTGCCATCTCCCCCCGAAGCAATAATTGCATCTACTCCCCGTTTTACAGCTGCTTGAGCCAGTTCGTCAGCACCGATTTCTTCAGTTGTCAGGTAAATATCCAGGTCAATTTCCGGCTCTAAGATTGCCCGAATCTGTACCAGTTCTATTTCTGGATCACCCTGACCCGCAACCGGATTAAAGATAAGGCAGGCGGAACGATTCATAGGATGATAAATTAAGTTTGATTAATAAGATACCAAATTATTCCTAGCATCTCCGTAAAATTCCAACGTCTCTCTGGCGGTATGTTTATCCATAAGTTGATGGTATAAGTCCGATTTTTCAAGACGTAGTTATAGTGACCTTAATTTTAATATTTTTTCTTGTACGTAAATAAAAAAATCACTAAGCTGCAATTACTACCAATTTTTGTTAGTATGCTAGCTCCTGTCAGTTTGCGTATGGCTATTGTGACCAGGATAAAGATGACATTTAATTTACCAGTCATGTACTTAGCTCAAAAGTTAGACCATAATGACACACAAACTCAAGCAAAAGTCAACAGATGCGCTTAGTTTATTTTAATGAGAATGTTGATCAAAAATTGCCCCAAATTTATCAGCAACTCACATCCAAATTACAAAGTTATAGATGGTAAAAATTGCTGTTGCGTAATTCAAAACAATGTAAAAAAATGTAAAAAAAGTAATAATAAACTTTATCTTAATTAGACAATAACCATCCGGTGACTCACCCACTGCGGTAGTCTAGATGAGAGTGAATTTATCGCCTGGTTTGACATATTGTTTTATGACTTCAGTTGTTTCCAGTCCGTCACGCATCATCCGTATTGGTTCTCGTAAAAGCCAACTCGCCCTAGTTCAGACTTACTGGGTACGAGAACAACTCCAGAAAAGCTTTCCTGATATCTCTTTTGAAGTCCATACCATGTCTACCCAAGGCGACAAAATCCTGGATGTAGCATTAGCCAAAATTGGCGATAAAGGACTATTTACTAAAGAACTCGAAGTAGGAATGCTCAATCAAGAGATTGACTTTGCCGTGCATTCCCTGAAGGATCTGCCGACTAATTTACCAGAAGGATTAACTCTGGCAGCAATTACAGAACGGGAAAACCCAGCAGATGCCTTAGTAGTACATGTAAAGTATAAAGATAAACAAATTGAGACTCTGCCAGCAGGTGCAGTAATTGGCACATCATCTTTGCGAAGGCTAGCGCAGTTACGCCACCAATATCCCCACTTTACATTTAAAGATGTCCGGGGAAATTTAAATACACGCATGGCGAAACTAGATGCAGGCGAGTATGATGCCTTGATTTTGGCAGCAGCAGGATTACAGCGCTTGGGAATGGGCGATCGCATTCATCAAATTCTTCCCCCAGAAGTTTCCCTCCACGCCGTCGGACAAGGCGCTTTAGGGATAGAATGCCGTGCTGATGACAACGAACTCATCACCCTACTCAAAGCCATTGAACATCCCCAAACACGCGATCGCTGTCTCGCCGAAAGAGCATTTTTGCGGATTCTTGAAGGCGGTTGTCAAGTGCCTATAGGTGTAAATACAGAAATTAATGGTAATAATTTAACATTAACTGGGATAGTCGCCAGTGTAGATGGACAAAAGCTGGTCAAAGATACTGTGACTGGTGCTGCGAATAACGCCGAAGAGCTAGGCGCAGAGCTAGCAGAACGCTTGCGGCAACAAGGCGCACAGGAAATTTTGGAGGAAATATTTACCGAGATCCAACGAGGTTCCTAAGCTATTGGGCAAGTAGATGTGGTTAGATAAGTAATCAGTGAACAGTGAAAAACTGATAACTGATAACTGTATAGGCAGAAACGGGGAAATATAAATTACCATGCGGATTCTATTCGTTGCAGCAGAGGCAGCTCCCGTTGCGAAAGTTGGAGGAATGGGTGATGTTGTGGGAGCATTGCCCAAAATCTTGAGAAAAATGGGGCATGATGTGCGGATATTCATGCCTTATTACGGCTTCCTACCAGACAAAATGGAGATTCCCAAAGATCCAATTTGGTCGGGATATGCCATGTTCCAGGATTTTGCAGTTTACGAAAGCATTTTGCCTGGTACGGATGTTCCCTTATATTTATTTGGACACCCTGCCTTCATGCCTCGCCGGATTTATTCAGGAGAAGATGAAGACTGGCGGTTCACTTTATTTGCCAATGGTGCAGCTGAATTTTGCTGGAACTATTGGAAACCAGAAATTGTCCATTGCCACGATTGGCACACAGGGATGATTCCTGTGTGGATGAATCAAGACCCTGATATTACTAGCGTTTTCACCATACATAACTTGGCTTATCAAGGGCCATGGCGTTGGTTTTTGGAAAAAATTACTTGGTGTCCTTGGTATATGCAAGGACACAACACAATGGCTGCTGCGGTGCAATATGCCGACAGGGTAAATACAGTTTCTCCGACTTATGCCGAGCAAATCAAGACACCTGCTTACGGTGAAACTCTAGAAGGTTTGCTGTCTTTCATTAGTGGTAAATTATCGGGGATTATCAACGGCATAGATTTGGAAATGTATAACCCCGCAGATGACAAATACATTGCCCAAAACTTCACTATCGATACTCTAGATAAACGTAAGGCTAACAAAATTGCTCTGCAAGAAGAAGTCGGGTTAGAAGTTAACAGCAATGCCTTTTTAATTGGCATGGTGACACGGTTAGTAGAACAAAAAGGGATTGATTTAGTTCTACAAATCCTGGATCGCTTCATGGCGTATACAGATGCCCAATTTGTGTTGTTGGGAACAGGCGATCGCTACTACGAAACCCAAATGTGGCAGTTAGCATCCCGCTATCCCGGACGGATGGCAACTTACCTACTGTATAACGATGCCCTGTCTCGCCGGATTTATGCTGGTGCCGATGCCTTCTTAATGCCTAGCCGATTTGAACCATGTGGTATCAGCCAAATGATGTCTATGCGTTACGGTTGTGTACCTATTGTTCGGCGTACAGGTGGATTAGTTGACACTGTATCGCACCACGACCCGATGAATGCAGTCGGTACTGGTTACTGTTTTGACCGCTATGAACCATTAGATTTGTTTACCTGTATGATCCGGGCTTGGGAAGGCTTCCGTTTTCAACCCCAATGGCAGGAACTACAAAAACGGGGCATGAGTGAGGACTTCAGTTGGTATCAATCTGCTAAACAGTATGTGAAGTTGTACAGATCAATCTATGGCTTACCAGAGGAAGAGGAAGCAGAAAAGCCCACACCGCAACCAGAGTTAGTTGTTACCGAGCCAGTCAATAGTAGTAAATCCTGATTGGCTCAGATATAGTAAAGTGCTGAGTGCTGAGTATAAACCTAGTTGCTTCGGGGCTTTGAGCAATCAACACTGTCCTAACCTAACGTGAATTCGATGAACCTCACCCCAACCCCTCTCCGTGTCGGAGAGGGGCAAAAAGATCCCTGGTTTTGAACTCACGTTTTTTTATTGCCTACAGGCGATCGCACTACTCAAAAATTTAAAGTTGCGATTGCACAACCAAGACAAAACGTCCCACGATTCGCTTCCACAAGAGTCGAGTACGCCAATCTGTTATCTTCACCACTTGGCTGCGCTCAAACCCAGTATGGAAAAGCTGTTCAATATGTTGCACCATTCGTGGTTCGCCAGTGGAAATATCCAGTTCATCATTGTGGAAGAAACTGCGGGGATCGAAGTTAGCACTACCAACACTCACCCATTGATCATCTATGAGTAAGCACTTAGCGTGCAACATACTCGGTTGATACTCGTGAATTTTGATTCCTGCTTTTAATAAGTCGCCGTATTGCTCAATAGAGGCATAGTAGACCAACTTCTTATCGTTGTGTGATCCACAGGTAAGGACACGCACATCAATTCCTCTTTTTTTAGCCGTAATTAGGGCTTGACGTGACTGATAATCGGGCAAAAAGTAAGGACTACCAATCCAAACTCGCTCTCTAGCTGCAAAGATAGCCGTAGTAAACAAGGCTCTGATTGCAGAAGACTGATAGGTAGGCGCATCACCTGGAGTCACCAGCATCATTGAGTCAACTGGTGGATCAGGACAAAAGTTTTCTGCACTTAAATCGACTGTACCACCAGCAGAAGCCCAATGCTGCATGAATATCCCTTCCAGAACCGATACCACAGCACCTTTTAAACAAAACTCAAAGTCAAACCAAGGAGCCGTATCACCAAATTTCTTCTGACCATCCCAAAAATCAGAAATTCCCGCACCACCAATCAAAGCAACTTTGCCATCAATCAGCAGCAGCTTTCTGTGGGTGCGTCCAGCATAATCAAACGGCGCTTTCAAGTTAAAAGGTTTGAAGCAGCGAACCTCTACGCCAGCCGCCCTTAAGCGTTTCCAATACTTTTGAGGTATTTTTTTTGTACCGTAGTGGTCAATCACCAATTGTACCTTCACCCCAACAGCAGCTCGTTCAGCCAATGCAGCAGCAAAATCATTGGCACGGTGTCCCGGAGTCATGAAAAATGTTTCAAAGTGAATACATCGCTCGGCACTGCGAATTGCTTCTAACCGCGCCGCTTGAATTTCGTCAGCCTCAAACCAAAAGTCGGTGACGCGACCGACGGTACCTAAAGAATTAGATACACTACCTAACGCAACAGCAAATCGGCATTCATCAGGACTGGGAACATTAATAGCACTGTAATCAATGTAATCGCGGAAGGCTCCCCGAACATAAAAGCTCAACATGAGGATAAACCCGATGCTCAAGATAATGGCACCGAGCCATGCCAGAATGGCAATGAGTAATTCCATTGTGATAACAAAATTTTATTAGTGGGATAGGTTCTTCGTTGTTGAAATCTGAGCTTGCGAGTTTGCAATGCACCGATAGCGAGCCTCCACCATGGAATAGATACTGTAGGCAATTAGACCCAACGCCACTAGACCCAAAATCCAAACTCCAAAAGGCTGCCGTGCTAGCACATCCAGTGCCTCATCTAAACTTTTAGCCTGACTCGCATCTGATAAACGTGCCGCTTGGATCAAGAAAATTCCAATAATGCCAAAGACAATACCACGGGCAGCAATACCAAATCTGCCTAAACGTACCGCCCAAATTTGCTCAGTGGAACTCATTTGCTGAAGTTTAAATCGACGGCGGAATTTGGCTTTATGTGCTTCATATAAGTAAGAAAAACCCACACCAATGACAATCACTCCAGCTAATCCCACTAGCCATTGTCCAAAGGGTTGAGCTAAAAAACGTGCAGTCCAATCCTCAGTTGAATTACTATTGCCACCACCTAAACCCATAATTAGTTTCACAGATGTTATTGCCAAACCTGCATAAGCAAAAGCACTAAAAGCATAGCCAAGGCGCTGGGCAATTCGTTTTGCTCCCATTGATTGACCGGAGTGTTCGGGGTCGAAAATGGTTTGTACCAAACGCCAAATTGCATATCCGATTAACCCAAGAGTGATGATACTCAGTAAAAATTTACCAAAAGGCTGGGTAACAATTGTCTCTAAGGCACCGTTTGTATCTGTGGTTTTGCCACCATAGCCAAATGCTACCTGTGCCGCTAGCAAACCTATAACAAAATAAACTACACCTTTTGCTGCATAGCCTAGTCTTGCCAGTTGCTCAATCCATGGATGAGCTGCTGCTTGCTGAACTGGTTGTTTAAGATTCTCAGGAAGTGAATTGTGTGGTTTCATGTTTTTGATCGATAAATTGGGCGAAAACTTAGCATTTTTGCCAACCACAAGATTTACTTTGCTAACAATCTCAGAATTTGACTAACTTTTCTCTCTCTCTTGGTAGGTAAAATTTTCCAAATGCTGGTTATAAATTTTTAAAATATGACGTGATGTGCTACTTCTGTCTTCAATGCCAGCAAACATTTGACACAATATATTGTCAAAGTTAAGTTGAAACATCAAATAACCAAAAAATGTCTAAATTATTCAGTTTTAATAGGCTGGCAACTGATGAAAAAAGTTACTATTACTATCTGTCAATTCTTTACTTATGGCTTGCTTGGGTTAACATGCTCAACGGCTGTACTAAGTACAAATACTTCCGCTCTTACTCAAGTAGCAAAAGATTCTCCTACTCAGCAAATGTCCATTCCGGGTTCTCACTTCATCTGGCCGACTCAAGGTTATATTTCTCAAGGCTTCCGTAAATACCAACATGAAGGAATTGATATTGCCGGAGCATCTGGAACCCCTATTGTGGCTGCGGCATCTGGTACAGTTGTCAAAGCAGGTTGGGACAATTGGGGCTTAGGTAATGTGATCGAAATTAAACATCCTCATGGAAGTATCACAGTTTATGGACACAATCGCCGTTTGTTAGTGAGCGAAGGTCAACAGGTTAATCAAGGTCAAATCATTGCCGAAATGGGTTCTACAGGTAATAGTTCAGCCCCCCATCTGCATTTTGAAATTTATCCCAATGCACGCATAGCTGCTGACCCTATTCGCCTCTTAACATCTTCCACCGCAAATAAAATAACACCGCATCCCAGTCAACAAGTTTCACCTTCCCAACCAATTCCCATAAGTCTGACACCTGCGAATACTGATACCGAATGCCATGGACTCACAATCATGGAAGGTGAAACTGCCAAGAATCTGATTAAAATCTGTGAGGACAATGGGCAATTATTTTATATTGGGCAGTTGAAGCAAGACTTAAGTAGGCCAATCAAAATACCAGCTTGGCACATTGGCAACGATAGATATAGAGCAAATAATGGTAGTTTTTCCTACTTCGTCAGCCCTAGAAGAGTTGAAGTATGGCGCAATGGCATTCAGGTGCGTAGTGATATTTTTAATACTCTAACGCGATCGCCGAAATGAGTTTGTTTATTACTGCCATCAGGGAAGATATTGCATTCTCAACTAAATTTAACCTAATTTTGATAAATGTAATCTCTGGTAAAGTTTCTTAATACCAGTTTAATTTTTCATTATTCTTTAATTTTACTCACAGTAAAATCGCTTGATTACTGCTGTAATATAAAATACATTAAAATTAAATATAAAGTGAAAACTAGTAATTTTCCCTCACTTCTCAAGTCAAGTTATTGCATAAAGGAGTACATTATGGACTATATGGCTTATTCCCATATATTTATGGCTAACGAAGAGGTGACAGATAACATCGAATGTCATTTTCCCAAGTTCCAATTTGAATGGAAAAGGCTTTTTCAGTCTTCTGCTATCACCGAAAACATTGCATCTGATTTGCCCAATCAATTTAACTGGAAAAATTTTCTGAAATCTTCTGCGTGGTTGGCTTTAGCTGGCATTAGTGTACTTTTTGCCACAGTTACCCACGCTCAGACAACTTCAACAGCATACATAACGACTAATGGTAGTTGTCTACGTGTCCGTGAAGATGCAAACCTCAACTCCCGAATTGTGGACTGTATCCCTAATCGTACCCAAATAACGAGTACGGAAATAATCAATGGTTTTGCACGACTGTCTCCCAATAGATTCGTTTCTGCTAGATGGATTGGCAGTACACCAAATAATCGTCCCGTCAGAACTATGACTAGTGCTGGTGTGGGTGGCCCAGTAAATCTGAGGTTTGGCGCTCGAAATTCTGCTGTGACAGAAGTTCAAAGAGCTTTAGGTGTGCAACCTACCGGATATTATGGCCCTACCACGGTTCGTGTAGTTAGAGAGTTTCAGGCACGTAATAATTTACTTGTGGATGGCATTGTCGGCCCACAAACTCGCAGTGCTTTATTTAGAAACAGTAACCAAAGTCCTACTGGTGGCCCAGTGAATTTGAGTTTGGGATCTCGCAGTTCGGCTGTGACAGAAGTGCAAAAAGTGTTAGGGGTAGAACCAACTGGATATTATGGCCCTACCACGGCTCGCGTAGTTAGAGAGTTTCAGGTACGTAATAATTTACTTGTGGATGGCATCGTCGGCCCACAAACTCGCAGTGCTTTATTTAGAGGATAAACCCAGATAATTTTGCACAATTTGCAAAATACGTGCTGCTGCATGGCCATCTCCATAAGGATTTATGGCGTTTGCCATTGCTTCATAGACGTTGGGGTTACTTAGCAACTCACTCGCAGTCTCAACAATTTTTTCAGTTGTCGTTCCCACCAACTTAGCTGTCCCAGCCGTTACCGCCTCTGGTCTTTCGGTAGTGTCTCTCATCACCAATACTGGTTTTCCTAGGCTAGGGGCTTCTTCTTGTAAACCACCAGAATCAGTTAATAAGAAATGCGATCGCCCAATTGCTCCCACCAGTTCGGCATAATCTAAAGGTTCTGTCAAAAATATCCGGGGATGATTGCCTAACAGCGCTTGTAACGGTTCTCGGACTGTGGGGTTACGGTGCAATGGTAACAACAAGGCTGTATCGGGGAATTTATCTAATATCTGTAAAAATGCTTGAGCGATCGCTTGCAGTGGTTCTCCCCAATTCTCCCGCCGATGCACTGTTGCTAGCAATGTGCGATATGAGTTCCAGCTTAAACCTGGGACATTACAAGCTGGTTCGGTTGCAGCTACATTGAGTAGGGCATCAATTACTGTGTTACCAGTCAGGTGAATTTCACCTAAAACACCAGAACGCTGTAAATTTTCCCCAGCCCATGCAGTTGGCGCAAAATGTAACTGGGTGAGTTGAGAAATCAGCCGCCGATTAGCTTCTTCTGGATATGGATTAAATAAGTCATCAGTTCTTAACCCCGCTTCTACATGACCAACGGGAATTTTTTGGTAAAAAGCTGCCAAAGCTGCGGCAAAAGCTGTAGTCGTGTCTCCCTGTACTATGACTAAATCAGGCTGACTATTTTGGAATACTTTTTCTAACCCCCGCAAGCTGCGGCAAGTAATATCATTTAGAGTTTGCTGAGGCTGCATAATCTCTAAATTATGATCTGCCTTGAGGTTGAACAACTGCATCACTTGCTCAACCATTTCGCGATGCTGTCCAGTTAAAATTACCTGCAATTCAAAGTCTGGAGATTTTTGAAAGACTTGAATTACCGGAGCAAGTTTAATTGCTTCTGGACGTGTACCCAAAATAATACAAACTTTCTTTTTAATAGTCATTCTTTAAGCAAACAGACATAAATAAACAAAAGCTAATAGTAACGTGACAATTAACTATTGTGGGGTGGGCTTCTAGCCCGCCCAGAACAGGCAAGATGCTTGTTTCACAAGAAAATCATCATGCACTATTTCAGATGTATCAGTCCAGTAGATATGATATGCCAGAGGCTAACACACCATTAATTTTTTCCACTTACTGAATAGTGATAATAACAAAAATAAGAATCAGAAATTTAGATTAAAAAAGCATGAAAAAACCCGGCTTAACCGGGCAGATGCGATGTTTGTCGAATTTTAGGGAGATAAATTATACCTCAATGTCACAAGTTAAAGGACAAGCAGCATATACAGTAGTCTGCATTTGCTCTGCTTCTCCATGTAGCCAGCTTAACCACTTGACTTCGTTCGGATGAACACCTCTAAAAGTCAACACGCCAGCAGCGACCATAACTGCCATGACATTAAACATAATTAACCCACCTGCTACAAGCAAAACTGCACTAACAGGCATTACAGATTGCAGCACAATCGACAACAAGCATCCGACCGTAGCCATCAAAAAGACCAATGGAAAACCGACAACCAACAAGCATACTGCCAAGGTGAAAGTCCAGATCAAAAAACTTTTGATCATCATCAAGGAGTAGGTCTTTCCTAGATTAGAGCTTTGAGCCGAAACCATGACTTTTCCTCCCAAAAATACACAGCAAGGTTTTTAGTTTCAGTCATATCTCGTTTCTAACGAGTTAACCGAATTTGTTCAATTGAAGTTTCAGTATATAAAAAGCTTTTGATAAAATGAGCATTTGTTTACTAAACTTTACAGTTGATTTTTTATAAATATGAATGTAAAGTTCACTTCACATTTAAGCTCTAACCTAGCTTCTGGAATCTACCTTTAGGAATAGAAGGTAAAAGACATTAGCTATTCCATTCCCTTTATCGCTCAGTTAATTGGCTTATGCTTAACATTTCTTATAAAAATCGCTAGTGGTTCTCATAATTCTCAGACAAGGCTGAAAAAATTATCTAGTGCTGTTTTTGGTATTAATTGCTAGCAACTTGCGTCTATAGTTGGCATAAAAAATTCTCATCTAACATGGGCGAGTATTTACATTTACAGTCATTGTATAAATAAAGTCTTAATATTATCCCAATATATACTGAAGTATTTGCATAGTTATAGTGTGTTAAACCAGTCTATATAAATGAAACTGAAAAAACTTTTCCTAAGATGAAACATACAGAAACTTGAATAAAAAATATACAAGTATAAAATTTAAATGTAACGGATTGTTGCGGTGAAATTTTGCGGTAGATATACACCAGCAATTCCGCTTCCCACCTGATTCAGAGCCGCTACAAGAGATTTTTCGCTAATTCTAATTGATCAAGGTCACATTTTAAAGATATATGACAGAATCACAGCTTCCACCAAATTCCCACCCTGTTGCTCCTCGGAATGTGCCGCCAATGCCACCGCCACCACCAGCGTCAATAACACAGCGCCAGTCTACACAAACGTTGGATATGTCAGTTAATAGAAGTGGCAGCCAACCTGCTGTTCACTCTGCACCACCGCCCCCAATTTCTGCTCCTGTTGCTGCCCATCGTCCGGGTACTCCCCCACCCATGCCTACTTCTGCAACTGCTAAAAGTAGCAGTTCGGTGCTCAGTTTAGCGCAGATCATTCGGGAAGCGTATGATTTAGAGTATTCTGACGTTCACCTAGGAATAGGTGAAATTCCCCGCTTCCGCAACCGAGGAGAAATTCAGATAACGGATTATCCACAAACAGATCGAGATACTTTTATCAGTTGGTTGCGGGAGGTGATGACAGAGGCAGAAATTCAGCATTTTCAAGAAAACCTCGAATTTGATGGTGCAACTCAGTACGACTTTGCTCGTGTGCGGATTAATGTTTTTGGCTCCCTCAAGGGCTATGCAATGGTGCTGCGGTTAATTCCCCTGAAAATCTTATCTATGGAACAGTTGAGATTACCGACAGTTTTTCGGGAGATTTGCCACCACCATAAAGGTTTGATTTTAGTAACTGGGCCGACTGGTTCTGGTAAATCGACGACGATGGCGGCGATGATTGACTACATCAATAGAGAGATGGCTAAACATATCATCACCATTGAAGATCCCATTGAATTTGTCCACCAAAGCCGCAAATCCTTAGTTAAACAACGGGAAGTAGGAATGCACACCCGGAAATTTGACAACGCTTTAAAAGCCGCTTTACGCGAAGATCCAGATTTGATTCTGGTGGGGGAAATGCGGGATAAAGAAACAGTCAACACCGCCCTGAAAGCTGCTCAGACTGGTCACTTGGTGATGGGAACTCTCCACACTAATAGTGCAGTGAAAACCATTGAGCGGATTCTCAATCTCTACTCAGGTGAAGAACAGGAAGCAATGCGGGTGGCAATTTCCGAGTCTTTAGTGGCGGTGATTGCTCAAGGTTTATGCCGCACAACTGATGGTAAGCGGGCGGCATTCCACGATATCCTGATCAACACTGAGGCAATTAAGGAATGGATCAAAGACGGTAAATATGATGAAATTAGTGAGCTGATGAAGCAAGCTAGTTTTGACGGGATGATTACCATGAATCAGTCTTTGTTGAACCTCTACCAAGAAGGTCGGATCACAGAAGAAACAGCTTTAGAAATGTCACCGACTCCTAACGAAATGGCACAATTTCTCCGAGGACGAGTTTAGTTACAGTAAAAAGAAAAAGGTAAAGGATAAAATTCTTTTACTTTTTCCTTTTGAGTTCCCTCACCCCTGTAACTGACTTGATCACCGATAAACTATCTAAACCCCAGTTGTTTAAAGGTATTGCCCTTTTTACACCAGGAGGAGATTTAATTTATTGCATCGACCCTAACAAGCAGGGTCGATGGCATTTGCATTTGTGCGCTGCTTTGCAGGAAATTTTAGACTTACCAGAACCGCCACATTTTTTGGTGCCTTGCTATACCGCAACCATTGACCACTGGTTAGATCCACATACCCACCAAGTGCGAACTTTTGCGGAAGCGTATCCAGCCGTCATGCGACATCAAGCTGTACTTAACGCTATTTTTGGTACGGGTGAGCTAGTTTGGCAAACAGCACCTTGGCAAGATGGATTGTGCGATCGCATGGTATTAACAACTTATCGTGCTTCATTTCCCCAACTTTGGGAAGACCATGACTTAATTGTGGATTTAGACTGTTCGCAATCTACACCAAAGTACCATCCACCAGTCATCACTGCCCAAAAGGTGCAGTTACAAACACAATGCTATGTTCTACGCTTATTTGTTGCCGGACATAGTGCCAACACAGAACGCATCCTCCAGAATCTACACGAACTCTTGGAGCGATCGCTAGGATATCCTTACACCATGAAAGTGATTGATGTTTTAACTAATCCAGAACAGGCAGAAATTGATCAGGTTTCTGCAACTCCCACCCTCGTTAAGGTTTGGCCGCAACCAGTGCGCCGAATTGTGGGAGATTTAGATAATGTCGATAAACTCTTACAAATGTTAGGCGCTACAGAAAAAATTTAATTGCCTGACTAATGAGCTTTACACTGGATTGCTTTGCTTTTTTACTTTTAGCTTCAGTTGCAATTCATCTTTAATTCGATTGAGAATTGATGTTTCATCTAGATTTGCCAAAATGCGACTGATGACTGCTTTTGGCCCTTCTGGCCCCCAAGTTGCACCATTAGCTAAATAAACTTTCGTCACTTGTCCAATACCATAAGAAGAAACACCAGCCACACCAGCTTGAGTTAATGCCACCGAAATATAGGGCGCAAGAGTTGCACCAGCTGTCGCTGATGCAGAGATACCCAGTAAAGTTTTCAATCCACTCAAGCCTAAGTTAGCTAGTAGTTCACTAACACCAATACCGCCCATACTGAAAGCAATTTTTTGTAGCAATTGTACAGCACCAGCTTCCGTCATGGGGATGCCATAGAGTTTAGACAAACCCAAAATCAGGAAAATATCAATTACTACACTACTTAATACATCTACCACAGTTACCGGATTGAGAGCGATCGCTACGGCTTTGGTCATCACAGCTTTCCAAATCAACTGATTGGCATTTTGTTCGCGAATCATCAGTTTTCGCTCTACTAATTGCTCATTTACGGTGTCTGCATAAAGCATGGTATTAAGAGCAACTAAGGCTTTGCCTTCACGGTGCAGAATCTCTAAAATTTTCAGCTTCAGTTCCTCAACTTGGGCTGTACCTGTACGTAACTGAACTCCCCTAGTGCCATCAGGTCGAAGAATTGCCGTTTTTACCAATGGTGATGCTGCGGCCATGACAATTTCTAGGGGTGTCAGTAACTCCCTTACCCGTTCATCCCGGATTTTGTGGTAAATTGCCATCCGGTCTGCTTCTGGATACTGGTCTACTTTGTTAAATACCAAAATGATGGGTTTACCTGCTTCTCGCAACTGGGAAAGAGCCTCGTGTTCTATCTTGGTCATGTCGCCAGCAATCACAAACAAAATTAAATCTGCTTGCTTGGCCACCTGTTCGGCTAATGCTGCACGTGTATCGCCATCAACTTCGTCTAATCCAGGAGTATCAATTAATTCCACTTGAGATTGACCGACAGCAGGTAGAGTCACCCGTAAAGCGCGTTCAGTTTCCCCAATTGCTTCCTCACTAATACTCCAGTTAACTCGTTGAGCATCCCGCGTCACTCCATGTAAAGGGCCAGTTTCAAACACAGTTTGCCCAACCAAGGCATTAAGTAGGGAAGACTTACCACGTCCCACCATGCCAAAAGCCGCAATCTGTACCACCATGCTGTCTAACTTGCCTAACATGGCTTCTAAGTCAGCGATTTCTGCCTCTAATCCGGTTTTTTCTTGGGGTGTCAGATCGAGACTGGCTACCAAATTCCGCAGCGCTGTTTGTGCTTGTTTATAGTTCAGTTCTGTTTGAATATCTTCAAAGCTGAAAATGGCACTATCAAGTTCTTCCTCCCAGTTGAGAGAATTGGTATCATTGTGATGGTCAGGCAATGCGGAAGTCATAATTAATATAAAATTTACTCTTTCCGATCCTAGTCATTTTTAGCAGGAGTTTGGGATCGGTAAAAGGGCGCAGGTACAAATATTTTTCATTTTGCAAATATGTTGATGTCTGTAAGCTCAACTAGTTCTTCACTTTGAGCAATATGAACAAGGTGGGTCGTAAAAAATAGTAGAGTAAAGAGTGCATCTAGTAGCGTTAGAATCTTGACTAAATCACCTGTGCGAAAAATAGTTATTGCCGGTAACTGGAAAATGTTCAAAACCCAGGCAGAAACCCAGGAGTTTTTACGAGGATTTCTGCCTCACTTGCAGGAAACGCCTGAAGGCAGAGAGGTTTTATTGTGTCCTCCCTTCACTAACTTAAACGTTTTATCCAAGAGTTTGCATGGCAGCCGCGTACAATTGGGGGCACAAAATGTCCACTGGGAAGAAAAAGGAGCCTACACGGGTGAAATTTCTGCCCCTATGCTGACGGAAAGTGGTGTCCGTTTTGTGATTGTCGGTCATAGCGAACGACGGCAATATTTTTGTGAAACGGACACCACTGTTAATCTGCGCCTGAAAGCTGCTCAACAATTTGGTTTGACACCAATTCTGTGCGTTGGCGAAACTAAGCAACAAAGAAATGCCGGGGAAACTGAATCACTGATTAGCACCCAATTGGAGAAAGGCTTAGTGGGTGTCGATCAGGAGAATTTGGTGATTGCCTACGAGCCGATTTGGGCAATTGGGACTGGTGAAACTTGTGAAGCAACGGAGGCTAATCGGGTAATTGGCTTAATTCGTAGCCAGTTGAGTAATCCCCATGTGCCGATTCAATACGGCGGCTCAGTAAAGCCAGATAATATTGATGAGATCATGGCTCAACCAGAAATTGATGGTGTGCTTGTAGGCGGAGCGAGTCTAGAACCTGCAAGTTTCGCTCGGATTGTCAACTACAAGTAATTTCATGTGTGGCGCTTTTTCCCTGGCAGAGCCGGGGAATGCGTGTATTAAGACGGATTATGTCAAGCAAGTTATTAATTCGCGATCGCTGTTTCGAGTGGGGACAGCGAACTTATCTCATGGGTGTATTAAATGTCACGCCTGATAGTTTTAGTGATGGTGGCGTGTTTAATACAACTGCTGCGGCTTTAGCACAGGCGCAAACAATGGTGGCTGCTGGTGTTGATATGATTGATGTCGGTGGTCAATCAACTCGGCCGGGAGCGGAGCAAATAACTCTGGCAGAAGAATTGGAACGAGTAATACCAATATTGCAAGTGCTACGACCAGAAATTGCCGTACCGATTTCCGTAGATACTACTAGGGCTACTGTAGCAAAAGCATCTATTGAAGCTGGGGCAGATATAATTAATGATATCTCTGGCGGTACGTTTGACTCGGAAATGTTGCCTACAGTAGCAAGTTTAGATGTGCCGATTGTATTAATGCACATCCGGGGTACACCGCAGACGATGCAACAAATGACTGATTATCAGGATTTAATGGGAGAGATTTCTAGTTTTTTAGCAGCACAAATTGCAGCCGCAACTGCTGCGGGTATTGACCAAAAGAAAATTATTATTGACCCTGGTATAGGTTTTGCGAAAAACTATGAGCAAAATTTAGAAATTTTTCGCCGCCTGCGTTCATTGAAAACACTAAACTGTCCTATTTTAGTGGGCGCATCCCGTAAAAGTTTCATTGGTCGCATTCTAGATCAACCAGATCCAAAAGTACGAGTTTGGGGAACAGCAGCAGCGTGTTGTGCTGCTATTTTTAATGGTGCTGATATCCTGCGAGTTCACGATGTTCAAGAAATGCGAGATGTTTCATTGGTAGCTGATGCACTGTTGCGACTATAGCAGGGGACAGAGAATAGGGGATAGACTTGAAAGTCTCTTGATGTCTGGGTTTTGTAATTAGTTTATGTCCTTAGCTACGTGGCAACTGCTATAAAAATTAAATATTGCCGTTTTCAGAGTTTCTACCATGACCTTCTTGCACGATCGCATCAGCAATTAACTGGTTATATACTTCATTAGTTTTGCTGGGGTCTACAAACACAATTTTGGCATTATTACTCTCACCGAGCTTTTGGCTAGCCTCCACATAATCTTGAGCTACGAGATACCGGAGAATTTCCCGGCTTTCAGGATGGGAGCGTAAGGCTTCAGCAATGATCTGCATTGAAGTTTGAGTTCCTTGCGCTCTCTTAATGGCGGCGTCACGTTCTCCTTCTGCTTCAAACGCCAGCGCCCGTTTTTTGATTTCGGCGGCTCGCTCTTCTTCCATTGACTTGCGTACACTCTCCGGTGGTGTAATGCTCTGAATATCTAACCGGATCATCTGCACTCCCCAATCTTCTGTTGTTTGATTCAACTGATTTAAGATGGCTTGATCCATCTCAGATCGAGAGACATTGGTTTGCTCTACAGTATTTTGAGCAATGACTTCTCGGAGTGTGGTAGTTGCTAGCTGTGTCAGAGAACCTTGGAGATCGTCGATTTCGTAAAAACTTTTGACCATATCTCTGATACGCCAAAACAGAACAGCATCAACTTCTAGATAAATGTTATCTCTGGTGATTACATTCTGAGGTTTGATATCTATAAACTGTTCTCGGATTGTATCTTCCATGACAATTTGATCGACCAGGGGAACAATAAAGTTGAGTCCAGGCCCAAGTTTCCGATGATACCGCCCCAAGCGTTCAACTAAAGCTTCGTTACCTTGATTAATTAATTTGGCAGATCCTAAGGCATAGCCTATCAGCGCTAAGACTATGGCAATAATTGGCTCCATATATGCTCCTATTCAGCTTTTGGGCGAATTTTAGTTTAAAGGACATGGTACTACCATAGTCCTAAGTTTAAGTCTAATGTTTTGCATCTGTAATTTTATGAACATGACTTCAGTATTTAATGACAAGTCGCAGCAAATCTTGTAGGTCTTGTACATGCAGGATAATTTGGCAGAATGCGATCGCTATTAAAGCACCTTGATCACACGCTGGCAAGGAGGAGTTATGTGATTAAATTTACGTTAATGGAGAAGGGAATGGGGAGTCAGTATGCTCACTTCAATACAAAACCTAGCCAGGGTTTAATGTTTCCTGGTAAATCAGTACTTAAGCGTAGGGGGAGTTCTGCTGTCGAGAAGGATTGGGCGTAAGTGGGTGTGAGGAATTGTTGATAAATCTGGGCTTGTGGTGTGTCTTGTTTAATAAACGCTAAGGTGACACCACGAATTAGCTGGCGTAAGGAATTGGTTTCTGCGCCTCGCTTTTCTCTGACGATCGCAGTTGCTGCACTCACCGGATATGCTGGGTCAGTAATACTCAAGTGAGTTGCACCAATGGCGGTTAACAAATACTTAGAACCTTGCAGTTGCTGAAAAGGTCTGATTTGATGGTTTAAGGCTGGAGTGAGAGCGTCTTCGGTTCCCGTTAAGATTAAAACTGGTTTGGTAATTTTACTGATACCATTCGTACCAAACAGTCTACCAACAAGCGGATTGAGTGCGATCGCACTCTTAACTCGTTTATCTTGCAACTGTGGTTTGCTGTCTTTTAAAGTCGCCGCCGCACATTGCAACCAATCACCGGGAGATTCACCAAAGGACAAAGAAGTTTTACAGAATTCTCGCAATTCTTTTAAGTCTACTTCTCCACCAACTAAGGCTAAAGCTGTATAACCTCCCAAGGAGTGACCGATGACATTTACTTTCTCGGTGTTGAGCTTTCCTTGAAGTTGTCCCGGTTGGGTATTGAGTCTTTCTAGTTCATTGAGTAAAAAGCTGACATCTTTTGGTCGTTCAATAAATTCACTGGCTGGTAGTAGTTGCGCCAAGTTTACTTGATTGGCAGTGTTATTAATAGCAACAGAGTTACTACCAGGATGTTCAATGGCTGCAACAGTGACTCCGTGGGAAGCTAAATGACGCGCTAAATAGCTAAAAAATCGGCGGTTGGCTCCAAAGCCGTGGGAAATTACCACCAGTGGTGCTTGAGTGTCACTTTGACTCCAATAAATGTCTACAGGAATGCTGCGATTTCGTTGTCTGTCTTGTAGAGTTAGAGTTTGCTGTTGAACTGTGTTTTGTCCTGGGGCGGTTGGGTCAAAACTTGACTGAAAAGGTGTATTGTTTTTTACTAATAATTCTCGTTCTAGTAAAACCCCAAGGGCTTGACTTTGCAAGTTGTTGGCATTAAATTCTAATGCGATTTGTAGTGCTTGAGTTGCGTCTACGGTAATATTTTCTTTTGGGTAGGCGCGCAAAAAACCAATGGCACTTAAACCGTTGACTTGACGTAGAGAGAGGTTAATTGCTGCTTGGAGGCTTTCTATGGTACTACCTGGTATTGCTGCGCCCAAGGAAGAAATTAATTGTTTGCCTTGTGGCGATCGCACTAGTTCAGCGACGAATTTGTCTGCAAAAGCTGGGTCTACTTGTAACCTGCGATTCAGTAATTCTTGTAATTGAGGCGTTAATAAAGCACCAAAAATTTGTAAATGTTCTGGCAGTTTCCCGGTTTTGGCAAAGTTTTCGAGATCGGCGATCGCCAGTGACTGTTGAAATGGGCCTAAGCGAATGGTAACTGTTTCTGCTGCTGTGGTAGCAGGAATGCCCACACCCCAACTCACAGCCAAGGTTAAGCTGCACAGTAATCCTTTGAGGAAGGATGTTTGAGGTCGATTTTTACCAAACCAAAAGTACATACAAACGAGTATTTAAAAGGTAGCTCAATGCATTGACTACCATTATGGGTTTGAAGTTGCGATCGCTAGTTAGTCTCCGCAACTTCAAACTCATGAAAAACGACCTCTAAAACAAACCAAATAAAGCCCTGAACACTCCCAATAAACCGCCTAGGGGATTGACTACTGTACCCACACTATCGCCAACCGAGGCTAAACCAGAACGGTTAACTATGACAACATCATTATTGCGGAGTATGGGATTAGTCTCTTCATTAATTCCTTGGGAGAAATTAACCTTGACTTCCCGCTTGGTCACAGAACCATTAGGGTTGAGACGAACTAAATCTACAGTGGTTGTTCTAGCTCTAGCATCGTTGAAGCCGCCAGCCGCCAGCAATGCTTGATTCAAAGAGCTATTGGGCTTAATTTCTACGGCTCCTGGTCTTTTGACTTCGCCCACCACACCAACTTGAATTGTGGCTGGAGATAAAGTAGTTGAAGCTAATTGAGTGGCTTCTGCTGGGTTGACCTCCGTAGCAGTCGGAATAATAATGGTATCGCCGTCCTGCACAATTATGTCTTGGTCGATATCACCACTCTGTAATAATCGCCAGAGGTCAATATCTATATTTTGTTCTGAACCGGTTCTTGTCGGTCGGCGGAGCTTGAGATTACGAACATCAGCTTGTGATGTAATTCCCCCAGCTAATTGCAGGGCGCGCATGACAGTGGGTAAACCACCAGTTGTTGTTGCACCATCCTGTCCACCGCCGCCACCAGGGCCGACTAGATATGAGCCGGGACGATTAACTTCACCAATGATTGCCACAGTGCGAGGTGTGGTAGAGCTAGCAGCAAAGTTAGCGGCAAACAGATTGCGTGCTTCTGCTACGTTGAAGTTAGTTGCAGTTGGCACAACAATGGTGTCACCATCCCGTAGGGTAATATCCTGGTCTATATTCCCTGTTTGAATCAGGTCTTTTAAATTAAGAGTGACAACTTGCTCAGAAGTGCGTCCTATCTTACGTTTTAATTGGACTTGAGTGACATCTGCTGCTAAAGTTACGCCCTGGGCTGTGGTGAGTGCAGCTAATACAGTTGGGTATTGTACCCCTGGATTATTACCCGCGCCTCCTTGCAAGCTCAAAGTATAAGCTCCTGGTCGTGTAACTTCTCCAGCCACCAAAATATTTATAGGACGAGGTGATAACAGGTTGACTGAAATTAAAGGACGCTTGAGAAAGCGAGCGTACCTTTTGGCAATTTCATCAGCAGCTTGTTCGGTTGTTAGTCCCAGAACAGGTACACTGCCAATTAAAGGTAAGTTGATAGATCCACCTGGAGGAATTTGATATTCACCTGTATATTCAGGTACTTCAAATACATTTACACGAATGAGATCACCGCCTCCTAAAGAGTAATTAGTATCTATTGGTACAGTCGGTGATGCTTGTTGTGTACTGGGTATTATTGGTTGTGTATTTGGTGTTCCTGGTTGTATCGTTTGTGGTACTAATTGTCCCTGAGCTAGGCTGGCAGACGGTGCTGCAACATTGACAGCCGTTAACAAAGCCACACCCATAATTGGCTGGGTGAGGAATTTCAGCAAACCTGTGTTAAGCATATTTACCTGAGACTCTGAGACTGTGATCGCCATAGTACTTTTTAAACATCTTGATATGACTATATTTAATTATTCAAGTTCCCCAATTCAAGTTACCCAACATTCTTATTTTCCTAGAAAAGTGTCATTTTCCGGAGAGATATTATTGATTAATTTTAAATTTTTAGTAAAGTTAACTTAAAGTTAAACTAAATTGTATGACAAGATATTTATCAATCAAATTCTGGTATAAATAAGCCTCTTTTTTGCTTGTATTTTAGTGTAAGAATAGTAGCAAAAATTACTATTTTATTCACGGATGAAAGTCAAAACTTAGGGCGGATATGTATTCTATTTGATACACATCCATTTTGATACCATGAAACACAGTTTCTCTTGTATATTGCATACCTAACTTTTCCAGAACTCTCATCGATGCTATGTTGGCTCGTTCAACAATACCAAGAATGTATGCAAAATTGAATCGTTCAAATCCATATTGCAGAGTAGCTGATGCTGCCTCTGTTGCTAAATTTTGACCCCAAAACTTTGGACTTAGACAATATCCAATTTCAATTTCGTCTTTTTGATCAATTTGCTCTACTGCTATCCCGCAATATCCAATTAACTCGTTATTTTCCTTCAATAAAACAGCCAATTTTCCAAAACCATACTTTGCATAAGACACAATGAAGCTCTCAATTTTTTCTTGAGTTTCTGAGCTTGAAAGTATACCCGTTCGAGAAAATTTCATCACTTGTGGGTCAGCAAGTATGGATGCAAGTTGCTGAAAATCTTCTCGTCTAAATTCTCTAAGAATAAGTCGCGGTGTTTCTAGGTAGGTCGGCATAATTAACAAAGGAAGAGGCAATAAGAAAGAAGGAAGAAGTCTTCTTTCTTATTGCCAAAAGGGTTGAAATCTCCCACCACATCTATGATTTGGTAGTCTGCAATTGGTGGTGGGTTTCAATCCCCACTTCGACAGGTGATACAGTGAGCCTGTCGAACTGCTCAGTGACCACCACTAATTTTCCTTCTGACTTCTGATTCCAACAGCACTTCCTTCTTTATCACAATACTAATTAACCAAGTTATTTTGCTGTAGCTGTTGAATAAAGAAATCTTCTAAGGAGTGGCGAGATAAATTCATAGAAATAATCTGTCCCTCCATCAGACGAAGACTGCCAAGAAAATCATAGTAATCTTCTTGTAGTGTACCTTGCCAAGAACCATCACCCTCAAACACTAAATTAGGCATCCATTTTTTGAGGACTTCCCAGTCACCACCTTGACCTTTGACATGATATGTGCTGCCAGTACCTAATAGTTCATGGAGGGAACCAGAACAAATTAATTCCCCTTGAGAGAGGATAGCAACGCGATCGCAAATTTGCTCTACTTCACTGAGAATATGGCTGTTGAAAAAAATCGTTTTACCTGCGGCTTTCAGTGATAAAATAATTTCCCGCATTTGGTAGCGTCCCACAGGATCTAAACCAGACATTGGTTCATCAAGAAATATCAATTCTGGGTCATTAATCAGTGCCTGTGCCATACCCACACGCTGTAACATCCCTTTAGAATAGCGACGCATCAGTTTTTTACGTGCATCGGCTAGGGATAAACCGACTAATTCCAGCAGTTGGGGAATGCGTTGACGTTGTACACTTGGGGGGATTTGGAATAACCCAGCTGCTAGCTGCAAAAATTCCCAGCCAGTGAGATAGTCATATAAATAGGCATTTTCTGGGAGGTAGCCAATAAGTTGTTTGGTATGGCGATCGCCTAATGGCTTGCCTAATAATAATCCCTTTCCAGATGTGGGACGAATAATGCCCAATAACAATTTTAACAGGGTGGTTTTACCAGCACCATTTGGCCCTAACAATCCAAAGGTTTCCCCTTTATATACTGTGACAGAACAGCTTTTGAGCGATACAACTTTTTGATTCAGCCAAAACCCCGTGCGATAGACTTTTCGCAAATCAGAAGTTAGGACTACTGGCGGATTGTCTATATTATTCAGTGGCAAATCCAGGGTGTCTGCACCAGACTTCATCTTGGTTCAAATATATTAATTGCAGGTTACCCAATAGTTTGAAAAATCAGATGACTACTGAGTTTGTCAATTATTGCCAACCTAATAGCGAATTGACACTAAAAGCATCAATTTTGCCAAGTATAGCGGTAGTAACATAGGTGGGGAAAGTGTTGATTTCTCAAAGCTTTGAAGCAATTGAGCTTTTAATCAGCACTCAGCACTTGGCTATAATTCTGACTATCCTACAGGATACCCTTGGAACTGGGAATTGTACCAGCACGACGGGGATCAATTTCCACCGCCATACGAGTAGCCCTAGCAAAAGCTTTAAATGTCGCTTCAATAATATGATGAGAATTAATGCCATCCAGTTGGCGAATATGCAGTGTCATTTGGCTATGGTTTACCAATGCTACAAAGAATTCCCGTACTAGTTGAGTATCATAGGTTCCCACGCGCTGGGTAGGAATTTCCAAGCCATAGCTGAGGTGTGGACGTCCAGAGAAGTCCAAAGCCACTTGCACTAAAGCTTCATCCAATGGTGCAAGAAAATTACCAAAACGCACAATACCTTTTCTATTGCCTAGTGCCTGACTGAAAGCTTGCCCTAAAGTGATACCCACATCTTCGTTGGTGTGGTGGTCATCAATTTCCCAGTCTCCCTTAGCTTGGACATTTAAGTCAATCAGTCCGTGGGAAGCAATTTGATGCAACATGTGATCCAAAAACGGAATCCCGGTTGCTGCTGTACAAATTCCTGTCCCATCCAAGTTGACGGTAACTTGTACATCAGTTTCGCCCGTAGTGCGGTGAACAGAAGCAATGCGAGAGGTTTGAGTTAAATTAATTTGGCGTTCGCTTGTTTGCATAGGTAATGGGGACAAGCTGTCTCTTATACAC
>JADEXK010000205.1 GCA_015207155.1 Nostocales cyanobacterium LEGE 11386 | reverse complement strand
GGGAGCATCTCACTTTTTGGCAAAGAGGTTAAAAATCAGTCAGGATAAGTAAGACGAGAAAATTTACTTAACGATGACTCCAGAACAAAAGCAAGCTCTTCAAGAACATGTCAAAGCGATAGCTAAAATATTGTACGAAGACACGTCACCAGAAAGGCTAACGAGCCTTGCAGGAATTGAACAAGCAGTGCGGAATCAAATGCAGAAGCATGTAATGCCAGAAGTAGGGGTTTTTTTGTCGAAGCAGTTACAGGAACCACCGCAGGATACCAACGACGACTCAAAAGTATCCTCTTCGAGTTACCAATAACGAGCAAGCAAGCTATTGAGCTAGAAGTCGAGCCAAGTAGCCAACTGAGTCCATATCTAGAAACTTGTTGTTTACGGGTGAACGCGAATGTCAGCTATGAAGATGCGGCATCAGATATCGAGTATTTTACGGGTGTATATATCTCCCGCAGCAGTCAACAGAGATTGGTACATCGTCAGAAATTTGAATTACCAACACAAGAACATACAGTTGAAGAATTAAGTGTTGATGGTGGAAATATCCGCATTCGGACTCAATCAGGAGAAGTATGTGCGTGGCTTGGCTATAAAGCGATTAGCTTACATCATCTCAAAACTGTTGGAACGTCCTTTCAAGATAATCAGGTTGTGATTGATTGGGTGAATGACCAACTACTGGCTAGTACAGTCACTTGTATTGGTGATGGGCATGACGGCATTTGGAATATTATTGACCAATTAGCACCTGATGTACAACGTCGAGAAGTACTTGATTGGTTTCATTTGATAGAAAACCTTCACAAAATTGGGGGTTCACAAAAACGCTTGAAACAAGCACAAGCCTTACTATGGAAAGGTCAAGTCGAAGAAGCTAAAGCCTTATTTACTGGTTGTCAGGGTAAACAAGTACAAAACTTCTGTCGTTATCTCGATAAGCATCGTCATCGCATCATCAACTACGAATATCATCAAGCTGAAGAAATTTGTTCCATTGGTTCTGGGTCTGTTGAATCTGCCGTTAAACAGATTGACCGTCGAACAAAGATTTCTGGGGCGCAATGGAAACGAGAAAATGTGCCTCAAGTTCTGGCTCATCGCTGTGCTTACCTCAATGGATTATTGTTTGTTTGAGCCACTTTAAAAAGTGAGATGCTCCCC
>JADEXK010000204.1 GCA_015207155.1 Nostocales cyanobacterium LEGE 11386 | reverse complement strand
ACGAGGTGAAAAAACCAAACTGTGTAAAGATAAGTAAAAACGTAAAATGTGTCTACAAAGGTAACAGGGATATGGGCAGCCGTTTAAGGGTATTTCTGACTAGAGAGCAAGATAGAACCCTTTTGAACCTGAGAACGGCAGATGTACCGCAGAAGGTGAAAGACAGAGCCTCCGTGATTAGATTGAGCGCGCATGGTTGGTATGTAGAGAAGATAGCAGCACACTTTAACTGGACTGCCCAAACAGTGAGAGAAGTGTTGCATAGATGGGAAAAGCTAGGTTTAGAAGGGCTTTGGGAGAAACCAGGGCGGGGAGGAAAATCAAGGTGGACGGAAGCGGATCTGGTGTTCTTAGAAGAATGTTTAGAAAAAGAACCACGCACATACAATAGTGTTCAATTAGCTCAAAAATTAGAAAAAGAACGCTCAGTAAAGTTAAGTCCTGACTGGTTGAGGCAGGTACTTAAAAAAAGGGGGTCATTTGGAAACGAACGCGAAAAAGCCATAAAGGAAAACAAGATCCCGTATTACAACAAATCAAACAGGCAGACCTAGAAATATTGGAATTGTCTGCGGCCTGTGGAGAAATCGATTTAAAATACATGGATGAATCGGGGTTTTGTGCCTGGAGCGAACCGAGTTACAGTTATTACTTTCGCGGTGAGCAAAAACGCTTAGAACAAAGTAAGCGCCGGGGTCGAAGGCTTAGTATTATTGGGTTTCTTCAACCCCTAATTAGTTTTGTGTACGGTTTAGTGATTGGTGGCGTTTCACGCAAATCCTATATTCAAATGATGGAGCTTGAAGCACTTGAAGCCCAAAAAACAGGCCGTATCAGAGTCATCGTTCAGGACAACGGCCCAATACATCGGTGTAAAGAAGTTCAGCAATTATGGACAAAGTGGGAAGAGATGGGATTGTACATCTTCTTTTTACCTAAATACTGCTCTGAAATGAACCCAATTGAACTGGAGTGGCAACACCTGAAAAAAAATGAACTAGCTTCTCAAAGTTTTGAGGATGAATTAGACCTTGCCTATGCTGTCATTGACGGAGTTCAAAATAGAGGAGAAAAGGGAAACTACAGTACGCAACGTGTAAGATTTAACTCTTATTCTTCTGCTTAATTGTTTGTTACATACTTATAAATTTTCTCCACGGCTTACTTA
>JADEXK010000057.1 GCA_015207155.1 Nostocales cyanobacterium LEGE 11386 | reverse complement strand
CGGGAGGGTGAGGAGTTGTTCTATGAGGTGGGCTGCGTGTGCTTCGAGGATTTCTATTGCGTCGCCGATGGTGCGACAAGGGTTTTGGGTTTTGGTGGCTAAAATTTGTTGATCAGTTGCGGATAACTGAGTGCTGAAGTCTGTTGTGAGGGGGTCGAAGTCTAAACCCCATTCTGTGGCTATGGCCCGGGTAATACCTATAGAGTAGCGATTGGGGATGCGAGCGATCGCTACAATTAAATCTCGCAGTTGTCGTCCTTGGGGACATTGCCCAAAAATATGTAACCCGTCACGAATTTGGGCTTCTTTTAATTCACAAAGATAGCCGCCGATGAAATTCAAAATTACAGATTCAAACTTTAAAATATCTTTTTCATCTTCAATACCTAAATCTTTGTGAAGATTTTCGGCAATGACTAATTCGCGAATGCGATCGCGGATTGCGGGTAAACGTGAAGGATCTAAACTTTCGGCTTCGTAATATTCATCAACTAAATTTTCTAACTGTTGCAACGCCCCATAAAGTTCAGCCCGGGTCATCGGTGGCGTGAGATGATCTAAAATCACCGCTTGGGCGCGACGTTTGGCCTGGGAACCTTCACCTGGGTCATTCACAATAAACGGATAAAGGTGAGGAACTGGCCCCAAAGCAACTTCCGGGTAACAATTACTAGATAAAGCCACACTTTTACCAGGTAGCCATTCTAAATTGCCATGTTTTCCCACATGAACAACCGCATCAGCCCCAAAACTTGACCTCACCCAATGATAAAAAGCTAAATAATCATGAGTAGGTACCAAATCTGGCGCATGATAATTCAAACTAGGGTCAATATCATAACCTCGTGATGGCTGAATACCCACAAAGAGATTACCAAGTTGAATGCCAGAAATTGAGAGGAAAACGGAATCTCTCTCCTCTGTGTTCTCTGCGCCTCTGTGGTTAGCCCATCTTTCACTAATTTCTTGCTGTACAACTTCCGGTAAACTAGCAAAATACTCTTGATACGCCTCACCAGACAAACTTTGCCGCATCGGTCGCCAATCTCTACCTTCTGGGTCATTAGTCACACCATCGGTAAGACGTTGAATTAATTCATCTCCGTGGGTGGGAGCATTTTCTACTAAATACCCAGCCGCCTGTAAAGCCTTAATTATTTCCATACAACTAGCTGGCGTGTCCAATCCTACGCCATTAGCTAACCTACCATTGCGATTGGGGTAATTTGCCAAAATCAGGGCAATACGGCGTTCTTGGGGTGCTTTAGAACAAAGACGTACCCAATTGGCTGCTAATTGGGCGACAAACTCAATGCGATCGCTTACTGGTTCATAAACTACCACATCTGTTTCTAAGTCAGGATTTCTTGTTTGTAATGTCTTAAAAGACACAGCGCGAGTAATAATTCGCCCATCGACCTCCGGTAGTGCCACATTCATCGCCATATCGCGGGGAGAAAGCCCTTGTGATTGTGATTCCCACTGTTCCACACCACCACCACTAAGAATCACTTGTAAAACTGGCACATTTAACTTTTGCCATAAGTCAAGTTGGGGTGCTTCTGTTTCCAACCGCGCCAGAGAAAAACTCGTAGTATTTAGTAATACATCAATTTGCTCTGAGTCTTTCGGCTGGAAAAACTCACTCAATTCTGCTTGTACATCAGGGTCACGCAACGAAGAAACAAAGATTGGCACAGGCTGTAAATGACGCTGCACCAAAGCCGTACACAAAGCATCAATTACTTTAGTATTTCCCGATAAATAATGCGCGCGGTAGAAGAGAATGCCGACCTTTGAGAGGAGGGAGTGGGAGGATGAGGGGATGGGGGGATGGGGAAGTATTTTTGTTCTTGTCCCTTTGTCCCCATCCTCCAGTCCCCAGTTATACAAACCAACGCGCGGAACTCCTTGCGGTGGTGAGAAATTAAATGAAGTGTCAAGGCAAATATCTGAGACAAATTTGAAGGCGTTAACAATATTTTCCACTCCACCTTCGCTGAAATATTGTAATACTTGATTAACAACACCCAAAGGTAAGGTAGACTTAGAGATTAATTCGGGATCAAGACCATCGTCCCCAGGCATTACAATCAGGGTTATACCCTGACGTTGTACAATTTCCTGTACTACTTCTAAGCCGTAAGCCCAGTAGGAACGTCCTCCTAATAAGCGTAAAATAATTACTTGGGCATGTTCTAAAACTTGCTCGCCGTAGGAGTCTATACTTATTTGTTGCTGCAACTGCAATAAGTTGGCAACTCTTAATGCAGGGAAATTTGCAGGTAATTTGGGGACTACTGCTGCTAGGGTTTGAATGTCAGTATCGGCAGCAGTAATAAACACAAAAGGGGCTGGAGTTTGTTCGATAAAAGTTAAGTTTTCTGACTGATTCCATCCGCCTGATGTGGCACTTATACGATGCATAATCCTGTATTACCGTTTTAAACTGTTGGTTAGAAGACAATTACAAAAATTCGGCCGTAGCCTTCAGCCTTTATTATCAGACCATTGAAAATGCTTAGTTCCTCTGATGTGAGCTTTTCTCGAAACTTGCCTTTAGTTGTATTTAATCAACTTGGGGAATTATTACAGCAGATGGCTCAAGCATTAGGAACTGCTACATTAGTACTCACAGAAGCTGTATTAGTAAGGATTTGCACTCCTTTAGAGTGGCAAAATCAAAAATTTACGCTAGTGATTTCTGAGCAGTTTAGCGCACTTTTAGTGGGCAAATTGGAGCAAGGAGAGCCAGGAATTTACTCAACACTCAATACTACGTTGACATTTAATGCCGAAGCGATCGCATGCTTTATTTCGCAATTGCGAGACTTATTTGAGTGTGATTCCTACACTCATCAAAATCTTGAACAATATCGTCAAGTTCTCAGTCCTAACGATGCCAAACTCCAAGCTAAATTTACACTGTTGTTATTAGAATATCTCCTGCCACAAGAAAATGCGGATGCAACAGAACCTTTAAGTCCCACTAATCCTGAAGTTTATGTCTGTCAGGCTGTGGAAGATGCCCTAAAAAAACAAATTTCCCAAGAACAATTGTTAAATCAGGTAACGACCCAGATCCGCAAAAGCTTAGATTTGCCAGTAATTATGGCCACAGCGATCGCTCAAGTGCGGGAGTTTCTCGAACTAGACAGATTAGTAATATATAAATTTCAGGGTGCAAGAGTCAATACTCAACAGTTAACAGTCAATGAGCAAAACCCGCCCCAACCCCCAATCCAAAATCTGCAACAGTATGGGGGTTGCATTGTCTATGAAGCCCTTGCTAGAAATACCATTCCATCGGTGTTGTATTACCAGGAAAAAACTTGTTTCAATAGAAATTCCCAATGTTGGGAGAAATATCGCCAAGGATTTACCTTAGTTGTTAATGATGTGGAAAAAACTTATGCCTTAGAAGCATGTTTGTTAAATTTTTTAAGAGAAAGCCAAGTTAGAGCGAAGTTGGCAGCACCGATTATATTTGAAGAAAAGTTGTGGGGGCTATTGATTGCTCATCAATGTGATAATCCACGAGAATGGGCTGAAAGTGACAAAAGCTTACTAACTTCAATTGCTGAACAATTAGCGATCGCCATTCATCAAGCTGAGTTAATGCGCTCTCTGACTGAAGAAAAACAAACTCTCGAACAACGCGTAATTGAGCGCACAATGGCGTTGCGCGAGGCTTTATTGGCTGCTGAAGCCGCTAGCCGCCTCAGAAGTGAATTTCTCGCTACCATCAGCCATGAATTACTCACGCCTTTGACTTATGTGATTGGCATGTCTTCCACGCTTTTACGCTGGCCTTTGGGTGAATTGACTGGGCGTCAACGAGATTATCTACAAACAATCCACGACAGTGGAGAACATTTATTGGAAATGATTAATGACATCCTCGATTTATCGCAAATTGAGGCAGGTAAAACAGTTTTAAATATTACAGAATTTTCCTTGGCAGATACAGCACAAAGGACTGTGGCATCGCTATCAGAAAAAGCCACTAGTGAACAAATTAATCTCAAACTTGATTTACAAATCGACCCACGGCGCGATCGCTTTACTGCTGATGCGGAACGGGTAGAACAAATTCTCTGGAATCTGTTAACTAATGCTATTAAATTCACCCCTGAAGGTGGCAGTGTCACCTTGCGTATCTGGGTTGAAGATGATACCGCTATATTTCAAGTCGAAGATACGGGAATTGGCATTCCCGAAGAACAATTACCATTACTGTTTGAAAAATTCCAGCAACTTGATACACCATTACGCCGCCGCTACGAAGGCACTGGACTCGGTTTAGCTTTAACTAAACAACTTGTAGAACTTCATCGGGGACGAATTGAAGTAGAATCTACTGTGGCCATTGGCTCAATTTTCACTGTGTGGATACCAGCCCAACTCAGAGTGCTTCCTTCTTGAGTGCTGAGTTGAAAGTGGTAGGAGCAACAATCGGAGAACGTAATGACAGCAGGGTTGCCAGAAAAACGGGTAGTAGTAGTTGGTGCTGGTTGGGCTGGTTTAGGTGCAACCTACCATCTAGCTAAACAAGGGTACGATGTCACACTTCTAGAAGCAGGGCCTTATCCCGGTGGACTTGTAGCAGGTTGGAAAACCACAGCAGGAAAATCTGTAGAAGCGGGAATTCACGGCTTTTGGTATCCTTACAGAAACATTTTTGCCCTGATTAATGAATTAGAAATTAATCCCTTCACTACCTGGACTCGTTCCGCCCAATATTCGCCTGCGGGGTTGGAAGTTGAATCACCGATTTTTCAAGACTTACCGCGACTGCCTTCACCTTTGGGTACTTTTCTCTACACTCAGTTTCAACGGCTGCCATTAATTGATCGTCTCAGCGCTTTGCCTTTGCTTTACTCTGTTGTAGATTTTGATAATTCCGATGAAGCTTGGCGGCGTTACGATTTTGTTACAGCCCGTGAATTATTCAAAGATTTTGGTGTTTCTGCCCGACTTTACAAAGAAGCCTTTGAACCCATGTTGTTGGTGGGCTTATTTGCCCCTGGCGAGCAATGTTCAGCTGCAGCTACATTAGGGATGCTGTACTTTTTTATTCTGGCTCACCAACCTGATTTTGATGTGGTTTGGTGTCGAGGAACTGTCGGAGAAAAAATATTTCGTCCTTGGGTAGAACGGATGGAAAAAGCTGGTGCGAAAGTCCTAGCCCAGCGACGTGTTACTGACTTAATTGTTGATAGTCAGAATCGGGCGAAAGGTGTTGTGTGCGGTGATGAAATATTTGCTGCCGATGCCGTGATTTTTGCGGTGGGAATTACGGGAATGCAGAAAATTGTCTCAACTAGCCGCAGCTTACAAACCCGTGAAGAATTCCGCAATTTAAATAACTTAGGGGCAATCGACGTTTTAGCCACTCGGTTATGGTTTGACCGCAAAATTGATATTCCTCGTCCTTCTAATGCTTGCTTTGGCTTTGATGCCACTACGGGATGGACGTTTTTTGATTTAAATGCCCTACATGATGAATATAAAAATGAGACAGGAACAGTGATTGAAGCTGATTTTTATCATGCCAATCAATTTCTCGGTATGAGTGATGCAGAAATTGTCACCAAAGTCCAAAATTATTTAGCAACTTGTGTACCAGGATTTCGCCAGGCGAGAGTAGTAGATAGTAGTGTGATTCGGCTACCAAAAGCAGTGACTCACTTCGCACCTGGTAGCTATCGTCATATGTTGCCAGCTAAAACCAGTTTGGGAAATGTATTTATGAGTGGCGATTGGATTGTCACTCGTCACGGTTCTTGGTCGCAAGAAAAAGCCTATGTTACTGGTTTAGAAGCGGCAAATTTAGTAGTGTCCTATTTAGGAAAGGGTCAGCCGTCTGATATTTTACCTGTAGAAGCGGACGAAGCACATATACAAGTGGCGCGATCGCTCAACCAAACAGTGCGTGACTTGGGTAAGTCTATTTTGCCTGACTTTTGGTTACCTTAATCAGTGCTGAGTGCGCTTGCCCTGAGCGAAATCGAAGGGGAGTGCTGAGTAAAAGGAAGCTGTTTACTCTACATTAACGTGAATTTGATGAACCTCACCCCAACCCCTCTCCGTGTCGGAGAGGGGCAAAAATATCCCTGGTTTTGAACTAAAAATCAAGGTTTCAAAGCCTCTCTCCTCCCAGGGGAGAGGTTTGGAGAGGGGTTTTGATAGTGGTCGAACTCACATTAAATTAGTAGCAAAATCTATCTTCAAGCGGCTTGGAGAACTCGCTGTTGAATGGGAATTTTAATCACGAATTCCGTCCCTTTTTCGGGTGTGGATTGGCAGCAAAGACTGCCACCATGTTTCTCTACAATAATCTGGTAACTGATAGACAACCCTAATCCAGTTCCTTTGCCAACAGGTTTTGTCGTAAAAAAGGGATCAAATAGCTTGGCTTGCACAGCCTCACTCATTCCTGGGCCATTATCAGTAATACAGATAGCAGCCCAATCATTGCCAATCATTTTAGTACTAATCTCAATTCGACTTGGTTGCTTCTTTATTTCTGCAAACGAACGCTGTTGATTGTATTCATCCAAGGCATCAATGGCATTAGCCAGAATATTCATAAATACTTGATTTAGCCTGCCTGTATAGCACTCAATTAGCGGCAATTGACTGTAATTTTTCACCACTTCGATACCAGGATGCTCTGGTTTTGCCTTTAAGCGGTAATTCAAAATGGTGAGTGTACTGTCAATTCCTTCATGAATATTGACTGCTTTCACATTAAGTTCGTCCACACGAGAGAAAACCCGCATAGACTTGACGATTTCATGGATGCGTTTTGCACCCATATTCATTGATTGGAACAGCTTCAGTAAATCATCTTCAATAAACTCTAAGTCAGTTGTTTCTAGTTCTGCTTGGATCAGAGGAGTGGGATTCGGGTACTCTTTTTGATAAACGTGTAGGAGTTTTAGTATATCTTGGGTATATTCATTAGCATGAATGAGATTACCATAAATGAAATTTACAGGGTTATTAATTTCATGAGTAATACCTGCGACCATTTCTCCTAAACTGGATAATTTCTCGCTTTGAATTAGCTTAATTTGCATTTCTTGCATGTCAGTGTATGCAAGACTTAATTCGGCAATTTTTTGCTCTAATAGAGTATTTTTTTGTGCCAATTTTTCAGACAAATCATACAACTTTAGATGTAATTTCACCCGTGATAACACCTCTTCTTGCTGGAAAGGCTTGGTGATATAGTCTACCGCCCCAGCTTCAAACCCTTCAACTTTATTGGCAGTGTCAGATAGTGCGGTCATAAAGATGATGGGAATTTCTTTAGTTACCGGATTTGCCTTTAGTTGACGACAGGTTTCAAATCCATCTATTTCTGGCATCATTACATCCAATAAAATTAAATGGGGTAGGGCATATTTGACTCTTTCTAAAGCTACTTTTCCAGATTTTGCTACCCACACTTCTAATCCGGCCTGATCAAGGGCATCAGATAAAACACCTAAATTGGCAGGATGATCATCAACAATGAGAACCGTTGCAGTTTGCTCAGATACAAGATTCATACCGCTTACTTATAAGATTCAAGGAGTGTCAAAATTTCTTGGTCTTGAAATTCTTGCGCCAGTTGATGCAGCTGTTGGGCAAAGGGGATGTATTTTTTATCCACTTTGGCAATTAATGCTGCTTGTTTAATAATTCCCTTAAAATTACCCTTCATTGCTAGCTCATACAGAATTTCCCTTTCTGCTATAGATGGTGCAACTAGGTCGGCAATTTCTGGCTGTTGTTGGTTCACAGTTTTCTCTTCTTCATACAGCCACTCCAGATGCAAGTATTTTTGTAATTTCTGGAGTAGATCCGTTGCCTGTATGGGTTTGGGAAGAAACTCATCGCCTCCTACTTCGAGGCTGCGGTGTTGGTCAGTTTCAAACACGCTGGCCGACGAAACAATAATCACAATTTTTTTGAAGGCTTCAGACTCACGAATACGCTTGATGAGATTAAATCCATCAATTTTTGGCATCAACAAATCAGTAATTACCAGGTCTGGCTGAAATTCGCAAACTTTCTGCCAACCCTCTTGTCCATTGATGGCTTCCGCGATTTCAAAGCCGATGGGATCAAGCAAATTAGCAATGACTGAGCGATTTGCCCATTTGTCGTCAACGACAAGAACTTTCGGTCGGCAATCTTTAATGCCGATAATTTGACCATAATCGTCGGCTTGAGATGTTTTAACCCACTCATTAGCTGTGGGTAGATTGACATCAAACCAGAAAATACTGCCAACATCTACCTCACTTTGAACTTGAATGGTGCTACCCATAAATTCGACAATTTTTTGACTGATTGCCAATCCTAAGCCAGTACCCTCATTCTGTCGGCGTCTGTCTCCTGCTTGCTCAAAAGGTTGAAAAATAACTTGCTGTTTTTCTGTGACAATGCCAATACCTGTATCACGGATTTCAAAGCGAATTTTGCCTTCAAGAGCGTAGCTAATGGTAAAGGTAACACTGCCTGTATCAGTAAATTTGATAGCGTTACTCAGCAGGTTAATTAATACTTGCCGCAAGCGTTTTTCATCTGCACGGATACCAATGGGTAATTCGGCAGCTAATTGATAATTAAATTGAATACCTTTGAGTTCAGCTCGAATGCGGCACATCTCGGCTACACCTTGCAAAAACGCTGGAAAGTGAAAATCTGTCGGCATAAGTTCTACTTTCTGCGCTTCGATTTTCGACAAATCCAGGATGTCATTGATTAAAGTCAACAAATGTGAACCGCACTGGTAAATGACATCAATACGCGATCGCTCTTGTTCTTGCAAATGTTTGGAACGCTGAAGAATTTGGGCATAGCCTAAAATCCCATTGAGAGGAGTCCGCAACTCGTGGCTCATGTTGGCCAGAAATTCACTTTTGGCATAACTTGCTGCTTCCGCCGCTTCTTTGGCTTGGGTAAGCGCCATTTCCGCTTGTTTGCGATCGTGGATATTTATACAAATACCCATCCACTCTTGAATCATGCCATCCTGATTCAGGATGGGAACTCCTCTGGTTTGGAAGTATTGATAACTACCATCTGCTCCCCGTAAACGACATTCTGTTTCATACACACTTTTGTTTTCTATTGCTTGCATCCAAATCTGATGTGTTTGTTGGCGGTCTTCTGGATGAATCGCATACAACCAACCAAAACCAGACATTTCTGCGTCAGTTTGTCCAGTGTAAGCTCTCCAGTCTGTTAAATTAGTTACTCTCCCCTCTGAATCTGCTGTCCAGATAATTTGGGAAATTGCCTTGATGAGTGAGCGAAATTTCTCTTCGCTCTGTTGCAATGCTAGTTCTGCTTGCTTGCGTTCAGTAATATTTCGTGTTGTACCAAGAATGCCTAGGGTATTGCCCTCAGCATCCAGCCAAGGAGTTTTAGTGCTAAGAAATATGCTTCTAGTGTCACCATAAGAAACATCTTCCTCGTAAGTCTCAATAGTGCCTGTTGTGAGAATCTGGCGGTCTTTATCTATGATTCCACGCGCAATGTCAGGCGGAAATAGTTCAGAATCGTCTTTGCCAATGATGTCATCAATGGGTTTGCCAAAAAAGTTGGCTAAATTTGAGTTGACGGCGACGTAACGACTTTCCAGATCTTTGACAAAAATGAAGTCTGGTGTACTTTCCAAAATAGAGCGCAACAGCGTACTGCGTTCGATCAGGGTAATTTCGGCTTGTTTCTGATCATGGATATCAGTGTGAATTCCTACCCACTCTCTGACACTACCATCTGTTTCTAAAATCGGTACACCCCGCGCCAGCATATAACGATACTCGCCATCACATCGACGAAGACGATGTTGCACTTGATATAACGTGCTATTTTTAACAGCCTTTTCCCAAGCCTCAGATGTGAATAAACGATCATCTGGATGAATCGCGTCCAACCATCCCCAACCTTGAAATTCCTCCCAAGTTTGCCCTGTAAATTCTCTCCAGGCAGGATTATCGTCAGACACAAGACCATTGGGCGGAAGTATCCACACTACTTGAGAAGTCGCGCTAATGAGGGATTTATAACGTTCTTCACTGTGGCGCAGCGCTATTTCTGTCTGTTTGTGTTGAGTGATGTTTTCACTGAACATCATGATGCCACCGATTTCACCCCTTGTCGTATGCCAAGGGCGGAGTGACCAACGCACCCACTGAACAGTTCCATCTGCTTGTGGATAAGGAGCTTCATCACATTGTTCGATCGCCCCTGCTAAACATCGTTGGTGAATTTGCTTTCTCTCTGGCGGAATGTCGGGAAAAATTTCGTAATAACAGCATCCAATAATGCGATCGCTGAGATTATACTCTTCCAGCAATCTGCGACTCACAGCCAGATAGCGCATTTCTAGATCGAAGATGGCGATCGCCACGGGAGCATGTTCAATTGCTGGCGGTAAGTATGCTTCGTTCTGACGCAGAGCTATTTCTGCTTGATTGTACCCAGTCATATCAGTATTTGCTCCCGCCGCAGGGGATGTTTTGGGGTTTGGTTTCTCTGGCAAATGAGCGCTCGCCTATTTGTCAAGAAGTTTTCCGATGGACATTTTTGACTCATCAATCCTAAATTCCCATGGGGATGTGACTTTTCTCATGAATTGAGGGTTGAATTTGCTTGATATCTGGTCTGTATTTGAGCTTCCACAACACGGCTTTTCTGAGAAATTTGGAAGAATTACAGAGACACAGCAATGCATCAAAACCCTATTTTTATTGAAACCTGATTGATGTTGAGTTGAGATCCGGGTGAAAACGGAAATACAGCTTTACAATAATTAATTTTTCTTTACGCAAAATAGCTTTGCGTATCATAAAGTAGCAAAATATGGAATTAAGACTTCACCAAAAAAGTGCTAAAGAGCTAGTGCGTTGATGAAGCAGCTCTAAGAAAAAATATTTTCCCCAAAAAAATTACTGAGAGGAAGACTAGCCGCTATTGTTGCTACTGGCATCACTAACTAAAAAAGTGAATTTTAGCTGAAAAAATTATGATGGCTAGGTTAGCTAAGGCAATACCCTAACCAACCCAGCCATTACTTGTTTCCTTGAGAAAACTCCCACCATAATCTTTAATTTGGCGGTGAGAGGATATAGTAAAGTGCTGAGTGCGCTTGCCCTGAGCGAAGTTGAAGGGGAGTGCTGAGTGCTGAGTATCAACTCAGTGGCTTCAGTGCTTTGAGCAATCAATAATGTCCTAATCTATGTGACTACGGCTATATCAAATTGCTCGTTGCCGCATATGTTGGTCATTAAGTCCCTGCTTAATCCAATTCAAGCATTCATATTCAGATTTGAATAACTTTGGTGCTGCAATATTATTCAATAATTCTGGTGGATAATGGTCGTAAAAATATTTACCTCCTTCTTGAAAAACGATAATCAAGTTATTACCGTATACGTAGCGAGACTGGAAACTATCTCCATGACTGATAAAATCTGCATGTTGGTCAATATGTTCTTTAGCAATATCAACAATATTGTTGATGCTACTGCCATAGATACTTGCTGGATTCTCGGCTTTATGAAATTTGCTTCTACGTCCAATTTCTGACAAGAGTTTGTACGAATAAATTTCGTAAGTATCTGCTTTGCCAAAAACAAATGGAATGATGAGATATCCTTTATATGAAACTGAATTTTCATAAAGAAGACGACTCATTTTAATCTCCTTTGATGTAACTGCTTACACAACAATCACCTTCACATTGATCATCAATACATTTTTTGTTAGTTATATTCAGGCGTTGTTGATACCTTCTTTACATTTTTGCAAAGAGGGTTATTACCCCCTATTTTGAGAGGGTGAAGGTGTATCGAGTTGGATCAGAAAAGTATTGTAATAACCATTATCACTCTTTTTGAAATCAATTAATCTTAGATGTGTGACAAAAGCCAAAAAATTTGCGACTTATGGAAACGCATACATGCCTACAAGCTACTTTTCATACTTAGAAAAAATGTATTTTTCCCATCAGTCTCAATAGATAAACGAGACATTTAATAACTGAAGAGGCTTACCATAAACTGAGTTGATGGGGAGGAAGTTCCAGGTTATTCCAAGGTAAGGAAGGAATTACTGCACCACTTTGTTCTAATAGCTGTTGGAAGTAACGCGCTGTGCCAGGCGATCGCTCTTCTCGAGGACAATGAACAAAGAAATAAATTTGTTTTCCCGCTTGTAACCACTTTTGAATCTGGGTAACCCACTCTTCCATAAAAGGCTGATTCTCTAACAAATTGGGATGAGAGATAAACCGAATCAGGCTGAAAGGTGCTGTCACACTGAATTGCAGAGGAACCTTGGGTTTGCGCCGTTCCGATTGTAATTGCGGATCATCTTCTCCAGTGTAGATCGGGCGCGAGTCTAATAGTACCCTGCCCACACCTAACTTTTCTAAAATTGTGGTCAAATTACTCACATGAGGTTCATTAAACCAATCGCGATGCCGAACTTCCACGGCTAATGGTGCTTCTGTGCGTGGCCAAGCTTCGAGAAAAGCAGTCAAATCGTCAATTAATTTTGGCCCATAACTTGGAGGTAATTGGGCAAACATCGGGCCGAGATGTTTACCTAAAGGACGCATCCCCTCCAGAAATTGTAAAGCACTAGGTATAGAAGGTTGCAGTAAACCTTTATGGGTGATATCTCGTGGCAATTTTAGGCAGAATTCAAAACCCGGCGGCGTTTCGCTAACCCAACGGGCTATAGTTTCTTGGTTAGGTACAGCATAGAAGGTGGTATTCCCTTCTACTGTAGTGAAGTGACGGCTGTAGAGGTGAAGAAAATCGGTAGCACGAGTACCTTGAGGATACAGTTCGCCTATCCAACCTTTATATGCCCAAACTGCACAACCAATAGAAAAATTCACAAGCTTTGATCAAACTATCAACTGGAAATTTACAGTACATTTATTAATTGTAAAGGCAGGTTCTCGCAATCAACAAAGCGAGGATGTATTATCTTTTCGTCAACTACAGTCATTTTATGCGATCGCTAAAGGCGGGGCAAAGCCCATCGCTCATACTTAAATTCTGCAAAATCCTCATCAGGCTAAAGTTTCCAAATATTCGCCAGATTACGACCACAGAATTTGCTCAATGGTTATTAAACTCTGCCAAGCCCCAACCATTGGTAGTTGATGCCCGGAGTCAGGCAGAATACGAAGTTAGTCACCTCAAATCAGTAGTGCATATTGATCCCCATGCGCCTGACTTCACAGCACTCTCAGCAGTTGCAAAAGATACACCCATTGTTGTGTATTGTTCAATTGGTTACCGTAGCGCCAAAATTGCCCAACGTCTTGAGCAGGAGGGGTTTTCTGGCGTTTTTAATTTGAATGGTGGTATCTTCCAGTGGGCAAATGAAGGACGACCTATTTTTAGAGATGAGAAGCCAACAAATCTGGTGCATCCCTACAATGCAATGTGGGGCAAACTGTTGAAAGTTAGTAGGAATTAAGACTGATAAGTGACTGAATCATCCACATACACGGTGATTTTAGATTTCGCGCTATGCTTGATGAGAGCAGCTACATAACTCCTGCTCAGTAAATGTCGCAAATCTCCATCATCATTCCCACCTTGAATGAACAAACCAGCTTGGGGCGAACTTTACGCCAGCTGACTGTACTAAATCCCCCAGCGTGGGAGGTGTTAGTGGTGGATGGTGGTAGCTGTGATCAAACGGTAGCGGTAGCAAAGCGAGAAGTTGCATTGTTTAATCAGGCTGTCAAAGTACAAATTCTCTCCTGTACGACACCTGGACGTTCTATTCAGATGAATTATGGCGCATCAGCCGCAACTGGAGATTTTCTTTGCTTTCTCCACGCAGATACTTGGGTTCCTGATGATTTGGTCGCTTTGATTTCGCAAACTTTAGCAGAGCCAAAAATTGCTGGTGGGGGCTTCATTTCTTTGATGGTAGGCTCTCAAACAACTCACTGGGGGATATCTTTACATAATTATCTCAAAACCTACTACGCTCCATTACTGTTTAAACCGCACCTGTTTTTTCAAGGATTGCGTTTGTTGTTTGGAGATCAAGTCATGTTCTGTCGTCGTAGTGACTTTTGGGATTGCGGCGGATTTGATGAAAGCTTGCCAATTATGGAGGATGGCGATTTGTGCCTTAAATTGGTACAAAAGGGACGAATTTGTCAAGTGAACCGGATCGTTCAAAGCTCTGCTCGCCGCGTGGCAAAATGGGGAAGTTGGAAAGCAACGGCAATTTACCTTTACATCGGGTTTCTGTGGGGAATTGGTGTTTCCGCAAGTTATCTCAAACAGTTTTATCAAGATATTCGCTGATTGAGGTTCCAGTCATAGTGTAGATAGGAAATCGGTGTTGAGGCGGTTAAGGGTAGGTCTGTTTGCAGGTAAGAGCGAATGTATTCGGGAACAGAGGGCGCAACCTTGAAAAAGTCCTGACGATACCACTTAAAAATTTTGTTACAGTAGAGCGTTTCGGTTTGAGGATTGTAATAGACTTTTTCAGGATTGTTAATGAAGCGATAGGCATCTTCTTCTAACTGCTGCAAGACTCGCTCAGGATAATAAGCTTCTGGACGCAATAAGGGACAACCAACAGAAGCGCAGACAATGGCAAAATGAATTTTTGGATCTTGTAACTTCTCTCTGAGAATCTGGTTCTCAATTTGAGCTAGACTGTAACGCTGATTAAAGATTTCATAAGCTTGACGTTGGAAGAACCACAAAAAAGCCAGCCAGTTAGGAAGTCCGAAGATTTGCGGGCGAATGGATTTAATTGGGTATCGTTCTAAAATTGTGGAAATGGTGAATGCATTGTAGAGGTTAATCCACAATGCCAATTGTTCCGCAGTGCTGAGATTGGATGGTAAAGGCAGATGCTTGTGACTCGATAACCAATCGGAGATCGCTTGGGGTTGTTCTCTTTTCCAGGCATGATAATTGACACGCCCTTGTTGATCAACATACTGGCGCAGTAGCAGATCCCAGGCTTCAAAATCAATCATCATTCTTCTCCATCAGGGAGCATCCCAATTTAGCAAAAATATCAGGGGCTGACGCAAAAACCCTGTTAAACCCGCTTACCTTTGTGTCAATTACCCAGATTGCCGCCAGTCTACTGGTGCTTCTAAATAATCGGGTAGACGAGTTGTGCGATCGCCTAGTGCCATTTTTATCTGTTGTAATTCTACATTTTTCGCTCCTGTCAAAATAGCTCCTTCCAGTTTGACATCACAAAAATTAGCATCCGCAAGGTTGGCTCCCATGAGATTAGTTCCAGAAAGATTGGCTTGATAAAGACTAGCCTGATTCAAGTCTGACCCCATGAGGTTGGCTTTATCTAGGTCAGCTTCGGCAAAACTGGCTGCGGTGAGGTTGGCAAAAAAGATTTCTGTTTGTTGTAATTTGGCAGCATTTAAATTAGCCCCAGAAAGGTTAGCACCATTGAGGTTGGCTCCTTGGAGGTTGGCTCCAATTAGACCTGCGAGGTGTAAATTAGCTTTACCCAGTTTTGCCCATTGCAAGTTAGCTAGAAACAACTTGGCTCCGGAGAGGTTAGCAACTTTCAGTGTCGCCTGTTGCAAGTTAGCTTTATAAAGGTTAGCCCCACAGAGGTTGGCTGCACGCAGACTTGCGCCTAAAAGGTTGGCTCCTCGTAAATTTGCCCCTTGTAAATTGGCTCGATTCATGTTTGCCCAACAAAGGGTGGCTCGATTTAAGTTGGCTTTGAGGAGGTTGGCTTCATACAGAATAGACCCAGCTAGTTTAGCTCCATCGAGGTTGGCTCCACAGAGATAAGAGCCACGCAGGTCAGCCCCACAAAGGTTGGCGCCACGCAGGTCGGCTCTTTCTAGGTTGGCTCCCAGCAGGTCGGCTCGCTGGATGTCTGTATTACGTAAATCCAGTTTTTGGTTTTCCGCTTCTAACAAAGAATTACGCCGTCCAATCACAGTCAGCGCTGCTTGAATATCCCTGCGAATTTTTGGTAATGTTTCACGGGTGTTCAGTTCTAACTTCTGTGTACGACGCGCCCCGCTTTTGTGCCTACCCAAGTATATGGGCTGTGAGTATTCCAGCCTTTGTTGCTCGTCCACTGTTTGGGTGGGGGCATTTTCGCGCACAAACGCCGTGAGGATTTCCATGATTGTCCAGTGTTCTTTGGGAAAGTCTTGTGCGACTCTTTCTAAGATATAAATTGCACCTGTCCGGGTTTCAATTTTTTCATGCCCCAACTGGGTAATCGCCCCCATAAAGCGTTCTACTATCAGTTTGTCTTGAGTGAGTTGGGAATTTTGAATGCTAATTTCATTACTTTTTTCCGCCGCTAACGCATTTTTTTGCATAGCATCCGCACGCTGGGCTGCGTAGTAGGCATTAATCAATACTGCCAATCCTAGAAAAACTATGGCAGTGGTTGTTAATGCTTGATTTCTGTATTGTATTTGTTGAGCAATTGTCAACTCTTCAAGATAGGACGATGCGAAAACAATCAGCGTCAGTGAGAGCACAAATATAACTGTTATAGCTATCAACCAACGCCAGAATGTGTCTGTCTTATTAGCAGACATAGCAGTAATATTCCTCACGACACAGAATTATTACTTAGAGGTTAAGAAAAATTAGTATACCATTTAGCTAAAAATTTGAATATACACCACAACACTTAATTTTTGCACATGTACCCAAAGACTTAATTAATACTATTTTTGTCAAGAAAATGGCATTAAATATAACAGTTAATTGATATTATTTATGTATATGAGTCAGGCGATCGCCTTTGAATGGGTAAAGCTGCCGCATATTATTTGACAGTTACTTACTATTAATTACTACTCAGTTCATCCTCTGTAGAATCAGTCAAAGATAATTTGGCTTCTCGGAGATTTGCCCCTTTAAGTATGGCATCTGTGAGAGTTGCCTCTTGTAGATTTGCGAGATATAAGTTTGCCCGATGCAGGTTAGCCCCAGCCAGATTAGCCCCACAGAGGTTTGCTGCACTCAAAATCGCCCCACAGAGGTTGGCCCCAGCCAGATTAGCCCCACAGAGGTTTGCTGCACTCAAAATCGCCCCACAGAGGTTAGCCCCAGCCAGATTAGCCCTAGACAGGTTTGCTCGATAGAGATTTGATAATTCTAGGTTTGCTTGATTGAGGTTAACTCCCCTCATATCTGTATGACTTAAATCAAGTTGTTCATTTTCTTGGTCTTTTTCAACATTTCTTCGCCCAATTACGGTCAGGGCTAATTGAATATCTGTGGAAATTGTTAGTGATGGCTTGCTGACCAACTCTTCTTGATTGAGGTGAGAAGTATGATTTCTCACAAATTTAGTGAGAATATCCATGATTTCCCAGTGAAATTTTGGATAATTTACAGCAATTTGCTCTAACTCATAAATTACTGCTAGCCTGTTATCTATATTTTCATGATTTAGATGTTCTGTAACTGTAATTAAACGGTTGGGGAAAGCCTGATATAGTGTATTGCCTATTGTTTTTTGGTTTAAATCTATCCTCAGAATGATGTTTTTTAATGAATTTTGATTGATGGCTAACTGTTTTCTTACAGATTGGTAAGTATTAATAATCTCCGTTAGCATACATAACACTAGTTTTTTCATTATTTATTTATAGATGCTATTGTCCCTGTAATTGAAAATTTAAGCATTAGTAAATTTAATGATTTTCAAAATAGAAAATATGACTGTGAACGTTGTATATATAACTAATTTAAAGATGCAGGTACATTATAATTATGAATTATTAGTATAAATTCATGCTGATAATAATTTCTAATCATTAATACTACTGTCTTTTATCGAACAACTTTTAAAACAACAAATCTCATAAATTACAAATATTATTCTTAGTGTAAAAATGACAAAAAAGCTACATTCTATACCTAAAGATTTAGTATTAATTGGGGGCGGTCACAGCCATGCCATTGTGTTGAAAATGTGGGGAAGAAAACCTTTACCTGGGATACGTTTAACCTTGATTAGCCCAACTTCAGATACACCTTACTCTGGAATGCTACCGGGACACATTGCTGGATTTTACAGCCATGATGAATGCCATATTGATTTACGAAAATTAGCTAACTTTGCTCAAGCACAGTTATATCTTGATCAAGCAATTGGACTAGACTTGAAAAACCACAAAGTGATTTGTGCTAATCGTCCCGCCGTAGATTTTGATGTCTTGTCTGTTGATATTGGTAGCACTCCAGCCATGATATCTGTATCAGGAGCCACTGAATATGCCATTGCAGCGAAACCAGTAGCAAAACTATTAGAACATTGGTATCAGCTACTGGAAAGTGTAGCCAAAAATCCCCAAAAACCTTTAAGTATTGCAATTGTGGGTGGTGGCGCTGGTGGTGTGGAGTTAGCGCTGTCGATGCAAACTCATTTACATCAAATCTTGCTACACAATCAACAACCAATTAATAATCTGGTAATTCATTTATTTCAACGCCACAAGGAACTTTTGCCTAATTATCATCAATCAGTGCGACGACAATTTCAGAAAATTTTAATTAAACGTGGTATCAATCTGCACTTAGGTGAAACTGTATGCCAAATTACACCGCAACACACCATCCGAAATTCTTTATTAGCAAACAAAGACACTAAAGAAGTTTTTGAACTTAAATGTGAATCTGGGTTAATGATAGAGTGCCATAAAATTTTTTGGGTAACACAAGCATCAGCACCCCAATGGTTAAAAACAACTGGACTGGGTACTGATGAGCAAGGCTTTATTTTGGTCAAAGATACATTACAATCTCAAACACATCCAGAAGTTTTTGCTGCGGGTGACATTGCCACAATGGTAAATTATCCTCGTCCCAAAGCCGGGGTATTTGCTGTTCGCCAAGGTAAACCACTGTTTGAGAACTTGCAACGAATTTTATTAGGTAAGCCGCTTAAACCTTATAGACCACAACAACAATATCTAAGTTTAATTGGTACTGGTGATCAACGCGCGATCGCCACCAAAGGCGCTGTGACTTTACCGCCTCATCAACTCTTGTGGTGTGGGAAAGATTGGATTGACCGCCGTTTTATGCAAGGCTTTGATCAGGGACTGGAGATGAAAAATAATGCTGAGTAAGAAAAAGAGTGCTGAGTGCTGAGTAAGGTAAAGAACGTATCTAGACCTTTGGCTCTTGTTGATGACATAATTCTGTGACAATGGTTAACAGTAAGCCAGAATACTGAATTTAAGCTACTCATGAGCCAGAGTTCTCAAAACAGTCCTTTGCAACACAAACCCGTTCCCTCAAATTTCCGTTGGTTGTACGCTTTCTGGAAGTTCTCCCGTCCTCACACGATTATTGGCACAAGTTTAAGTGTATTAGGTTTATATTTAATCGCCATTGCTGTTACATCGACAGATTTTGCTGTTATTCAACTGATTTCGCTTTTAGGCGCGTGGATTGCCTGTCTTTGTGGCAATGTTTATATTGTGGGCTTAAATCAACTAGAAGATGTTGATATTGATAAGGTGAATAAGCCTCATTTACCACTAGCATCAGGAGAATTTACGCGCAAACAAGGGCAATTAATTGTCATGATTACTGGTATCTTGGCACTGGTTGTAGCGTGGCTAACTGGGCCTTTTTTATTGGGGATGGTGGCTGTGAGTTTGGCTATTGGTACTGCTTATTCTTTACCACCAATTCGCTTGAAGCAGTTTCCTTTTTGGGCGGCGCTGTGTATTTTTTCGGTGCGGGGAACGATTGTGAATTTAGGGTTATTTTTGCACTTTAATTGGGCATTAGAACAAACTCCCGCAATTCCGCCTGCGGTGTGGGTGCTGACGTTATTTATTTTAGTGTTTACCTTTGCGATCGCCATCTTTAAAGATATCCCCGATATGGAAGGCGATCGCCTATACAATATCACTACTTTCACCATCCAACTTGGCCCGCAAGCTGTGTTTAATTTAGCGCTGTGGGTGCTAACTATTTGCTATTTGGGGATAACTTTAGTTGGTGTGCTGCGTTTTGCGGCGATTAACCCCATATTTTTAGTAATTACTCATTTGGTGGTGTTAGCGGGAATGTGGATGCGGAGTTTGGCGGTGGACTTGCAAGATAAAAGTGCGATCGCTCAATTCTACCAATTTATTTGGAAACTCTTTTACCTTGAATATCTCATGTTTCCTATTGCCTGTCTTTTAGCTTAACAAAGGAAGAGGCAAGAAGAAAGAAGTCTTCTTTCTTCTTGCCAAATGGGTTTAAATCTCTCACCAATTTTCCTTCTTCCATCTGACTCCAAACTTCTTCCTTCTTTAAAACCATGTTAGATATTTTTGCCATCATCTCAGTTATTCTCAGCATTGTCATACTCGGTTATTTCGCATGGAAAACCTTGATTACCTCAAATTTCTTCCAACGAGGAATCAATCTTTATCAACAAAAAGATTATCCAGGTGCAGAGGCTGCTTTTCGCAAAGTCATTTCTATTAACTCTACAAATGACGTAGTACGTCTATTATTAGGGGATGTTTTAATTCAGCAAGACAATATAGAAGAAGCAAAAGAATTATTCCAAGCAGTAATTCGCCGCAGTCCCAAAAATGCTGATGCTTATTTGCGTCTGGCAAATATTTTCATGCAAGAAAATCAACAAGAAGAAGCCAAAAAGAACCTACAACAAGCCAAAGAATTGCTACAAAAACAACGCCAACCAGAAAGGGCGGCAAAAATTACTCAACTCTTAGATAAAATTAACGTTAAATCTGCTTAATTGAAAATTGCAATTGAGTGACAAAGAATTTATTTACAACGATTAACCATGACTGAAGTAAAGGGCAAAGTTTACCTCGTAGGTGCTGGGCCTGGAGATGTGGCATACCTGACGGTAAAAGCTTACAATCTCTTGGGACAAGCTCAGGTATTAATCTACGATGCCCTAATAGACGACCAATTATTGCAGTGTGTATCATCCAATTGCCTGAAGTTAGATGTAGGTAAACGCGGTGGTAAACCCAGTACACCACAAGCGGAAATTAACAAATTACTGGTACAGTACTGCCAACAGGGTAAACAAGTTATCAGGCTAAAATCCGGCGATCCGTTTATTTTTGGACGCTGTACTGCCGAAATCGCAGCCTTGAAAGCATCTGGTTGTAATTTTGAAGTGGTACCAGGCATTTCCTCAGCTTTAGCTGCACCTTTATTGGCGGGAATTCCCCTCACAGATCCCGTCCTCAGTCGCTGTTTTGCTGTGTTTACAGCCCATGAACCAGATGTTTTAGACTGGGAAGCGTTGTCGCGGTTAGAGACATTAGTGATATTGATGGGAGGGCGATTTTTACCGGAGATTGTACATCAACTGTTGCAGCGCGGGCGATCGCACTCCACACCCATTGCGATTATCCGTTGGGCTGGCACTCCCACTCAACAAATTTGGACAGCCCAACTAGATACTATTCTGGAACAAACTGCTGGTTTATCTCTCTCGCCAGTGGTAATTGTGGTTGGTGAGGTTGTTAGGTTACGCAATTACTTACAAACTGAGAAAATATCCTCACATGTCAAAACTTCAACCATGTCAACTAACCTACCTTTAGCCGGAAAAACCATCCTGGTAACCCGTGCATCTGGACAATCGAGTGAATTTAGCGATCGCCTCACCGCATTTGGTGCCACAGTAATTGAAATGCCTACCATAGAAATTGTCCCGCCTGCTAGTTGGACAAATTTAGATCAAGCGATCGCTAATTTATCTGACTTCCACTGGTTAATTCTCACCTCCACCAATGCTGTAGACTATTTTTTTCACAGATTAATCGCCCAAGGTAAAGATACCCGCGCCTTGGCTGGTGTCAAAATTGCCGTTGTTGGCCAAAAGACAGCCCAAAGTCTCAAAAAACAAACCCTCCAACCAGATTTTATTCCTCCCAACTTTGTCGCTGATTCTTTAATTACCAACTTCCCAGAAGAATTACAGGGTAAAAAGATTTTATTTCCCAGAGTCGAAAGCGGTGGACGAGAAGTTTTAGTTAAAGAATTAACCGCCAAAGGTGCAGATGTTATTGAAGTTGCTGCATATCAATCTCGTTGTCCCAATAGTATCCCTGCATCCGCAAAATCAGCGCTGCAAAATCGCACCATAGATGTCATCACCTTTGCCAGTTCTAAAACTGTGCAATTTTTCTATCAACTAACAAACGAGATATTCTCTCACAACTCAGAAATTTGTATTGCCTCAATCGGCCCCCAAACCTCGAAAACCTGCCATGATTTATTTGGGCGCGTAGATATAGAAGCAGAAGAATATACTTTAGACGGCTTAACCCAAGCACTGATAAAATGGGCAAAAAATTCCTAACTCACCATTGCTGAATTGCAGCGTGAAATTGAAAAATCCACTCTTCTCATCTCTGACTCTCTGCGCCTCTGCGTGAGAAAAAAATCTCCCTCTGACTCATGACTAAACGGATCATCGGCTTAACTGGAGGTATTGCCACAGGTAAAACCACCGTCGCCAATTATTTAGCTAACGCTTACAATCTGCCGATTTTAGATGCAGACATTTATGCTAGAGACGCAGTAGCGGTAGGTTCGCCTATTTTGAGTGCGATCGCTCAACGTTACGGTCAGCAAATTTTACTGCCAGATGGCAACCTTAACCGCCAACATCTCGGTGAAATTATCTTTGATCATCCAGATGAGCGCAAATGGGTAGAAAGCTTAATACATCCTTACGTAGGCGATCGCTTTAATCAAGCAATTGCTCAATCCCACTCTTCAACATTAGTATTAGTCATTCCTCTGCTATTTGAGGCTCAGATGACTAATCTAGTGACCGAAATCTGGGTTGTACATTGTTCTAACTCACAGCAACTACAAAGATTGATACATCGAAATCAGTTAAATCCAGAACAGGCACAAACTCGCATCAATAGCCAATTATCTATTACAGAAAAAGTCGCTCGCGCGGATATCGTACTAGATAACTCCTCCACTCCAGAAGCACTTCTCAAGCAAGTAGATGTTGCCCTCACAATGAAGAGTAGCAGTTAATATTTATTTGTCATTAAAAATACACACTTGTGATATTGTAAATACACAAGGTCTTTATAAATTAATCAATAACGCCAAAGTCGCAGGTATCCCATTTCCGCAGAAATATCTGGGATTGTAAATTCCACCCCAGTTAATATTCTTCGGCAACCTCTCCAGCGAACAAGTCGGTAAAGGCTTTCGGCAATTCCTCACCAAAGTGCTAGCTCGGCTACACAAACTCAACCCGCGCGCGGGTTATTGTGAAATCCGCCTAGAGAACAGTTGTCAGCAGGAGCATAAGTCTGCGGAAATCTTGTCAAATCCTTTGGTAAATTTACCGTGGTCACTGCATTGGAGACTACTGTAAATTGTTTGCTTAATTATCGTTAATTTATTACAACATACTTGCCTAAATGCTCAATATTTAAGGAATATGGGTAATAAATAATAATATCACTACTTACTTTCATCAAGTAAGGTTAGCATCATCAAAGACACAGGCAGTAGATGGTATCAAATAAAAATAAGAATTATGAATTTAGACTTTAAAAAAATTAATCCTGAATTCTAAATCTGCTTCTAAAATTATTTCTAGGCATGTTTGAAAAAACTGCACCAAATTATTAGATCGCAGTTTTGCCAATCATAGGTGTATTCAGCATTTCAGAGAAATAATAGTAATATTTTCTACTCAAGATTTTCTGAATTGGTTAATGATAGAAATTAAAGTTCATCTATCTAAATTTTTTCTTTCGCTGTAAACACAATCTTGGAAAGTTTAGTCATGTCTTTCGTCAGAACGAAGTTTAACTTAAATCTTAATTTTTTAAGTTCCTTGCTGCTGTTTAAATTGCCAGTAGATAAATCAGATAAGCAGCATAAAATACATGACTATACACGATTAGTCCAGGGAAAAGACTATGTATTTGAACTACTTGATGAAGGAATTACAGGACAGATGACGGGAGTAGGGAAAGGTATCAAACCTTGTGATTATATTATTTTGCAACATGGCTGCGAAATTGATCGCTATCAAGTCGAGGAAATTGATTACTACTCTGATCCACCAGATATGTGGATAGCTTTATTACAAAAAATTGTTGATTAACGCAAACTAACAAACCATTCCACTTCAATATGGTTAATCTAAATAGCCGTCATGAACTAACTACATTAAGTAGCGTGAAAAACTGAAATAAGCTCGTAGTGAGGACTAAAGTCCTCACTACAAACTGAATTACAATTATTTTACATTGGTTAACATACTTTGATTTATTCCCGCCAACTTAACTTATTTTAGTATTTTGTCTGAGTCCTCAGATTAATCTTGACATAACCGCCTGCATTGGCGTAAGCAAATTACAGCAGTCGTAGTTTGAGCGATTTCAATGCGTTGTTGCAAAAAATGGCTGGGAACTGCCGAAAACATTGGCCGTCTAGAGTGAAAGTAAAAGTAAAGTGTTTAGGAGCGACAAGTTATGAGTATTTAATTTAAGGAAAGATTTGCCAAAAAGCCTTTCTTGCTCCCGTATGCTTACCCTTTCCATTCTGGGGTTACGTGGTTAACAATGGGTTGGATGTGTTGCAAATCATTCATTCAACTTTATGCCGAGAACTCCAAATGAATACGTCGTATACCTTCTACTGGAAAGTGGTCACCGTGAAGAAGTGCGTTTTCCCACTATTCAGGAATTTCAAAAGTGGTATAGTGGCGAACTTGTGCCCAAGTCTGCTTCTAATGACTTTATTAGCGTACCGATCAAGAATATTCAAGGGGAGTATATGGTTGTACGCCCATCCCGGATTGTGGCAATCCGGGTAGAACCAGTTTTTAGCTCTAGTGTTGAAAGATTCAACTAAATGATGAGAAAAACCCTTGCTTTAATTTCCCTGAGTCTGGGAATTACCCTTGTAAACACCATCTGGTCAGCTGTTGCTCAAATTCCTAATTTACCGTCGCCAGTCCCGACTAATCCTGAACTACAGCCGCCACTCAAACCTTTTCCCCTTGGAACCAATTGTACTCCCAGACATGGTTGCTTGGGTTGGGATGAGCAACTTTGGGGACAAACAGGTAAACCAGGCGATCGCCAGGCTTTATTAACTGCAATTGACCACAGTTTAAGTTACCTGCAAAGAAATAGCGCGATCGCTGCGTATCAAAACTACCCAGTTAAAGGGATTACGCATGATCGCGTGCGACGGAGTTTAATCCGTTTCCGCCAACTGGTTGTTAACTCCAAATCTCCTGCAGAACTACAAGCTGCTGTCCGTCGAGAATTTGACTTTTATAAGTCTGTAGGAAATGATGGCAAGGGTACCGTTAAGTTTACTGCCTATTACGAGCCTATTTATACTGCTAGTCGCGTCAGGACTCCCGAATATAAGTATCCCCTTTATCGACTACCGCCAGATTTCGCTCAATGGGCTAAACCCCATCCCAAACGAGTTGATTTGGAAGGGCAAGATGGTTTACTTGGGGATAGAAGCCAGCTGCGCGGTTTAGAAATGCTGTGGTTCCGCAATCGCCTAGATGCATACATGGTACAAATTCAAGGTTCCGCCCAAATTAAGTTAACTAATGGCCAAACCACATCTGTTGGTTTTGCAGGTGGAACTGATTACCCTTGGACTAGTATCGGAGGCCAACTGGCCAAAGACGGCAAGTTGTCCTCAAATCAATTGAATATGCCAGGTATAATTAATTTTTTCCAGCGTCAACCCCAGGAGTTGAGTAATTATCTGCCTCGCTGGGAAAGGTTTGTCTTCTTCCAAGAAAATGCTGGCAGACCAGCTACTGGTAGTATTAATGTACCAGTTACAGCAGAGCGTTCCATCGCTACAGATAAATCTCTCATGCCTCCGGGCGCACTAGCACTGGTTCATACATCATTTCCCTATCCCACCAGTGCTGGCAATCTGGAATATCGTACTGTGAGCCGCTTTGTCCTCGATCAGGACACAGGTAGCGCCATTAAAGGCCCAGGAAGAGTCGATTATTTCATGGGATCTGGTAAATTAGCAGGCGATCGCGCCGGCGTTACAGGTGGTAACGGCACACTATACTATTTGTTGCTCAAGAAATAGGGATTGGGGCATTGGGTATGGGGCATGGGGCATTGGTAAAACACCTACTTCATCTTCCTCATCTTCCCCATCCCCCCATCTCCCCACTTCCTACTCACTCCCTAATAAGGAGGATAATCATCTTCATCAGCATAAATATAAGAACTGGAAACTCCAGCCATTGCTATCTTGGGCGTTTCTACTTTGATAGCTTCCTTACCAAACTCCTTGTGGTCTTCAAAAGACTTACAGATCATTGCAGATTCCACAGAGTCTGAGGCGATCAGGTATTGGGTTAACGTCCCCACAGTGGGATGTTTGTAGTCCACTGTGGAAGCCACCATCACAGTATTTGGTTCAATGCCTCTTTCTTCACACTCAATTATCGGACAAAAGATCCCATGAGCATGGAATAATGGGCCTTTTGGTGTCAGTGGTTGCTTGCGGTAGACAGCATAAGCTCTTTCTAGTTCAGCCACAAATCCACCAACGACTCTTCCTTGTTGAAATTCGCAGTAAGTCTTACTGAAACTTGCTCCGGCTGCACCGTTAAGAGTTAATTGTAATGGTGATTCGTGTAAAAACTTTTTATTTTCTCCTACCAAATAAATTAAGTAGCGAGTAAAGGTTTTAAATTTAAGTTTGTCTGCTAAAAAAGCATCATAATTTTCTTTAAGAGTACCCAATTTGTTACCGGTTTCCCGGTCTTTGACAGACAAAGGCCCCCGGCGGACTATAACTAACTTTGGAGTAGTAGTAATAAAAATCGTTTCTACTCCAGAGGTAAATTCATGCTCCACTTGTTGCCAATTTTCATCTGGCTGAAAACCCACAGCATTGGCATTATCCAGCTTAATCGCCAAACCGTGAGGCTGGATGCCATCTGTGCCATACCGAGGATTAATCATCTGACACCAAGGGATGACTTGAGAGGGGGGGGCGTTAAATTTCTCGTCCTCAAAGTCGAAATTAGCAGATGCTTTCATCTTTTTAGGCTATCAAAAGTATTTTGCTAAACAAGTTTATCAGGATGGGAATGAGTAGGGTGTTGCTGGTGGGGGTGCTTCTTTCAACCAAATTTCATTTTAGTTCTTCGTAGCCATTTTAACTAACACTCTACTGAAATCCTCAATCAATTCATGGTAAGTTAAGCAATATTAACTGTTTGGAGAACGTTGAGCGCAATTTAGAGGTAATACTTTTGTATCATTTAATTGGAAAATGATACACATTCTGAAGTAGATTTTAACAACAGCACCAGCACCAGGCGACTGGAAGTCACAGCGACACAGGCATGACGCGCAGCGTCTTCCCTGAGGGAAGTCCGCCTACGCGGGTTAAAAACCTTGATTTTTCGTTAGTCCGCGCAGGTGGACTTAGTTTGTATAGCCGCGTAAAGCCCTAAAGGGCATAGCTGCGCTTACCGCGTAGCGTGCCGGAGGCATCTTTATAATCGCCAGGGCTAGGTGCAAGATCTTAGCGTTTGTGGGCAAAATCCGATAAAATCCACAAATGATTGACCATGAATGCGCTACGCGATCGCCTGTTTAAAGAACTACTCACCAATTTCTTCCTGATGTCAGCAGTTGATAGAACCAGTCCACAAATAAGACAGCCCCAATAAACTTAAGAGTAATCTTGCTTAATAAACAAAGCACGATAAACAGGTTCACCTTTGTTTTGAGTACCTATTTCCCGCTCTGTCGGGACTGGTAGCGGGTTTTGTGCTAGCCATTCTTCTGTACTCAGTCGCTCAAATGCAGGATTTTCTGCAAAGCGATCGCGCATTTCTACTGCCACAAATTCTATATCTGATTGCAGAAATACCATCCCCCCAACTGCCAGATAATTAGCTAATTGAGCCACTAATTCTGGTTGCACTACACGGCGTTTAGCATGGCGGGTTTTAAACCAAGGGTCAGGAAATTGAATTGTGACGCGCTGTAAAGTCCCTGTAGGTAAGGAAGATAACAGCGATCGCAATGAGTTATTCACATTGCAAAATAAATAGTGCAGATTAGTTAAACCCAACTCAGATCGTAACTGGTTCGCCTCCACCACCAATGGTTCCCGAATTTCCAAACCCAGAAAATTCCAGTCGGGTGCTATCTGTGCCATTTTTAACAAAAACCTTCCCTTAGCGCAGCCAATATCTATATGTAGCGGTTGGCTGGGCTGTGTATAAACTTTTTCCCAGTCTAAGGGACTTGCTGGTGTTTGATACTTTTTGGCAAGTGGATTAACATGTTGGCGGACTCGGACTACTGCCAAAATTGATACTCCTTTAAGTAACAAAGTGAAATCTTGCTAGCAATTAACATAGATTTAAAGGCGTTATCACCAAACCAATTAACAATAATAATTTCAGTCATAATCAACAGCTTCTAAGATAGATTATTCCATATTTTTAGTCATTAATTTTTACTGTGTAATATCATTGAGACTAAATGTTTAAAGGTGTTAAATCTAGTTGCTACTACACAGGTTTTCCCAGCAAGCGTTATACTTTGTGGAAAAGAGATTTTTTCATCCTGTTTTTAACATTATCTTCAAATCAATGTCTATAAACTTTCGCTTTGCCGTAGTTAGCGACTTGCATATCGCGCTTCCTCATACCATTTGGGATCATCCTAGTCGTTTTCATCTGGTGGAAGCTAGTATTCCAGCTTTTGAAAGTGTAATAGAACATTTAACACAACTTAATTTAGATTTCCTCTTGCTTCCAGGAGACTTAACTCAGCATAGCGAACCGGAGAATCATACCTGGTTACAAGAGAGATTAACTCAGCTACCTTTTCCCACCTATGTTATTCCTGGTAATCATGATGTTCCTGTCTTGATGGCAAATCAGCAATCAATTGGTTTTGCTGATTTTCCCCACTATTACCGCAAGTTTGGCTATGAAGATTCTCAGCAACTTTACTATACTCATCAATTACTGCCTGGAGTCCGGCTAATTGGACTCAATTCTAATTTTTTTAATGAACAAGGTCAGCAGATCGGGCGTTTGGATACCAAACAACTAATCTGGTTAGAAGAAGTGCTAGCAGCCGCCGCGAATGAAGTAGTACTGGTCATGGTGCATCATAATGTGGTTGAGCATCTGCCTCATCAATCACGCCATCCTATAGGAAATCGCTACATGTTGGAAAATGCCCCCCAACTGTTACAAATTTTACGATACTACGGAGTCAAGCTAGTATTTACAGGACATTTACACATTCAGGATGTGGCTTGTTCAGAAGGTGTTTATGACATCACCACTGGTTCTTTAGTTAGTTATCCTCATCCTTATCGGGTTTTAGAGTTTCAACAAGATAACCACGGTAGGCAATGGTTGCAAATTTTATCGCATCGTGTAGAATCAGTACCCGATTTCCCCAACCTGCAAAATCTATCACGGCAGTGGATGGGCGATCGCTCTTTCCCATTTCTAGTTAAGTTACTGACTCAGCACCCGTTAAACCTCCCATTAGCGCAGGCAGAAGAATTAGCACCTAGTCTGCGCGACTTTTGGGCAACTATTGCCGATGGAGATGCTTTGTTAGACTATCCTCACTTTCCCCAAGCAGTGCGACACCATATTCAGACCTATGGTGCGATCGCCAATGATGGTATTCCCACCTTCATTGATAACAACAGCACCCTATTGTTAGGGGAAGCAGGGGAGCAGGGGATAAATAATAATTCCTTACTCAGCACTCAGCACTAATTTGGCGACAAATCCCAAAAACCGAGGTATAACCGTGTACAAAAGTACTGCCACCAACAGGGCCAATTTCTCCACTACAGAAAAAACCACCTACAGGGATATCGTGGATATAACGTCTAAATAACTCCGAATCAAAATTAGGCTTGCCATAAAGCCCTTGGCCACGCCCCACACAGGAAAACATTAAAGCCGCAGAGGCAGAAGGTTCGGCAACTTGTTGATTTTGATACCGCTCTAGGAGTAATTCCAGGTCTTCGGCGGAGGCTTCGGCATCACGTAGGTGGAATTGTAGGCGTTGACCAGGACGGACGACATCCCCAACTGCGATCGCTCCTCCAGATGGATCTACTCCCAAGATGCTGCGAATTAAAAAATCTCCTTGCTGCAAAGAAAGCTTAAACTCGTCCATTGCCATGCCCACAAACAAAGAGTGTTGTGCCAGTGTTCGCTCTTGTTCACTGAGACTAGCAATCAAATCTCGTAACACCACCAAAGGTACTTTTTCATCTAGCTCCAGGATGATATTGCGTTCGGCTTTTGTGACTTGCATCGGCTGACCGATAGGACGGCATCCTTGAGCTACAATTGTTTCTAAAACAATATTGCCACTCAAAGCCAAACCGACTGTTCCCTCACGATACAGGCGTTGGTGCAACTCACCAGAGGCATCGTTACAAAACAGGGACATCCGACCACCCAAACCCCCAGCGCTAGCTTGTCCCCCTATGATCACCGAGCCAGGATACGCAAAATCCAGTCCCTGCAATAAATCATTGATTCTTGAAGAAAAGGCACTAGATAGCAAGATGAACTGAGGCGCTGGAGATGGTTGCACACCAATCAAATCAATCCAAGCATCTGGGGGACTATCCAAATCAGGTAATTCTTCTGCCAGAACATGAAAAACTCGCATATTCACCCCTGGCAGATGCGCCAAAGTTAAGCTAAGTGCAGCTTCTGCTTCTAATTCTTGGGTTTCTCCTCTAGCTGTAGTGCCAATTACACCACCGCCACTACATCCAATCATTACAGGTACTGAAAGTTGTTCAGCCAGCAGGGGTAAAAGCCGAGAATACTCACTCGCAAAAGCAGACGAAATGAATACCAGCCCTAAATCCGCAGGTACTGTTAACGACGAGACAGCCTGTTCTACCACATCTGTAACAGCTGCTTCCAAAGAAGGTCGGGTTGATAGGGCATTTGCCCATTGCATTTGGTCTGCCATGAATTTTGGGCTTCTTTCTCTTGTTAATCCAGTAGTATTTGATTTTTGCACCTGGGCAGGATGGCATCGTACAAGAGTTGACACCAGTCAAATTTATCTCTCCTCAGTGCCCTGTTCATCCCAGGAAGCTAGCGTAACTGATTTGTTATCAGCTAGTCAGTTACTTTTGCTTAACTACACTAGTACAGCACTGCGGAAATGGAGATACCATCCACAACAGTGCAAAAGCCCAGCATAAAATTTATTGAACCTTTGACTTTTGACTTCCGCAAAGCGGCACTAGATCTGTCATTCCCTACTACATATTCTAAATGTATTGTATGATTATACTTTCGGAGTACTGACTCTACAAAATCTTAAAAGATAAATATAGATATACTATGTGGGCTACTTACTGTTGTATTAATTATGGATCATCAGACTAAAACGCTAACGTAACAGCTAAGTGGTTAGAATGGTGAACGATAGAACAAAAAGATGCCATTCTTGAATTTTTTCTATACTGGTACAACAACAATACAACGAGACTAAACTATGAGCGACATCCAAGAAAAAATCCACGAAACAATTGAAGCAGAAGTAGAACAAGCTCGTGCAGTCTGTGATGCTTCCGGTAGCAACTCTGCTGAGTGTGCGGCGGCTTGGGATGCAGTCGAAGAACTGCAAGCTGAAGCCTCCCACCAGCGCAATAAGAAGTCAAAAAATTCTTTAGAACAATACTGTGATGATAACCCAGAAGCAGCAGAGTGCCGGGTTTATGAAGACTAGAACGTAAGTAGGTGAATTTCTTTTCGCCTCACTGGCAAGCAACTAGAATCCGCTTACTGATATCTTGCACCTTGGCGCTACTCCTGAATAAAATCTCCATCCACCCATTTTGAACATCTTCTCTCTACTGACATAGATTAAGTTGATGGTTCTAAATTGAGGTGGGGTTGGAAGGTTCTAATTGAGGGTCTATGATCCTGAAAGATGAACCCCCAGCAATGGAAAAATTGGGTTTTGTTGGGGCATACTAGCTCATAACTGCAAAGTGAGTTTTGTAACTCTCCCGCAGATAGCTACAGGCTAAGGCAAGATATTTATCATGTAGGTGCTGCAAGTTGCTTGTTTTTTTTAACTAAAAATAAACCAAGTCAAAGATGGAGTCATGAGCAATTCTATCAACGGATAAGAACTTCAGGCTTCATTCTAAGTCTCTGACAACGGCTGAGTTCAGGCATCTATGCTTTGTAAAATATCTGTTTTTGATTCAAATTTATTATTGATAATCTAAGAAAAAATTATGAATGACGTTTGGTTTCGTCAGTTTGTCTGGATTGACTACCGACTAGCAGTATTATTTATGGTAATTATCCCTCTGATTCTGCTAATCTGGGCGTTTGTACAAAAAGTAGAAGGGATGCAACGCCTATTAACCATTTACTGGCGAGTATCCAGTTTACTGGCAATCACAATTTACTTGATGATTGCTCAGTACCCAGTTAGCTTTATCTCTGGGTTGATAGGGCTGATCTTGGTGCCGATTTCGCTATGGTTCTGGGTGGATCTCAATGATGAGATTGAGTATCAACCAAGTAGCCCTTTAAAGCTGATTTTTAACTCTTGGCGCTGGGCTATAACTGTCTACTGTGTTTTGGGTACAATTGCATTTATACCGTTTGTGAGTTGTGCTTTGTCCCCAACTGCCATCAAAACCCCCTATTGTCAAGTTTGGTTTGAAGCCCCCTTGCTCTTCAAAGAATATTTCCATTACAATAGCAGACCTGGTTTCCTGGGTTTTCTTGGCATCATCGGCTTAGTTATTTATGTGCTTTACTTGAGCTATTTTGTCCTTGTCAAGCTGGGTAAGCAAGGACGATCAGCTATACAACAGTAACCAACCTTTATGGTTAACTTCCCGTTAATGAAGAATTCCATGGGTAACCGGCTGGAACAATACACTGTTAAACGCCCGCAAGAAGTCTTACTGGTAACAGTAGAAATAGCTGATGAACAAGACAAAGTTGCCATTTTTAAAGGCTTTTCTAGTTCTTTAATGCGCCCGACTGCATTCGATCCCGATGTGCAAGTCATCCCAGATGAAGCGACAATTCTGAGTATTGACCGCATAGCAAGTCCTTACAATCCTGAAGCCCCCCGTTATATCCAAAGAGGAATCTCTTGGGAAGCCATGCAAGTTTTACTATCAGAAGTAGGTGTTTAATGGGGACAAGGGGAAGAGCAGGGGAGCAGGGGGGAGAAGAATCTGATAGTCATATTGGATGCAGGATAATGGTAATTTAATTTTTGGAGTTACCTAAATATAAGTTTTTTCTCCTCCGCCCCTCCACCTTTTTTCCCAATGCCCAATGCCCACTCCCTCTAAATAATGTCTCGCTCTGGATACACTCTTCCCGTCTTTGCCTGTGCTTCTGCACTTGCCGCACTACACTGGTTACGCCATCGTCAACCCCTAACAGTGATGTCGGTGGATTTGATCGAACCAGCGCAAATCGCAGAAATACCAATAGAGCAGGTAGCAGGACTATCTGAAAATTCGGCTTTGGCAATTACCCGCAGCGAACCAGGTGATAATCTTGACCTCACTAGAGATACACCAATTTGGGCACTCGTGGAATGGCGAGAGGGCGATGGGGAGACAGTTATTATTCGAGGTGGGGAAGGTATTGGCAAACAGTTAAATGCTAGTAATCAGCCGGCAATTTATGCTTATGCCCACAGGTTGTTACAAGAGAATCTGTGTCAGATGCTAGCACCGGGAGAAAAAATCACAGTAACTATTATCTTACCAGAAGGGCGATCGCTGGCTGTCCGTACCTCTAATGCTGCTTTTGGTGTTGTCGAAGGACTTTCTCTGTTAGGGACAACTGGTATTGCTCAACCTTTAAGTACACCCGATCAGTTAACGGCTTTTCGTACCGAATTGCAACTCAAAGCCAGTCAGTTTGAAAGTTTAGTATTCTGTATTGGAGAGAACGGCCTAGATTTAGCCCGAAAACTCGGTATTAATCCCGAACAATTGGTAAAAACAGCTAACTGGTTAGGGCCAATGTTAGTAGAAGCCGACGTATTAGGTGTTAAAGAAATCTTATTGTTTGGCTATCACGGTAAATTGATGAAATTAGCCGGGGGGATTTTTCATACTCATCACCATTTGGCTGATGGACGCCGGGAGGTTTTGACGACGCATTGTGCTTTAGCTGGTTTACAGTCACCGCATATCCCAGCAGTGTTTAATAGTCCTACAGCTGAAGCGGCACTCACATATCTAAGAGCCTTAGATGCTGCGACTGGTAGTAATTGGGTTAATCAAGTTTATACGGCGATCGCGCAAACTATCGATACTCGTTCCCAAGAATATATTCAAAGCCATAGTACAAGAGGCATAGAAGCAACAGTGTGTGGCTCAATTCTCTTTGACCGCGATCGCAAAATTATCGTGAAGAGCAAAACTGGTTGCATCTTCATCGAAAAATTGTGTTAATTTATTATGAATAATCATAAATAATCCAAATCAATATCTTTTTCAGTAACCACTCTAAGATAAGTTATTTTTTTAATACAATGCTAGAACTATTGGCTAGCAAACGCGTTCTACCTCGCGTTTGTCGGGGAATCTCTTAACCATTTACCAACCTAATTGGGCAATAAGTGGTGTTTAGTTAGACCACACACAGAGCGACTATCTACCTTACATTCACAACTCCCTCCCCCATCATGAATACAGCGGTGACTCTACTAACCGAACAAGCGCCTCAAGTTGAAAATTTGGGGCGCCTAGATCGTCAAATGATTGTGATTCTAGACTTCGGTTCTCAATACTCCGAATTAATTGCCCGTCGCATCCGCGAGACTCAAGTATACTCCGAAGTTCTCTCTTATCGCACTACATCTGAACATTTACGCCAACTAAATCCTAAGGGGATCATTCTCTCTGGTGGCCCCAATTCAGTTTATGGTGATAGCGCTCCCCATTGTGACCCAGAAATTTGGAATTTAGGCATTCCCATTTTGGGTGTGTGCTATGGAATGCAGCTAATGGTCAGCCAACTGAATGGGGAAGTGACAAAAGCCGACCGAGGTGAATACGGTAAGGCATCATTATATATAGATGACCCGACAGACTTGCTAACTAATGTCGAAGATGGCACCACCATGTGGATGAGTCATGGAGATTCAGTCACGAAAATGCCACCGGGGTTTGAAGTATTAGCACACACAGACAACACCCCCTGTGCTGCTATTGCCGACCACGAAAAGAAACTTTATGGTGTGCAGTTCCATCCCGAAGTAGTTCATTCCATTGGTGGTCTGCCATTAATTCGTAACTTTGTTTATCATATCTGCAATTGCGAACCTACTTGGACAACAGCAGCTTTTGTAGAAGAAGCAATTCGGGAAATTCGGGCTAGAGTCGGGGAAAAACGAGTACTTTTGGCGTTATCTGGAGGAGTGGATTCTTCTACCTTGGCTTTCTTGCTGCATAAAGCTATCGGGGATCAGTTGACTTGTGTATTTATCGACCAAGGCTTTATGCGTAAATTAGAGCCAGAAAGATTACTGAAACTATTTCAAGAACAGTTTCACATTCCTGTTGAATATGTCAATGCCCGCGATCGCTTCTTGACTATGATTGACGGTATTACAGATCCCGAAGAAAAACGCCGTCGTATTGGACATGAATTTATTCGGGTATTTGAAGAAACATCTAAACGTCTTGGTCACTTTGACTATCTAGCACAAGGTACTTTGTATCCAGATGTTATCGAGTCTGCTGATACTAACGTAGACCCCCAAACTGGTGAACGGGTAGCCGTAAAAATTAAGAGTCATCATAACGTTGGTGGCTTACCTAAAGACCTACGGTTTAAACTAGTCGAACCATTACGGAAACTCTTTAAAGATGAAGTCCGTAAAGTAGGGCGTTCCATTGGTTTACCAGAAGAAATTGTCCAACGCCAACCCTTCCCCGGCCCTGGTTTAGCAATTCGTATCTTAGGTGAAGTCACTGCCGAAAGGTTAAATATTTTACGTGATGCTGATTTGATTGTTCGCCAAGAAATTAACAAACGTGGTTTATATCACGAAGTTTGGCAAGCATTTGCTGTATTACTACCTATTCGTAGTGTTGGTGTCATGGGTGATCAACGTACCTATGCTTACCCCATTGTCTTGCGGATTGTCACCAGTGAAGATGGCATGACTGCTGATTGGGCGCGCATACCTTACGAGATATTGGAAGAAATTTCTAACCGCATTGTTAATGAGGTAAAAGGTGTTAACCGCGTGGTTTACGATATTACCTCCAAGCCACCTGGAACCATCGAATGGGAATAATCTGATTCGCCAAAATTTAACTTCATCAACCACAGATGAACACAGTTAAACACAGATAAAAATTATTTCTTCTCTGTGTCCTCCGTGTCTCTGTGGTTCTTTATTTCTTAAGCTAGCAAAACCGAAATTTAACCGAAATCACTGATAATAAACCATTTACTAATAAGCTTTTTAAGCGTTTATAAAAGCGTTATTGAATATGGGGATGAATTGATCTCACACAGAGGCTCAGAGAGTAAGAGTAGGGAGTTATTCGGGTAAGAAGCCTTGATGCAAACATTCATCGGTAGTGAAGAGAGATTCTACCGGAAAGGTATCAAGTGATAATCCGGTTTCATCACTGGCTAGATTTCTAGCATCTTGATAGCACTCTAGAAAAACTTCCTGAAAATATGGTTTCAAACTAGGACTATCTTTAAAAATTCTTTTTAATCTACGGCGATGTTCTCTAATTGTTGATTTCCAACTATTAGTGCGTTTCTCTGGTTGATATTTATATTTCAGCAAGTGCATTAATAAAACAACTAAATTGCTTTCTAATGCTCTTTTTTCAGTTCTCCCCATGGATTCAATTTCTTCAATGAGATTGGCTAAATCAACTTCTGCCAATTTTCCTGCTTTTAGTTGTTCAGCCGTCGTCTCTAGCCAAAGATAAAAATCTTGGTCGTAAAGATGGGAGTTTGTTGAAACTTTTGGTTGAGATGCTGTCATTTAACTTTTTCAACCTGCCAAATGTAACCAAGCAATAGAAATATTTTAGCAATTCTAGGAATAACTTTATTATCAGTCAGATTACTAGTCTCCCTCACGCTCCCATTCCCGAATACCGTTTCAATCCTGCACGCCACAGCAAACGATTTGCACCCAAAAATAATAAGATCCAACCTATTATTGATAAAAATCCCCTCCCTATGTCCACAGGTAGCCCTACCAAAAGACTCGCAGGGAAATCAATCAAATAAGGAAAAGGTGTAAACATGACAATTGTGCGCACAGGCTCAGGAAACACATCTAAAGGTGCAATTAACCCAGATAAGAACAAATAAAATAACAGCCAGAAATTTTCCAAAGCGCTAGCGCGTTCTGTCCAAAAAGCGAACATGGCAAATGTGTATTGAATCACAAACCGCAAGATAAAAGCTAGCACCACCGCCAACCCAAACAGTATGAATTGCCCCAAACTTGGTAACCAAAGAGCCTGGGGATAAAGTAAGAAAAACAATCCAATTAGTAAAAAAGCAAACGGTATACGAGCAACTCTTTCCGACAGATGAGACGCTACATGATGCCACACCGGATCTAACGGTTGTAACAACCTAGGTGACAGTTTACCCTCGACTACTTCCCTTTCAAATTCCCAAACTACCCAAACAACTGTGATTTGCCTAACAACAAAAACAGTAAGAAAGTAACGGGCAAAATCCACAGGAGTCAAACCAAACTGCCCCTCCTGCGATGCTTGTATCCAAACACCCATCAGGATAATCGGTAAAGATCCAGCCAAAACCCATAAAATCAATTCTGCTCGATACTCCACCATATAGGCATAATAAACAGACAGAAAAGTCAAAATTTTCTTAATAATTTTCTTCATTTAAATTACGAATTACGAATTACGTTAGCGAAGCTCCTCTGAAAGAGGCATTACGAATTAAACAACTCCTGCCTGAAAAACTCTGCCAATTACTTCTTCCACAGGCGGTTCAGTTACTGTTAAATCGATTATTTGCAAATCCGCCAACATTTTAGATACTGTACGTGTAAGTGCCTCTCGCGGTACCATAAAACTCACTGCACGCCCTTCTAATAGTTGTACATCACCATAAGACATAAGTTTTTCTCTTGGTAACGGCTCGGCTAACTCTACATGAATTTCTCGGTAAGGAGCGAAACGTTCCAGTAATCCATCTAAGCTGCCATCATACATCAGCTTACCTTGGTGAATTAACAACACCCGCTCACACAAAGCAGTAATATCAGCCATGTAATGGCTAGTTAATAACACGGTAGCTTGATAACGGCGATTATACTCACGTAAAAAGTCACGCACTGCCACCTGAGCATTTACATCTAGTCCTAAGGTTGGTTCATCGAGAAACAATACATGAGGACGGTGCAACAGTGCTGCTAACAGTTCTGCCTTCATACGCTCACCTAAAGACAACTTCCGCACTGGTTGGGTAAGTTTACCTTCCAGAGTCAACATCTCTGTTAATTCCCCTACTCGCTTTTGAAATTCTTTATCAGAGATGTTGTAAACAGCAGCGTTGATTTTCAAAGAATCGAGTGTTGGTAAGTCCCAAAGTAACTGCTGTTTTTGCCCCATTACTAAGGTAATTTTTTGCAAAAATGCCTCTTGGCGAAGAAATGGCACGTGTCCAGCCACTCTGACAGTACCACCAGAAGGATGAACCAACCCTGTAAGCATTTTGAGTGTGGTAGTTTTACCTGCACCATTTGGCCCTAAAAAACCCACCACTTCACCAGGTGCAATTTCAAAGGAAACTTCTTGAACTGCTTTAATTGAACGGTAGGTGCGGCGGAAAAAGTGGGTGAGTGTTCCCCTGATTCCCGGTTCTTTAACAGCTACCGGATAAAACTTACTCAGACCTTCAACAGTAATGATTGACATAAATTTGATATTTTAACCACAGAGAAACACAGATGTACACTGATGATTTGTCTGAGTTCATCTGTAATTTTAAATATTAAAGTATTAGATTTTTGCAACAGATGAAATTTCCTCTTTCCTATTCCCCAATTGCCCCTGATCCCCGGAGGGGGCCACACCTTCCCCACTCCCATTGCTGAAGTTTTACCGCAAACGGCCAGACCGCAAAATACTAATAATTAACCACAATCCCAATAGACTGGCGGCGGCAAACAGTACACTACTTAAAAAAGATAGTTGGTCTGTTTGGGCTTTGGTGGAAATAATCGCTGCTCCCATAATTAGGGAACCCACCAAAATGCTAAAAGATAAGCGGTTAGCAGCATCATCCATAGTTCGCCGCACACCATCTAAACCACGCAATGAAAGATTCCACTGTAAGGTTTCTGAGGTGACTCGATCTAATAACAGTTCAATTTGGCGGGGGGATTGTAATGATAGACTTTTAATATCTAGTGCTGTTCTCAAGAGCGATCGCACTGGATTATCACCCAATAATTGCCGACGAAACAAGTCTGTAATTAAGGGCTTGATTTCATCAAATAGATTAACCTCTGGGTTGAATGTCCGGGCTACCCCTTCTAAATTGGCCAAGGTTTTGGCATATAAGCCCATGTTGCTAGGTAAGCGAATTTTATTGTTGCGCGCAACTTGTAAAATTTCATAAATGACATGACTGAAATTGATTTCAGTCAAGCTGACATTATGATACTTTCGCAACATGCGATCGTAATCATTTTCTAATCGTGCCACAATTACTGGTTGTGGAGAATCTGCTAACTGCAAAGTTAACTGAGCGCATCGCCCCCCATCTAAGTCAATAATTGCCAACAGCAGCTCTGTTAATATTTGCTGTGTGCGGGGATCAAGTCTTCCCACCATCCCACAATCTAAAAGAGCAACGCGACCATCATGCAGATAAAATAAATTCCCAGGATGGGGATCAGCATGAAAAAAGCCATCAATATATAATTGCTGAAAGAAAGCTCGAAATAGTAAAGTTGTGATCGCTTTGCGTTTGGTGTAAGTATTACTGTCGTTTTGATCGCTACTCAAATTTGCTGACAGCAGAGGTACACCATCGAGCCACTCCATCACCAATAACTTTTCAGTGGTCAAGTTCCAGAAGATTTCTGCAACGACAATTTGTGTGGGATCAAACCAGCGACTACGGGATAAATTACGTCGCAACTCATCTGTAAATCCAGCTTCCCGTGTAAAATCTAACTCATCTTCTAAGGCCTTAGTAAATTCTTCAGCGATGGATTTGATTTCGTAGGTTTGCCCAAAATCGGTACGCGCTACTAAATCAGCAATACCTTGAATTAAGGCAATATCTTGGGCAACTGTGACATCAATTCCCGGACGTTGCACCTTAAGAGCAACTTCTCTGCCATCTACTAATGTAGCTCGATGGGTTTGGGCGATTGATCCCGCAGCTACTGGGACAGGGTTAACTATGCTGAAGGTTTCTTCCAGAGGACGTTTTAGTTGCTTGCGAATAACTACTTCTACTTCTGTCCAGGGAACTGGTGGTACTTCGTCTTGTAGAGTAGAGAGTTCCTCAATATAGGCAGCACTAAGTAAATCTGGGCGGGTAGAAAGTAGTTGACCGAGTTTGACATAAACTGGCCCCAAATCCACCAGGATATTTTTTAAGACCGCAGGTGTAGGTAGCTGAGGTTCATCAGCTTTGCCACCAGTGAGCAGCCTTCGCATATAATCCCAGCCATTGCGAAGGACTACTTCGATAATTTCTCTTTGACGGGGAACAGTTTGGGTGAGGAACATTTTGGGGAGTGGGGAGATGAGGGG
>JADEXK010000056.1 GCA_015207155.1 Nostocales cyanobacterium LEGE 11386 | reverse complement strand
CCCTTGTCCCCTTGTCCTACTCCCCACTCCCCTCCTGCAAACGCCGTTGCCATTCAGCATCAATTTGTGCAGAACGCTCAACTTCTTGGTCGAGTAAGTCGGTTTCGGTGGAATATACTAAATCGTCTTTGCCGATGATTGTTTCGGTGGCAAACTGACGGGCATAATCAATTTTTCGCTGTATGGTGTCATCTGGATTGGCCAATAGTCGAGATCGGGACAGGCGATCGCGGTTGCGTGCAGCAATCTTTTTATTGCGCCACTGAATCCAGAAATAACGCAATAAAGGTATAGCCAAGAAACCTGTGCCGTAACCTAACAATAGCCAGTAAATTCCTTGTACAAATGCTACTAATCCACCTAATTCGGCGGCAACTGTACCATCTGCTAACAAACCTCCCAGTATTAATGCAGCAACAAAATTTAGTATTCCCAACCCAGCCGCCAGCATAATCTGTCCTGAACCCGCCGCACTAAAACGCCAAGGGAATTCCTCAAGATACGTTGCTACTGACTGACGATGCTTGTTGCTGGCTTTTACCTGCAATTCTGGAAAGTAATAAACTATCTGCCCCTCAGGGCTTACCTGTGGTTGCCCATTAAATCGCAGGAGAACAGGTAACATATAATCTTCGTACTCTTGTGTATAACTTTCACCGAGATTATCCAGATACGGGGCAATTTGTTCTGCTACTACTGCACCACGATTATTACGAATCACAGTCGCAATTTCTTGCCAACGGCGTTCTTCTAGGTTGGCATTAGGATTACCATCGCCAAACAGAAACGAAAATACAGCCTCAAAGAAATTTAAATTGCTGTCTTGGCTTCTGTCTTGGCGTCTTTCGTATCGCCGCTCCTGGTAGCGAGTGCGATAATTGGGGCTAAAGTACCAAAATAAATCTGGAAATGGGAAAAAGAAGAACCCACCACCCCTAGAACTACTTCCTCTACTGTTGCCGTCACGATCTGAGTTAGCAGCAGTGATGATGACAATGATGGTAATAGTTATCAGGGCAATGGAAACAATTAAGAAAATTGCAAAAGAAATGCGAATGAGGTAAAACAGAACTCCCCAAACCTTTTTCCACCATTCTTGCAACTGTAACTGAAAGTATTTTTTACGTAAATTTTCTTTAAAGTTTCGTGGAAATTGGTAAACAATATCACCAGTCTCTGCAACTTGTAAATGTCCGCCTGTATCGGCAGCTAGGGCTAATAACCCTTGCCCAGCCTCTGCAACATTCAATCCTGCCTGAGTTGCCACATCACCAACGGTGACTCGGTAACCCAGTTTTTCTATAGCTTGCATGATGGTGGGATTGGGAGTCATTACTCTTCCCTCCTGTTAAAAGTTTCTCTATCTTTATCAAGTATAAAGTTTTATTTTGGTTGCCTTAGCTGGGGATTGAAGACTGGGGAGTGGGCAATAGGGGAGCGGGAGAGTATGATATGAGTCCTTTCCCCTCTGCTCCCCCTCCTCACTCAGCGATTGGTTATTTTTTTATTTGTCAGTCGATAAGTTGCTACTCTCTTCATGTTAGAATTATTCGGCTTGGCTTGGTTAATCAGCAACTTTCTGTCCTACATATGGTTCAGTACACTCTCGCTCAAAGCCCAGAAATCATCCTCACTGTTTCTGGAAAAGATTCAGCCAAAGCCCGTGATAAAGCTATGGATCAGCTGATGGAATTGATGGATGCTGGTAAGCTACCCACTGAACTGGAAGAGGGATTTGGCCCTCAACAATTAATTGAGGTGAAAGAACCAGCTAATGATTCTGCTAGTGGCGAGGATGGCATTACCCAAGCTGTCCAAATTTTAAATAATCTGGCCACACTTAAGCTGAAAGTGCAAGAATCACGCGCTGAAGCACTAGAAATTCGCAAGGCTGTTGATGTGCTATTTTCAGATAATTCAGTCACTGAAGAGGAAATTGCTCGTCTCAAGGAAGGTTTTAAAGTCCTGAAAAATTTTGCCCAAGCTAATTTGCGCTACCAAGAAGCAAGAGCGAAAGCAGAACATGCCCGGCAAGTTTTAGATCAAGCTTTAAAATCACCTGATAAGTAGTTTTTTGCTGGTGTTAAGTAATACAAAAGTCAAAAGAAAGAAGTTTTCTTTTGACTTTTTCAATTATTAAATTTAACGTCGTCTATTTCTTCTCACAGCAGAGGAAAGTGAGCCGTTGTTATTTTCTGATTCTTCAATAACTCTTTCAGCACCCATATTTTGTTGGTAATATTGCTGATAGTAATTGTGAGAAACAGGGACAGAATCTTTAGATTTGTTAGCTATCATTCCTAACATGGGAGTGCCAGATATTTGAATCTCTTCTAATACTTGCTGGAGTGCAGTACGTTTTAACTTACCCAAACCAGCCACTAGCACAATGCCATTAGTATTAGCAGCCATGAGGTGAGCATCTGCAAATCCTAAAAGCGGTGGTGTGTCATAAATGACTAAATCAAAATCTGCTTGCAGGTTGTCCATTAAATCCTGCATTTTTTGAGAAGCTAGCAACCTAACTGAGTCTGGTGGAATTGGCCCAGCAGTCATGACAAACAGATTTTCTTCTAGAGGCGATCGCTCGATCACATTATGCCAATCTAGATCTTGAGAAATTACATCAGTCAAGCCTTGAATATTCATCAGTCCTACTCGATTGTGTAGGCTAGGACAACGTAGATTAGCATCCACTAACAACACTCTTTGTCCCATCGCGGCAGCTGCCTGTGCTAGCTGTATGGCAACAGTAGATTTACCATCTCCTTGTCCCGGTGAACTGATGACTAAAGAGCGAATTGGCGTATCCGAGCCTAACAGCAGAATATTTGTGTAAAGCGAACGAAAAACTTCAAAAAAGGAGGCGCTACTTGGTTGTTGTGCCCCTCTTGCTAAATTTCCTTGGGTAGATGTTTCCAATTCTTTTCTTAAAGGCACTATCCCTAGTAATGGGAGTTTTGTCGTATCTTTAAGCTCTTTAGCCGTGTAGAAAATATTGCTGAGTTTATCTACAACTAAAGCTGCTCCTAGACCCAATAGTAATCCTAAAGCACCGCCCAATGCTAAGTTTCTCGTAGCACTATCAGAAATCGCCGCCGGGCTATTAACTCCGGCCAATCTTGGATCAAGTAACAGCCAAGGTTGCTGCTTTTGCGCTTTCTCTATCTGCAACGCTTGTTGTTTAGCTGTAAATTGAGTCAGAGCATCATTGGCAATTAGTAATTCCCGTTGAATGTTAGCGTAATCACGGCTAATGGTTGCCAACCCTCTGATTTCACTATTAACATTTCTAATTTGTTCCGCCAAAGATATATCTCTGGCGGAAAGTGCACGGATACGACTTTGAAAATCTCTTTGCACGCGTAATTCTTCGCCAGCTAGCAAGGGAAGTAAATAAGCTTTCCGCTCTCTTAATGTCACCATTATGGGATTGTCTTCCGTCAATATGGCTGACTGATTCGTGATTTCAATTTCCGCAGCTTGGACTTGATCTAGTATCCTTTGATATCGGGGATTTTCACTCAATAAAGAATTACCAGCTCTCTCTCCTGGCTGTTGTGCTAACTCTGCTTGTAAATCTTGATATCTAGCTATCGATTGTTCTAGGTCTACCCGATTATTAATTTGTTGTTGACTTAAGGCCGCAAGTTGACTAGACAATTGTTGAGCTTTCTGTTCTGGCTCAATTAAGCTATTATTTAATCGCAGGTTTCGCAGTTGATTTTGCCAGTATTGCACTCGCTCATCCAGAGGCTTTCTTTGTTGATTAACAAAATTAATAGCTTGAACTACATCTGATTGACGATCCTCCAGACTGTAATTTAGATAAGCATCAGCTAGTAAATTGGAAAAATTCCTCACTAGCTCCCGGTCTGGATTGGTAAATTGAACATTTATGATATTTGGTTGTTCGGATGTAATAGTTAAGTTACTAACAAAAAGGCCGTAAAGAAGATTGGGAGTGATTTCTGGGTATCGAGCTTGAAGACCTTCAATAAAGTCTGGGTACTGAGCTTGAAGCCTATCAATCAAATTTGGGTCTTGAGCCTTGAGTTGTTCAATGATGGGTTCAATAATCCGAGGACTCTGTAAGACCGCAATTGTTGTCTGAAGTTCTTGTTGTTGTGACGTACTATTTGTATTCCCTTGGGCATTTAAGGCTTGGGGGACATTGGCAATAACCCGACTTTCTCCAGTCACACGTTTGGTTAATATATCGAATCTCCCTTGAAAAACTGGAGGATCAGTTTTTGCCTTCAAAACGGCTGCTGTTGCTAATAAGCCTGTTATGCCCACAATTAACAACAATCGGCGACGCAAGACTGCTGCAATTTGACCTAGATTTAATTCATCATCACTATCATTTAACTGAGCAGTTTTAGCATTTGATAACAGGTGAGGATATTTGTCTGATTGCAGCATAGTATTTGTAATTTAAACTACTGGAATTGTTTACACAGACGAATGCCTCGATTCAATCTTGGCGTAGTTAGTCTTCTTGGCAGTTGCCTTATTTTGCACTATACCGGGCAAACTACTGAATTGACTGACTAGTCATATGATTCAAACATCCCAAAAGGATATTATGTACTGTCAAAAACCTAGCTATGATACCCATTGTGTTAACTACAGTGTTGAGAATACAGGCTAACTGGGAGCAATGCAATATCACTACAGTAACATTGCGTAGCCTAAATTGGCTGCTTCACTGACGTCTTAAGTTAAAGCTATACATAATTTTTACTCATTCAATATACTAATATGACCCACAACTTTGTATAGACTTTATCTCTAGTCAGCTTAACTTGATATTGTAATCAATTGATTTTACTCAGTGCTGAGTGCTGAGTGCTGAGTCAAAAGAAGAAGAAGGAAGGACTTTCGCACTCGGTACAAACAACGCGAATTGTGGGCGGAATCTTATTACTGTCAGAAGGTTGATACCACACGAATTGCGGTCACTGAGCCTTGTCGAAGTGTGGGCGGTTTTTTAACTCAGCACTCTTCATTAAAGCTAGATGTGTAGCGATCGTTTTTCCAAAATTTTTATCATGTTTGTGATGGCAAGTTGTCAGAACTCATAGCCAAGTGCTGATTGCTGAGGATAAACCCAGTTACCTCCAGGCTTTTAGCAATCAACACTGTCCTAACCTATGTGACTACGGCTATAAATTAAAAGCAAAAAAATAAGGAGCAGATTACTCTACTCCTCTTTAAACTGGGGCGCTAGGATTCGAACCTAGGGATGGCGGGACCAAAACCCGCTGCCTTACCACTTGGCTACGCCCCAATACTTGACTCGTAACACTATAGCAGCTTCTACCAGGGTCATGTCAAGTACCTGGAGAAAAAAAATTAGGACAAATCAGTCTGCATTTTAGCCGTTCACAATAGAATCGCGATCGCTTGTGAAGTTTTGCTTCACCTGGGATTGATTTCAACTGATGAGGTTGTGAATTCACCTCAAGGTATTCTTTTTATAAATTCTTGGTGTGGTTGACTATGTAAATCAGCCTAAACAGCTTTATAAAAAATTAACAACTTTGTATTTTTTCTATGAACCTGACTTGAAAAGTCAATACACGTATGTATACTGGCTATGGACAGATTACGTAAGTGTTTCACTGTGCTAAATTCCTTGTACATAAAAGTGAATACTTAAGTTAAATCACTGTTGTTTTTACCAAAGATTAGAATTTTTTATCAAAGGATTTCAGGATTTATACCAAAAGCCAGACTACAACTACTAAATTGTCTATGTAATTCTTGTACTGATTCCGTCCATCTAAAGCTAAGAGTGTGTAGATATTATGAGGTTCTACCACGGGTCTAGAAAAAAGTAGTCATAGAACAAAAGGAAAATTGGGATAAGGATGAAAATTACAGAACTAGACGCTCACATCTCAGACTCTTCAATAGTAGTAGCAATTCCAGAACAAATTTTTTCCGACATTGGCGGTGAAGCAGTTATTCTGCATCTGAAGACGGGAATTTACCACGGACTAAATGAGGTAGGGGCGCGGATCTGGACTTTGATTCAAGAACCAAAAGCTGTGAAAGATATCAAGCAGAACCTTCTAGAAGAATATGAGGTGGCATCTGAAGAATGCGATCGCGACTTGATAGCATTACTGAAAGACTTTCTTACAGCTGGACTAATTGAGGTTCAAAGATGAGGCGAATGCGTAAGTTCTTACACTTGAGTGTGGGCGATCGCTATTTTTTAATCAAGACCTTATTTTTACTAGGAGCAATCAGGCTAGGGCTGGGGATACTACCGTTTAATAAATTACTGAAACTCCTCACGAAAATCAGTCAGCCCAGTCAACGAGTGCAGAGTATCCACCAAGTATCTGTGAACAAAATTGTTTGGGCTGTGAACGCAGCGACCCGCTATGTACCAGGTGCTAAATGTCTGGCGCGGGCTTTGACTACTCAAGTGTTGATGAGTCGTTATGGATACCTGCCCGAATTCCGCATTGGCGTGGCCAAGGGAGAAACAGGAAAATTAGAAGCTCATGCTTGGATTGAATATCAAGGGCTAGTCGTCATCGGTAATCTCCAAGACCTTTCGCGTTATATGCCACTGCCGTCCCTGGAAGGAGTGAGATTATGAGCGGTATCGTGGGTGTTCATTATCTAAACAATCAGACTGTAAATCATCAAGACCTAGAACAGATGGCTGAGATCATCGCCCATAGGGGACCCGATGGTGCAGACATTTGGGTCAATGGTTCCGTTGGTTTTGGACATCGAATGTTGTGGACAACCCCCGAATCTTTAATAGAAAAATTACCCCTAGTCAATGAAGCAGCAAATCTCGTAATTACTGCGGATGCCAGAATTGATAATCGGGATGAATTGGTATCAGTGTTAGAACTACCTAATCGCCCCATAGAAAAAATTACAGATAGTGAATTTATCTTAGCTGCCTATGAAAAGTGGGGCGAGTCCTGTCCAGAACATCTTTTAGGTGATTTTGCTTTTGCCATTTGGGATCAAAACAAACAATCCTTGTTTTGTGCTAGAGACCATTTGGGGGTGAAGCCATTTTATTACTATTATCAACCAGGTAAAGTTTTTATATTTGCCTCAGAAATTAAGGCCATCTTTGGTTTACCGCAAATACCGCGCCGACTGAACGAGGTGAGAATTGCCGATTACTTGGCATTGATGATGGAAGATAAAGTCATCACTACTTACCAAGATATTCTGCGGTTGCCCCCTGCTCACAGCATAGTGATCAATGAATCCGTAATTAGCACATGGGCATATTGGGAACTTGACAAATATCGGGAATTACGGTTATCATCCGACGATGAGTATGCTAAGGAATTTCAAAAAATCTTTACCGAGGCAGTACACTGTCGTTTGCGTAGTGCCTTTGCGATCGCCAGCCACTTGAGCGGTGGATTAGATTCCTCTGCCGTTACCTGTGTAGCTCGGCATCTACTGTCAAAAGCACCAGAAAAACCTACTCAGCTACACACGATTTCCACTATTTTTGACCAAATCGCAGAATGTGATGAACGACCATTCATCAATGCGGTACTCGAACAAGGTGATTTTATTCCCCACTACATTCAGGGAGATAAGAATGGCCCATTATCCAACTTGGATAACATTTTTCAGTATGAAGATGAAGCACTGTTAGGCCCTAGCCATTTTTATCCTTGGAACATGAACCGTACTGCAAAGGAATTGGGACTGCGAATTTCTCTAGATGGTTTTGATGGTGATACCACAGTTAGTCATGGTACAACCAGGCTCACAGAACTCGCCCGTCAAGGTAAATGGCAGAGTTTAATTCAGGAAGCAAAAGCAACTGCACCACACCATAATGTATCACCCCAAGCGGTGTTTGGGTTTCATGGATTACCGTATTTGAGAGAATTGCCGAAACAGTTCCGGTGGATAGAGTTTGCCAAAGCCGTGCAACAAATCCACCGCCATTTAGGTATTTCACGCAAACTTTTGATTATTCATTACGGTATTAAACCCCTACTGCTAGAACCAATAAAAAAGCTCTGGCAGTGGGTTCGTAGACAAGAGAAACCGACTAAAGTTGCTTTATCTTTAACACCTTTAGTCAATCGTAACTTCGCCAAAAATATTAGTTTAAATGAACGTATTAATCAGCTAGGAGGCTCAACAGAAACACCCCTCACCGTCAAAGAACATCATTGGCGTAGTCTGAATCAAGGGTTACTAGTTTACACCTTAGAGCAGATGGATCAATATGCAGCTATGTTTTCTTTAGAAGCTCGTCATCCGTTCATGGATAAGCGACTGATTGAATTCTGCCTAGCATTACCTTCTGACCAAAAGCTCTACCAAGGATGGGGACGCATAATTATGCGCCGCGCCTTAGAAGGTATTCTCCCAGAAAAAGTTCAATGGCGAGGAGATAAAACCAATCTGACACCAAATTTTTATGATGGACTTTTAAAGCGCGATCGCCAAATTTTAGATGATATCATGTCCAACAAGCTAGGAAATATTGAAAAATATCTAAATATAGATTTTTTACAATCAGCTTATCAACGAATAATCTCAGGAGAAAACCAAATTAATAATGAAGACATTATGGCAGTTTGGCAAGCAGTTACCTTAGCTTCGTGGCTAGACCATAAACAGGTAAATTTGTAATTTTAGCTTGGCAGGTTGTGAATATCGGTAGGCAATATTATACTTATTTATTGTTACCAGTACACACTGTAAGTCCAAGTTGCAGGTACATTCCACTAAATTTCAATTACTCTAAATGAGGAGTTTTAAAATGAAAAAACAGTACAGCAGACCTACTCTAAAAACCCACGGAAATGTTGAGGAAATCACACAGTTCCTCGGCGCTTCCTCTCAAAATGATTTCTTGTTCTTTGCTGGAAGTAACTCTCCTATCTCTGCGCCTGGTAGCAACCCTATCACTGGTGGTGGTTCTATTGATGGAGTTATTACTCCACCTAGCAACATCGTTGCACCAAGAGGAACATTACAAGGAAATTAGTTCTTTAGGTAAAATCTTTTGATTGAGCCTTGATACGCTAGTTGAGTAGACTGCCAAAGAGGCAAAACTAAAATTTAGTTTTGCCTCAAAACCAAATTGTTGTAAATGAAGACATTTAACATGAAAAAACAGTACAAAAAACCTAGTTTGAAAACTCACGGAAATGTTGAGGAAATAACACAGTTTTTCGGCACTGCATCTCAAAATGATTTCTTGTTCTTTGCTGGAAGTAGTTCTCCTATCTCTGTTAATGGAAACCCCATAACTGGTTCGGTGGGTTCTAGTGATGGGTTTCTTATTCCACCTAACCCCAATATCAGAAGATCACCATTTTGAAAAATATCGAATAGCTAAGGCATCAAGAAGTGCTAAAAAAAAGAAAACATATAATACTGGTACAAGATCACAAGAAAATTAGTTTTGTTGGCAAAGCCTTTTAGTTACGTCTGTAAAGACTACTAGGGTCTTTTTAAAGTATACATTTAAGTTATGTATTATCATTGGTTTCTTAGTGCCTTTGTGGTTCAAAATTAAAAAAAACACAATAATAAAAAGCCTAATTGATTTACAATCAATAAAAACATGTGATGAAAACTTATCAAGCCTACAATCTATCAATTGCTTCCGAATTATTGTTGCCCGAATTAATTGAAATAGAAAAAGAAGGCAACCCAGACGTAATTGTACGGCTTGGTAAGCCAGAGGATGTCACTAATGTGGAATTTGATCGGGGTAGCAATTTTCGTGGGGATGTAGCAGAAGTTGGCATGTTTTTAGTTCAGAGGGGATGTGAAATTACTATTGCTCCTGAGCCTGGAGTTGATGAAGCTCTTCTGTGCACCATACTTCTAGGCCCCATATTATCGATACTACTACGACAACGAGGGCTGCTGGTTCTCCATGCTAGTTGTGTTGACATCAACAACAAAGCAGTGGCGTTTATGGGTGGTTCAGGCTGGGGTAAGTCAACCTTAGCAACAGCATTTCATACAAGTGGCTTTGATGTCTTAAGTGATGATGTCATGCCGATCCAAATTGGTTCAGGACAGCCAATAGTATTTCCTGCCTATCCCCAGTTCAAACTTTGGCCGGAAGCGGCTGCTTCTTTGGGACAGGATACCGAGAGTTTGTCTCCTATTCACCAAAACGCGCCTAAACTAGGCTACAAATTTGCTCGTGGTTTTCAACAAAATCCCCTGCCGTTACAGCGAATTTATGTACTGGCTAAGGGAGATGAGCATGAAATTGCTAGTTTACAACCCCAAGATGCCTTTGTCGAATTAGTGCGTCACACTCGTGCTATGAGTTTAGTAACAGAGCAGGAATTCCTGACTTCCCATATGCGTCTGTGTACAGAACTAGTGAAAAAAGTGGATTTCTGTAGGTTTACTCGCAAGCCTTCTTTAGCAGATTTACCCGATTTAGTCAATCTAATTGCAAATGATGTAGCAGATGACAACAAAAGCACTTTAATGTTAGCTGTCCAATAATTGCAAAATATCTGGGAATTCATAGGGTTTTAATATCTTGAACAGCAAACTCCGTAGCGCAAATACCATACTTTCCCATGTCATAGAAACGTTTAAATTAGTCTGGGTGGCATCTCACTACTGGACTGTAACCTGGATGGTAGCGCTGTTTGTTCAAGGATTGCTACCCGCAGCCTCCATTTCCCTCACGCCTCAAATAGTCAACGCTTTAGTTAAAGCCACTGGCTCCGGCGTTTCTATGGCAAGTGTGCAACAGATTCTCCTTCCTGTGGGATTGATGACAGGGATCATGGTATTAGGGGAGGTTTTGAATAGTGCTAGTGAATGGATTCGCACTGCTCAATCAGAGCTAATACACGACTACATCACTGGTTTAATTCACAAACAGTCAGTGGCAGTGGATTATGGCTTTTATGAATACTCTGAATATAATGACAAGCTAGAAAGAGCGCGAGAGGGAGCTAGTGGGCGATCGCTGGCTTTATTAGAAAGCACTGGTAGTTTATTGCAAAACACAGTGACTTTGTTGGCAATGGCGACAATTTTGCTTTCCTATGGTCTGTGGTTACCTGCAATTCTGGTGATCAGTGCTTTCCCGGCTTTTTATTTTTTGACGTATATAAATAAAGTACAGTATCAATGGTCACAACGGACGACAACTGATCGTCGATGGCTCATGTACTACGATTACCTACTGACAAACAGTGCGATCGCCGCAGAAATCCGCTTGTTTGACTTTGCTGATTACTTTCAATCTTCTTATCAAAATCTGCGTCGGCGACTCAGACGTGAACATTTCAACTTGTTGAAATTACAAACAGCAGGCCGCCTGATTGCTGTGCTGATTGCCTTGATTATTGCCGGTTCTGCTTTAGCTTGGATGGGACGGCAAGTGTTATTAGGAATTTTAACTTTAGGCGATTTAGCCTTATTTTTCCAAGCTTTCAATCAAGGACAAAGCATTGTCAAGAATCTTTTAAGTAACTTGGGGCAAATTTATCGCAATGGCTTATTTTTGGGTAATTTGTTCGAGTTCTTGCGAATTCAGCCAACAATTGTCAGTCCATCTGACCCGATTCCTGTACCATCAGCGATTAAACAGGGAATTAACTTTAGACAAGTTTGCTTTCGCTACCCTGGCAGTCAAGAACCAGTGTTAGATAACTTTAACCTAACGCTACCGGCTGGTAAAATTGTGGCGATCGTCGGTGACAATGGTGCCGGCAAAAGTACCTTAATTAAGCTCTTGTGCCGCTTCTATGACCCGGATTCGGGAAGTATTGAACTAGATGGCATAGATTTTCGCAGCTTTTGTGTCAAAGAACTCCGCCGCTTAATTACTGTATTGTTCCAGTCTCCCATCCCTTATAACACGACTGCTGGTGAAAATATTGCTTTGGGTAATATATCAACAGCATTTAACCAAGAAGAAATTGAAGTAGCTGCTCAAGCGTCGGGTATCCACGAAAAACTGTTACGCTTGCCTTTGGGATATAACAGCATGTTGGGTAAGTTGTTTCCTGACGGAACTGACTTAAGCGGCGGACAATGGCAACGTCTGGCACTAGCACGGGCATTTTTCAGACGCGCCCAAATTATTATTTTGGATGAACCAACTAGTGCAATGGACCCGTGGGCGGAACATGATTGGCTGGAGAGATTCCGTACCTTAGCAAGCGATCGCACTGCGGTTGTGATTACTCACCGTTTTACACTAGCGATGCAGGCAGATATTATTCACGTTATGCGTGCTGGCCAAATTGTAGAATCGGGAAATCATGATGAACTGCTAGCCTTAGATGGACTGTATGCTCAATCTTGGAAAACCCAAATGGAAGCTAATTTCAACCGCGTTGTCGAGAACAGCATTGCTGAGAATTGTGTGCCCAACACGCATGTTTAGGGAGTTGAGTATAATATCTTAGTAATAGGATGTAATGCTAGTAAAAATCTTACTTGATTAAAGATTTTGAAGAAAAATCGGGAAATTATCACTTATTTGTATATTTACAGGTTGAAATTTTTATTTAATGATATATTGAATCCGAATACTCAAGATAATAAATTTTCGCGAATACATAGTTTATTTGAGTATTTTGGTCAAAAATCTGATGTTCTGCATATTCACAGTAAATACTTTAGTCATGTCACAAACAACATAAGTCAAAATTAAGAGGATACTTCTATCATTGTGATAACTCACCGCTTAACCTGGGCGAACTTACATCTTTAATATCTCAACAGGTTTTGACTACAGTATCGAACTAGTAAGCTCTGCATTTTAGTTCTGGGCAAAAGGACACAAACTTAGTCTCAAGTTCTGATGAAAACCAAACCCGATACTGAAAATCAGGAAATTACAAATCGCCCTGAGGTTGAGCTACTTCTTTGTATTGCTCGTACTTATCCAGATACCGCAACTATTGAACGAATCAAAACCCTGCTTGAGCAGGACCTTGACTGGGTTTATATCATCCAAACAGCAACCTTTCACAAGGTCATGCCACTGCTGTACCAAAACCTCAGTACCCACTGTACAGAGCTAGTTCCCAAAGATGTTTTGGCTGACCTACTGTATTATTTCAAAGCAAATGCTAGACGTAACTTGTTCCTGACTAACGAGTTGCTGAAAATTCTCAGTCTGTTTGAATCCCACAACCTCAGCATAATCCCCATCAAAGGAGCTATTCTTGCTGTCTCAGTCTACAATAATCTTGCACTCCGACAGTTCACAGACATAGATATCTTAGTTCGCCCGCAAGATGCCATAGTAGCTAGGGATCTGTTGGTTGCTCAGGGATTTCAAAATACATACAATCATACTCGAGACCAAGAAGTTGCCAGGCTACAATCTCCATTCTGCAAGGATAATAACTACACACACAAACATACAGGGGTTAATTTAGATCTTCACTGGCAACTGTTGCAGAAATATCTATCTTTTCCCATTGCACATGAACGCCTGTGGGAGCGTCATAGGGCAATATCCTTGGCAGGTAAAACAGTAATCAACCTATCACCAGAAGATAACCTTTTATTTCTCTGTGTACATGCTTGCAGGGATCGTTGGAACAAGCTGAGTTTGATTAGTGATGTTGCTGCACTCATTCGTATTTCGCCAGAGATGAATTGGGATTGGGTCATAGAGCAAGCCAAGCTATTAGGTTGTTGGCGGAGATTATTGCTTGGTATGCTCTTAGCTAAGAATCTTCTAGGTACAGAGCTTCCCAAAGAAGTTTTGCAAAAAATAGAGGCTGAACCTGGGCTAAAACCAATTACGAAACAAGTGGAAGAAAGGCTTTTTATTCAAACTTACAAGCCACCCGCACTTTGGACAAGGTATTTCTTCGATTTGAGCCTAAGGGAACGTCTACAAGATAAAGTTCAGTACGGTATTTACCAATCGCTTCTGATTACTGCTAGAAGCAATAAACTATTCCCCGCTTGGATATAGCAAACTATGTGCAAACTTCAGTTTCATCCTTGATGAGGTGACTATATCCTTCAAGCTATTGAGTCAATAAACATCAAAAAATACTGTGTTATGACAAGCTATTTCCTTAATGTCAATTGAATCGGAAATAGCAGTGATGACTACTTATCAAGTAAAGCACTCTTGGGTTATTAAAGCAGATTAACTTTATCATAAGCTAATTTATAAAAGCATGTGATTAAAGGTAATTAACAACCCATCAATTGATCAAACTTTCTGTATAGAGGTGCAGAATTGTGTTGTTAGATATCACATTGAATTAAATTGAAAACAACACAATCGTCTAAAGATTAATGGTTGATATTATGCCTGTCATCCAACGCAGACAAATGTCCAAAAAGCCTTTTTGCATAAGGTTTTGAAAATTATCTATCAAATTTTACCTGCCTGTAGAATGCTTTTTGCATGACATTTACGTATTTTTTCTAACACTGCTTATGCAAATAGTGAGTTAACCTCAAACACAATTGTACTTCCACTCCAATTTACACAGTTCCTCTAATACAAAGGAACTAAAAAAAAGCAAAATCTTTAGTGTTGTCAACTTAATTTGTTCCAGCATTTTTATCATGAATAAGCATACTTCTCTTTTGTGTTCATTTCTTGCATCTTCTGTTTTTTTAACTCAGCCATCAGGTCATACGTTGGCAAATACACCTGTTACGATTACAGTTAAACAAGGAGCAAGACAAGCACTTCAAGGCTTAGGTTCTAGTCAAACAATTAATGGCGGCTTAAGATATTCAAAGCTGGCACAATCTGAAAAAAATATGCTGCAAAAACTTGTATGCACCGACATAAAATTTAAAATCGTCAGATTATGGTTTGACCCCTCTCAATACGCACCTAAACCTGGCGTGGAAGATACTTCTAAATTTGTAAAACCTTTCGTAAACTCGAGATTTATCTCCGATGCTTTAGCGAATGGCTGTAATACATTGCTACTCGCTCCCAGAAAAATTCCCGCATATATGGGTTCTTCTAATGGACGTGGCTACATTCGTGACTCTCAAATCAGAAATTATGCTGCACTCTTAGCAGATTTCATATATAAAGTGAAGCAAGAAAATGGAGTAGAAATTCATGCTACAGGCATTTTAAATGAACCAAACGACCGTCCTATAAGATTTTCAGATGCTCAGTGGCCCATCATAATCAAGGATCTGCGTAAAGAGCTTGATAATCGTGGGTTGAAAGACGTGAAAATTATCGCCCCAGAACTAGCAAATGCTGATGCTGTAGCAGATCGAGTGATCAAAGCTATAAAACAAGACCCTGAAGCTTGGAAAGTTTTGGACGGAATCTCAACCCACTCCTATAATATGGCGGCGAGATCAAGTATCTCCAATTTGATTGAGGGAACAGATAAAGAATATTGGATGACAGAAGCTGGTACTAACGGTCCAGAAGAACCAGGGGATGCATTAAACGCTGCTGCTGCTGCTTCTCGGTTTCTCAATGACATGAACCATAGAGTTAGCCACTGGATTTGGTTTATTAGTCATGCAACGGCAGACCCCAACGATAATGCGACACGCCTGATTCGTTATTCGTTTAATCCATTTCGTTATGATATTTTTCAGAAGTATTACTACTTTCTCCAACTCAGCAAGACATTTGACTTGGGGGCAGTATTCAGAAAAAGTGTAAGTTCCCTAGACGGCAATATGACCTGGACTTACGGTAAAAAGCCACGAATTACTGTCGCTAGTGCTAAAAATCCTGATGGGTCTTGGGGAATAGCTGTCAGCAACTTTACAGACAATAGATTTGAGGTTACCCTTCCTAACGGTTACAAAGTATCAAACCCACAAGGTGGTCGTGCAGCAGAGAATTTTGCGGTAACAGTCTTTGTGGAGGAACTTGCCCAAGCAGGAGACAAAACAATGAAAATGTATCGCTCAAATAGTAATGTCAATAATGTATATGTGGGTAATGCTGTGATGCGTAGAGGAAAGGTGACTGTACCTAATGTACGAAGTTTAGATTTAATTACTTTGCGAAGTCAATAAATCCTCAAAACAAGTAGTTGAAAAAAATAAAAGTCTGTAGTAAGGGCTAAAGCACTCACTACATACTATTAGGAAATAAAATTCAGTTAATTTTGGGTTTGTTTTTCAACGCAATATTAACTGAATTATCTTATTCTCTAGCTGTGATTTACAATTTTGCAAATTATTTTTTTATTTGTATAAGAGCTTTATTGACTATTTAATAACTTGTTGGTAAATGTCCATTAATTGCAGATAATTAGTTTCAGGAGTATACTTACTTTCATAAGTATGGCGAGCATTCTTTCCCATACAAATTATATCGTTGGGGTTATCTATAGCCCATTTAATTTTTGCTGCCAAACTTACAGAATCTCCTGCTTGAAAATGTAACCCATTTACACCATTTTCTACAATTTCCGCCATACTACCTAGTTTAGGAGCTAGCACAGGTAGACCACAAGCAAAAGCTTCTATGATTGTTAAAGGAAAACCTTCATACCAAATAGAAGGAAACACTAAAAAATCTGCATCATACATTAATTCGAAAACTGTTTCTCTGTCCTGAAATCCTAGAAATTCAATTAATTTTCCATAGCCTGTGTGCAGGGCTTTCTCTTGCAAAACCTGGTATAACGGCCCATCACCAACAATTTTTAGAGGTATAGATAAGTCGTTTTGGATATAAGCATCAATCAGAATTGAAACTCCTTTTTCTTCTGATAGCCTACCCACAAAAAGTAAGTAGCTACCACGCTTACCATATTTGTCAGAGTAATCGCTATGAAAAATAAAATTTGGTTTGATGTGGATTTTATCTGCTGGTAATCCAGCCTGAGCCATCTTTTCTTTTTGAAATTGTGTAAAAACAATATAAGCATCTACTCGCTCATGCCAAGTACCTCTTAGTCGGTGGTAGGTAGTCATTGCTGCCACAACCGAGCTTTGGAGACGGGAGTTGCGGTAACAGCCATGTACAATTGCAGACCAAGGTATTAACGTATCAATACAATCTTCGCAAATTTTGCCTTCTCGAAACGGCATGGCTTTAGGACAAGCAAGTCGATAGTTGTGCAGAGTTTGCACAACAGGTACTCTGGCACTGTGGCAAGCATCGTAGACTGAAGGAGAAAAGAGCGGGAAAAAGTTATGCACGTGGACTATTTCGGGACAAAAGCGACTTATTGCTGCTTTAACCTGCTTTTTAGCTGCGAAAGAGTAGATAGCCTTTCCCGATGCAACAGTTGTATCCCAAATATTGGCAATTCTGTGATTATTTTCTTCCAATAAAATCACTTCATGCCCGTTGGCTTCTAATAGGTTTTTCTCTTCCTGAACTACCCTATCCTCTCCACCTGCAAATCGGTAGCGATTATGTAAAATTAACAGCTTCATGCTTGTTTTTTTAAGCTGAATATAAATGGTCTACAAGTAAGTAGTCGTCATGAACTGCGTATACCAGTAATAAATGTAAAAGAGCTAGGAACTAGGAAGCGGTAGAAAAGGCCAGGAGGTAATAGATTGGAGTTACAGAAAATCCTTCTCCCTTTCTTCCTGCACCCATGCTTGACCCGGACGGGGCAAGATTAATGTAGTGTGCTAGACGTAGTAACGCGTCTGGGTTAAATATCGTGGGTCCAAAAAACCTAGAAAGTCCGAAATAAAACTATTGTATGATTACTCAACCCAGTAAATTAAGCTTGTCGCGCTAGTAGGTTGGATTGAGCAACGCGTTGCCGTAGGCATGACCAAACAATAATCAAGATGCTGAGTCTCATTCTTCGCTACGCGACGCTGACGCGAACAACCAAACCTACAAAATCTATTACATTATTTTAGGCTTGCCAGTGCATTACAAACTTTCGTTTACTTAAATGAGACATAACCTGGCAATATTATCAAAGTTTGTCAGGTTAGGTATCTATTGCTGAGTGCAGATTTCTTTATATAGTTGAAAGAGAAAAAAGCCTTTAGTTTCCCAACTAAAAACATCTTTTACTCTCTTTTGTCCTGCTTCACCCATACGCAATCTCAACCCTGGGTCTTTAACCAAAAATAACATTGCTTTAGCAATACCTTGTACTGCTTCTTCAGGTGTATTTGCCTGAATTTTAAAGCCAGTTTCTTCCGTAACCTGAACAGATGGACCTCCCAAATCCAAACAAATTACTGGACAACCTGCTGCCATTGCTTCTAAGCAAACCCAACCTCCAGAATCATGCAGGCTAGGGTGAACTAGCACCGCGCACTCGCTAAGTTTACACAAAGTTTCATTCCTGGATAGTCTACCCCAAAATTTAACTTGGTTAGCAACACCAAGTTCTTCTGCAAAAGTCTTTAATCGTTCTAGTTCAGGCCCGTCTCCCAAAATCCAGTATTCTGTATCTTGAGGTAAATCTGCTTTAGCAAATGCTTGCACTCCCAAATGAAACCCTTTCCAATGCAACAATCTTGCCATACTAATAAACCGAATTGGTAAAATATCAGAATAATTATGCTGGGCAAGTTGCTGAATTTCCTCTTTTGATAAACCTGACTCAGGAAGAATTTGGACATTTTTTGCACCCATTTGGTGCAGTCGTTGAGCTGTATCTTTTGTTGTTGCCCAAGCTAAAATACTACGCCTAGCAGTCAGGCGAACAAAGGGGTCATTTTCCCCAAACAAGCGGGCTAGATTTCGCAGAGATTCGTAGATTTTGCCACGCCAGCTAAAGTTTTGCCAAAAGGCTTTGGGCGCTAATTCTCCACCTCCCACAGGACCCCAGATAAAAGGAATCGGTAAAAGTGCAAGAAAACTGGGACTAGAGTATTTAACATAGGTTACATGATGTGAAATATCAAAGCAAATATCTTGGTGCAGTGAGCGACTGACAAAATATGCCCTAATTTGCCAGAGGTAGTAATGAAAATAAACCCATTTTTGTGTGTGCTTTCCTTTTGGACTCCAATCTATAATCCAGCCAAAAGGGTCTATGTAAACGAAGTGTAGGTTAGGTATTGGGTTACGTGCAAGTTCAGCCTCAATACCTGAGCGGTGGCAATTTGATGTTAAGACCCAAACGTGACAATATTTGCTCACTTCCCGGGCAACATTCCAGCCTACTCCTGGTTCAGAACCTTGACCTGGTTCACAAGCGTATGCAGAAATCAGAAGATTCATAAATTTACAAGCATATGTTTTAAGTAAGAATTTCAGGATGAGTTTTGTAAATTTTGATTGCTGCTAAACCGACACCATACATTGTCCAGAGCCAAATACCACCTGTAGGCCCTTCAATAATTACTTCAAATGTTGTGACAGTCATTGACGCTACCCAGTAAGCAAGCAGCGTCAAAAATATTCCAGCCCATTTTGTTTGTCCTTTTGCTCTGCATTGCAAATATTTGGCTAGTATGGTTCCAGCCCAACTTAATTGAATCAGTAGCCACAGAACGAGGCCAGGAACACCAGCACGAGCGAGAACAGTTACATGTCCATTGTGTGGATTGCGAACTCTGCCATCACCTAAAGGATCAAAGCCAGTTCCAGCACCCAAATTAAAGCCAAATCCTCTACCAGTCCAGAAATAATCACCGAAAATAGTAGTATTGATTAGATAAGTCCACCACTCTAATCGATATTCTTTTGTTCCTTGTCCTGTTTGATTATTAAGAAAAATACTACTTATTCTTACAAATAAAGGTTCAAATATTTCTGGATTTGTTATAAATACTAACAGTATTATAAATACTAAAATTGTTAATATTTTCCAAATTTTACTACTTTTATACTTAGTAAAACTGATGATAAAAAAAGCATTGAGAAATGCCAACATCCCTGCTCTATTTGCATTAATACCAACAACAGCTAAATTTATTAAAAAACCTAGTATAAAAAACGAAGATTGCAATCTTAATAGATTTGACCCGATAAAAAAAGCGGTGATTGTAGACAAGTGAGTCATAGTGTCAGCAGGTTTAAGAGTAATTATCTCAAGACTTGAACCTGGCACCCGGGGTAATGATATTGTTCTTGATATAAACCAAATGAATGGCATGAGAATAATAAAAATTCTGCTAAACCGTTCATATTGGTTAATTATAAAAATAAATCGATGTGGTTTACCAACCAATAATGCAGCAATTATGAGGGCAAAAGAACAGTAATACCACAAAGCAGCATCACGTATTGAGTCTAAGCCATATTGAGGGAAATAGGGTATAGTGTTGATGCAACACCATAGCATAAATATTATTAGAAACCAGGTTTGAGGTAGTTTGAGTATTTTGGGAATGGATTTATTAATACTTAAAGTTATCAACCCAAAAAACAGAGTAATTTCACCAATGTAAGCAGGGGGAATACCCCAGTAAGAAAAACCTCTGCCACAAAGGGCATAACCTAGAAGAACCCAGCTATGCCAGGTTAAAAATTTATCGGCAAGTACAAACTTTTTTGCAGAATTAGTCGTTGAAACACTTGTCTCTCCTAGCATCTTATTTTCTACCTACTATAATTTGTTGTTAAATTTATTTAAGTAATTACGCCTCTGCTATTGAAAAAAAGGGTTGAAACAAATAGCAATCTTAAATCATTGTTCGTAGTGATTGATTTAGTGTTTAAGCTCAGGTTTAAAGCCTTTATCAGATACTTGGTTTTAATTTTATTTTTTGGCTGTTATTGACCTTAATTTAAATTTATGAGAGCTTGCGACTAGAAACCAGTTCGTAAATTTCCATTACTCGATGGTAGTTTTGCCGCGCTGTGTACTTGGCTATAAACTCAGCTCGTGCTTCTTGGCGCATCTGAGCAAGCTCAATTGGATTTGCTATAGCCCACTGTACTTTAGATGCTAGATCCTCTGGGTCACCAGGAGAGAAATGTAAGCCTGTTCGACCAGATTCTATTAATTCTGCGATCGCCCCAAGATTAGCCGCAATTACAGGGGTACCTTTGGCAAAAGCTTCAACTGCTACCCGACCAAAAGTTTCGTACCATTTGGAGGGAAAAATTACAAACATTGCTTCTCCCATCAATTTATGTACTTCTGACATCGGTTTACGTCCTAGCCATTCCACCTGGGGTAGACTTTTTGCTGCTTCTAGCACCTGAGGAGCCAGGGGGCCATCCCCGATAATTTTTAGAGGAACTTTTCTGTCTAAAAGTTGCCAAGCAGCAAGCAAGGTATCTAGTCCCTTTTCTACAGAAAGTCTGCCCACAAACAGTGCATAGCCGCCGGAACCTTCTCCCATCCCTGGATCAGGATGTACAAAGTTAGGTTTGACCACAATTTTTTCTGCGGGTAGACCACCTGCAATAAATTTTTGCCGTGCAAACTCAGTTAGGGAAATATAAACATCTACCATTTCCGTCCAAGTACGTTTGGCACGGTGTAACGTTAACATTGTTGCTACTGCGATCGTTGCTGGGCGATTTTCGCGGTAGCAGCTATGTAAAACTCCAGGATAGGGAACAAACTTCCCCAGACAATCTTCACAGACTTGCCCATCACGGAAAAATAAGCCATTAGGACAAAGGAGGCGGTAATTCCTTAGTGTCTGGACTACAGGTACACCTTCTGACTTGGCTGCGTAGTAAACAGATGGGGAAATCAGGGGGAAAAAATTTTGGATATGGACTAAATCGCAGTCAGATCGCCTAAGTTTTTTTTTAACTATGTTGTAAGACTCTGTTGACCAAACAGTTCTAAGTGCCATCGGTACAGCGCCAATAGCTGCTACCCGATCATTGTGTTCTTGGTAGACATCAACTTCATGACCCATTTCCCGTAATAGGCGTTCCTCTGACTCGCGGGATTCATCCTCACCGCCACGAATTTGATAGTTGTTATGTACACTAAGGATACGCATAATGTAATATTTTACGGTCGAATCGTAGTTGGAGATGTCAAACTCTTTTGGGAACTAAAAATTTTTGCATAGGCTTGAGCTAAAAGTTGACCCTTTACATCCCAAGAAAAATTATCCTTAGCCAGTTTTTGAGCAGCTTTTCCCATGAACATACACAAATTTGGGTCTTGAGCTAAACGAGTCATAGACTCAGCTAAATCATGCACAGTTTGTTCTGGAGTATGAGCGGGAACTTTGAAACCTGTCTCTTGTGTTACCTGTAAAGCTGGGCCTCCTAAATCCAAACAAATTACTGGCCGACCTGCGGCCATTGCTTCCATACAAACGAAACCTCCGGACTCATGCAGGCTGGGATGAACTAATACATGAGATTCTCCTAGTAGTTGAAAAGTTTTATCTCGTGGTAGTTTACCCCAAAATTTCACTTGGTGGACAACACCTAGTTTTTCGGCCAGAGCTTGCAGATATTTGCTTTCTGCGCCATCTCCGATAATCCAGTATTCGGCATTTGGCAGGGCTGCTTGAGCAAATGCTCTTAAGCCTAGATGAAATCCTTTCCAGTGTAACAATCTGCCGATACTTAAGAATCTGACTGGAGATGCCTCTGGCATAGCACATTGAGAAAGGCGTGCTATCTCAGGCTGAGGTAAACCAATAGGAGAAAAAACTTGTACATTAGCAGCGCCTACTTTTTGCAATTTCTCTGCTGTATCCTGAGTCATACCCCAAGCTAAGACACTATTCTTAGCCGTTAGATGCAAGAATGGATCACGCTCTTTAATCCAACGAATCAAGTTTCGCAACATTTCGTAAATTTTGCCACGAGTATTAAAGTCGTGCCAAAACGCATCAGGTGCAGACTCACCGCCTCCAATTGGACCCCAAATGAAGGGAATTGGTAACAAAGAGATAAAGCTAGGGGAAGTATATGTCACATAAGTTACATGTTGAGCTATATCAAAGGTAATTTCTGCATGTAGTTTCCGTCCTATGAAATAGGCTCGTAATTGCCATAGATAGTAATGTAAATGAGTTCCCAAAAGACCCTTTTTCCACCACTTAGCACCAGGTAAATCATAATAAAAAAAATTTAACCCAGTTATTGAGTCTTTTTCGATTTCACTCTCGATGTAAGGACGATTATCACTACGAGTAAGCACCCATACGTGATGTTTTTTAGCTAGTTCCCTGACAGTATTCCAGCCGATACCAGGGTCAGATCCCATATTGGGTCTACAGGCGTAGGCAGAAACTAAAGTTTTTAGACACTTCATAGATTTAACCCACTACTATACTGCTTTTAATCTAGCCTTGGCAAAATTAGCTGACTTGTTCAATGAAAAGCACTATGTAATAAAAGACTATTTCGACATTATTAAATTAACGTGAATTCGATGAACCTCACCCCAACCCTTCTCCGACACGGAGAGGGGCAAAAATCTCCCTGGTTTTGAACTAAAAATTAAGGTTTCAAAGCCTCTCTTCTGGCAGGGGAGAGGTTTGGAGAGGGGTTTTTGATAGTTGTCGAACTCACGTTAAATTAACAAATTAAGCGAACATGTTTAATACTAATTAAAACTTTTCAATACATTGTTTAAGCATAAACTTTTATCAAAAACCAGTTTTTATTTTCCAAAGAATTATCTAAATATTATCTCTTAAGACTGCTTCATAAATTTCTTCCAAAAGTTGGATTTGCTTAGATTTATCGAAGTTAGTTTGCATATGTTCTCGCGCCTTTAAGCTAAAGTGCTGCCACTGTTGCGGATCTTTCAATAACTGCAAAATATATTCAGCAAGCGTTTGTGAATCTCTCTCTGCTGCCAAAAACCCAGTTTCTTGATGAATTACTGCTTCTGGTATACCTGCATGAACTGTACTAATTACAGGAAGTCCCATAGCTTGAGCTTCAAGAATAACAATAGGTAGTCCCTCCGAATCTCCTTGGATAGCAGTGACACTTGGTGCAGCAAGTAATCGGGCCCGATTCATCCAACTTTTAACAATATCTGACGGCTGAAATCCTAGAAACTTGTATTGGCTAAGTAATTTTGCTGCTAGCGCTTCTAAATCTGACCGCAGAGGACCATCGCCAATAATTACTAATTTCACATCAGGAATAACTGACTGTACTTTAGCCATTGCCTGGATGAGATATTCACAGCCTTTTTTTTCAACTAACCGTCCAACAAACAGTACCACTAATTCACGATTCACCGTTGGGTCTGGTTGAAATAGTTCTGTATCTACACCGATGTAATGCACCAATATCCTATCTGACGGAAAACCTTTCTTAATAAGTTCTGCTTTGATAAACTCAGATACAGCAATAAACAACCGCGTCTTTTGTTTGAGTGCTTCTCGACGTTTGAGGTAAACCCGAGTACTAATAGATTCACCTCGAGCATAATCATCTGTCATTGTGGCATCAAGACCATGAAAGGTGACAATTAGTGGTATTTGCAAATACCTTACCAACGGAAGAGCTAAAGCTCCACATACTCCAAAATGAGCATGTAGCAGAACAGGATGCAACTGCTTGACTTGCTGATATAATTTTGGTGCAAAACCAAAGAATTTGAAAATAAGCTCTTGTGTTGCTCCCAACAAACTACCCTGATTGATGACAATCATTCGTTCTGGCGGTAAAGTTAATTCTTTAACTAACCGTGCGCCTACGTAGTAAGGAGTCAATTTCTGTAAACATTCTCCTTGAGAACGGATAAAAGTTTCTGATTTGGGTAGGAGGCGACCAGTGAATATAATCAAATTGGGCATAAATATTAAGCTATAATTAACGAATTATGAGTGACTTTAAGTAATAATATGCCACCCGTGAGTAAATATTCAGTTTCTCTCTATTAGAAATCGAAGATAGATAGTTTTTAATGGTTTTAATATTTTCAGAATCCTTGTTACCAGCTTCCAAATTCAACGCTATACCAACTGCCATTAACTTATTAGCAAATTTGTAGAAATTAGGAAATTCTTGTTTAATCCAAAGAGATGTATACATGAATTTTCTAGCTTTCTGATCTTGTCTATCCTTCCTAAGCGTAGCTGCGTTATTACCATGTATTTTTTGAAGTGTTAATGCATCACTTAAGATAAAACCTTTACTTAGACCTACTGCCATAAATTTGACATAGTAATCATTGTTTGTAATTATTTTTGGAGCAGGCATGGGAAGAATTTTTTCTAAAAGCGATCGCCTAAAGCAAAGACCAGAACAAGGTGGAATATGGGGAGGAATTCTGCCTACATTAATCAATGGACGAAAATCACATTCACGTGTTATGTAATTTGGTGTATTAGTTACAGATAGATGATAGTTGTCAACATCAATTAATTGCATACTATGAAAACACCAACCAATCTCCTCCGATGAGTTAAATATTTTAACTACTTTTTCTACTTTATCCGGCACAAACATATCATCCGAATCTAAAAAACAAATAATCTCACCTTTACTTTGAGCAAAACCCGCATTGTAATTTGAAGGTTGTCCACCATTTTCTTTTAAAATAGGAATTACTTGTTCACCATACTGAGCAATAACTTCTCGAGATTTATCTTTAGATCCATCATCTACTACTATAACTTCAATATTTCGATAAGTTTGCTTTAGCGCACTATCTATTGCTTGTCCAACAAATCGTTCGTAGTTATAGTTACCTATGATTATGCTCACTAAAGGAGTATCAGTCAGCATAGATGATTTATTGAAGGTTGCAGATTGTTTGGAGTTACTCATTGTTTGTGCGTGGTTAAAATATAAAATGAATATTGGAACTGAACTCACGGAAAAACTATTAATCAGGACTATCCTCTTGCAGATATCCCACCCAAGTAAAGACGAATTTTTTCAGAAATTATGATGTATCTTGCAAAAAACATCACTAAAATCAACTGTAGCTTTTGTTGATTGTTTTTTAATTCTTGATTAGTCCAAGCACGATATAAGCTTCTAAAAGGAGGCTTGAAAGTTTCTACTATATCAACTGCGATTTCTATTGGTGAAGGCTTTTGATTCATCATTCTGTCAAATTTTCCACCAGTAAGACGTGCTACTCTTTTACGTAGCTCAGAAAATGAGTGTCTTGCTGGATGATTTACACAAGCATCATCAGCATATACCTGCTCATAACCAGCTGCAAAAACTCTTTGTCCCCATTCGCGATCGCCACCTGATTTAAGAGTACTATCAAAGTAACCTACATGCTCAAAGACGTGTTTGAATGTGAAAATGTTTGCAGTCATGCCATAATTTAGTTCTTGCAATTTTTCCTGTTGAGGAAAATTTAGTTCTATTTTTTCAAAAATTTCAACAGATGTAGGCTTGTCTGGGTTTTGGAAAAAGAGATCTATCCTACCAGCAACCAATCCACAATTGGAAGTGCTCAGTAAATGTTTTACACCTTTTTCAATCCAATCCAAAGCTGGAATACAATCTGAGTCGGTGAAAGCTAAAACTTCACCTTTAGCAATTGCAATGCCTTTGTTTCTAGCTGCGTAAGAACCGGGGATACCTTCATAAGTCGCTTTTACTTGACCGAATTCATTAACTACATCCCCAATAGTTTCATTAGAAGCATTATCAACTACAATTATTTCATAAAGCTCTTTTGGATAGGTTTGTCTCTCTAAAGCTAATAAACATGTTTTTAACCGTTTTGTATCATTGAAAACAGGAATTATTACTGAAACGAAAAGTTTATCCAAACAAGAGGATTCTCTATTTTCCATTGGAATTTTCTAACCAAATGAATAAAAAAAGAAGTTTTTCTAGTTAAGTTACAAAAAACTAGTTACTGATTCAGATGTTTTACAATGAACATTATTTGACAATTTTGGTAATTCCGGTGTTAACGAATTTTGTTAACAATTCAATACCTCATAAACTTCAGACCACATATCACAGGATAACTTTTTCTGCTCTAAACCTGCTTTGATGATTTTATCAATTAGCTCAGAACGACTTTGTTCTTCAGTAATTAATTTGAGATAATGCCTAATTTCTTCTTGTGACTCAAATGAAGTAACTAAACACTCTACGCAATTATAGTCCTCCAATAACATCCGGTATTTATGACTCCACCCAGTTGCTAAGCAAGGAATTCCTTGTGAAAGTGCACTAATTAAACCGTGAAACCTAGAACTAACTACTACGTGACATTTTCCAAGTATACCTTTAATGTATAAAGGATTGCTTTCTAATATCACTTCAAGTGACTCACCAAATTTAGATTTTAAATCTGATACTAAACTATTATCAGTGGTATCATGGACTAAAATGAATGGTTTCGGCCCCATTTCTGTAAAAAAATTTATACAAGTTTCTAAATAGTAAAGATACTTGGATTGAACATCATCTGAAGTTTTATCAAGCATCCTGGTGTTGGGAATGACGCAGGCACGTTTTATGGTGCTATCAAAGTATTCGGGAACACGTCCTTGAACCAAATTTGTAAAATCTGGAGCCATCTTAATACGCGAAGAGTTAGTTCCTAAACCCATGAGATATTTGTAAGAAATTTCATCTCTTGGAAAAACTAAATCTGCATTATCTAATAACTCAACAAAAGCTTTTTTAAGTTGTGGATTCTCAAAAGGACCAAACGCTTGGGGTAATAAAACAACCTTTTTGCCCTCCTTCTTACATTTTTTTGCTAAACTTGCCATTACGACTGTTTGTTGTAAGTTCCATTGATCGGAATAGGCAAAACCAGAAGCATCCAAAATTGCGTCAATCTCTGGATAAATTAATAATCCTAATGAGTGCCTTAATTTTCGAGGGATTACATAATTAATGGCATTGATTGCTGAGTTTAAAAAAGGGATTTTTTTATCTGAAGTAAGAAGTTGATAGAGTCCGAGTTGAGACCTCTGCCGATACGTTCCAATTTTAGGACGAATTGCTACAATATTTTCTTCATCCCAATCAGAAAGCTTCTGTATAACGGCATGAAGCATTAACTCTGCTCCTTTGTTTTTAAAATTGACACCTCTAATTTCAACAATCATTTTTTACTCCATTAAAATAGTTTTGTGTATGTTTTCGCTCAACCTAACAACTATATGTAGATCCTTAATTTATTAGCAAAAATTTGCCAAAATTATTTAACTATATCTACGAAGTTGGTTAAGAGACTTTTTATGTGAATAGGCTACCATACCATCTGGATCAGGATATCCTAACGATATCAACATGATAGGACGCTCATCAGGCTCAAGTCCAAGTAATGTCGCCATTTCTCTCTCTTTCAAATCAATGTCAGGCCAGTTAATAGGACAGGAACTGAGACCTAGCGTCTCCAAAGCATACATAAAAGACATAGAGGCCAGAGATCCATCAATATAAATAACGTGACGGTCTCTTTCGCTAAAGTATGCTCTTAATTTACCAACTACAACTACGATTACTGGAAAGTTGTGGCTAAAACCCTGAGTTCCCATTGGAATAGAGGCAACTTTCTGGATTATTTTTGGTTCATCAAAAACTCTAAATTCAAAAGGTTGTCGATTACAAGCACTTGGAGAAAGAGCAGCTATTGTAATTGCTTTGTCTATTAGCTCTCTTGGTACGGGTTTTTGCAAGTACCAGCGAACAGACCGACGCCGATAAGAAAGTTCTAGTAAATCTTCATAACTTACAGATGCAGGCTTGCTCAAATCCCGTTTGTATGGGATACGAGGAACTTCTGCTGGAGTCACAGGTTTGAGAGCTAAAAATTTTTTTCTTACCTCATCAATAACTGGATGAGAAGCAACAACCGTAAAATACTTTGATAATACGTCATAAGCCCAACCTAATTCACTTGAATCAGTATAATTATCCCATCCTACTAAAACCTTTTCATAGCTTTGAAAAGTCTCCAAAATATAGTCTGTTGCAAAGACATCACGTCGAGGTTGCATCAGTAAACCTTTTTCCAGTCGATGAATATTACGTCGTAATAGATATTGGCTTTCCTGACTAGCTAGACAGCCTTCAAGATATTTTAATTGACCATATATACAACCTCGATGTTCTTTAGCAAAAGCACTTGAAAAAACAGCATAATAAAGAGAACTTAGTAATTCTGATTTTACTGCAATTCGCAGTAGCAAATGCAATAATTTGTTTTTTATTTTATTACTATGTTTACGACTAATTTCAATTGTATTTTTGGGAAAAACTGATTTAATCAACTTAGCTATCTTTTTTTTATGAAGAGTTATATACATGAGAAGAGTCCTATTCTTTTTAGTTTGGTTGTTTTGCTTTGAAATGTTGTTTATTACAAAGTAAAAATCTATATAATTACCTCGTTTTTTCAAAAGCAGGAATTTTAACTAAATTAATAACCTTATTAAAAAGACTTGGTGCGCTTAATCGAATCATTGTTATATATGCTCCAGCACCAAATACAATACAAATAGCCAATACTAACGATAAATTTATTGATGTTCCTAAAAAATACTTCATTCCCAAAATTACAGCAACCATTACGAGGGAACTTATCAGAGGTGCAATATATTGTTGAAGATAAGTACCTAAATTGATACGAATTAATTTATGAATCATCCAAACTGGAATGGGTGAAAACAGATAAGCTCGAATAACAAAAGCTGATGCTACTGCAAGAATTCCCCATTGAACTACCAAGACATAAGACAAAATATTAGCCACGGAATTTAAGACTGTTAGGCCAAGTCTCCAAGATGGCTTACCCAACGCTAAGATTACTGAATTATTAAAAAACGAAACTGACTGAAGAAGCCCTACAAATGTGAGGACACGCATTACTGGCGCACTCGGTAACCATTGACTGCCAAATATAGTCTTGATTAATTCAGGAGACAAAGCCGCAACAGCTAGAAACATGGGAAAAGCAATAAAACTAGATAGTTGAGTAACAGTGTAGAAGGCACGTCTCATGCGCTCAGGGTCTTGCTGCATCTTAGAAAAAGTTGGCAAAGCAACTTTGCTCGTTGTGCTTATCAAAAGCTGAGTCATTACTAGCAAGATACGGTAGGCGACGCTGTAGTAACCTAGAGCAGTTGGGCCTAAGAAGTAACCAATTAAAAAATCATCTCCACGACGACTAAAAAAGTTGAAAACATTGAATCCTACTTCATTAATGCCAAATGCAAACAATTCTTGGAAATGTTTTATAGAAAACTTAAAGCCTGGTCGCCAATCGCTAACTCCCCAAAGAGTAAAGACTTGTACCAACCCATTGGCTAGTTGCTGACCAACTAAACTCCAGACCCCGAATCCCATAAACACCATAGTTATACCAACAACACCGCCAGCAACTACTGCGGACAGTGTACGTATGGCAAGAGCTTTGAAGGCAAGTTTACGTTGGAATATTGCTTGTTGAACGCTGCTGAAAGCACTAAATAAAAAACTGAAAGATAACCAACGGATAATCGGTGTCAGTGCTGGCTGACTGAAAAACTCGGCAACTAAGCCAGCGCAGAGAATACTTAAGATTATCAATAGAGTACTGATACCAATATTCGTCCAAAAGGCAGTATTCAGGTGTTCTGGTTCCAATTCTTGACGCTGGACGATCGCCGTGGATAATCCTTGATCAACAAACAACTGAATGAAATTTAGAAAAACGCTGGCTAAAGCAACTAAACCAAAAGCCTCTGGATCAAGTAGACGGGCTAGTAAGAAGAAAACACCGAATGAAATTACCTGACTACCCCAACTTTCAATAGCAGACCAAACTACTCCTTTAACTGCCTTTTGTCGTAAATTTGATGACTTTTCAGGTGATTCCATTATCGGACTTGCCAATTAAAGGGTTAACAACTTTACGATGTTTCAATCAAGTTAGTGCATTAGATTAAAGCCAAACTTTGTACAAGACTTGATTTACAGCATTCTTATATAAGCACATTAAAGCAAGTATTTACATTTAGACATACTGTGTACAGAATAAGTACACATTAAGCACAGGGGAAGAAGTTACTCGTGCTTTGGATGAAACCACTACAGTACCGAACTTTCAGTCACCTGTTCCCAGGAAAACCCCTGCAAAACGACTTGATGAAAGCATCTGTTTAGTTGCTAACCAAATAAAGGGCGGAATTGTTGTACCATAACGCCGCCAGAGTCGACGCGGCTCTTGAACCCAGCGATAAAGCCACTCAAACCCTAGGTCTCGAACTATGCGGGGTGCGCGCTTTTGAATGCCTGCATAAACAGGGAAAACCCCACCTACACCAATCATGACTGCCTGAATTTTATCTTGATGCTGAGCCATCCACTTTTCTTGTTTTGGACACCCCAGGGATACAAAAACTACCCCAGCGCCACTGGAGTTAATTGTATTTATTAAAGCCTCGTCTTCAGTCTCAGTTAAAGGGCGAAAAGGTAAAGGTTCCATCGCCGCTACTTTTAGCTTAGGAAATTCATTTTCTAGACGTTCTCTCATCCTAGAAAGAATTTCGGTTTGCGAACCAACAAAGAAAACACTGACATTTTGCGTTTGCGCTTTCTCACACAAAGCTAGAAAAAGATCCATTCCCGCGACACGGTCTTGGTAACGCGCCCCCATATACCTCATCATCCACACTAGGGGCATACCATCAGGGGTCACTAAATCTGCATTGTGTAGTACGTTAGCAAACTCTGGATTCCAGTGAGCTTCCATTAGCATGTGTACATTCGCTACACATACAGCTTTACTCTCACGAGCGATCGCCCACCTCAGTATTGTTTGTATCTGATCATCAAAGCGCAAAGCAGTAATAGGGAAATCAAGCACTTTTTGAGTAGGCAGAAAAGTTCTTCCTACCATAAATCACTCCTTGTGTCAAGAATAAAAACTAGACATTACCTAAGGCATTCCCAAATTTCAGAAATCAAGTAAGATAGCCTCCTTGATTCCTTTTTCAGGTTTGTAAGATGCTCATACGTAAACACATGGAGATGAATCGTTGTCTCAGTAATTTTGTTGTTTACCTGAAATTACTAGAATTTCTAATAAACGTATATTAGCTTACTGTGTGAGTAAACACTTGTTACATCCTTGACAACAAACTTTATCATTATTTCATATTTTGCTGCAACTTGTTTTACGCAAGCATTACAATTTTGCCAAATATTTTACATAATCATATTAATTACAGCCAAATGACTTTGACAGTAAACCGAAACCTAGACTGTCATGTCGCCAAATCTCTGAGGTATGACATGGAGAATCACCAATTTTGATTTAAAATACTGTAGTTTTAGGAATCAAATGATATTTTTTTTTAATGCTTTGAGGAATCATCCCCATCTTTAACTTTTGCAGAGACTTTGGGGTAATTAACCTTGAGGGGTTTAACCCCTCAATATCAAAATTTTTAATTTTACGTTGTCTACTTGTCCTAATATAAATTTTGGGTCAATGGGCTAATAGCTGAAATGTGTTTTAACGTATTGCAATTAAACCAAATTCTTCTTAACGCAATACAGTGTAGTAAAAAGAATTGTAGCAAGAAGATTGAGAGCAAATGGATGTCTGACAACAAGGCTGACGATGCCGTTTTAATAAAGCACACAACTTAAACTACTAAAAATTCTCTAAGAAAAAGGGGGAAGATTTTTTCTCTTCCCCCTGGCGATTATTTTGAATGTTGTCTGGTTTATTATTTTCTTTTAGCTGTTGTCGTAGCATCTGCCTTTGTTTTTTGAGTTGTCGTTTTCTGGCTGAACCGCCTCTACCTTTATCATTTCTCCCTTCTCTACGGGGGGATTCCCATCTTTTCAGTCGCATAGTATTGGTTTTTCCTTAAGACAAAAACAATATACACTAAATGTAGCATATATGTTTACACTAGCTATCTGACTTGAAATGCTGAGTAAAAGTCAATAAATCAGTAAAGAAGACTTTCATTCGTCTTGGTTACATAGTTCACGATCGCTAGTTAAAATCTTTAGAAGTGGGCAGGAGGAGAATCGAACTCCTATGACCGCAAGGCCGCCACATTTTGAGTGTGGTGCGTCTACCAGTTTCGCCACCCGCCCTTAGGTGCAACTTTACTATTATAGTCTATTGAGTGAATTTGCAACAAGTAAATTCAAAATTTTTTTTGGTATCTGATTTGATTCCAGTTGAATGGACTCTGGTTTAGTTTAAAGTAACTAAACCAGAGTCCACATTTTGTAGCTGGGTACAGCCACTGAGAGCCATTGCCACGTTTAACTCATTTTGTAGCAGCGAAATGACATGAGATACACCGGCTTGTCCTCCTACTGCTAGTCCCCACAAAATAGGTCGTCCTATCATTACGGCTTTTGCTCCTATTGCTAGGGCTTTGAGAATGTCTGTACCTCTGCGGATACCTCCATCTAATAGCACCTCTACTCTGCCATCTACTGCTGCTACTATCTCAGTTAAAGCATCTAAAGAGGCGATCGCTCCATCTAGTTGTCTGCCACCATGATTGGAAACTACAATTGCCTTAGCTCCATACTCCACAGCACGCACAGCATCATCTCCCCGCAAAATTCCTTTGATTACCAAAGGTAGTGGAGAGATAGACTGTAACCATTCCAAGTCACGCCAAGTTACTGCTGGGTTTAGTTGTTGAGCAAAATAGGTAAATAATCCAGATTCCCCTTGTTGTTGGGGAATATCTAGCCCGGAAATACTGGCGATGTTAGCTAAATGTAGTCCTGGTGGTAAGGTAAACGCGTTTCGCTGATCGCGTTCTCGTTGTCCCAGTACAGGAGCATCTACAGTTAGACAAAGGGCTTTGTAACCTGCGGCGTCAGCTCTTTCTACTAAAGTACGAGTCAATCCTCGGTCTTTGTGGATGTAAAGCTGGAACCATTGCAGAGACTTCTGTTTGTGATTTACAGTTGCCACTTCTTCCATGCTTTTGGTAGACATGGTACTCAACACCATACCCACACCTGCTGAGGTTGCCGCTAGTGCTGTAGCAACTTCTCCATCTGGATGAGCCAGACATTGGAAAGCCATCGGTGCAATTAACAGAGGTAGTTGCAGTGGTTGCCCTAAAATAGAGGTACTAAGATAGCGATCGCTTACATCTACCAATATCCGAGGTCTGAGTTTGATTCGCTCAAAGGCAGTGCGATTATCTCGCAGCGTAATTTCATCCCCAGCGCCACTGCTGTAGTAATCAAAAGCCATCTGAGACAGATGCTTTTTTGCTAGCTGTTCATATTCAAACAAGTTAATGGGTTGGCAATGATGATCGTTTGATAAAGCTGGTAAGCTCACCAATTGCGCCACCCACCCTTGGATACAACTTCACCCTGAGAGTTCAACCCGTGATTTTGCAATAAAGATTGATATTCTGTACTACTTGCCCAACGGTCAATTTCTTTAGCTCGTAGTACTGGTACCGGATGGGTTAATTGAGATGTGCGGGCTTCTTTGACCATTTCACCCAGTTCAGTTTTACTAATATCATCGTAAGCACGAGCTTGGGCAACGAAAGCATCTAAATTCAGTTGTGGTGCTAGGGTTGGTGAACCACCCGCCAGTTTCATCAACACCGACATGACAACTTTAGGGTCTTGGGTAGCTAACAAGGCGGCGCGATCGCAGGTAAACTCAGCACAGCGTACCCATTCTAATAATTGTGCCTGTATCGCTTGGGCAATAAAAGCTCCGACATTGGGCACAATCGCAGCTGCTAGCACTAATAAGTTTACAGGCGTCAGATAAACACTGTGGTCACACTTAAGATGCCCCAACTCATGGGCAATTACTGCCTGTATTTCGGCTGGTGTGAGGATATCAACTAGAGAAGTGTGCAGCACAATAAACGGCTGTTTACCCCGCATAGCAAAGGTGTAGGCATTAGGAGCCGGATGTTGGCGGATATACAACTGGGGAGGTTCTATATCTAAAATTTTGCAAGCTTCTAATAACAGTTTGTATAAATCGGGTAATTGTTTTTCACCCACCAGAACACTGGCGGCAATATTTTCTACATAAAAAATCTGTTCTGCCATTGGTCCGAGCCAATTTCGCACCATCATATCCAGACCTGGTATTTGCTTGAGAGATTTAGTTGCTTCCAGGTCTAATGGGTGACGAAATGAATCAGCTTTTAAACCGATTAATGGAGTTTTAAAGAAGGACATGATGTAGCCAGCTGGAAAAACGAAATATCAACAGCCTCCCAAAGTTAGTATAACGAGATATGAATGGGGAGTGGGGAGATCCTGAGTGCTGAGTGCTGAGTGCTGAGTGCTGAGTCCTGAGTAAAAAATACCAGTCCCCAGTCCCCAGCGATGCACTGAGCTTGTCGTACAGCCTACGGCATAGCTGCGCTTAGCGCGGAGCGTCTCGCAGAGAAGTGTCCTCAGTCCTCCAGAGATAGGGAAGTAATGCTACTTAGAAGCTAATTCTGCATCTGTTGACACTTCGCCTACGCGCAGGATTTTAGCTCCTAATTGCTGTAACTTGAGATCAATTTGGTCATAGCCACGATCAAGATGGTGTAATCCTTGAACTGTAGTTTGTCCTTCGGCTGCCAATCCTGCTAAAACTAATGCTGCTGATGCCCGTAAGTCTGTACCTATTACTGGTGCGCCCGATAACATTGGCACTCCCCTAACAAAAGCGGCATTGCCTTTAACACGAATGTCTGCTCCCAAGCGATTCAACTCAGAGGCATGACGCAAGCGATTTTCAAAGACAGATTCATTAATCAGGCTGTCACCTTCAGCCAATGCCAGCAAGGCCATAAATGGGGCTTGCATATCTGTAGGAAAGCCAGGATGAGGTAAGGTTTCGATGTCCCTGGCTCTGAGAGTTTCTGCTGGCAGGATGCGTAAGCAATCTGGCGCATCCTCAATAATCGTCACTCCAATTTCCCGCAGCTTGGCAATTACTGGGATTAAATGGTCTGGTAACACTGGCGACAGACTAATTTCTGAACGGGTAATAGCTCCAGCAACCAAGAACGTTCCTGCCTCAATGCGATCGGGAATAATGCTGTAGTCGATAGAATGCATCTGGGCAACACCAGCGATTGTAATCTTACTGCTGCCTGCACCCTGAATCTTCGCTCCCATGGCATTACAGAAATTTGCCAGATCGACTACTTCTGGCTCCCGCGCAGCGTTTTCAATGATTGTTTCACCATCTGCGAGAGTGGCGGCCATCATCAAAGTTTCCGTTGCTCCTACACTGGGGCTGTCTAGGTAAATTGTGGCTCCTTTTAATCTGCCATTACTACCTGGGACATAAGCATTACAGATACCATGTTCAATCTGCACTTCAGCTCCCATTGCTTGCAGTCCTCGGACATGCAAATCAACAGGTCTAGCACCAATTGCACAACCACCTGGTAATGGCATTTGTGCCACTCCTAGCCGTGCCAAAATTGCCCCAATGGCAAAAAAACTTGCCCGTAGTTGGGTAACTAGTTCGTAGGGAGCTTTTGATGTGGTAATTTCGCTGGCGTTGATATCTAAAATGTCGCCTTGTCGTGTTAAGCGCACACCCAAAGCTGATAAAACCTGACCCATCCGCTCGACATCCGCTAATAAAGGCACATTACGGATGCGACAATCACCTGAACACAGCAAAGATCCAGCCATGATCACCAATGCTGAATTTTTAGCTCCGCTAATTTTCACATGCCCTCGCAAAGGATGCCCACCCCATATTTGCAAGACTGAGGAGTCTGCTTCAGGAGAAAGCTTGGCATCTGGTAAGCTGCTAGAAGGATTAATAAGCCTACCTCCAAAAAAAATACGTAATTTTATAGGTTAGAAGTTGGTTTCGATTCTACAGTAAAGAATTGGTTTGTCTACATTTTGTCTACATTTTGTCTCCATATCTTGCAGGAATAAATTTTGTTCTAGATGTGAAATCAGCACTGTAAACAAGTAGCAGCAAGCTTTATCAGCATTTGGCAATTCCAGTCAGAACAAACGCTCAATTATATCCTTGGAGCAAAACTCAATACACAGTGAAGTTACGGTTAAGTTACTTAGATACTAGGCATGAGGCATTGGTGATTAATTCCTTCTATTCCCTGGTGTCTTGACAAACATAAATAATTAGGCAATAATAAGAAATTGTCGATAAATATCGATGTTAAGCGGAACTGGCGGAATTGGCAGACGCGCTAGATTCAGGTTCTAGTGCCGCAAGGCTTCCGGGTTCAAGTCCCGGGTTCCGCATGACTGTGAATAAAAACTCAGCACGGGCTACAAAGGCAGCTCTGCCCAAAGGGTTTTACAGCACTTAGCAATGTTGACTAGTTTACAAAACTCCTTAGTTAAACAAATCCGTAAATTGCACTCTACCAAAGAGAGGCATAAGCAGCAGTTATGTTTATTGGAAGGGACGCACCTGTTGCAGGAAGCTTGTGCGGTGAAATACCCACTGGAAACAGTGTGTTGCACTCCAGCATGGCAAATAGCCCACCCTTCACTCTGGGAAGAAGTTTGTAGCAGATGTGAACGAGCAGAAGTTGTCAGTGAAGAAATTTTAGCGGCGATCGCTACTACAGTTCAACCAGATGGTGTAATCGCGACGGCAAAACGGGATCATCAAACTCAAGTGCCATTTAGTGGTTTAGTCCTGGCTTTGGAGACTATCCAAGATCCAGGTAACCTAGGAACAATGATTCGCACTGCGGCGGCGGCTGGTGCATCAGGGTTGTGGCTAAGTGGAGATAGTGTAGATTTAGATAACCCCAAAGTCTTACGTGCTTCGGTTGGGCAATGGTTTCGCTTACCAATGGCGGTGACTGAAAATTTAAAAGCGACAGTGCAACAAAGCCAGCAAGCAGGAATGCAGGTAATCGCCACCTTACCAACAGCAAATTTAACTTACTGGGATGTAGATTGGCGAAAACCCAGTTTAATTTTACTGGGCAATGAAGGTGCTGGTTTGTCGGCAGATTTAGCCAGCATGGCAGACAAGCAAGTAAAAATACCCCTGAGTCCAGGAGTAGAGTCCTTGAATGTGGCGATCGCAGCTGCTTTAATGTTGTACGAAGCTCAACGGCAACTGAGACAGATGTGAAACCTCAGCACGTTTATTTTGACCTTTTTTCCAAATATTCTTCAATATCAGCAACTGCATCTTCTAAAGCCGCTAAATCAACAGTTGTCAAATCTTCAACAGGTTCAACTTCGCTGGTACTACCATTATGGGATGTCGGCGTTGCTTCATCCTCTGTCGAATCCTCTTGTAAGATATCCTCCAATTGTTCGAGGGATTCTTGAAACTCTTGATCGGCGGCGCGGCGCTCTTGATGCTGATTTTGCTCCATAATACTGAATGAAAGGTTACAGGTTACAGGTTACAGGAAATAATATGTGTAATTAATTCTGTTTAGCTATTTAGTTAGCCAAGAAATTTGTTTCTTAGCTTGAGATTGGTTAAGTGTAAGATTTTCATTTAACTATTTCGCCGTCAGTCCCCTAACATAAGTACCAACGCATAAATATTTAGCCATTTTTCCACACGAATAAAATCCCTCTATTCCCATACTGTCCCCTAGCACCTATTACCTGTCACCTTGGTGTATTGATCAGCCGCTCCCGGATTGCTATCAGTTGCTCTTGGGTACTAATTGGGCATCGTGGCGCTGGTAGTTCGGTATTAGGCCAGTCGGGTAAATTATTACAAGGACACAACAAGGCTGGCATTCCCAAGCTGCGAACGGGTACTGGCATCTCACAACGACCGCAAGGCGACATTTCCCAAACGGGCGTTAGCAATTCGCTAATGGTTTCGTAAGTACCCTCCAGGTAACAATCACCTGTAGTCTGCGAGATGATTTTTTGCCAACACTCTTCAAACTCTTCGCTATAGCGATCGCCGTTTAGCACTGGTTGGGGCAAAAAGCTTGCTTGACCATTGCTCGTTACTACTTTCTTACCTAACTGAAACCAGTAGGCAAGATATCGTCTAACTTCTTGTTTAGTTGCCATTTCATAATCTTAAATTTTCGATGGGCAATTATTAAGGTTGAATGTTTAATTTTAAATTAAGATTTTGGTGCTGGTAATGGTGTACCCAGAACGCTGAGATTGAGCACATGACCACCAGTAACTAAATAAACAGCTTCGCAAATTGTACTTAACTGGCGTACCAAAGAACCCAAGCGATCGCGGAACTGGCGACCAAGAGGATAAGCTGGAATCACGCCCCAACCTACCTCTTCCGCGACAAAAAGCATATCAGCAGCCACCAGTTCTACTGTTGCTAATAACTCTGCTAAAGTATTTTCCCAAGTAACCTCATCTTGTGCCAAAAGATTAGCTACCCAAGTCCCCAAAGAATCTATTAACAGGCAGGTATCTGGCTTGGCATCGGCAAGGGTCGCAGATAATTCCACAGGTACTAAAAGCGTCACCCACTCCGGGGGACGGCGTTCTTGATGTGCTTGAATGCGTTTATGCCACTCTGCATCGGCTGGGTTTTCCGTAGCTGTTGCCACATAAATAACGGCTTTTTCTGACTGCATTGCTAGCATTTCTGCCCATTCACTTTTACCAGATTTGGCTGGCCCTGTGACTAAAATGACTTTACCCAAAGCTATTTCCTTTAGTATATTTAATGAATAATTGAGATCGTTAATTGCCAATAAATTTTATATAGCTAACAATTGGCACCAGCATTATTATCTGTGCCAAAATTGGCAAAAGCGATAAATCCCAACGACCCAGTGCTGAATTATTCAATACCACTGGGGACAGCAAATTTCAGGTTATTTATATGAAAGCAGGTTTAAAGCGTATTGAGGCAACTCTACATGATTTGGGAAATCGGGGCACCGCCTCCACCGAAGCCGGTGATTCTACAAAGCAGTCTTTCTCCTTTAGAATTAGCGTTGGCGCAACGGAATCTACAACAGGTGCAGATACTTCATCTACCGACCTAAGTACAGAATCCCAAAGTGATGATACTGCCGAGCAAAACTTATTTCCCCAGCATAACTCTGTGCAAACCTTTCCCGCACAAGAAATTGGTAGCAAAACACCGAGCTTACCCAAGTTTAAAAATCCTAGCTTCAGTAGCCATCGCCACGGAGCTAATCCAGCATTAGCAATGAATATATTGCAAGAAATTCAAGAACATGTCGCCGGTTGGCAGACAGAACTACAAACAATCTTGCAGCAAATTCAAGATATTTACTTAGAAGGCCCTATTGTCAATGGCTGGTTAGAATCCAACCCCAAAGAAGCAGAACAGGGAGGAACTGCCACGCTGCGCCATGCAGAAGTTGACCGCTTGATGGATTATGTAGAAGAAATTTGCACAACTAGTGGAAAAGTATTTTATCAATCCGCCCGTACTGGTTATCGCCTCTGTGGTTTGGATGCTGCTGGTAAAGTCTGGTCACGTCCATGTCCACCAGACCAATTACCTATTGTGAGTATGGCTATTGCTCGTCATCAAAAGTTACGCCAACTCTTGGGACGCAAGCAATATCTAGAAACTCGCCTGAGTCAATTGGCTGAAACTCTGGTAGTTTTACACAGTAATATCCAACAAGTTTAACTAATTCGTCATAGTGGACTGACAAACCTAAAATAATGGTTCATGATGATTTTTGTGGAACAGGCATCTTGCCTGTTCTGGGCGGGCAAGATGCCTGTTCCACAATCATGATGTTTTTGCAACATTTTAGCTTGGCCACATTAATAGAGTCTCCGAGAACATAATAGTTTAGATTTCATTCCCTACGTTGATGGATAGCTTTGTGACAGTCTGGCTATTAAAATCCGTCTGAAACTGTCCTGAATGTAGAAAACTGACAACTCACAAAATTTAAAATCGATCCTATGCCAGATACCCAAATCTCTGCCATTATCTGCACTCATAATCGAGATACCTATTTAGGTGCTGCGATTGATAGTTTATTGGCACAGGATTTCGTTGCTGACTTTGAAGTTGTGGTAGTGGATAATGGGTCTTGCGATCGCACCCGTGAAGTTGTAGAAAAAAGACTCGGCAATTCCCGTGTTAAGTATGTCTTTGAACCCATTATTGGTTTATCTGTTGCGCGCAATACCGGGGCAAAAGTTGCTAGTGCGGAAATTTTAGCTTATTTAGATGATGATGCCGTTGCTAGTGTTTCCTGGTTGCAAGTATTGTATGCTGCCTATCAAAATAACTCGAAACTAGCGATCGCAGGTGGCAAAGTCACTCTCTTATGGCCTCCAGAAATTCAACCGCCACGGTGGTTATCTTCTGGGTTAGCTGGCAATTTAGGCGCATACGACTTGGGTGATAACATGATCTATATTGAACAGCCAGGGTTAACACCTAGAGGGTTGAATTATTCTATCCGCCGCAGCTTTCTGGAAGAAATTGGTGGTTTTGACCCTCAACTCGGTCGAGTAGGGAAAAACTTACTATCTAATGAAGAACTGCAAATGACAGAATTTGCCTTACAACGTGGTTGGCAAGTTGCATACCTCCCTGACGCTTTGGTTGCTCATAATGTCGCTCCAGAGCGGATTAAACGCTCCTGGTTTTTAAATCGAGGCTGGTGGCAGGGGATCAGCGAGTGCTATCGAGAGCAACTTGCTGGTAAAGCCGATATCGGACAGTTACAACGGGGTAGTGAACGATTTTTGCGGGGTTTATATAAGGCATTACAATATTTTTCTCATCCAGCAGAACGCTTTGATAATCTTGTGTACGCATATGGTCAAATAGGTTATTTGAATGCTGCTATTCAAGGTCTACTATCCACCAATAAGAAAGAATGGGGGACAAGGGGACAAGGGGACAAGGG
>JADEXK010000203.1 GCA_015207155.1 Nostocales cyanobacterium LEGE 11386 | reverse complement strand
CAGGCTCAACACACTATTGTGGGTTCGGTCTTAACTGTCAGGATCATTATTAATGTACCCGTTGATTAGTCGCCTCAAAATAGTTTCTTTCATTCATAGCGGGTGGTGTGCCCCCAGTGCGTCTGCTCCTAAGCAATAGCCGGATTGGATGAGAAGCCTACACTGTATGCTTGCATCAGTGTAGGAGTATGTCACAAGGGTATTTCTTCAAGAATTTTGCTGATAATTTGTCTATACGCACCTCACACAATGTCAATGTGAAGAAACCAATTATGATTTCTGGCTGTTCTGTATCAACCAAAACGAAAGTACGGGAAACACCTTTTTGAATATGCTGTCTTGCTGTTTGTTTGAGGAATTGATTTAATGCTTGATTACCACAGTCAAAGCGATTGCGTTCGTGCTGCTTACCTAGCAATTCAATAACTCTCACTGAAAAAATCCTTGTGCTTTTTTAAGGCTGCTTTTAACTTCGCATTTGGTACAGGAGGATTCTCAATCAAGCTAAATACCGTATCAGCATCACTTTGTGACAAAATAATCACTTGTTCATCTTCTATTACTTTTTTTGCTTCTTTCAACGCCGCCTGAATCATAAACTGATTCAAGGTAGCACCAGATAATTGTGCTGCTCTTTGCAGAGTTTCTTGAACACTCACAGGAATTCTGGCTGTTATCCGAACTGTATTTTCGTGACTGTTAGACATGGAAAATAAAGCGTCATAGTCATATTATTCTAATTTTAACTTTGTGGTGCCAAAATGACACCACAAAACCTGGTCTGTTCTTTCAGCATCGTCAAAAATCCCTCTAGCGTTCAAAAAAAATCCCTCTAGCGTTCAAATTAAAAATACGAATCCCCTATTATACATACACTGCCAGTTTAGTTAAGAAGATTTCTTAATAGTGCCAAGTGGTGTCAGGGAGTGTAGGTAGATAAATGAAGTTAGATAAATTGTTTCAAAGTCTATTGCTGACGGGTACAGTTGTGGTGTTGATTAGCACTCCTGCTAGAAGTGAGACAAATCAAGGTGAATCTTCCACTGTAACGGTAGGAGAATCGACATTAGACCTCTTGCACGAATAGTGTAAGCATGAAAAAATACAGGTCAAAAATTAAAGAGCAATGAGCTACGAACAAATAAAAGACCTGCCAGCATCAGAATTTAAACGGTTATGTGGGGTGCATAGAGC
>JADEXK010000055.1 GCA_015207155.1 Nostocales cyanobacterium LEGE 11386 | reverse complement strand
GGGGACACGGGGACACGGGGAAGTAATTTACCTAGTGACAAATGACCAATGACCAAATTGATTGTAATTTGTGGTGCAACAGCGACTGGTAAGTCAGGTTTGGCTTTAAATTTAGCTAGACGATTAGGTTCTGTAATTCTCAGTGCAGATTCCCGTCAGGTGTACCGTGAGTTTGATATTGGTACAGCTAAGTCAACATTGGCAGAACAAAAATTAGTACCACATTATTTAATAGATATCTGCAATCCCACAGACACAATGACGGTAGCAGACTATCAAGAGCAAGCACAAAACTTAATTACTTCTCTTTCTGTTTCACCACTACTGTTGGTTGGGGGTACGGGTTTATACATTCGTTCTATTGTCCAAGGCATGAAAATACCCAGAGTTGCACCACAAAAAGAATTGCGCTCGCAACTCGAATCTTTGGGACAAACTACGCTATATGGAATATTACAACAAGTAGATGCGATCGCGGCACAAAAGATTCATCCTCATGATACTGTGCGGACTTTACGAGCAGTAGAAGTATTTTATATTACTGGTCGTCCAATTTCCCAGCAACAAGGAGAAAACCCACCAGATTATCCAATTTTGCAAATTGGTTTAGATTGCGAAGTGGAAAATTTAAGGCTACGCATTCACCAGCGCACTGAGCAAATGATAGCTGATGGTTTGGTGGCTGAGGTGGAATATCTTTGTCAAAAATATGGTGCTGATTTACCTTTGTTGAATACTTTGGGGTATCAAGAAATTAAGCAATATTTAGCTGGTGAAATTTCTTTGGAGTCAGCAAAGGAATTAACGGTTTTACATACAAGACAATTTGCCAAGCGACAGCGTACTTGGTTTAAGGCATATCCCCAAATTGAGTGGTTTGATGCAGATGATCCTGATTTGTTAGAGAAGGTTTGGCGGCGAGTGGAGGAGTTTAGCAAAAATGTGTAGACAAATTTAATGAAATACCTTTACAAAGTATCAGGATTTATGCCCATAGCTCTGAGTCTTTCTGCTAGTAATTGGGCGCGTTTTTCTGCTTGTTCAGCCCGTTGGCGTTCCTGTTCAGCCCGTTGGCGTTCCTGTTCAGCCCGTTCATCTCCAGTAGGTAGAACAGTTAAATCTTGGTAGCACCAGCGTAACCAGGTGTCTTGTCTACCTTCAAATTCACCTGACCATAGAGTGATACCTAAACCTACTTGTTCTAGCCAAGTTGCTGAAGTTTCAAAATAGCGCCTTCCTCTAAGTTCATACACCCGTAGTATTTGCTCTCCTAATTGCTGCGTTGGGTCATATACGATGTAATAACTCGCTCGCATTTGCTCATAAATTCTTAATTTTTTGCCTAGTTCATTACCTTCTTTGTTAGAAACAATTTCCACCACTACTTCTGGAGGTTTACCAAAACGCCAAACCATATAACAACGGTTTTGTTTTTCCCACCAATTTTCTGGAACTTGGGCATCTAAACTAAGAAAAATATCAGGTACAATTGCAGGCTGGAGGTCTGTGTAGTAAATACCGACATTAGCTGCGGCTAAAAAATTCTGATTTTGTAAAGAACTGTAAAGAGAGCCAACCAAGAGGCGTTGTTGTTTTTCAGATGCAAAATTGTCCACAGGTGTATCATCTTCAGTGATTAGCTGGTTGGCATCTGGCACATAGAAATCATCTTCATTGATGAGAATTTGCTCAACCATAATTTTATCTACTATTTAAGAGCATTATTTCTAGTTTACTTGATTTGTGATGCTACTACCGACCTTTCCCAAACTACTGAATAACGCCAAAATAAGTGCTTTCTCACCTGCACTTTCCCCAATGAATTTGTATAAATTTTTCTTGCTTGTGATAGGGTGAGATATCTATCTGTAAGAAGATGTTCTTTCATTGCTGCGGCGGCTGCTGGGGTTGATTGAATATGTCTATTTTTGCTCATTTGCAGTAACCAGTTAAGCGGAATAGCCACAAAATCGCTGAAGACATCTTGCCTATTTTCAGGCTCTAATAAATCCAAAATTATCAGTTTGCCACCAGGTTTTAAAGCGGCTTTTAGATGAGGCAGCAATTTTTCTAATGATAAATGATGAACTGTGGCAATGGAAGCGATCGCATCAAATTGCTCAACAGGAAATTCCCACTGTAAAACATCAGCAACTTGAAAATTAATATTTGTATATTGTGCTGAACGCTGCTTGGCAACCTCAATCATATTGGGGGATAAATCTATGGCAATAACTTGGTCAGCACACTGAGCCAAACGTCGGGCAAATTCACCTGTTCCACAACCAATATCTAAGACTGTTTTGCATTTATTTGGTAATTGTTTCAGCAGAAAAGGATGATAGTGATTGTTATGATTCCATCCTTCTTGGTCATGTAGAGCAATCTGATCAAAATCATTTCGGATCTTTTGAGTTAGACTCTCATTCATCTTGCTATGTTACCTAGCAGTACAAGGATGAATATAACTCATGAAAATAAGTGCGGTAAGTGTAGTCATGCTGTCAGATTAATCGCTTGTTACCCCCCCTAAAGCGCTATTCTTGTAACAATGGTGATATATCCACCTCTAACTATAAAAAACTATGCTTACCCAAGATAAAAAGCAATACAACTGGAAACCTATTATTAAAGCATTTGAGGCTGTAGTTGGTAAAAATGGTGTGGTGCAACGTCGTGAAGAACTCATTACCTATGAGTGCGATGGTTTAACTAGTTATCGTCAACGTCCGGCTGTGGTAGTTTTGCCCAGAACTACAGAACAAATTGCCGAAGTAGTGAAGATATGCAACAAATACTCTGTAACCTTTATCGCACGCGGTTCAGGTACTGGTTTATCTGGTGGCGCTTTACCTTCGGCAGATTCAGTGTTAATTGTCACTTCATTAATGCGGCAAATCCTCAATGTTGATTTAGATAATCAGCGTATTGTGGTACAGCCAGGGGTAATTAATAGTTGGGTAACACAAACAGTCAGTGGTGCTGGATTTTACTATGCACCAGACCCTTCTAGCCAAATTATCTGCTCAATTGGGGGTAATGTTGCCGAAAACTCTGGTGGGGTGCATTGTCTCAAGTACGGTGTTACCACTAACCATGTTTTGGGCTTAAAAATTGTCACGCCTGAAGGGGATATTCTCGATTTAGGTGGACAAGTACCGGAAATGCCTGGTTATGATTTAACGGGTGTATTTGTGGGTTCTGAAGGTACTTTGGGGATTGCTACAGAAATTACTTTGCGGATTCTCAAAAGTGCTGAATCGATTTGTGTTTTATTAGCAGATTTTACTAGTGTGGAAGCGGCTGGGGCAAGTGTTTCTGATATCATCAGCGCGGGAATTATTCCTGGTGGTATGGAAATGATGGATAACATTAGCATCAATGCAGTTGAGGATGTTGTAGCAACAAATTGTTATCCCCGCGATGCTACGGCTATTTTATTAGTAGAAATTGATGGTTTGGATGTGGAAGTTGCGGTAAATAAACAACGGGTGGCGGAAATTTGTAAAAAGAATGGGGCGCGTAATGTCACATCTGCTAGTGACCCAGAAACGCGATTAAAACTATGGAAAGGACGTAAAGCAGCTTTTGCCGCCGCCGGACATTTAAGCCCAGATTATTATGTCCAAGATGGTGTAATCCCTCGGACTCAGTTGCCTTATGTTCTGCAAGAAATTGAGGCATTAAGTGAAAAATTCGGTTATAGAATTGCTAATGTATTTCACGCTGGAGATGGAAATTTACACCCATTAATTTTATTTGATAATTCTATACCGGGAGCATTAGAGAAAGTAGAAGAAGTTGGCGGGGAAATTCTCAAGCTGTGTGTTAAAGTCGGTGGGAGTATTTCCGGTGAACATGGCATTGGTGCAGATAAAAAATGCTATATGCCAGATATGTTTAGTGAGGCTGATTTAGAAACTATGCAATGGGTAAGGCAAGTATTTAATCCCAAAGGTTTGGCAAATCCCGATAAGATATTTCCTACACCCCGCACTTGTGGTGAAGCAGCCAATACAAGCATGAAGCAGTTTGCAGGTGTGGAGAAATTTTAGTTTTGTGTAATTCCTTTCTCTGACTTATCTAATACCAATTAATAGAATTTTTGGGTTTCGTTCCTCAACCAAACGGCAAAAACCTAGATTTTGTTGGGTTTTACTGCGTTTAACCCAACCTACCTATCTGAGTAGATTATGGATAATTTAAAACAAATAATAACTAGCTTTTCTAGTAAAGACCTCGAAGTACGAAAAAATTGGTACTCTCCGGCGGCGGAAGCTTACAATAAGACCAGACCTCGTTATCCTCAAAAATTAATTGAGCAAGTTGTAGAGGTTGCTCAACTCTCCACAGAGTCAAAAATTCTGGAAATAGGATGTGGCCCTGCAACTGCAACGGTAGCATTTGCTCAATTGGGTTACCCAATGATTTGTTTAGAACCAAATCCAAATTTTTTTGAGTTAGCACAACAGAATTGTCAAGCTTATCCAAATGTAGTTATTCAAAATACATCTTTTGAAGAGTGGACGTTAGAGGCAAATAAGTTTGATGCTGTTTTAGCAGCAAGTTCTTTTCACTGGATATCGCCAGAAGTAGGCTATCCAAAAGTGGCAAGTGCTTTAAAAGAAAATGGTGATTTAATTCTTTTGTGGAATAAGGAATTGCAACCTAGTTACGAAGTTTACCAAAGTCTATCTAAAGTCTATCAACTACATGCGCCATCTCTGAATCGATATGAGGATGATGAAACTCAACAAAAGATATTGAGGGAATTAGGGAGTATGGTTATTGATTCGGAGCAATTCCAAGAATTAAAGTTTGGGCAAGTCAAATCTGACGTGGTTTATACAGTCGATGAATATTTATCACTTTTAAACACCTATTCACCATATCTAAAGTTAGCTCTACATAGTAAAGAAGCGTTATTTGCAGGACTACGACAACAGATAGAAGATGACTTTGGAGGTAGTTTGCAACTTTCATTTATTTCTGCTTTTCATATTGCGAAAAAAAATTGATAATTGGATGTTACCTATCTCTGTATTCCTGCATGAGATTTTCATAATATGATGATATCACCACATCATCCGGAGGAATGCTAATTAAATATGTATTTAAAAGTGTTCCTGCAAAACAAAGTCCAGCCTACAAATGAATTGGTTGACTAGACGTGGTTTTTTTAACTTGCTGTGTTTGGGATTAATAATATGCTATGTAATCATTTCATTTCCTTCACAACCTGTGCCTTACCAGCATAAAAGCTTACCCACTACAACAGAAATTCGTGGTGTTTGGCTGACTAATGTTGCTAGTGGTGTGATGTTTGTTCCTTGGGGACTTAACCGCGCTATTAATCAATTATCTGCACTTAAATTTAATACAATTTATCCTGTAGTTTGGAATCGAGGTAATACTTTTTATAAAAGTACTGTAGCTAAAAAATTTATAGGTTCAGATGCTGACCCTTTATTGAATTTAATGCACGGTGGACAGGATGTTTTAACAAAAATCATCAAACTGGCTAAACCTCAAAGTTTAAGTATTATTCCTTGGTTTGAATATGGTTTTATGACACCACTAAATTCGTCATTAGCCAAGCGTTATCCTGACTGGTTAACAATGGATAAAGACGGAAAAAAATCTACTAATGAAATTTTGGAGGAAATTAACGAGAACTTAACGCGTCAGCAAGCTTGGTTAAATCCTCTGCATCCAGAAGTTCAAGAGTTTATCTTAAGGTTAATTGAGGAAGTTGTCAGTCGTTACGATGTAGATGGTATTCAGTTAGATGATCATTTTGGAATGCCTGTAAAATTTGGTTACGATGCTTTTACTGTTGATCTCTATCGGCGAGAAAATCAAGGTAAAAGTCCTCCAAGCGATCCGTTTGATTCTAGATGGATGCGTTGGCGGGCTAATAAAATTACTGATTTTATGGTAGAAATCCATGAAAGCGTGAAAGCAATTAAACCCAATATCATCATATCTTTATCGCCTAATTCACAAAGTTTTGCCTATAAATATTACTTACAAGATTGGGAAAGTTGGGTGAGAAGAGGTTTGGTAGATGAGTTGATATTGCAGGTATATCGTAATAATCAAAATAGTTTTCTGACTGAACTCGAACAACCAGCAGTGAAATTTGCACGGACTCGCATTCCTGTAGGGATTGGGATACTAACGGGAACTTCTCAAACTCCTGTGAATATTGCCCAAATCAAAAAACAGGTGAAGATGGTACGCGATCGCAATTTTCCCGGCGTTTCTTTTTTTTATTGGGAAAGTTTATGGGGTAGCATTACGCCAGAACCAGCACAGCAACGGCTTCAGGTATTTCAGGAACTGTTTGTGGGTAAGGCTATAAGACCATAGTATTTTTCAACGCAGAGGAGCGCAGAGTATTACTACATTTAATTTGCTGTGGCAAATTTAGCAGGTAAGAAGTTTATCATAAAACCTGAAATTTACTGTATACTATCGCTGGCGGATAGTATATCAAATTTAACATGGTGCGGCTTGTTGTAACTGTGATTTTGCTAGTGCTGTTAACGGCTTGTGGTAGTATTGGACTGCTACCAACTACTGAGTTAGTTCAAAAAGCGATCGCACTTCAGGTACAGCAAACTCAACAGCAACTCAACCAACAACTAGATATAGATTTCCAAGGATTTGAAATCAAACGCTTAAGAATTAGTCGGGAAGAACCTCTGACGATTCAAAATTTGCCAGCTTTCCGCGTCCGAGGAACCTACGATTTAATTTTTAAGTTACCAAAAAGACAGTTGACACAACTGCAACAACCTTTTGAAGTTTACCTACAAATTCAACAAGAAGGTAAAACATGGCGCTTGCTACTGCCGCAAAAGGGTAGTCAAGATTCTCAACTTGCTTGGCGTAGCTATTTGATTTTATAACGGGATGTGCAACTGAGAAAACCATCACAAGCTTTTCCGTATAATTTCTCAGGTATAGCCATGATCGGGGTGATAGTTTCACCGAGGATTAGGCAAAATGTATGTTAACTTTTTTATCAGTTCCATTGTCGGAATTGTGCTGGTAGTACTGCTGGGTTTTGGTGTATTGCAATGGTTCCAAATACCTGCTGGTAACTTTCTTGACTGGGTGATTGGTGGTGCAAGTTTTTGGTGGTTATTGGTGATTGTTACTGTACCTTGGAGTGTACATTTTCAAGCCAAGGAAGTTTTAGCAGAAGCAGCACAATCTACAGAAAAACAAATTCCCGTAGATGAAAAGCAAGTTAGGTATGTCAGAGTTTTAGCCAAGCGATCGCTCTGGGTAGCCATTGCCTTACACTTATTCTCAGCCATTGGTCTTTACACTCTTGCTGCTACTGGTATCAGCACCGTGGGATATATCAGTTCTGGTGCGGCTTTATTATTAACTATTCTGCGTCCAGCTATCCGCGCCTACGAATATTTATATGCACGGCTGCGGATGATTAGCCAAGAATTTCGCTATCCCCGTGAAGATGTGATGGAACTCCGTCATCGGTTTGATGAATTAGATGACACAGTTAAACGTTTAGAACAACAACTCAACCCAGAACTCGATTACTCATTACCTGCAACTCAACAACGCTTTACTACCGAAATACGCAGAGATTTAGCCAGGATAACTACTAGTTTAGAAGAATTACGTGCCACAAATCAAGCTGAACATGAGCGTTTAGCGAGAGAATCTAGAAGTGCGATCGCGCAACTTTCCACTGATGGACAATTTCTTGATCATGTCCGCGAAATTATTCGTTTTTTTAAATCAGCTTAAGATTCGCTTGGTTCTCCTAAACGTTGAGGATTTTCTACACCCGTCAACCGATTCCACAGCTGATAGCTAACATTGAAATGCCGACTGTCATAAGAAAGAATTAGCAAACTATTTTTTAACCACAGAGACACAGAGAACACAGAGTAAAGAGTAAAATTTTTACCAACCTGGGATAGAGGCTAATGCTGAGTAATCAATAGAAACTAGATTTAATGTGAGTTCGATGGTGGAGTTTGTTGTGAGCCTATCTATGATGAATCATTCGAGATGAGACTCCAGGACGTTGTAGTCGAACCACAGGCAGAAGCATATTATCCTGTCAAATTGGTCACACGCCAGGGTTCCATTCGTTGTCGCTACTATCCTGTAAAAAATACCGAAAAAGCGGTGATTTGGGTAGGTGGTGTTGGTGGTGGCTGGGATACACCTGCACACGGACTTTATCCCCGATTGTGTGAGGATCTCACAAGTGAGGAGATCGCTTCTTTAAGAATACGTTACCGTTACCCAACTGAATTGGTAGATTCCATCTTAGATGTACTTACGGGGATTACTTATTTGCGAGATGAAGGTATCAAATATTTAGCCCTAGTTGGTCACTCTTTCGGCGGTGCGGTAGTAATTCAAGCTGCTGCTCAATCTCCCTACGTCTACACTGTTGTAGCACTTGCTACTCAAGCTTTTGGTATTAATGCTGCATCAGAATTAGCCACACGATGCTCATTACTGCTAATACATGGCATGGTTGACCAAGTATTACCCCCTAGCTGTTCGCAACAAGTTTATCAGCAGGCTTTAGAATCTAAGCATATAATTCTATATCCTCAAGCTAATCATCAACTAGATGAAGTAGCCGATGAAGTTTACCATGTAGTTCGAGATTGGATTATTCAACATTTAAACAAGGCTTCAGTCTCTTTAATTTAGTGCATTCAAAAAACTCTTAATTACGAATTACAAAAGTCTTGCTGACTCGTACAGTCTTTTCATCAATGCTAAAATCTTCACACCATAGTCTAAATCTGCTGACCAACGCCCTGAAAGCTGATAAATTGATGATGCTACACCACGGGTAACAAAACGAAACCGGGGGTCTACAACTTCATTTACTAAAGGTTCTAAACTAGCGTAGGCTTTTAAGTGTTGGATATGCGCTCTAACACCAATTCTCGCACTCGGAAAAGACGCAGCTTCTACACCACCACCAATAGAACCCAAACCAGCAAAGTTATTTTGCTCAGGTCTGACATCACCGCCAAAACGTAAAAACCCAGTTTCTAAACACATTTGACAGAAAGCAATATCATAATTTACGCCTTCCGCGTTACCTTCTTCTCTATACAATTTGGGTATATCAGGAAAATTGACCAAAGCATTTTCGTTATTATTTCTCAGGAATAATTGCAACTCTACTTCTGATGTATTGCCACGTGACATAATGCGGTCAAGTTGGTCAACGCAAACTAATAAATTTGAACGTAAATTAATAGTGCGAGTTGCCGCATCCCAACTGATAGCTACATTAAAATCTCGCAAATCAATTGCTTTGATATAAACTATTCTCCGATAACTAATACGGTTGATGTTTGCTGATTTTGATAAATCAATCCGTAGCTGATCTACTAAATCAATAGGGATGTAAGAATTACCATTAACTAATATTCCTTGTTCAGCGTATTTTTGCCCATTAATATTAATATTAATTGCCGGATAAGTTGGTTCAATAGGAGTTACAGAACTAGGGTCAATTACCCGACTCCAAGATGCTAACCCATCAGCAATTCCCAAAGCGAAATCACGGCGACGATTTTGCAGCAAAGACCGATCTTCTGGATTGCTAAGAAAGCCTACTTGCATTAATAAAGAAGGAATAATAATTTGGCGACAAAATGCCAAACTTCCCAACCCGCTATCTGTATCTGGCTTAACTCCCCGATTTGGTAACTGAGTTACACGGCGCAAAAGCCCCATCAAGAGCAATTCACCATTACTTTTACGCTCTTGGTTGTTGGCAATGTAGTAGACACTCGCACCTCTCACAGTCGGACTGCTAGCAGCATCAGCATGAATTTCTAGGGCGACATCTACCCGACGACCACGGGAATTGATCCAAGCAATAGTTTCTGTGGCACTGAGGTCATCGGGAACTGCCAAAACATCAAAACTCCGCGCCCGTAATTCTGTTACAATCAAATCCCGCAGCAGAATCATTTCTCTAGCTTCGGTTGTACCACCTGCGATCGAGCCTGGATCGATGCCTCCTGCTTCTTTACCTCCGTGAGCTGCCGAAATAAAAATACGTCCCATCGTCAGTATTTCCTCTAAGAAAATTAAGCGTAAGCAATTTTATACATAATTGTTGGCTTGGCAACAAGAATATAATATCTATCAGATGGTTAGCTCACAGCAGTTATAGTTACTAACGCAATGAACTGAAATGCAAATTCCCCGCTTGCACCCTGACACAATTGAGGAAATTAAACAACGTGCTGATATTGTTGATGTCGTTTCAGAACACGTAGTTTTACGTAAGCGTGGTAAAGATTTTGTCGGTTTATGTCCCTTCCATGATGAGAAAAGTCCCAGTTTCACAGTCAGTCAAACCAAGCAAATGTACTATTGCTTCGGCTGTCAAGCTGGGGGAAATGCAATTAAGTTCTTGATGGACTTGGGAAAACACTCGTTTGCAGAAGTGGTGTTAGATTTAGCACGCCGTTACCAAGTACCTGTGCAAACTCTCGCACCAGAACAACGCCAAGAATTACAGCGTCAAATTTCTTTACGTGAACAATTATATGAAGTTCTGGCTTCCGCCGGACAGTTTTATCAACACGCCCTGAGACAAAGCCAAGAAAAAAAAGCCTATCAATATCTGCAATCCGATCGCCAACTCAAAGAAGAAACAATCCAGCAGTTTGGCTTAGGTTATGCACCGGCTGGTTGGGAAACCCTGCATCGCTATTTGGTGGAAGATAAACATTACCCAGTGCAACTAGTAGAAAAAGCGGGATTGATTAAGCCACGAAAAGAAGGAAGTGGTTACTATGATGTATTTCGCGATCGCCTGATGATTCCCATCCGCGATATTCAAGGGCGAGTCATTGCTTTTGGTGGGAGGACTTTGAGTGATGAGCAACCAAAGTATCTAAATTCACCAGAAACAGAGCTTTTTAGTAAAGGTAAAACATTATTTGCCCTGGATCAAGCCAAAGGCGGAATTTCCCAACTAGACGGGGCCATAGTCGTAGAAGGCTATTTTGATGCGATCGCGCTCCATGCTGCGGGTATTACTAATGCTGTCGCCTCCCTAGGTACAGCTTTAAGCATTGAACAAGTCAGGTTAATTTTACGCTACACCGAATCTAAACAGTTAATCCTCAACTTTGACGCTGATAAAGCTGGTAATATTGCCGCAGAACGAGCTATTGGGGAAATTGCCGAACTAGCATACAAAGGCGAAGTCCAACTCAAGATTCTTAACATACCCGATGGTAAAGATGCTGATGAATACTTGTATACCCATACACCAGAAGATTATGGGCAACTGTTAGCAAATGCCCCATTGTGGCTGGACTGGCAGATTCAGCAAATTATTGCAGACAGGGATTTAAAACAAGCTACGGATTTTCAGCAAGTCACGCAGCAAATAGTAAAATTACTAAAAAATATAGCTAATAGTGATACACGAAATTATTATGTTTCGCACTGTGCCGAAATCCTCAGCTTAGGGGATACGAGACTGATACCCCTACGAGTAGAAAATTTATTAACTCAAATAGCGCCATCTACTACTGCATATTCTACGCCTTTAACAAGTAAGAAAAAAGCAGATAGTAGAAAAATTACCTATTCTTCGGTTACAGGCGATCGCAGTCTTTTAGAATTAGCAGAAGCTTTACTACTACGAATTTATTTACACTGTCCCGAACAGCGTCAAACTATTGTTGACACCTTAGAAGAACGAGATTTGGAATTTAGCCTTTCTCACCACCGCTTTTTATGGCAGAAGATTTTAGAATCGGGGGGGGAACAGGTAGATTTTGTATCAAGTCTGCAAGATAGATATTTAGAATTATCTGAAGAAATAGAATTAGTGTCCCATTTGTTTCATGTGAATGAGACCAGCAAAAAAGAAATGCTGCGGACACCCCAAGTAGTTCAAGCTGCGATCGCCTGTATGGAGAGAGTATTAAGAGAAAAGCGCTATCGCCATTTTTTAGAACTTTGGCAGCAAACTGATTCAGAAGCAGAACCAGAAAAATGGCAGTCATATTATCAATCTTTCTACAATGAAAAACTAAGGCTGCAAGAACTAGACCGCCAACGGCAATTTTCCATTACAGATTTACTGTAGTGGATTGACAAGCCTAAAATGGTTCATTGTGATTTTCTTGTGGAACAGGCAAGATGCCCACCCTACAATCATTTGTTTATGCCACATTTTAGCCTTGCCACGCCAGTAGGTTGCTACTGGGAGATTTACAGCGTGTCATTGAGAATTTATCTAGAGGGGAAATATTGTGGAGTCGCAAATGGGGCTTGATTACTAGTTGGGGGCACAGTATTTCCCATATTGTTGGGTTTAGCAGGCGTTATAACTGGAGTCTGATAACCAACTGGGGGTACAGTATTTGTCGTATTACTAGGTACAGTATTTTGGCTTAACTGTCGGTAAGCAGCACTAGAAATAGAACTAATCAGCTTTTCCGCCCGAGGATCATTATTAGGGCGTTGTACCATCACAGAGGCAATGTAGCGTTTGCCAGTTGGGGTATCAATTAAACCCACATCAGCAAGCATGGCACCAATATCGCCCGTTTTATGATAAGTTCTAGCACCTGTCCCTAAACCAGCAGGTAGCAGATTATTTCTTTCTGTGCGGCGCATGATATCGAGCATGAGATCGCGCGATCGCATACTGATAAAATTTCCCTGATTGACCATAGCCATCAAATTCCCCATTTCTCTGGGACTAGTGGTGTTTGTCCCTGGTAAATCTGGAAGCGGGTTGCGAATGGTTGTAGCTGTCAATCCCCAACTTTGAAAACGTTGATTCAGCGCCTCTATACCTCCTAGTCGGGTAATCAGCATATTTGTGGCCGTGTTGTCGCTGATTGTAATCATTTTAGTGGCAACTTCCAATGCCGCGTACTGGGTGCCCACTTTTTGGTATTGCAGATTTCCAGAACCGCCAGCTACCATATCTTTTTCCAGAGTTAGCATTTCATCTAGGCGGATTTTCCCGGTATCTACATCTTGGAAAAAAGCCATCAAAATGGGAACTTTAATTGTACTAGCCGCCGAGAAACTGGTGGAGCTATTCACATCTACGTAACCACCAGTATCTAAATCTACCAAGAAAACTCCAGGTGTGAGATTGGCGTATGTCGCTGCCAAATTTTGTACAGCATCTTTCAAGGGAATAATTTCCTGGGATAAATATAAGCTGGCAGCCGCATTTGGTGTAAGTTGTGGCTGATTTTGCCCCCCATTATTCGTACTTGATTGCATCGAGGGATTTGTGGGTACACGAGTAGCAGGGTCTAAGACTGACAACATTGTGCCCACGATCGCACCAAGACCAACCCCTACAATCAATAACCGTAGAGCATACAACATAGTTCGTGCCATTGGTTTTAAGCGGGTCTTGCGCGACACACGTCTACCTATTTTTGGCAATGGCTGCTTTTGTACCCGCACTGTCTTTAACTTCATCGTGCTGGGATTAACAGATGGTATCGTTCTCTGTACATGGGGAATAGGTTTCACTGCTGCTGGCATAACTACCGCAGTTTTTGACTTACGCACTCCAGTAGCGATGCGGGGAGGAATTATCTGATGATCAAAGTGCGTCAGCGCCACTTCTTTTTTGACAACACGCTGTGGCTGACTGGGAACTTTGACTTTTTTCTGTGCCTTTTTTTGGTTTTGGCGCTGACTCTGACGGCGGTTCATGGGTTGTCGCCGCGAGAAAGCTTTTAGTTTGTCACTTGACTCTGACATGATTACTCCTGGTGACCCACTGGAATGTTTTCTTGCAGACTCCCGACCCAAAACTCACGCCTGAAACAGCTGGATGTGGAAATCATCCTTAGCTACTCAGTCACATTTTTGCGTTTAGTTTAAGGCATATTAACTATTTTGGGGGGATGATTCCGTACATATTAAACGATTAATTACAAGTTTTCATCATTACCCTTGGTTTTAAGTGCCCATTCTATCTGTCGCAGAATTCCTCGCAGCATAGCGACCTCCTTAGTTTGGAGATGGGCACGATTGTACAGTTGCCGGAATTTTTCCATGCGACTAGCTGCTGTGTGCGGATACAAGTAACCAATATCTAGTAGTAGTGATTCTAATTGCTCGTAGTAGGTTTCCACAAGATCCAATGGTGCTAGTTCAGTTCCGCTTGGGGCCGGCGTTATCGGTGGTGCTGCATACTGGGCTAGTTCATAACAGCAGATGGCCACAGCCGTAGCCAAATTGAGAGATGAATAACTTTGATGTGTGGGAATGCGGACAAATCGCTGGGCATAATTTAATTCTTCATTGCTTAAACCCCGGTCTTCCCTGCCAAAAATCAGTGCGGCGGGTGTATCTGGGTCTTCTAGTAACCAAGGTAATGCTGTGCGGGGATTTTCTAAAGGTGTTTCCCAATCACGCACACGCGCAGTAGTAGCGATCGCGCGGACACATCCTTGCAATGCTTCTGGTAATGTGGTGACTAATACCGCAGATTCTAAAATTTCTTTGGCATGAACTGCCATTTTCACGGCTTCCGCCGACAATGGATCGCATTGGGGGTTGACTAATACTAGATGATGTAGTCCAAAATTTTTCATTACCCTAGCGATCGACCCCAGGTTAATGGGGCCAGCTGGTTCTACTAATACAATTCTTAACCCAGCTAATCCCATTTTTTACCTCCCGCGATCGCTTGCACTGACTTGTCAGTTTGCACCTAAAAATACTTTAATGCTTGTGATTGATTTGTGCATTCTACCGCAAAGTTTACTGCTCTCCCAGAAAAGAGCGGCGATACCAACATCATCACCGTCAAAATGTTAATTTGGAAAACTGTGACTGACTGCTTTTGCCTATCAGGGAATATTAGCCAATGCCATACTTGACTGCCGCTAGCGAAATTAGTTCTATAGTAGCTGAATATACCAAAGTCAAAACTTTGTGGATTGATACAGAAGTAGCTGACTATCAAAGTCGCAATCCCAGACTATCACTGATTCAGGTGTTGGATGACCCAACAGATATGAGCGGCGATCGCGTTTACCTTTTAGATGTCCTGAATCAGCCTGATATGGTTGTTGGCTTTGTTGAGCAAATTATGATGAATCCGGCTATTGAAAAGGTTTTTCATAATGCCAATTATGATATAAAGTTTTTAGGCAGCAAGCAAGCCAAAAATATCACTTGCACTTTAGAAATAGCCAAAAAAATTCCCTACTATCTCTTACCGTTACCTAACTACCAACTTAAAACTTTAGCTACAGCATTGTGTCGATTTAACTATATTGATAAACAGGAACAAAATAGTGATTGGGGAAAGCGCCCCCTGAGTGAAGGACAGATAGAATATGCCTATTTAGACTGTATTTATCTTGCCCAAGTACACTTACAGTTGTTAGAGTTACAAGTAGCAAGTACCCCAGATCCTACCCAAGAAGATTTAACAGCGATCGCTGCCAGATACACGGAAATGGAAGAACAGTGGAAGCTGTTAAATTCCGAATTTGAGCATTTGCAAGAGCGCTTAAAAAAAGCCATGCAAGCTCAGAATGTTTCAGAAACCTCATTTTGTAAGTTGACTAGTTACGAACGCAAAACTGTAAAAGTGCCATTTGCAGAATTAGTCAAATTGGTACAAAATCAAGGCGTTAGTTTAGATTTTCCTGTGACGTTGACTCAAAAACTGCAAAAAGATTTAGGTCAAAACCTAGAACAATTATCTGTAGATATTGACACAACTACATCTTGGCGACTGTCTCCTAAAAACCAGGAAAGTGACGATTAATAGGTGACTGATAGGTGACAGGTGATAGGTGACAGGTGACAGTCAAGATTTTACTAGGGTGGAGTCCTGTATAGTATTTTTCTATCATTTGTGATCAACTATAATCCCGGTATTCTGAAAATATCAGGATGCTAATTTTCCAAAAAATTTAATATTAATTCAACTTTTGGTGAAAACAGAAAATCATTCATAAAGTATCAGGAAAAACATAAAAAGTAACAAGAGTTGTCTAGAATGGAATTCACATAACAAATAGATAAATCATCCAAAATAAAATTTTTATACTTCATGCTTGATCAAGCATATAACCGTTAATTAACCCTAGGGAATATCAAGTCAGGATGTCACTTGACTTGACACAGGTATAAAAAGCTAGAAACAATCTTTAGTGAAAGTTGGTGCTAATTGTAATCCAGGTGTAATGACGGTTTAGGGTAACTTATGAAACTGCGGTTATTTGAGCAAGAGCAGGTGAAAGTTAAAAGAATATTGACCATAGCTGTGGTTACTGGATTGAGTGCAATTACCAGTGTTTCCTGCAATCAGAACAAAGATGTTTTGGTAACAGAAATAGGAATTAGCCCTCCTAGCCGTCGTGTAGCGCAAACATCCCCAGCTGGTAGTCTTTTTGTTCAAGGAAAGGATCAGCACGTCAAAGGCGACTTACAAGCAGCGATCGCTACCTATAGCCAAGCAATTGATGTAGATTCTGAATATAGTCCAGCTTATAAGAGCCGGGGACTAGCCTACTTTGATTTGGGAGACAAGCAAAAAGCGATCGCCGATTACAATCAAGCTATTAACATCTCTCCTAATGATGCCGAAGCTTATAATAGTCGGGGAAATGCCCTAGCCTCACTGGGAGATCATCAAAGAGCGATCGCCGATTACAACGAAGCTATTCGCCTGTCACCCAGCTACGCCGAAGCCTACAATAACCGAGGAAATGCCCGCGCAGCCCAAGGAGACAATAACGGGGCGCTAGATGATTTCAACCAAGCTATTCTCCTCGATTCTCGATATGCCATTGCCTACAATAATCGAGGCAATGTCCGCACGGCTCAGGGAGACAGACAAGGTGCGATCGCCGATTATAATCAAGCCATTCGCCTCAATTCTAATTTTGGGCCTGCTTATAATAACCGGGGAAATGCCCGCGCGGCTCAGGGAGACAGACAAGGTGCGCTCAAAGACTTACAACAAGCAGCAGCCATCTTTCAAGAGCAAAATAATAATGACTTGTATCAACAAGTAATGAACAATATTAGAGAGCTTGGACAGTAGTTTTCCCATAACTCGCATCATGAAGGCGGGTAAGAAGCCCACCCGACAAGACTTGAACAAGCAGGAAGAAGGATGATTCCTTCTTCCCTCTGACTTCTAACTTTATTAAACTGTCATGACATTACTTTTGACAGTTAATTTTTGCTTACGGAAACCCTTAAGGGTTGAACCTGCACCTAAAGCACCTAACAAGAAGATGCCCAGATTAGTAGAAGATTCAGGAACTTGAGTAGGTGAGATGAAGCTTTGTGCCTGACTCCAAGCTTTAGTAGCAACTTGTCGCCCTAAGATACGTCCGTTGATATCACCATCTCTAAAGTGAATACCACCATAAAGACGGGAAATTCCCGCTTCATCGGCTGCATCTGTAAAGGTTGCCCAATTGAGTGTAATATCTGTTGCTGGTGTAGTTTCAAACAAGGATGAGCCGGCTGCTATGGTAACTGACCCACCAAAGAAATCACTGCCGGTAAATAATTTGAGAATCTCAGCACCTACGGCACTAAAAGCACTGTGTCCCGAAGTATATTCAGCGAAAGGTGGTGTGACTACTGTAACTGCCTGATAAGGCCGCCAGTCTTGTCCTAAAATTGTCTGAGTGCCTTGGTTTGGGCCACCCCAAGCGATAATTTCTTGGTCTCTAAACAATTCGTTAATTACCGTGACTGGACGGGCGTAATCGTAGAATTCTTTGACTCCCCAGGTAGCGATGCTAGCATCTAACATGCCGTTATTTAAAGTGAAAAATAACTTGACATCATCATCTAGACTGTGGTTGTCTCGGTCAGAGACTCTTTGTGCAAAAAGATTCCAATGACCAGGAGGTAATTCTGACCGGGGAGCATCAGCCCAGTATTCAGCGATCACTTTTTGCTCGTCAGTGAGATTGGCGCTGATATCAATGATTTCTTGAGCCTGCGCTCTAAATGCGTCGGGATCGGATTCATAAGTTATGGGAGGAGGCGGCAGAAATTCGTCCCAAGATGAAAGCGCAAAGGGGGTAACATTTCCCCAATGGGGAGTTAAGAATCTTTGCTCGATAAAACCACCCTGTCCATCAGAAACCCGTAGTGGTTGCCAACGATTAATATCATTGACTACATCGGGAGTATTTACTGGTTGATAACCAGTGTAATCAGCGTAAGGTATGCCAGAAGGGGTGAGATTACCTAACTGGTTGGAACCATCATTGTGGCGAAACTCAAGTAAACTCTGGGCTACTCGGTTACCGATACCAACAGCCGTACTGGTATCAGTAGAAGTATTCGTAGGATCGTAGCCTAGTCTAGTCATCAGATCATCGAATATATGATGCACCTGAGTAGGGAACAAGTCTACTAAAGTCCGATAAGCTGCATAGCTAATGGCCTGTTCTTTATTTTCTGTGGTGCGCTCTGCTTGAGAACGACGCAGAGTTCCTCCTAAAGTGGTGCCAACGGCTTTGGCGTCGTAAGCTGCCCAAGCATCAAATATGCCTGTGTGTAGAATAGCAAGGTCACGTGATACCAATGTTGGGCCGGGACGTGAATTGCGTATTGCTTCTAGAGCAGCTTCGTTCCACTCTGTAACTAAGGTTGCGGCTTTTACTGGTGAGCCAAGAAGTACACTAGCTATGCCTATGCTCATGGATAAAAGCGATAAATTCTTGACCTTGCTACTCTTTAAGGACAAACCAATCATCAGTCTCAATCTCCTCAATAACTTGGTATTAAATTGACCAGTGGGTGTAGTAGTTTCTCGTAACCAATTAGTAAGTCTGCAAATTTGATTGCACACATAACCACGTCCCAGGCTGATTCAGCCAGGAGCGAGTGTGCAATTTATTTTCCTCAATACTCATCTACACTCAGGCGATCGCAGATTTCGTATTATTTCAGAGAAAATTTGACTTACTTGATTTTTTGACAGCCATAGTGCATCAGCCTGGTTAATTAAATTTCCAGGAGTTACCAACAAATCACTATTGCTGAGTACGCGTACTGTAAAACTGAGGCAGTACGGTTTTGGGTTTTCCCCAGTAAAGTAACTGCCATCAAGACTTTTGGTCATAGTTGCGTTTACCAGGTAGCGCGCCGGAGGCATCACTTGTCAGGTCCTGGTAACACAATCAACCAGGTACATCTCCTGGTAGTAAAGAGATATACTTGGCAACAATTTTCTTGTTATCTCAATTTTTGATTTTGCAAACCACTCTTCAATACTAGTACTGTTACTAGTATTGTCTGTGGCTTTGTAATGCGTGTAATTCCTATAGTTCTAATTTGCTGTTATCAGAATATCCTAGATAATACTTAGTCCACAATATAGTTAATGTAATCTTCATCATTTTGGCTGAAAGAAAGCAAATAAATTGATTTAGAGTGCTTAGAGATGAAACACAAATCCAAAGATCCCCGACTTATTGAAGAAGTTGGGGATCTGAGCCTCTCGTGTAAGGGCTTTAGCTTCAAGTTCTTTGGGTATAAAAGTTAGGAGATAGAGAGAGGACTGAAGTCCTCACCTTACAGGTTCGTTAGTCGCTCATGGGGGAGACCCCCAAGACCGCGCTAACTCACTACAAACCTTTAATTATTTGCGTTACTACAAAACGGGATTGGGGATAGAAGGGGAACGTAAATCTTCCACCAGCGCCTGGATTTCGGCTGGAGGAGGTGGTGTGAAACGAGAAACTACAAAGGTCACCACAAAGTTAATCACCATTCCCAAAGTGCCAATTCCTTCGGGAGAAACGCCAAAAAACCAAGGTTGCATACCTGCAAACTTGACGCCAATGATGTAGATGATCGTAAAAATTAAACCGATCAACATCCCAGCGATCGCGCCTTGGGAATTGGTACGTTTATCGAATATTCCTAAAAAAATCACCGGAAAGAAGCTAGCAGCAGCTAAACCAAAGGCAAAAGCCACCACTTCACTCACAAATCCCGGCGGATTCACCCCAAAATATCCAGCGAGGACTAGAGAAACACCCACCATGATCCGCCCCACAAATACCCGTTTTTGTTCTGAAGCTTGGGAATCTAATATGCGGTAGTAGATATCATGGGCGACGGAACTAGAAATTACTAGCAACAAACCCGAGGCTGTAGACAAAGCAGCAGCCAACCCACCAGCCGCTACTAAGGCAATTACCCAAGGGGCAAGTTTGGCTACTTCTGGGGTAGAAAGTACAATAATATCTCGGTCAATTTTAATTTCGTTGGTGTCTGCGTTTGGAGTTAGCTGGTAACGCCCATCTTGATTTTTGTCTTCAAAGTTCAGCAGTCCGGTTTTTTCCCACTTAGTTGCCCAGTCTAGCTGTTGTACTTCAGCAACCGTATGATTGTGCAGAGATTCAATGAGATTATAGCGGGCAAACATGGAAAGGGCAGGAGCCGTGGTATAAAGAATGGCAATAAATAATAATGCCCAACCCGCAGAGAAACGAGCAGCGCGGACACTAGGAACTGTGTAAAACCTAACGATAATATGAGGTAAGCCAGCAGTCCCCACCATCAGAGCGATAGTGGTGAATAGCACATCTAGCATCGATTTATTCACAAACGGCTCAGTATATTCCCGAAATCCCAAATCAACTTGAATTTGATTGAGTTTGTCAGCCACATCACTAAATGTAAATGCTAACTGAGGGATGGGATTGCCTGTAAGTAACCAAGCGATCGCCACCGCCGGAATCAGATAAGCAACAATTAATACTCCATATTGGGCTACTTGCGTCCAAGTAATGCCTTTCATCCCTCCCAGCACTGCAAAAAAGCCGACAATCACCATCCCGATGATCACACCTGTATTGATGTCTACTTGCAGAAAGCGGCTAAAAACAATACCTACGCCCCGCATTTGTCCAGCAACATAGGTGAGAGAGACAAAAATAGCTGCAACTACTGCCACTAGACGTGCCACATTCGAGTAGTAGCGATCGCCTACAAAATCCGGCACTGTATATTTACCAAATTTCCGCAGGTAAGGAGCTAACAACAATGCCAGCAACACATAACCGCCAGTCCAACCCATCAAATAAATAGACCCGTCATAGCCCAAAAAAGAAATTAGCCCCGCCATAGAAATAAACGAAGCTGCGGACATCCAGTCTGCGGCGGTGGCTGCACCATTAGCAATTGAGGGTATTCCCTGTCCTGCGACAAAAAAATCTTTACTATTTTTAACTCGTGATTGCCAACCAATGTAAATGTAACCAAGGAAGGAGAGTCCTACCAACAAAATCGTCCAAATTTCCACTGACACGGTTTTGCCTCACTTCCTAAGATTATGTTTGCGGTCTAGCTTGTCCATTTGGAAGGCATAAATAAAAATTAATGCCACAAATACGAGAATTGAGCCTTGTTGTGCCATCCAAAAGCCTAACGGTACACCAAAAAAACGGATTGCGTTTAATGGTTGAACCAGCAAAATACTGAAAATTATGGAAACTAGTGCCCAGACAATTAAAAGATTACGAATTAATGCAGTATTAGCACGCCAATAAGAGCGACGCTGATGTTCGTCCATTTTTGTTGATTGTAGGTGCATCAAGAATAATATCAAGAAGCAGCGATCGCAGTCCTAAATGATTCATGAACTTTTCACTTGCTTTCTTGGCTTGCTTGGTAGTATTAAAGTAACGTGAGTTCAACAAGTGGAAAAACCCCTCTCCAAACCTCTCCCCTGCCAGGAGAGAGGCTTTAAAACCTTGATTTTTAGTTTAAAACCAGGGAGATTTTTGCCCCTCTCTGTGTCGGAGAGGGTTGGGGTGAGGTTCGATAAGAATATGAAAAAAATACATTTAAGTTCCAAAATGCGTATGTATGTAAGCTAGCGATCGCCTATGCCTAATTTAGGCTGATGTTACCAACGCTAAACGATTGTTACGCCAAGGTTTCGCAGCTTTTATTTATGCTGCTGGACTAATTAAGCGAGATATGCAGCCAAGTGTCAATATTACAAAAGATTTCTGTAATCATCCTGAAATTCAGGAATATCACTCAACCTCGTGTATATACTCGTAGTCAACATATCAACAGATACGAGTATGATAGTTGAATGGTTCACTGCCTGGGTGCTGGGAAAAGGATTTGGATTTTTGGTTAAGACTATTATCAACCAAGAATTTATAGAAGAATTATTTAAAGATTACGCTAAAGATTTTTTCAAACATATTCTTAACAATGCTGTAACTGCGCCATTTAAGCAAGAACCGCTTGAAAAAGCTGTTGTCATGGCGCTGGCAGAATTATTGCAACTGATGCAGCAACAATTAAAGGTACGTTGCAAACTTTCGGAAGGTGAAATTAAGGAGTATGTCGAAGATATCAAGATATTTATCACTGACGAATCGGTTAAGGAAATTCTTAGTCAGGCTTTTGATATCAATTGTGATTTTCTAGAGGCTAAAGTTTTAGCAGATAGTTGGAAAAGGCTACAACTAAAACCTTTACCATCTAAATTTAACTGGCAAACAATTACAGAACAGTATCTTACACAAGTTCAAGAACTGCTCTTTGATTCAGAAGAATTACGTTATATTTTAGAATTACAAAAATTATCCAGCATTGAAAAAACTTTAAAGCAAGATGCTGACATTCCCAAAGATTTTGATTTGCCAAAATATGGAGAAACTATTCGTGAACGTTACGGCAATCTAAAATTAGATAGTTTAGAGACTAAAGCACGAGAACATCCGGTAAATTTGTGGCAGATTTTTATTCCTCAAAACGTGCGTCAAGTTTATCAGGTTTTACCAGAACTGCCTAAAGAATATCTCCGTAGACTACAAGAGAGTAATCAACTAGATGCAGAATTTAAACTAGAAAATATAAAAGAAAGTGTAGAAGGCTATAAACGGAATTATTTGGAACAGCCAATCCGTTCAGTATTAGATGTTATCCGAGACAAACAACGCAGAAATTATTTAGTTATTTTAGGTGAGCCTGGTTCTGGAAAGTCTACATTATTACAATACTTAGCATTAGATTGGGTAGAAGAAACTCTTAAACAGAATGATTATAATCTGCCAATTCCTTTGCTGATTGAATTACGAAATTATGTACGCGATCGCGATACCGGAGATTGTAAAGATTTTCTAGAATATTACCATAAAGGCCCGAATTGCTGCTTTCATCTCAATCAGCATAAATTGCATGAACAGCTAAAGGCTGGTAACGCTTTAGTGATGTTTGATGGTTTAGATGAAATATTTGAGCCTACTAAACGGGAAGAAGTAATTACTTGTATTCATCGCTTTACTAATGAATATCCAGATGTGCAGGTAATTGTTACTTCTAGGATCATCGGCTATAAGCAACAACAGTTACGAGATGCAGAATTTTGCCACTTTATGTTGCAAGATTTAGAACCAGAACAAATTCAAGACTTTATTGGACGCTGGCATGATAAAACTTTTAATAGAAGCGAAGAAATAGATAAAAATATTAAACGCGAACGTCTACAAAGAGTAATTAATGAATCAAAATCTATTGGTGAACTAGCACGTAATCCTCTGCTGTTAACCATGATGGCAATTCTCAATCTTAAGCGAGAATTACCCAGAGATAGGAGTGAACTTTACAAAGATGCTTCAGAGGTGCTGCTGCATAATTGGGATGAAGGACGAAATTTAAAACCAGATGAACGTCTGGATAGTATCGATTATAAAGATAAACAAGCAATGCTGCGTCAAGTTGCTTATCAAATGCAAACCAGTGAAAAGGGTTTAGCTGGCAACATTATATATGCAGATGATTTAGAAGCAATCTTCACTGAATATCTGCAAAGTATACCAGTAAGTGATGTTAGAGATAAAGCCAGACGGTTGATGAAACAACTGGTCGGTCGCAATTTTATTTTATGTTTTTTAGGTGCAGATTATTATGCCTTTGTGCATCGGACATTTTTAGAATATTTCTGCGCTTGGGAGTTTGTTAAACGGTTTGAGAAGAGAGGAACTACAAATGGTTTAAGCATAGAAGCATTAAAAGGCGATGTTTTTGGCAAGCACTGGCAAGATGAAACTTGGCATGAAGTATTGCTGCTAATTGCAGGAATGATTGAGGCGGAATTTGTGGGGGAAATTATTGATTATTTAATGGCGCAAGATGGTGAAAACGATAAATTCATCAATCTTTTTTTGGCGGCTAAGTGTCTTGCAGAAGTGAGAAATCGTTCTGTAATTGCGGCTACAGCTAATAAATTATTGAATCGGCTAAAAGAGTTAACCAAATATGACCTTTGGTATTATTACAGTTCTTATGATGAAATTAAGCTAGTTCAAGAAATTCGCACTCAAGCAGTTACAGCAATTGTAACGACTTGGGAAGATGACCCCCAAACCAAAACCATCCTCCAACAATGCGCCTCTGATGATGCTAATGAGTATGTGCGAGGTGTAGCCATCCAAGCATTAGCCAGGAATTACCAAGATGACCCCCAAACCAAAACCATCCTCCAACAATGCGCCTCTGATGATGCTAATGAGTATGTGCGAGGTGTAGCCATCTCAGCATTAGCCAGGAATTACCAAGATGACCCCCAAACCAAAACCATCCTCCAACAATGCGCCTCTGATGATGATGCTAATGAGTATGTGCGATTTGTAGCCATCTCAGCATTAGCCAGGAATTACCAAGATGACCCCCAAACCAAAACCATCCTCCAACAATGCGCCTCTGATGATGATGAACATTGGAGTGTGCGACATGCAGCCATCCAAGCATTAGCCAGTAATTACCAAGATGACCCCCAAACCAAAACCATTCTCCAACAATGCGCCACTGATGATGATAGTGAGGATGTGCGATATGCAGCCATCCAAGCATTAGCCAGTAATTACCAAGATGACCCCCAAACCAAAACCATTCTCCAACAATGCGCCACTGATGATGATAGTGAGGATGTGCGATATGCAGCCATCCAAGCATTAGCCAGTAATTACCAAGATGACCCCCAAACCAAAACCATTCTCCAACAATGCGCCACTGATGATGCTAGTGAGGATGTGCGATATGCAGCCATCCAAGCATTAGCCAGTAATTACCAAGATGACCCCCAAACCAAAACTATCTTCCAACAATGCGCCTCTGATGATGATGCTCACGAGTATGTGCGACGTGCAGCCATCGAAGCATTAGCCAAACATTATAGAAATCAGCCTGAGTTATTTGATATTTATTACAATTGTGCTGTTAATGATCCCTTTGAGCGTCAACAAGAATGGGACGAAAACCCTCGGCGTATTGCACTTGAGATAATTATTAGGCAATATCCTCAGCATCCCCAAACTTTACCACTGTTGCACGACAAAGCAAAAAATGACCCAGATGAGGAAGTGCGGAATTATGCTCAGAAGAAATTAACGCAGTGGGAAGAATAAAAAGCAAATATACCAGGCGATCAGAAATCGCCTGGACTTAAAAAAAGCCTCTAACTAGCACCAGGCGATTGGAAGCCACGGCTACACAGGCTAAACCCGCGTAGGCAGGTTTGAAACCCTTGCTTTTGTGTGAGTCCGCGCAGACGGACTAACCTGCGGAAAGCCACAAAGCGTCTACGTTTGTATAGCCGCGTACAGCCTACGGCATCCTTGGGCTGCTTTTCTAATCGCCAAGGTTAGGTGCAAGAAGTCAGTTATTCAAACAACCTCTTAGGCGGTGAACCATTCGGGGCCAAGCTGATCTTCCGCAGCTATAGGAGTCTCAACGGCTGTTGTACCATTTATAGTCCAAATGCTATCTGCACCTGTTTCTTGATTCCGCCAGTAGATGTCAGTTCTACCATCGCCGTTAAAATCGCCTAGTGATGGCATCAAGGATGCTTGATTACTTGGTAGGAAAGCTTCAGTTGTAACTGTTGTGCCATCCATCAACCAAGCGGTGTTTTCACCAGTGACTTCATTGTGCCAGAAGATATCTGTCTTACCATCGCCATTGAAATCGCCAATGTTAGATTTCCAGGATGAGTCAAGTGTTGCCAGAGAACCCTCTGTGACAAAGATGCCATTCATTGTCCAAATCTTGTTCTCACCTGTTTGAACATTTCTCCACAAAAGATCAGTTCTGAAGTCACCGTTGAAATCGCCAAGGGTAAAGTCCCAGGATGCGTCTTGTGATTGCAGAGTAAATTCGGTTTTTTGCGTACCATCCATAAACCAAACTCTGTTTTCACCCGTTGTCTGATTGCGCCAGAAAATATCACTCTTGCCATTACCATCAAAATCAACAATGGTTGGTGTAAATGATACGTCTGTATTTTCTAAAACGGCTGCATCTAGAACTGTGGTGCCATCCATTGTCCAAATAGCATTTTGACCGGTTTGAGCATTATGCCAGAAAATATCGGTCTTGCGATCGCCATTGAAATCGCCAATGCTAGCAGTCCAATTGGGATCAACTGTTTCCAGCGCCACTGTATCAGCAATTCTTGTGCCATCCATTAGCACAATGCGATTCTCACCTGTGGCTTGATTCCGTAACAAAAAGTCAGTCTTGCCGTCACTATTAAAATCGGCAATTTCGTAAGTCATGGATGATAGATCAAATTGACCTAAAGAAGCCTGTTCCAGAATTCTGGTACCATCCATCAGCCGCACGATAATTTCGCCGGTTTGACTATTGACCCAAAGTTTGTCTGTTTTGCCATCGCCGTTGAAATCAGGCACAATCGCCGCACTAGTTAAGTAGGGATTAGGATTGGGGTTGGCTCCTCCAAATAAATTATCAGTTGTGGGTACGCTTGGTAATGGTGAGGAACTGCTACCGTTTAAGGAAAACCCAGAATATAAAGGTGATATCAAATCAGCCGACTTTTGGAAAGATTCTAATGCCATTCCTGCTGTATCTAAAGACAATCCTGTGGAGGAGTTTCGAGTTTCCAACATGGTGTTTTTTATGGCTGGTTGTCATAAAAGTTTTAGCTCTTTTCTGGCAGATATTTCTGTAATTAAAAAACATTTATTCTTGTTTAAATATTTTTTCATAAGCATTTGTTTTTGTTGAATGTCATTCTTTGCATACATTTTTTGGCTTAATAAATGATTTGTATTTAAATTTCAAGTCGGTTTCAATCAATTTGAAATAAATTGATTTCAAATTTCGTATATGTCAGAATTCATAGACAAAAACCCTGATTTTTATGTCGGTTTTTCGCTAAAAATGTTAGGTTTAAATCACATATTGATTTCAAAGAATGTGATATTTCACACCTTTATATTCATCAGGGAAATTGCCATATAATTGTTTATGACGTTTTCTTAACTAATAAGTAATATTAAATCCTCAATGAAGATGCACTTAATAAAAAAACGCCAAGTTCACGCGGTGTGCAACTTTCTCTCAAACCTAACCCCCAACCCCTTCCCTAGTAGGGAAGGGGAGCAAGATTAAAAGCCTCTCTCCGCTTCGGGGAGAGGTTTGGAGAGGGGTTCTAAGAATAAGTCACACATCGCGTCAAGTTAGCCAAGGGAAAGAGGGATACTCGTTAAGTATAAGTTAATAAAAAATTGGTATAACTACAGACCTTTGGCAGAAGTACTGGAGATGAAATAAATATTGGCTAAAATAACTTAAATGAGCGACTACTAAAAGACATGCTCTTTGTAGTCTACAGTTTAGTAAAGTGTAAAATAACACAATAATTCTATAAAATTGATTAGCTATGCAAGCAGAATATCAGCAGCGCCGGGAACAATTAATGGCAAAAATTGGTAACGCCACTGCTATTTTTCGCAGTGCGCCAATGGCAGTGATGCACAATGATGTTGAATATGCTTATCGCCAAGACAGTGATTTTTTCTATTTGACTGGCTTTAACGAACCGCAAGCGGTAGCAGTGTTAGCGCCACACCATGCAGAACATCGGTTTGTGTTGTTTGTCCAACCAAAGGAGCGAGAGCAGGAAGTTTGGACTGGTTATCGCTGTGGGGTAGATGCAGCGAAGGAAATTTATGGTGCGGATGCAGCTTACCCGATTACGGAACTAGATGAAAAGTTGCCGCAGTATTTGGAAAAAGCCGATCGCATTTACTATCATTTAGGACGCGATCGCAGTTTTAATGACACAATTCTCGGACATTACCAAAGTTTACTGCGGACGTATCCCAAGCGCGGTACAGGCCCAATTGCCATAGAAGATACTGGAACCGTGATCCACAGCATGAGATTGGTAAAAAGCGACACTGAGTTAGCTTTGATGCGTCAAGCTGCGGCGATCGCTGTTGAGGCGCACAATCATGCACTGAAAGTTTCTGCACCCGGACGTTATGAATACGAAATCCAGGCAGAGATAGAACACATTTTTCGGCTGCGGGGTGGTATGGGGCCAGCTTATCCTTCGATTGTGGCTTCCGGTGCTAATGCCTGTGTACTACACTACATCGAGAATCATCGCCAGATGCAGGAGCAAGAGTTGCTGCTAATTGATGCTGGTTGCGCTTATGGTTATTACAACTCTGATATTACACGGACATTTCCGGTGGGAGGTAAATTTACACCAGAGCAAAAGGTGCTGTATGAAATTGTTTTAGAGGCGCAGCAACAGGCGATCGCTCAAGTAAAACCAGGTAACAGTTTTAACTCAATTCATGAGACGGCAGTCCGTGTACTCACAGAGGGTTTAGTCGAAGTTGGTATCCTCAAAGGCGAAATTGACAAGTTAATTGAAGAAGAAAAATACAAACCATATTATATGCACCGCACCAGTCATTGGTTAGGTTTAGATGTTCATGATGTCGGTGTTTATCAGCATGGTGAAGATAAACCGCAGATTTTGCAACCTGGTCAAGTGCTGACAGTGGAACCAGGACTTTATATTGTCCCCGATACTAAACTAGCAGAAGACCAACCAGAAACTGATTCACGCTGGGTTGGTATTGGTATTCGGATTGAAGATGATGTTTTAGTCACACCTGATGGTCATGAAGTGTTAACTGCTGGGGTTCCCAAGGCAGTAGATGAAGTGGAAAGATGAAAAATGCTGTAAAGCCCTGCGGTCAGCCGTGCTGGGCGGGGCTTGTACCAAGTGCGAGAGTCCTGAGTATTATTCTTCTAACTCAGCACTCAGCACTCAGCACTCAATACTCTTCATTTCCGTTTGACATAACCTAATCTCCAGTTAAATGGTTGCTTTAACTGATTTATGTTGCCTTGAGCAATTAACTTCAGAGCAATCCGAGTGTTTAAATAACCCCTCATCATGGTGTAATATTTTGGCTCATCAACTCCAGAAGTAATCTTGCCACCATTTATATACTGTCCGCAGTAAGTTTGAGTTCCAGGTATTGATACTGTGAATAAACCATCACTTCTATATCCACTAGGAATCATAAATATAGCGTAAACATGATGTGGCCCACGCCAAGGTTGAACCACTAGCTTTTCAGGATATGCGTAGTATTTTTCACCTGGTGATGAATTAAAAGCCCCTTGGCGACAACTAACTAAAGGCGGTTTCTCCGAAATGTAAGCAGAAATATAAGAAAATCCCAGAATCCCTAATAAGCCAAGTAAAAATAATACGTAAAATATGATTTTTCGCACTTTTTCAGCTACTAGACTACATCTTTGAATTTATATTTTAGCGAGGGAATTAAAAATGCGATCGCCAACGTTCCCTCCCCTGAAAAAGGGGAGTATTATAGCCTATTTTTCTGACTTCCCAATCAATTAATTTGTAACTGCTAAAAATTAGGTGTTTGTTGAACCAACTGGTAGAGATATATTTGCTCCAGTGCTTTGATTCAAGATAGGCTGACGGGTTTTTAGATCAAATTTATAGCCATGTGGTAAGATATGCAGCTTCGCTCCAAAAATTGCCAACGGCTCATCTTTCAAAATTTCGCCCATATTGTTATATGTAGCTTCTGACTCATCAATAATCGTCACTGAACCTTGCCCAATCACTTCAATTTGGCTATCGGTCACTACCATTGCGGTATTTTCATCAATGCCAAAGCCTAATCCAGCAGGTTCTTGGACTAAAGCTGAAATTAAGCGTCCTAAGCGTCCACGTTGGGAGAAATGCTGGTCAATTACTACTCCTGGTAGAAAAGCAAGACCTGGCCCCATCTCTACAATTTCCATGCGCGGATGAGTTTGGGCGTCGCCTTCCATAATCATTTTATCCGGCATCACAGCTGCTCCCGCACTTGTGCCTGCTACAACCATACCTTCCGAGAACCGTTTGTGAATTGCTACATCCAGTTCAGTATCTTTGAGGATGCTAGTGATGCGAGCTTGGTCTCCCCCAGTAAAAAATATACCAGTTGCCTTGGCGATCGCCTCCAATGCTGTGGATGAACAAGCATCATCACGAGTTTCTGTGTCAACTATGCGAACTTCTTCACATCCTAAACGCTCAAATACTCTAATGTAATTATCGCCCACATCCCTTGGTAGTTCTGCCGCAGCAGTCATAATCACAATTTTGGATTTTATGCCCCCAGCCCGGCGCACAAACTCCCGCAGAATTTGTGACTCTCCATCTCTGTCTTCAGCCCCCCCAATAATCACCAATTGGCGTTTGGTTGTACTGTCCGTCATGATAACTCCTGATATAAATTATTTAATTTCAATAAAGCATGACAATTAGACCCATAAAATCATCCGTTTGGTAGATTACGGTAGAAAATAAAAGATGAATAACAAGCTAAGTAATTAATAACATTGAGATTAGACCTAATCATTCAACAACCTCTAGATAATACCTCTAGAGGCCTTGTTAATTGTATTCGATTTGGTAAGTGTATATTTATGCTGGTATTCTCAGAAATTGCTCATGCTTAATCAGTCATAAATTTTACAGAATTACCAGTTACCAAATTTACACTTTTGACTAAATGTAATTAAATATTCTCCAGCCCTAGATTGAACAGAGAATATCTAACCAATCCGACTCCTGTAAAGCAAGTTAATTAAGAAAAAACGTGCTTGCTCTAGAGGAATATGTCTGGGCTTACCCTGGTAGACAATTTGATACTCATTGATGTCTGGCCCATCTCCATGACCAGAAATCAACTTGCGATGAAAAGCTTCTTCGGCAAGTTGACGCACTTCATCTCTAAGAGCAGCTTGTGTGCTATTCATACTCTGCTGTCTTCTCGAAACCTAATTCATCCTAATTTATAGATTTTGGGAAAGTATTTCACCTTTCAAAGGTTAGATTTTTGATGATTTATAGCGCTTGTAGGATGAATATTTTTTGTTTTCTGAGTAATGGCGATTTAATTATGCCAATGGATGGTTGAAAATGCCGAGCAATCAAGCTATGCTAGTCCGAATTAGGGTAAAAACAAACTAAATGCTACCCAAATTCTGTTGTAAAGTCATTTATAATCGATAAGTCTAAATTAGGGTGTTTAGCCGAGGATTTATCATCAATGGCTCAAGAAAAAAGCAGCGATTTAGTCCGCATTAATGCTAGAAAAACCGATGTATTCGATATTTTCAATTTTAAGCATTACCTTGGGCCTAACCCTTATTTGGATACAGGGGCACTAGTATTTGATTTCGCTCTGATCGAGTATAGAAAGCCACTAGCCATCGCAGATTATATTTCCAGCATAGGCGATCGCTATCCACATTTGAGCGAACAAACATACGAATCCCATGCCAATTTGTTTGCCCAAGTGGTGTCAGAAGTGGGCAAGCTAGATATGGGATTACATCTCAACCGTTGGAATGTCAAGCCATATGCAAATTATGCGCGGATTAGCGTCCAATCTTTGCATGAACGCACCAGTAGAGCAGTAGTTTACTTCGTTTGGGATTGGTTTGAAGCCATAACCCAAGACCAAGACTTTTACTTTGATGAGGAACTGCTGACCTTACAAAAGCAATTCCGCCAGTCTGTCTACGGTGGCCCTACAGTTTACGCCTTGTTGCGAACAGCCTGCGAAAAAGGTATTCCCACCTTTTACCTATGGGACGAAGGACTAATGCAATATGGCCACGGCAAAAAACAAGTTCGTGGTGTCGCAACAACTTTTGATTGTGATAGTCATTTAGATTCAGATTTCACCACCCGCAAAGATGACTGCAAAATATTTTTGCAAACTTTAGGTTTACCTATAGCAGAAGGTGATATCGTTTTTTCTGAAAAAGAAGCCTTAGCAGTAGCTAAAGAAATTCGTTACCCAGTAGCAGTTAAGCCTGTAGTCGGTCACAAAGGAATTGGTGTCACGGCTGGCGTACAAGACTCAAGAGAACTAGAATCTGCCTATGGTAGGGCACTAGCAGCAATTCCTGAAGACCAACCAATAAGGATAATCGTTGAGAAAAGCATCTCAGGCACAGATTTTCGCTTACTGTGTGTTGATGGCAAATTTGTCGCCGCCACTGAACGTCGTCCCGCATCGGTTGTAGGTGATGGCTATTTAACTATTGCAGAGTTGATTCGCCAAGAAAATCGCAAATCCGCACGTTTGGATACACCCACCTCGCCAATGACTAAGATTCAGTGCGATGAGGCGATGGAACTTTACCTGTACGAACAAGGTTTGTCATTAGACAGTGTAATCAAGAAAGGACGTACAGTTTCTCTTCGCAAAGTTGCCAATCTTTCGGCTGGAGGTATCAGCATCGATGCTACCCCCACAATTCATCATGACAATATTATCTTGGCGCAAGACATTGCCCAACACTTTCGACTAACTTGTCTTGGTATTGATGTCATTGCCGAAAATCTCTCAGAATCATGGAAGTCGGGTAACTTTGCCATTCTGGAAATCAACGCCGCACCGGGAATTTTAATGCATCTTAACCCTGCTGTTGGTGAAAGTGTGGATGTCCCTTCCCACATCTTAGAAACCTTTTTTGAGTCCGGTATAAATGCCAGAATACCGATTATTACCTTTAATAAAATTTCAGTAGAGGAACTGCAAGAAACCATTGATTATATTTTGTCGCAACATCCTGACTGGACAATAGGTGCTGTTTGCCATGATGCAGTTTTTGTCAATCGGTCGAAAAAATCATTACACAAAGATTACAATAGCAACGTGCGAACTCTGCTGCGTCATCCAAAACTTGATTTGCTGATTGCCGAATATGAGGAAAACATCCTGGAAGAGCAAGGGATGTTTTACCAAGGTAGTAATATGGTAGTTTTGAACAATCCCACAGAAACAGAAATGATATTAGTCCGGGATGTGTTTGATGGTTCTACAGTCGTAATCAAAAAAGAAAACGATATTTCTATCCGCCGTCAAGGATTAATTGAAGACTACACTTTGGGAGACGATGAACCATTCACTAGAGTGTATTTGAAAGAAATTGGCACGATTTAAGAAATTTTCAATGCAGAGATATTATTTGGGATATCTCTGCATTGAAAATTTCTTTACTTATAAGCAGGTAGACATAATTAAACACACAATAAAATTCAAGTTTGTAGTAAGCGATTCATCGCTTCTTCTGCTTGCCGCCGGGTGGAGCATCTTTAGAAGACTTTAGCTATCAACCTGAAAATGAATTTTCAAGCGTTTATTGGGACTAGTGCAAGACATAAGTTTACTTAAGTCTTTCGTAAGCAGCCAAAATAATTTTTTCAGTTTCATCCCAACTAATACATTTATCAGTTACGGAGACCCCATACTTTAATTCTTCACGTTTACCAGTAATAGGTTGATTACCTTCATACAAATGTGATTCCAGCATCATACCTACAATTGATGTATTACCATCAACTATTTGTTGAATCACATTTTCCAAGACAGTAGATTGTAATTTGTAGTCTTTATTGGTATTTCCGTGACTACAATCGATGACAATTCTTGGTGACAAATTTGCCTGTTTTAATTTTTCTTCTACCAATTGGACATTTGCTGCATCAAAGTTGGGCTGATTGCCGCCTCGTAAGATAACATGACCATAGGTATTTCCTTTAGTTTGAAATACACTGACCTGTCCCTTATGATTAATTCCCAGAAAATTATGCGGGCTTTGCGCTGATTGTAGAGCATTTAATGCTACTTGAATATTACCATCAGTCCCATTTTTAAACCCTACAGGCATTGAAAGACCGCTTGCCATTTCACGATGAGTTTGTGATTCAGTCGTGCGAGCGCCAATGGCAGACCATGTAATCAGTTCACTAATATATTGAGGTATAATTGGATCTAGTGCTTCTGTCCCAGCAGGTAACCCCAACTCGGCAATTTTTAATAATAGGCTACGCGCAATTAATAAACCATTCTCTACATGGAAAGAATCATCCATGTCTGGGTCATTAATTAATCCCTTCCATCCTACTGTCGTTCTGGGTTTTTCAAAGTATACCCTCATAATTAGTAGTAGTTTATCCTTAACTCGTTCAGACAAAACTTTCAGCTTTTGGGAATATTCCATTGCTGCTTGTGTATCATGAATTGAGCATGGGCCAACTACTATAAATTTCCTACGATCCTGAAAATCTAGTATGTTTTTTATTTCTTGCCTATGTTTTAAGACAGTTTGTTCAGCCGATTTTGTTAAAGGTAACCTTAATTTTACTTCGTTGGGGGTTAATAATACGTGAGAATTCTTGATGTTAGTGTTAAATAATTTATTGTGCATAGAGCAGAACACGAAATTTTTGCTATTTGATTGATGAGTGAAAAATCAATATACATATTTTAAATCAAAAGTACAACATCAACTCAGGGAATTTTAAAATAGCAAGTTGTCTGCCTGACAAATTTATATTTTGTTGTTAGGGTAATAACTTAAAAAAGGGGGAAATATACCCCCTCTTTAAGTTACTAGACTGTGGTCACAGTACCAGTGTATTTTACTACTGCCATACAAACACTTTAGCTTCGTATGGCCCTAGATCAGTAATGATGCCATCATCACCAGCCTCAACATCGTAATCGCCTGTCCATTCATGCCATGTACCACCACAAGGGAAGTTGGGAACGTGGTAGCCAGCTAAAAAGTTTTCTGAAAAATTCGCTACAACCACAACACGAGAGCCTTCTTCATTCCAACGGCTATAGGCCAGCACCTTTACCTCTGGATTCTCGTGGATAAAATCGATATTTTCTGTATAGAGGGCATGATTAGTTTTACGCAGATTTATTAACCCCTTGTAGTAATCAAATAAGCTCCGATTTAGCTCATTACTTAGGAGTGACCATTCGATTTTAGATGATTCAGGTTGTTTGGGTTTGTATTCACCAAACTCTTCTCCCATCCAAATTAAAGGTACGCCAACAGAAGTCATGAGAATAGCTGCTCCCAATTTAGCCCGTTTAAAACCTTCTTCATCAAAAAGATTTCGATTAGCCAGCTCTGGCATAGTACGTTCATGGTCGTGGTTAGTTAGGTAATTTACCACATTCGTAGCTCCCATGAAGCCTTGACGTTTACCGTCAATCACATCTTTGAGGCTGTCTAAATCAAAAGTATCACCACAAATATGCACCATAATTGTATGGCGGAAGCTGTCGTGCCAACAACCATCCATCGGGCCATCTATATTGGTAATGCTAGTAGTTTCAGGAATGTGTTCGGCAATGTTATAAAAAGGCTTATTACCAGCAGTTTTTTTCGCTTCTTGAACAATCCAGTGCATGAAATCGTAATTGCCAATTTGCCTGGCTGCATCATAGCGAATACCATCTACATGATATTCTTCAATCCAAAAACGGATTGTATCACCGATAAATCTGCGTGCTGGGTAAGTATCTAAATCTTCGTCATAGTGTTCATAATTAAACTCAGGTCCCCAGTTATTATCAGGGTCACGGGGAGAGTGATGATACCAATAATCGTGGTCAATTTGAGTTAAAGGACTAGATGCTTCTGAGTGATTATAAATCCCATCCATAATGATGCGGATACCTCTACAGTGACACTCATCAATCAGCTGCTTTAATTCAGAAGTAGAACCATAACTAGATTCTGTAGCAAAGAAGTAGCGGGGATTATAACCCCAACTATAATCACCGGGGTATTCTTTAATAGGCATCAACTCAATAGCGTTGATTCCTAATTCACACAAATAATCTAACTTTTCAATGACGTGTTTATACTTTCCTCTGGCATATGGATCATCTTCACCACCAGAAAAATCCCCAACGTGCAATTCATAAATTACTAATTCATGGTCAGCAGGTAAAGGTTTATCATCATGTTTCCAAACATAAGTATCAACTATTCTTTCTCCATCTTTTATTCGCACAATACCGTTATCTTTGCCACTCAATTCATCAATATCGGTAGCATAAGGATCTGTGACATCAACCCACTGTTCTGGTTCAAAAAACCAGGAATTTGACTGAACCCGAAATTTATATTGATAAACGCCATCTTCTAGTTCCACACTTGTGCGAAAATAGCCATCATCGCCCTTTTTCATGGGGATTTCTTGCCAATCAGAAAAAGAACCAATTAATGCGGCTCCTTTATTATGAGGCGCAAATAAATTAAATTCGATGGGCTGTGCCATAAAATTGTTTGCTATAGAAAATGTAGGTATGAGTATTTTCTATATTATCAATCAATTTGCAAATCAGTCTATAGAGATAATTAGATAAATACTTCCTCTATCTGGGGTTAGACTATTTAATATTTCAAAGGATTGTTTCTTAACAGTTAAGTTATAATATTATTTGTTTTCAGGTTATCGTCAATTGTCAACCATCATAGGGTATAATGAATTTTTCAAATATTCGGTGTCAGCGCTAGTATTAGCAACCGAATATTTGCTATTAAAATTACTCCAGTTTATTGTGATTGTCTTGCCAATAACTTAATAACCAATTTGCTGCCGTTGCTCTACGAGTCTGTCGAGGTCCAAATTCACCAATTTTATAACCTTTGAAACCCAGTTTTTCTTTGACGATTTGTTTATTTGCTGTAGGAATAGAACGGGTTAACTTGACTGTTGCCGGGCGACTTGCAATAAAATCAGGTGGTTGTGGGTATTCATCTCGCCAATCTGATACAACTTCGCTATTGTGCCATTTTTCAGTTGCAGAGTCATAGCGATAGCCCAAGTAGTACCATACCAATTGGTTGACTGTGGCATCATCAATTTGATCATTGAGAATTGCCCAAATAGTTTCTGTATTGAGTGGTGGCAAGTTACACATAAGTAATCAATAATTTACAATTCACGTGCTAGGAAATCGGTAATCTAATAATTAAAGATAGCAACATTCAGAGTGCTGCGGTGTGTAGTTAATGGTAGTAAAAATAATCTATCACTACTTTGCTTGGCTTCTAAAGATAGATATGATTTTATCCCTATCTACGCCTACTGAATGAGTTATCCGCCAAAACCAAAAGTGTTTGACTGAAAAAAAGCGATTGTGCATTCACAAAGCAGTTAGACTGGAAATCGTAAATCATAGACCAGTCAATGCAAAATCCTACACCACAACCTAAGATAGTGCGCGCCCATGTATTCATTTCCGGTCGAGTTCAAGGGGTAGGCTATCGCTATGCTACTGTCGATACAGCTAGCCAGTTGGGATTAACTGGTTGGGTGCGGAATCTTCCTGATAATCGTGTGGAGGCAGTTTTTGAAGGAGCACGCGTGATTGTGGAAGAGATGGTTCGCTGGTGTCATACTGGCCCACCTGCTGCTGTGGTGAAAGATGTTGTAGTTGAGTATGAACAACCGGAAGGCTTGCGGGGATTTGAGGTAAAGCGGTAAGTAATGTAGTATGAAGCGATAATATTAATCAACTACCAAAACCGCAGAGCCTGCAATTTTGCCATTACGCAAGGCATCCAAAGCTTCATTTGCCTGAGTTAGCAAAAAAGAATTTACTTCAGTACGAATGGGAACTTGGGGAGCTAAAGCCAGAAACTCATCTCCATCTTGACGAGTCAAATTAGCTACAGACCGCAAAACTCTTTCTTCCCAAAGAATGTCATAGGGAAATTCGGGAATATCACTCATGTGAATGCCAGCACAAACAACTACGCCACCTTTGGCAACTGCACGCAAAGCAGTAGGTACTAACTTGCCTACAGGAGCAAAAATAATTGCTGCATCCAAAGGTTTTGGGGGTAATACATCTGAATCACCGGCCCAAGTTGCACCCAATTGCCGGGCAAAATTCTGTCCCTCAATATCCCCAGAACGGGTAAAGGCAAAGACCTGACGCCCTTGATATCGAGCTAGTTGAATTAAGATATGGGCAGATGAACCGAAGCCATAAAAACCGAGTTTTTCAGCATCACCAGTCATGGTGTAAGCACGATAGCCTATTAAGCCACCACACAACAAAGGTGCAGCTTGCAAGTCAGGATAGCTTGGGTCTAGGGGAAAACAAAAGCGATGGTCGGCGACAGTGTACTCTGCATAGCCACCATCTAGGTTATAACCTGTGAACTCAGCATAGTCGCACAGATTTTCACGACCAGAGAGACAATAGCGACAGCGATCGCAAGTATGACCTAACCAAGGAACACCAACCCGTTCACCTATACTAAACTGATCAACTCGTTCACCCATCGCCTCCACAGTACCCACAATTTGATGACCCAGTACCAGAGGTAGTTTTGGATGAGTCAATTCTCCATCGACTATATGCAAATCTGTGCGGCAGACAGCGCAAGCATGAACACGAATCAGCACTTGCTCAGGATTGGGTTTTGGTACTGGCAATTCGGCTAGGCGTAGAGGTTGACGCGGTGCCTCCAAAATCATTGCACGCATAAGCAATTCCAAGTTGACAAATATCTAACTAAATAGAGGCAAGCATCTTGTAATCGCCTACTGTATCGAAATTCACAGTTATTTATGCCCCCACTTCTATACTAACTAGCCTGAGTGCTGAGTATGGTAGAAATTACTCAGGCTAATTTTTTGTAAATTTATATTGACTTTTTGTAACAATCTTGTTAAATTTATTTACATAAGTTAGCAATACCTCAAACAAACTACGTATATCAACTATTCGTAAAATTACCTTGGGCTTAAGCTAAAATTTCGCTCTTCTGTATCGATGTATCTTAATCGTCATTCTTACTTCTCCTAATCAAAAACCTCGATTGCCAAGTCGAGGTTTTTTCTGTAATTGTGATTTTTGCGAAAAAATTAATTCCTGTGGCAGTTTGTCATAATTTAGTGCTTAAAGTTAGCTTTTCTGGAACTTGTGGCATTCTGGCAAGGCTAAATGACGCAGCGATCGCTACATTAGAAGATACATAAGTAAGTTGGTGGGAATAATATAGAACTATGTCACAAAATGTAAACATACCTGAAACCCTGACCAATGACCAATAACTAATGACGACTTTAGCCAGTAAACTTTATTTGCACCGACCTACTTAAAGATATTTATAGGCAACTCTTACAACACCATGAATACAAATGTCACTATTTCTCAGAATCCCTTACTCAAAGGTTCTGGCTTACCTCCCTTCAAAGAGATTAAACCAGCGCAAGTAGTACCAGCCTTCACCGAACTATTAGCTGAACTTGAGCAGAAGTTGACCATCTTGGAAGCTAACATCCAGCCTACTTGGAGCGGTTTAGTAGAACCACTAGAAAAGCTTACAGAACGGCTGAACTGGAGTTGGGGCATAGTGAACCATCTAATGGGTGTGAAGAATAGCCCTGAACTACGCGCAGCTCATGAAACCATACAACCACAAGTAGTACAGTTCATCAACAAGCTTGGTCAAAGTCAACCAATCTATAATGCTTTTAAAGAACTCCGTGCCAGCGATAACTGGGCTACTTTAGAATCAGCCCAACAGCGCATTGTAGACACTGCCATCAGAGATGCTGAACTTTCTGGAGTTGGCTTACAAGGAGATGCACGGGAACGTTTCAACGCCATCCAAATGGAGTTGGCAGAAATTTCCACCAAGTTTTCTAACCATGTCCTAGATGCTACCAAAGCCTTTAGCTTAACCCTGACAACCAAAGCCGAAATTGACGGCTTACCCGATAGCTTACTCAGTCTAGCAGCCCAGGCTGCCCGTGCTGCGGGAGAAGAAAACGCCACCCCAGAAAATGGCCCTTGGCGCATTACTTTAGACTTTCCTAGTTATGGCCCATTCATGCAGCACAGCACCCGCCGTGATTTGCGCGAACAGCTCTATAAAGCTTACATAACCCGTGCTTCATCCGATGAGTTTGATAATCAGCCTTTAATTGAGCGGACTTTAGAATTACGGCAAGAACTAGCCCAATTACTAGGCTTTGCAAATTATGCCGAATTGAGCCTAGCCAGTAAAATGGCTCCTAATGTTGCAGCAGTAGAAGCATTATTAGAAGAACTCCGCAGTGCTAGTTATGATGCGGCTGTCAAAGACTTGGAAGCACTCAAAGCCTTTGCCATTCAGCAGAAAGCAGCAGCAGCCCAAGATTTACAACACTGGGATACCAGCTTTTGGGCAGAACGCCAACGAGAAGAAAAATTTGCCTTCACCGCCGAAGAATTACGTCCTTATTTTCCTCTACCTCAAGTATTAGATGGTTTATTTGGACTGGTGAAGCGACTATTTGGTGTGACTGTCACTCCTGCTGATGGTCAAGCCCCAGTTTGGCATGAAGATGTGCGTTATTTCCAGATTGCCGATGAAACTGGTGTTCCTCTAGCTTATTTCTACTTAGACCCTTACAGCCGTCCAGCCGAAAAGCGCGGTGGTGCTTGGATGGATGTGTGTATTAATCGCAGCAAAATTACCGATAATGGTGTGACGGCTATTCGTTTACCTGTGGCATATCTGGTATGTAACCAAACTCCTCCAGTAGATGGTAAGCCGAGTTTGATGACTTTCTATGAAGTAGAAACTTTATTTCATGAGTTCGGTCATGGCTTGCATCACATGCTGACCAAAGTAGACTACACCGGGGCAGCAGGCATCAACAACGTAGAATGGGATGCTGTAGAACTACCCAGTCAGTTCATGGAAAACTGGTGTTATGAGCGACCCACTTTGTTTGGCATGGCGAAGCATTATGAAACTGGTGAATCCCTACCGGAGCATTATTATCAAAAACTTCTAGCGGCTCGCAATTATATGAGTGGTAGTGTCACCTTGCGGCAAATCCACTTTAGCAGTGTTGATTTGGAACTACACTATCGTTATCGCCCTGGTCATGGTGAAACTGCCGCAGATGTGCGTCATCGCATTGCCAAAACTACCACTGTTTTGCCACCCCTACCAGAAGACGCTTTTTTATGTGCTTTTGGACATATTTTTGGTGGTGGTTATGCCGCAGGTTACTACAGTTACAAGTGGGCTGAAGTACTAAGCGCTGATGCTTTTGCCGCTTTTGAAGAAGCTGGTTTAGATAACGAAGAAGCAATAACAGCTACAGGTAGACGCTATCGGGATACAGTACTAGCGCTTGGTGGTAGCCAGCACCCAATGGAGGTGTTTCAATCTTTCCGAGGTCGTGAACCTAGTACGGTTTCGTTACTCAAGCACACCGGGTTATTAGCAACTGCGGCTTAACAATTTCCGGTCAATCGACCATGCTGTAATGGTAGTGGCGTGGAACAGGCAAGATGCCCACCCCACAATCATTTGTTTATACACTACATTAACCCGGTCATGCCACTACTGGCATGACCGGGTTAAAAATTATGGCGTTGCATATTTAATGTTTGTCGAACTTTCAAGAAACACATTCGGTGGGGTGGGAAAGAGGAATGAGTTCTAAGCCAAGAGCCTGAGCTTGTTGCTGGAGGTTTTTGAGCATCAGTTCCTGGTATTTTTGCTCATAGTAGTCCATACCAGGA
>JADEXK010000202.1 GCA_015207155.1 Nostocales cyanobacterium LEGE 11386 | reverse complement strand
CTAACGTTAGTTTAGGTAAGGACGATGTTGCCGCCGACGTTTTTTTCTATCAAATTTGGCAAAAAAGTTATTTTGACTCTGTTGATTAGGCATTGAAGAATCTGCACTGGTTTGTTTCCTTTTTCTCCAGTGATCGAGCGAGTAAATATTGAAGCCATGTCCGGCTAGCAAAATAAATAGCACAATTGCGTAACTCAGCATAGAAGTAGCTGCTGCCCAATTTTGTACTGATGTCACACCCATCTTTAAGATAATCATCAGGATGAAGGTTGCGATGAGGGCGCTACGAGTTGCTAACCCGATTGTGATTAACACACCCACGCTTAATTCCACAGGAGGAACAAGATAGGAATTAATTCTGACTAAGAATTCGGGAAAATAAGAATCTTCTAGCTGCTCAACTATCCTTTCAACAAATCCGGGAAGGCCGTCAACGATGCGAGTAAATCCAAGATTAAAGTAATTTACACCAATCAGAATTCGCAACAATAAATAAGCGATCGCAATATCTTGTGGTTTGATACTAATGTGACTTCTATTTTCACTCATTACCTTAACTCCAGATATTTTACAGCTATTTTAATTGATGGCATTTGGCAAAAATTAGATTAACGCGACTCTGGGAATAAATCTAACTGAATCTTGTGGCGGACTTGATGTTTTTGATATTTAACATTTTTACCGGAAAGAATCAAGCACATAGCTCAATTGCCCATTAAATGAGCGTGGGAAATAGAAACAGTGACAGTGTACATCTATACCCATGAGTCTGAAACTACTTGCAGGAATAACCAGTATCATACAACTGTTCTCAACCAGAGTCTGGAAGGCAAGCCTAAGTATTAATGAGATTCTCTTTTTTTCTCATTCATGCAACAAAGCCGATTAGGAGTCATGCCTGAGCCTGGTTGGCGGGGATTTCACCCGCATTCTTCCAGGAGTTCAACATCTTCTATTGCTAGATTTTGGTTGGCGTGGTTATGTACGGGCTGCTTACCGCGATTCATCACACAACGGAATCGCACTAATACTCCCTCTCGACCTAACTCAACACCAAATCCTTTGTCTACACTGTTGCTTATTATTTTTTTTGATTTGTCAAGTGTTCTTTATACCAAAATAAATGAGCTTACCCTGGTTTATTCATTAGATATTTTTGTTGACCTTTGACACAAATTATTTTAAAGTTGTCAATAGCAAG
>JADEXK010000054.1 GCA_015207155.1 Nostocales cyanobacterium LEGE 11386 | reverse complement strand
GATTTCAATTACGATTTCATCGTCGGTGATAAAATCGTAATTCACTACCGTGATCTCTTCAATGTTAATCCGTTTAGTAATAAAATGAAGTAAGGGATTAGAAGGCATATTTATTAAAATTGTAATTTTATTTTTAATATTTATTGTCTTTTATCTTTTCAATTACTTCTGTATTTCCTTCCCCACTTGGGTTGTTCCCACTAATCACTGCTAATTGTATTGAGATATATTTGCTTTTTTCTTAGTATTTTATCATAACCACTCTGGGAGAGCCATTTTTTTTAATTTCGGGAAGTTGCTAAAGCATCTGTATATGTGGTAAAGAGCCTTTTTGCCTTGTATAAATTTATAATTTTACATAACTATTAAAATATCAATTTCAAGAATGTGGTTTTAACTACGATATGAAATCGAATTAGTAAGATAAACTAGCCGTATGCATGTCATCAAAATGCTGGCTTTTATCTAGTAACAAAACAGGATCAGCAATGAGTAGAGAAGTAGTTAAAGTAATATTATGGGAAGAAAAACAAAAAGATTATCTAAAAAAGTTTTATGACATACAATTTACTCCCAGGATAGGAGAGGAAATTTACATAAACAAAGAAAATTGGCGAGTAACTAGAGTTGAGCATGATTTAGAAGTTAGTGAGATTAATGTCTATATGGAATTAATCAAAAAAGTGAAGGTGGAGAAATCATCTAACTCATAAATAAAATTTAATTTAGGATATTTTTCAGAAATGACGCGCCAAATCCTGGAATTTCGCCTGCGTCATTTCTGAATTTCTATATGTTTTTGGTTTGATTTAAGTAGCAAGAATTAATAAAATAACAGTTCGTATTCAAGGCTTTAGCCCTTTAAAAACTTACAAAAGAGCGATAAATCGCTCACTACGAACCAAACTTTATTTTATATTTAATTATGTCTATCTACTTATAACTAGTTGCAGTGCAACAATGACACTCATGCTGTCCTATTGAAGGTTTTTATACAGCGCCTGGTTAAAAACTGGCCATGAAGGGGGATTTATAAGATTAGAGGTAATCCATCTTTCGGACAACAAACCGAAAAACTTGTCATTTTCTTAGGTGATAACTTTCGGTACAATACATAAGCCTCATCCTTTTTCCTCAATATCATGGGCAATACTTTCGGACATTTATTTCGCATCACTACATTTGGTGAGTCCCACGGTGGCGGCGTGGGGGTTGTAATTGATGGCTGTCCTCCACAACTGGAAATTTCCGCAGAAGAAATTCAAGTAGAATTAGACAGAAGACGACCGGGACAAAGCAAAATTACCACACCACGTAAAGAAGCTGATAGCTGCGAAATCTTGTCTGGAGTATTTGCTGGGAAAACTCTGGGAACACCCATAGCTATTATGGTGCGGAACAAAGACACTCGTCCCCAAGACTATGACGAAATGGCCCAGAAGTATCGCCCTTCCCATGCAGATGCAACCTATGATGCTAAATATGGCATTCGGAATTGGCAAGGTGGCGGTAGATCGTCAGCGCGTGAGACAATTGGTAGAGTCGCAGCAGGTGCGATCGCTAAAAAAATTCTCCGTCAAGTTGCCAATATTGAAATCATCGGTTACGTCAAGCGCATCAAGGATTTGGAAGGCGTAATTGATCCCAACACCGTTACCTTAGAACAAGTAGAAAGCAACATTGTGCGCTGTCCCGATGCCGAATGCAGCGATCGCATGATTGAATTAATTGAGCAAATTGGCAGACAAGGTAATTCCATTGGCGGTGTAGTGGAATGCGTAGCGCGGAATGTGCCCAAAGGTTTAGGTGAACCAGTATTTGATAAATTAGAAGCCGATATTGCTAAAGGTGTCATGTCTCTCCCGGCTAGTAAAGGCTTTGAAATCGGTTCAGGTTTTGCCGGCACACTGTTAACAGGAATTGAACATAACGACGAATTTTATATTGATGAAAATGGGGAAATTCGCACCGTAACTAACCGTTCTGGCGGAATTCAAGGGGGAATTTCTAACGGAGAAAATATAATTTTAAGAGTTGCATTTAAGCCGACAGCAACAATTAGAAAAGAGCAAAAAACAGTTACTAATGAGAAAGAAGAAACAGTATTAGCTGCCAAAGGTAGGCATGATCCTTGCGTATTACCCCGTGCAGTACCAATGGTTGAGGCGATGGTGGCTTTAGTACTGTGTGACCATTTGTTAAGGCATCATGGGCAGTGTGGGGTGATAGGGGAGAGGTGACAGGGGACAGGTGATAGGGGCTACGGTGTACACATAAGTCTTATAAAGTTGCCTAACAGCGTTTCGATCCCCCCTAACCCCTTGAAAAGAGAGGAAAACTTCTTCAAGTCCCCCTTTTTAAGGGAGATTTAGGGGGATCAGATGATTTGTGTGTACACGGTAGGTGATAGGGGAGAGGTGACAAGATTGACATACAGCAATTTCAGCCGTGTTAAAAAATGTCTAAATATTTATGCTGAGGTACTTATGGGGGCAAATAAAACATGGCACAGCCAACTGAGAGATTGTGACAAGCTCCAAAGTCTTCTACACTGACTGGATAGGTTTTAACTATCAACAGCCCCTTGCGATGGTCAACGATTCTGAATACATCAGGCAAGCTGAAGCCACTCGTGTACGTGTACTAAGCGAAGCACTACCTTACATTCAACAATTTACAGGTCGCACTGTTGTTGTGAAATATGGCGGTGCAGCAATGAAAGATAGCGTCCTGAAAGATAAAGTTATCCGCGATATTGTATTTTTATCCTGCGTTGGCTTGCGTCCCATTCTTGTCCATGGTGGTGGCCCAGAAATTAACAGTTGGTTAAATAAACTGGGCATCGAAGCGCAATTTAAGAATGGTCTGCGAGTTACAGATGCTCCCACTATGGATGTGGTGGAAATGGTTTTAGTCGGTCGAGTTAATAAAGAAATTGTTTCTTTAATTAGCCGGGCTGGAGGCTTGGCAGTAGGACTTTGCGGTAAAGATGGTAACCTACTTAAAGCCCGTCCCCAAGATCAAGAAGGCATTGGTTTTGTGGGGGAAGTTAGTAATGTAAATATCAACATTTTGGAAACCCTCTCTAGTAATGGCTATATTCCGGTAGTATCTAGCGTAGCCACAGACGAGAAAGGACAAGCCTACAACATTAATGCTGATACTGTAGCTGGGGAAATCGCCGCCGCCCTAGGGGCAGAAAAGCTGATATTACTAACTGACACACCGGGTATTTTACAAGATTATCAAGACCCTTCTACCTTGATTCCTAAAGTAGATATTCGGGAAGCCCGCGAGCTGATTGCCAATGGTACCGTTAGCGGTGGCATGATTCCCAAAGTTAATTGTTGTGTGCGATCGCTTGCCCAAGGCGTGAGTGCAGCACACATTATTGATGGTCGCATTCCTCACGCCCTACTATTAGAAATCTTTACCGATGGTGGTATCGGCAGTATGATTCTCGGTTCTAAATACTCCTAAGAGTGCTGAGTGCTGAGTGCTGAGTGCATTCTAAGTGCTGAGTGCTGAGTGCTGAGTGCTGAGTGCCCTGAGTGAAGTCGAAGGGGAGTGCTGAGTAAAAAACTAGTTCCTACTCACTACTTCACTACTCCCTATTACCTACTCCCTAATCACCACCTACGCCCCCTAGATGGTGTATGATACCGCGAATTATTGATAATCACCCGCGATCGCCCTCTGAATGGTGTATGGTGCCGCGAATTATTGATAATCACCGGATTAACCAAGGTTGAGTCACGAATTATCGGATTAATTAAAGTTGGCTTAATTAATCTGGAATTATTGACCGTAGGATAGGAATGATAGTGGCTATTGCGACTTGGTATTAGTCCCGTCGCTGGGTCTACAGGCATGGGAGTGGGAATAGGACTACCATAAATAAAAGAACCAACAGCAGGTGGCTGATTAACTCTAGAAGCGCCATTAATTATGATGATGCGCTGGGCAAAAGCTGGGGTACTCATAGCACTCATTATTGCCAGAGTTATGCCTGCTCCTAGCCAATTCAGTTGCGAATGCTTAATTTTCAGCATATTTTGCTCACCTGCATTTGATAACCTGAATTTTTATTAAGAAAATAGCCACAGCTACTTGGTTAAAATTTTAAAAGTTTATCGAGTTGAATTTTGCCAGCTTTTAAAAAGATTCTAAAAAGATTCCTGGCATGAACACAACTAAAGCAGAGCAAAACGTGAGTACAGAAAGTTTAGAAATTGCTAAAGTTCGCTACCAGAGCGGAAAACTTGCCTTTGAAAATGGAAAATATCGAGAAGCTGTAGAAAATCTAGAAAAGGCCAGCGCCTTGTTATCTCGCAATTCTCGCTTTGGGGGTGAGGTGGAAATTTGGCTAGTGACAGCTTATGAAGCAGCTGGACGCAGTGAAGACGCGATCGCCCTTTGTCAACAACTCCAACGCCATCCTTTCCCAGAGACTAGTAAACAAGCAAAGCAATTACTCTACATTTTAAAAGCGCCAAAACTCCAACGACCAAGTGAGTGGATGACTGAAATCCCCGATTTAGGTACACTACCTGATAATGAGGCCAAAATTCGGGCATCTGGCAATCCTCGCAAATCTTCTGGACAAAAGACGACTGCTGAACCAGAATTTGTTGATCTTAGCCAGGTCAATACCAGAGATAATCGCTTTATCTGGGTGGCGTTAATGGCTATTGGGTTAACACTTTCTTACTTGGCTTGGTTGAGTTTTTAATCAACCTCTTGTAAATACCAACGTCGCCATGTTGTCGAAGTCAAGATTGGTGAAGATATTTGACTTTTTGGGAGATATATAGTGATGAATTTTTCAATTCTCGGCCAGCTTTTAATGCGGTTAATTAGACCATTTAGTTTTGTGTTGACAAAAGTAAGATTTCTGCAACCAAAAAAAAGTCGAAATCGGATGAATTCAATCTTGCCGCTCAAAAATCCTATTTTGTGGCTGGTACTGTTAACATCGTTACTGCTATCTGGTTGTGTTCAGTATGACGTAGGGGTGAACTTTGACAGTTCAAATCGTGGCGAACTGGTGCAGCACATTAAGTTGGGCGAACGACTTACCACTTTTAGTGGCGACTATGTATATGAATGGTTAAACAGCATAGAACGTCGCGCCCGTCAACTAGAAGGAAAAGCACAACGGCTTTCTAAAGAAGAAATTATTGTGAAGATTCCCTTCAGTAATGGTCAGGAGTTACAAGAGAAGTTCAACGAATTTTTTAACTCTCGTGCTAATCAAAAAGCTGAAGCTGTACCAAGCGAATCTGAATCAGAACTACCAAAAATTGAATCTAACTTACTCCTAGATCAAAACAATTTTTTACTGTTAGTCAAGAATCGCTTAATTTATGATTTAGACTTGCGATCGCTCTCCCTGATTGCCAGTAATGGTAACGTCCTCGCTGATCCTGGGTCAATTCTCGATTTGGAATTTAGCTTAAAAACCCCTTGGGGAGCCAGGAACATTCAAAAAACAGAAACTGCTATTCAGCCAGAAAAAAAAGGCAAGCAATTGATATGGCAACTCAGACCTGGTGAACTTAACCACATAGAAGTAGTTTTCTGGTTACCCAGTCCCCTCGGTATTGGTAGTTTGTTGATTATTCTATTTATCTGGGGAGGAATTTATCTCAGATACACTTTCATGCCAGATCCCAGAATTCAGTTTTCTCCCAAAGCAGCTACAGAATAAATAGACCAATTAATTTAGCGATCGCGTGTGGTTTGCTCATGGTAAAAGATGCGATCGCTCCCTAGATTATTTTTAATATCTGCAACAAGAAATCAGTAGGTATCGCAACCAAGCCTTTCTTTGTGAGCCAGTTGCTACAAGTCGGCGGAGCCGCCCAAAGCACTGGCTTGTCTTTGTACCTTTGTGGTTCAAAAGTCATTTGTTTAACCACTAAGACACCAAGACACCAAGAGAAATACATGACACCTTGAAAGGGCTAGGTAATCTCAGAAGTATTATAATCTGCCACAAATACCGTGTATTCCGGTGAAAGATAGTCTGCTTTCACTAATTTTTGCTTGGTTTACGAGGAAATTTTCCCTAGCAAGTTTACAAAAATCCGTAATCTCCCGGTTACGACTTGAATAAAGCTTTAGTCACAACTACGGGAGATTACATGATGTACATGACATGGCTGAACAATCCGATGCCAATGGCTAACTTATTAGGTTGTTTGGCAGTAATTAGTTATATTTTAACATTGCTTCCCACCTCTTTAAGAGTAGTTTTTCCTGCTTTAAAGAAGACTAAACTTCCCATTCAATTATTGAAATATCGTCGTCAATTAGGGGTCTTGGCTTTTGTTTTAAGTTTGGGTCATGCCTGGCTTTTAATAGTAAAAAGAAATTTCGATTTCTTTGATTTGAGTACCTATAGAGTATATGTGCATGGTTCAGCAACATTTATTATTTTCACACTACTAGCAGTTACATCTAACGACTGGTGTGTCAAAAAAATGAAGAAAAATTGGCGACAGTTGCATCAACTAACCTATTTAGCAATGTTCTTATTGTTTTGGCACATTAATGACAAAATGTCTGGGCATTGGAATTTTATGACTCCTGTAGTAGTTGTGGGAATGGCAACAATGATCGTTTTATTCTTACGCAGACGCTGGCTAGAACGGCAAATGAAAACAAAGCCAAATATTAAGCAACAGGAATCAATGCAACCTATGTCTGATTAATTACCATATTTAGTTCTATTACTTGCCATTAATTAGTTATTCAATTAGTATGAAACTCAACCTAATTAACAGAAAAACAAAAACTGGCTTAGTAGGTGTTATATTTTCCACGCTTCTCGGACTAAGCAGTATCTCTTTAGTTTTAGGTAACTCCACAAATAAATTACTTGTAAATGATGAACAAACACGCACTTTTAATACTCAGTCTGTGTGGGTTTATTCAGTCGCAATTAGTCCCGATGGTCAAAAACTTATTACGGGAAATTATGATAAAAGTATCAAGGTTTGGAATCTTAATACTGGTAAGTTGATTCACACACTCCGGGGACATGGAAACTCTGTAGCATCCGTTGCAATTAGCCCCGATGGTCAAACTTTAGCTAGTGGTAGTTGGGATTTCCAGGTTAAATTATGGAATTTGAAAACAGGTGAACTAATCCGCACTTTATCTGGACATACCAATGATGTTAAAGCAGTCACGTTTAGCCCTGACGGTAAAACTATTGCTAGTGCTGGCTGGGACAAAAAGGTGAATTTATGGAATGTAGAGACTGGTGAACTATTACAAACTTTTAGTCAATCACAACCAGTGAGAACAGTAGCTATTAGCCCCGATGGACAGACTTTAGCTAGTGGCGATGAAGGTGGTAAAATCATGCTTTGGCAAATAAGCACTGGTAGATTAAGAACACCTTTAGCAGCTCATGACCAACCGATTTGGTCTATAGCCTTCAGTCCCGATGGACAGACTCTAGCTAGTGGTGGTTCTGACCGTATAATTAAGTTATGGAATTTAAAAGATGGGCAGTTACACTGTGTGATGCAAGGGCATAATAGAGCAATTTATTCTCTAGCTTTCAGCCCTAATGGAAAGACTCTAGCTAGCGGTAGTTATGACCAAACAATTAAGTTATGGAATACACAGACAGGACAGTTAATTGATAATCTCAAGGGTCATAACAAGGCTGTTTGGTCTGTAGCTTTTAGTCCTGATGGACAAACTCTAGCTAGTGGTAGTTCTGATGAAACTGCCAAGATTTGGCAAATTCCTGCTAATTGAGGCAAATTTTTTAGCTAAGTTCAATAAACCTCTTGCACAAATCTTTAATAATCTGACGTGAGTTTCGATAAGCTGGAAATGACCCCTCTCCAAACCTCTCCCCTGCAAGGCTACGGTGTACACACAAGTCTTAAAATCCCACCGGAAACTTGGTTTCGTTGCCCTAGCGCCAAAATTAGCGGAATAAATGGAGTTTCCAGTTGCCCAAAATTAGGGTATTTATGGGGCTAAAAGAGTTGAAACCCTTGCGGCTTATACTTGTGTGTACACGGTAGCCCCTGCAAGGAGAGAGGCTTAAAAAGCTGATTATTTCGTACCACATGAGATATTTTTTGCCCCTTCCCTACAAGGGAAGGGGTTGGGGTTAGGTTCCGTCGAATTCACGTTAATCTGAATAGATAACTTACAACAGTTATTTTTTATCCGTCTTATTTGCAACTTTGCAAACTTCTAAAGAGTAGTATTCAGCAATATTACAGCATTTGTGCAAGCGGTTTAATATCGAGATATCAATGGTTTTATATCATTTAGGCGATCGCTCTCTGACAAAGAGCGATCGCTTGGTGGTTATTGCATTAAAATCTGTCGGATTAAAATACTCATCACCTCACCTGAGTTAGCGGTGGGAAGTAGAGGACTCCAGTCCCCGGTACTGGCGTAACCAATCACCTGTAAATAATGAATCGTACTGGTGACGGCTTTGGGTGAACCAATCAGTAGATGTTTGATTGCTTCTCTTTTGGGTAAGAGGTTTTCAGGTGATTGATTTTTAGTGGCTGTCTCAAAATCTGCATCGCGCAAATCTGATGGGGTGAAATTTTGATACTCTACAAATTTTTGTACTTGTGCCATCATGGTAATTATCTCCCATTGTGGAGTTTTGGTGAAAGGCGATCGCGGTCTCTTGGTCGGAGGGGCGATCGCCTTTCTTTGTACATTTTTATTAAAGTATAATTTTATACAAGAGTCAATACCCGAAGACAAAAAAATTAAATTTGGTTTGAATCAGTTTCAAGTACCTCAAATTAGTAGTACAGCACAAGCGATAAGCCTAACGGCATAGCTACGCTTACCGCATAGCGTTTGTTTTATGCGATCGCCTGTGTTTTACCATACACCTCTTCTCTGCGCCTTTGCGTCTCTGCGTGAAGTTTAAATAATATTTTCAGCCTCTTGATATTCTGTAATAACTTTAATTTCCATTTCATACCTCAAAAATAAAGTTATTAGGATTGAGGAATATAGAAATCATCAGGATATTCACAAAAATGATTCAAATAGTTTAATTTTGACAAAAAAATCAGTGGTGATGAATTAAGAATAATCTGCATTCATTTACCAGCTTTTTTCTAAAGCAACGTCTTCTTCACATAGATAAGAAAACTCAATTCCCATCAGGTCTAGGATTTTCAGTAATTCTGCTGGTTCTAGGTGCAAAACTTCCGCCGCTTTTTTTAAGCTAATTACTTTAGCAAGCAAAGCACCAAGTAAAAATAGAAAGTTTTCTTTCTGTTCAATATTCTGAAATAACTGAATTTCCGAGGCGATCGCTTGAGTCAGTTCTGGATTCATGGTAAGTTTTTATTAATTGATTATTGATGTGATCATTCTACAATTTAAGTCGAGCGATCGCTATTATTATCTCTCAATTCCCACAGGCGATCGCTGTCTAATTATCTTTGATTCATGACTATAGATTAGATTGTGAGGATTGTTTACTCTTTACATCCTGAAAATCTTGAATTTTGGCATATAAACTATTAACTGTTTCTTGAGCAAACAGCTTTTCTTTCAGTTGTAAATAATCGCCTTCATTTAGTTTCCTATTCATACAACTTTTTATCAAACTTTCTTTTAAAATAAGCGATCGCTCTCAACTATCACGGGTAAATACCTCATTTAATCTATGAACAGCAAGGAGCGTAGAAACTGGATGAATGAGTTTGGTGATTTGGCTTTTACTGTTGTGTTGAGGCGATCTCCTCAAATATATGTCCGTTTCAAACAACTTGCATAGTTGCTCCGAATTATTATTGTTGAAGGATGACCTAACCCTAAGCTATGTTCACAAATATTTAAAGCTTGGAGATAAAGGGGTTCGGCTTGCTCATACTTTCCTTGGCCAGAGTAGAGTCCAGCCAAGTTGTTGAGGCTAGTGGCGACATCGGGATGATTTTCTCCCAGCAGGCGTTGTCTGAGTTCTAAAGCTTGGAGATAGAGGGGTTCGGCTTGGTCGTATCGTCCTTGGTCAGAGTAAAGTGCTGCTAGATTATTGAGGGTGTTGGCAACATCAGGATGATTATCTCCCAACAAGCATTTTATTATTTCTAAAGCTTGGAGATACAGGGATTCGGCTTGGTCGTACCTTCCTTGGGAATTGTAGAGATATGCCAGGTTGTTAAGGCTTTGAGCAACATTAGGATGATTATCTCCCAGCAGGCGTTTTCTTAGTTCTAAAGTTTGGAGATATAGGGATTCGGCTTGGTTGTACCTTCCTTGGTCAGAGTAAAGTGCTGCCATGTCGTTGAGGCTAGTGGCAACATCAGGATGATTATCTCCCAGCAGGCGTTTTCTTAATTCTAAAGCTTGGAGATACAGGGATTCGGCTTGGTTGTATCGTCTTTGTAAATAGTAAAGTGCTGCTAGATTGTTGAGGCTAGTGGCAACATCAGGATGATTGTCTCCCAGCAGGCGTTTTCTTAATTCTAAAGCTTGGAGATACAGGGATTCGGCTTGGTTGTATCGTCTTTGTAAATAGTAAAGTGCTGCTAGATTGTTGAGGCTAGTGGCAACATCAGGATGATTGTCTCCCAGCAGCTGTTTATACAGTTCTAAAGCTTGGAGATACAGGGATTCGGCTTGGTTATACCTTCCTTGGGATTTGTAGAGTTCTGCCAAGTTATTGAGGCTTTGGGCAACATCGGGATGATTGTTTCCCAGCAGGCGTTTTCTTAATTCTAAAGCTTGAAGAAACAGGGGTTCGGCTTGCTCGTAACATCCTTGGGATTTGTAGAGATTTGCCAAGTTGTTGAGGCTTTGGGCAACATCAGGATGATTGTCTCCCATCAACTGTTTACTCAGTTCTAAAGCTTGGAGAAACAGGGGTTTAGCTTGGTTGTAGCGTCCTTGTGAATAGTAAAGTACTGCCAGGTTGTTGAGGCTAGTAGCTACATTAGGATGATTTTCTCCTAGCAGATGTTTACTCAGTTCTAAATCTTGAATGTATAAAGATTCAGCTGAGTCGTAGCATCCTTGTAAATAGTAGATTACTGCCAGATTGTTGAGGCTAGTGGCGACATCGGGATGATTGTCTCCCAAGCGGTCTTTTGCTGTTGATAAACACTGCTGACGCCAAGGTTCGGCTAAGGTATACAAACCTTGTCCTTCATAAAATTTGCCCAAGGCGATGAAAGGCCAAATTAAGTCTTCATCAATGACGTGTGGAATGAGATGTCTTGCTACTTGAGCTATGTGAGATATGACAAGGAAAACAGCGTTAATTTTCTCAAGTGTAAGAGTACGAGGAATTTTTTTGGCAACCTCTACCATTACACCGCAAAACGATCGCCTAAATTCCTCCGCTTGCTCTAAACCTGTAAGCTTATATTGAAAAAACTCCCGCAGCAGTGGATGTAGTTGATAAATTCCCTTACCTTTACGCTGGAGTAAATGCAGATTCATTAACTTATCGTCTCGAATTTCCTCTAACTCATCTTCATCTTTCTCCGGTAAACACTTTTCTACTAAGTTCCAAGGTATAGGTGCGGCTGCAAATAAACTGAGAATACAACCTAGTAACCTGTCATCCTCTGCTAATTCTTGCCAACTCAACTCAAAAGCGGCTTGCACTCCCCTTTGTGCTGTCATATCGGCTTCTGGCTTGACAAGTGCAGGTTGTTCTAATCGCTTTTTCTCCAAGCGCTGCATCATTGCTGATAAGGATAAATCCGGTTTTCGCGCCAGATATCGCCCCACCAACTCTAAACCCAATGGTAAATATCCTAGCCATTCACACAACTGATTTGCTACTTCTAATTCTTGCTCAATTCGCTTTGGTGTTTCTGTCAGCAAAGACCGTAACAAATCTAACGCTGCATCTGGTTGTAATACATCTAAAGATAATTGCTTAATGGCTGCACCCAACTTTTGGCGCGTAGTCATCAATACTTTAAATCTGGAAGATGCGCCCTGTAGGTAAGGTCTGATTTGCTGGTAATCTGTAACATCATCCACCACCAGCAGCACATTACCCTCACGCCAATTCCGCCAGCAGTATTGTACTTGTTCAGGTAAATCAAATTCTTCTGGTGGCTTTAAATCAAGCTGAGTTCTGGCAAACCGCACCACTTGAACGCCAAAATCCTCAGCTTTCGCCTGTAACCAGCACAGTCCACCTTTGTAGTTTTCGCGCTGAGTCATGGCATATTGCAAGGCGAGTTCTGTTTTACCCAGTCCACCCATTCCCAAAATAGCTGCAATGGCTAATTGGTTATTTTCCTGCAAAAGTTGATGGAGGTTTTGCAGTTCGTTTTCACGTCCGACAAATTTTACTACCCCACTCAGGGGTAAATTTTGCTGTGTTTCATTGGGATTTAACTTTACCCGTTCCGGTTCGGGCGAGTACAGTCAGAAATTCTGAGTACCAATGAAAGTATTTCCCTGAAAGACGTTTTTAATATATTCAGCTAACTTTGTGGAATTAATGACACTTGCTGATTGTGAGTTAATGTCTTCTGCTAACTTTTGGACTTTTGGCGCTACTTGGGGGTCAGCGTTGGCGGCTGCTTCCACTTCTAGCACTGACTGAGCAATTTCGGTATCTGTATCGGCTGCGGCTTTCAATTCCAATACTGCTTGACCGTAATCTAACGGTGGCTGGGGATTTCCATCTGCTAATAAAGGAAGTTTATTTTTCTTTTGTAGTTGTGCGATTAACTCGTTACTTTTTTGTATTGCAGTTTCTCCCAGCTTTTCGCCTGTTTTTTCTAAGGCTTTAGTTAAAACTATTGTAGCGATCGCTGTTGCTACGGCCGTTAGTGTTACTGGTTCCATAAGTTAGCAATCATACGAGTTTATACTTATGGTTTTTAGTCTAGCAGGTTTGTAAAAGGCAGTAAGCAGGAGGGATATTGAGTTTTGTTGATTAAGGATATGGTTTTTATCTCACGCAGAGACGCAGAGGCGCAGAGAGTAGGAAAAGAGGGTATTCGTATCAAAAACTACTACTATTTACGATCTTTCCAGTATCCAGGCTCTCGGCTACAGTGCATAATCGCCAAAATGAGAATGTAGTCTTGCTCAATTGTGTAGAGAATTCCATAAGGAAATTTCTTTGTCATACATCACCGAACTTCATCATCAATTACAGCGTAGCGAGTCGGAGATTCTCTGATTCTATAGACGGTATCCTCAATCGCATTTATAAATGCTTGGGCAATTTCAACCCGTTGCTCTGTATAGTATTTAACTGCCTCAGAATATTCATTCAGTGCTTCAGGGTGAAATACATACCTCATGGCTCGATCAGTTGTCTAACTTGAGCTAGGGCTTCTTCTCCTGGAATCAGTTGTACAGAACCATGTTGAACTTCGTCTCTTCTTCTTTTAGCTTCTGTTACCCAAACTGACTGAATTACTGAATCAGTGTCGAATTCTAAGCTTTCTACCAGTTTTTCTGCAAGAATAGCTCTCGATGCACTAGGCAAGGACAATATTTCTTCTGTCAGTTGCTCAATTGACCGCATAGCCCTTCTCACAATGCTCAACATTAGATTTATCGTAACAAAAATTTGATGAATGTATCTCACGCAAAGGCGCAAAGGCGCAGAGAGTGAGAAATGAGCATATTTGTGTTTGAATTAAGCAACAATAATATTTCAGACGATATGTAGTAGAACAAATGCGTTCGCGCAGCGTGGGTTTTACGCAATCGCCTGTGAGTTTACAATTTAAATAGATACGGTAAAAATAGCTATTTTATAAAAAAAAAGAACTGTGAGTAACCGCTTAATAGAAGATATTTTGGAGAAATAAGTTATGTTGGGTCTAGATAATATTACGTTTGATCCTGGCATTATGGGAGGACAAGCTTGCATTCGGGGAATGCGAATTCCGGTTTCTTTAGTGGTGAATTTAGTCGCTAACGGAAAACCTGTAGAGGAAATTTTAGAAGAATATCCTGATTTAGAACAAGAAGATATTCGTCAATCTTTACTTTATGCAGCGTGGTTGACTCAAGAACGGGTTTATCCCTTTAAAATTGCTTGATAAGTAACATGAAGTTTTTGGCAGATATGGGAATTTCATTACGAACTTTATCTTGGTTGCGTAGTGATGGTTATGATGTAGTTCATTTACGTGATCAAGGATTGCAAAAATTACCAGATAATCAAATTTTAATTAAAGCCCGTATAGAAGATAGAATTTTATTAACTGTAGATTTAGACTTTGCTCAACTATTAGCTGTTAGTGGAGATAGTTTACCTAGCGTTATTTTGTTTAGGTTGGGTAATCAAAATTACAATGCGATTAATAAACGGTTGACAGAAGTTTTGAGAGAATGCCAGGAAGATTTAGAAATAGGTGCAATTATTTCTGTCAGTAATGAAACCTTTCGTGTGAGACAATTGCCTATCTAATTTTACGGTTATTTAGTGAGGCGATCGCCTGTGAGTTTTCAATTTAATGAATGTATCTCACGCAGAGGCGCAGAGAGTAAGAGTTTTCTTACTCCCTACTGCCAATTAAACTTTGACTGGTATATTTGCCGTTGTCGCTTGGACTGTGGGTATCATTTGTAACCCTGATGGTGCGGCTAAGGTTAACCCACGACGCACAGGATACAAAGGACGCTTGTTAACCATGGATAATTGAAATTCTGCCAAAATCGTCGCTAAAGCAATTTTCATTTCGTACTGAGCAAATGCCAAGCCAATACAACGGCGATTTCCTCCGCCAAAGGGGATATATTCATAAGGGGAAAATTGCCTTTCTAAAAAGCGTTCTGGTTTAAATTGCTTGGATTGTGGATAAACTTCTTCTCGATGATGGGCTAAATATATGCTGGGAACTATGGCTGTTCCTACTGGCAATTTGTAACCCATAATTTCTATTGGAGTTTTGACAACTCGGATAAAACCATTCGCCACAATTGGGTAGATTCGCAAGGTTTCTTGGCAAACTGCTGTCAAATAAGGCAATTTGGCAATGCTACTCGGTTCTGGATTTGCACCAAGGGTTTCTAGTTCTCGTTGTAACTTTTCTCGTACCTCTGGTAATTGATCTATCCAGTAAAAAGCCCAGGTTAATGCAGAAGCTGTGGTTTCATGTCCTGCAACTAACATTGTCATTAATTCATCACGTAACTCCACGTCTGACATTGCCTGTCCGTCGTCATAACGAGCGGATATTAATAAACTGAGGATATCTTGGCGACTTTCCCCAGGTTCAGCCCGACGTTCTTGAATCAGAGTATAAATAAGTTGATCAATTTGTTGAATCAGGCGCAAAACCCGTCCCCAAGGACTCCACGCACCTAAATCTTTTTGCAGAAAACTAAAAAAGAAAGCGCTGGACATCAAGGAAGAACCCATGAAATCCAATACGGAAGTGAGTAATCGCCGCAGTTCTTGAAAAAGCGGCCCCTCATCTACACCAAACACTACCCGTAATATCACCCGCAAGGTAATTTCTTGCATGGAGGCGCGGATATTAAAAGGCTGACCAATAGTCCATTCGTTGCTAACTTGTTGGGTAATTTCTTGGATAGTTTCACCGTAGGCTCGCATTCTTTCGCCATGAAAAGGCGGCGTTAATAATTGCCGTTGGCGCTGGTGGCGATCGCCATCTAGTAAAATTACAGAATTATCACCAAGCAAAAATCCTAAAATTCCGGTTCCTCCACCAGATTGAAAATAGCTAGCATTGGTAAAAATCTGCTCTAGTGCTTGGGGTTGACTGAAATATACAATGTGCTTATCCCCTCGATTCCAAATCGTAAATGTATCACCATAAACTTTGGCAAAATCTTCTACATATTTCACTGGCTGAGTGATAAATTTGATCAACCGCAGATAGCGCGGTAGTCTTGGCCCATTAGGCAGATTGTAAGTTACTGTCATAGGAGTTTTTTAGAAGTGACGGCTTCTAATTTTTATTTTTACGGGTTTTTATGTTCTTGGGTGTCACATAAAGCGGTATATTCATTTAAGGCAGTTCCGATGAAACGAGTTTCACAGCCAAGTATGAAAGAGAGACTAGAAGCTAGAGACTGGAATTTTTACTCAGCACTCAGTACTCAGCACTCAGCACTTTCAAGTCAGGGTCGGAAGTAAGCAGTGCCAAAAATCATCGCTATCCTCAACGGTAAGGGAGGAGTCGGTAAAACGACTACCGCAGTCAATCTAGCTGCACAGTTTAGCAAAAAGAAAAAAGTTATTCTCGTTGATGCAGATATTCAAGGTTCTGCTAGCTGGTGGGTGGGACGAAACCAGGATGGTATGGGGTTTGATCTCTCCCAAGAAAGCAATCCTCAACTTTTAGGTGATTTAAGAAAGATAACAGGTTACGATTTAGTAGTGGTGGATACGCCTCCGGCGCTGCACTCTGAAGCATTAGCGACAGTAGTAGCGATCGCCGATTATCTAGTTTTGCCTACACCACCATCTGCTATGGACTTAGCTGTTCTTGTTGAGACAGTCAAGAAGGCTGTTGTTCCTGCGGGAGTTCCCCATCGGGTGCTGCTCACTAAAGTCGATGCGCGGTGTGTGGGCGAAGCACGAGAAGCACAAGATACTCTCCTGCGGCTAGGAATTCCTGCTTGCAAAGCTTTCATCCGTACCTATAAAGCTCATGAAAGAGCAGCATTGGAGGGTTTAGCAATTACTCAATGGCGAGGTAGGAATGCGCGGGAGGCCGAGTTAGACTACCGCCGCGTGGCTGATGAATTACAGCGTGATTGGAGGAAATAATGGTTAAGAAACGTCTTTCTGACTTAATACAAGAAGAAGCACAAAAATTGACATCAACTGAAAGTGATTCTGTAATTGAAGTTGCATCTGAAGAAATTGCCGAACCAAATGCTTCAGCAACTGAGGACTCGTCAACGGAAACACCAGAACCTACTTCTGCTAGACGCACTAATCCCACTAAGGCTGATTTAGAAAACATGCTCAAAGAGTTAAAAGAAACTCTAGAACAAGCTCAAGACAAAGAAAAAAATCTGCAAAAGCAAATTGTGAATTTGCAATCAGCTTTGTCAGAAAAACAAGCAACCGCAGAACGACTAACAAAAGAACTACAAGAAGCTAAAAAAGCAGCGCTACACCTGGCAGAAGCTAATTCTAAACTTATAGAAGAAAATAATTCCTTGAAACAAGAACAAGAACATAAATCCGCAATGCAAGTAAAAGAAAAACAAGAACAAGAAAATAAATCCGCGATTCAAGTAAAAGAAAAATATAACCCGGTTGGCTATAGAAAATCACATCGAGTCCCTGAACATCTTCTAGAACGGCAAATAGAAGATAATGATGATTTTAACGCTAATACTTGGTTATACGACTAGATATAGCAGGGAACAGGGGATAGACTTGAAAGTTGCTTGATGTCTGATTTTTATGATCTTCAGCTATGTGGCAGATGCTATAATCCGTAATTCGTAGTGATTAGAGAATAATAGTTTTGCGGGTTTGTAGTAAGCACTTTAGTGCTGAAAATATCAAGGACTAAAGTCTTTACTACGAAAACATTTGACGAAATTCTAATATGTATTGGGCGCTGATTTGTGGCTGCTCTAAATGTGGGACATGTCCAGAGTCTTGAATCCAAATGAGTTGACTGTTGGGAATTGCCCTTTGAAACTTTTTAGCATCTCCTATACCCAAAATCTGATCGCTATCGCCCCACAAAATCAGCGTTGATGGCACAATATCTGCAAGCTGCTGCAAACTAAAAGCACTGTAACCACCACTTTTGGTAAAAGCAATCAAAGCTTGATGCCAATTAGACATTTCTAAGTGTAAAGCAGCACATACTTGAGCATCCAGTGATGCCAGTAGCTTGTTTTTGTAAGCAGTGCGGGAAATGCGATCGCGTACCTGAGGATTACGCAAAAAATTAGCTGCTAAATAATCCAAAGGAGGAAACATCAATTTGCTTAACGGTGAACCCCCTTGCAAACCAGCACTGTCAATTAATACTAGTTTTTGCACCACTTCTGGATAAGTGAGAGTGAAATCAATCGCTGCTGCACCCCCCATCGAAGCACCCACCAAAATCACAGGTTGGTTAATCAGGGTTTTCCAGAAATAATACAGATGAGTTTTAATAGCAAGTGGGCTAAATTGTATACCTGCAATTCTGTCTGTAAACCCAAAACCTAACAAATCCACTGCCCAGGTTTCATTATCCTCTGCCAGCAGTGGCAACAAACGACGGAACTCGAAAACAGAACCATCGAAGCCGTGAAGTAATAAAATAGGCGTGCCACCACTACCTTGATGTACATAGGTTGTGGTAATTGGTTGATTAGTTAAAGGAGTAGCGATCGCTTGATTTTGAATACTTTGAGCCAAGGCGATCGAGGTAGGTTCCGTTAGTTGCTCAACTGCGGCTGGTAAAAAATTAGGAAACATAAGTTTTAGTGTACAGTTTTCATCCTCAGCAAATCAAAAATTTTGGGTTCTGCTTGCCGCCTAGAAAATTTCTACTAAAAAACCTGCCAATCTTTTAAAAAAGACTAGCAGGTAGGGTCTTTTGTCAATCGGAGCGGCGGGATTCGAACCCACGACCTCCACTACCCCAAAGTGGCGCGCTACCAAGCTGCGCTACGCCCCGGTCAGAATTTCTATTCTACTGCAAATTTATCGGGTAATCAAGAGTTAAATTTAAAAAACTTTGAGCATCCCCGCCGCATGTAGCAAACCCTCTACAGCAGCAGCATTCCATTTACCTTCTGCACAGCGTCCTGTATTCAGCATCAAGCGCAGATTATAGGCGTGAGGATAGCCTTCCACCTCCATCCATAATAAATCGCTTTCGGCTTCACAAGCAATCTTCTCCTCATCCATTAATTCAGTGGCGAGTTGCTTCATCGTATCTGCTAGTTGTGCCAGTAGTCGGCAAAAATCATTCAATTCGGCTTCGGTTAACTCGATTGCCCAATCATCTGTACCTACTAACCCTTTAAATTCGAGTGCATTGGGGTTCCAGCCAATACGCCAACCCAAGCCACTTTTCAACAAACGTTCCATGTGAGAATTTTTGAGGATAATTAAAGGTTTGTAGTGAGTTAGCGCGGTCATGGGGGAAACCCCCATGAGCGACTAACGTAAAGCCCCATGCCCGCAGGGCTTTACAAAAAAAAGGCTAGAGCCGCTTACTACGAACTCAATTTCTACTGTTGCGCTTCTGTGGGACGCTCATTGGGAACAAACTCTCCAGGAGTCGTTTCAATTGCTGGTCTAGCAACTTCAATGCCAGGTACAGGCAAATCGAAATTTGGCCCTCTACGAATAATGCGACTACCAAAATAAATGTATGCCACTAGTAACAACATGTAACTGATTGTAAAACCCGTGAGGGATACAAGAACATTACTAGGGGGAAGATGAGAGACAGAATCTACAGTGCGAATTTGGCGATAGAGTGTCCACGGCTGTCGCCCAACGCAACGCACAATCCAACCTGTATCGATCGCAATAAATCCTAATGGAGCTGCAAACATCCAAGCACGCATCAACCAATGCTGCTGAGTAATATTATCTTGAGAAAGCTTGCCTAGTAACCAATAAATAATGCTGCCAAACATTAATCCGGCTAATAAAAAACCAATACCAACCATTATGCGGAAAGAATAGTAAATTAAACCCACAAGGCGGGGACGATCCTCCGGTTTCCATTCCTTCAAACCCAGTACCGGCTCAGATAACTTTTCTTTAAATTCCAAAATATATCCCAGTGCATTGGGGATGACCAATTCCCAGTCGTTTTTCTCGGCTTTGTTGTTCGGTAATGCCAAAAGGCTCCAATTGGCAGGCTGTCCACCGGGAATTGTATTCCATTGGGCTTCCATTGCTGCTAGTTTTTCTGGTTGATAATGGTAAACTTGTTCAGCATTCAAATGTCCGATATAAATTTGTAAGGGAGCGATCGCGATTACCGCCGCCAGCGCAATCTTGAAAGACTTAGCAAAGAAATCAGGATGACGATGTTTGAGAATATACCAAGCACTAATTCCACCTATCACAAATAATGATGTTTCCAGCGTTGCCATAAACATATGGAGAACACTTTTCACCATAAATGGGTTGACGATCGCCTGAAAATAATCATGAACGACAAACTTACCATTTACCATTTCTCCGCCTGCTGGTGATTGCATCCAGGAACTCGCCGATAAAATCCAAACCGTGGATAAGTTAGCACCAATTGCCACCAGAATCGTGGAGAGATAGTGAATTGCCGGATTAACACGCTCCCAACCAAATAACATAATCCCCAGAAACGCGGCTTCTAGCATAAATGCCCAAGATGCCTCAAACCCAATAACACTGCCAAAAAAGTTACCAACAGCTTCCGAAAAAGCTGCCCAGTTAGTGCCAAACTGAAATTCCATAGGAATGCCCGTTGCTACACCCACACCGAAGTTGAGGGCATAGAGTTTAGCCCAAAAACGAGCATGATAGTAATATTGGGGATTGCGGGTTTTTAACCATAGTCCTTCAATAATGACTAAATAAATCCCCACACCTGTTGTCAGTGTAGGCCAAAGCATATGAATAGAAGCTGTCAGCGCAAACTGCATCCGCGACAGTACAACGGTATCAGATAAAAATTCCATGATGATGTCTCTATGATGAAGTTAGATCCTATGGCGCTACTCAGAAAATCACCAATCTTTTCCACATAATTAAGCTGAGGCGATCGCATCTTCATCTATCATCGGACTCATTACCAAATCCTGATGCCATCTGCTGCTGTACCTGTTTTGTCGGTAAACTCTATTGTGGGATGGGCATCTTGCCCGCCCTTGTATACCCTACTTATTTGAAATTTGCTGTATATGTGATTTGGGCACTAAAGCTTCACCGTTTTGCCAATATACCATACCGAACTATCCTCATTTATTTTAATTTCAAATAATTCTTGATTCTTGTTGCTTAGACCTTTCAAAATCATCTTTGTCAATGTTTTAAAGTTTGTACCGCCTGTTAAATCAAATCCTTTTATTCTGACATCCTTAAAGCCAGTATCTTCCAGAATATATATTAAATCTTGGACTTTAATGAACTTATTCCAGTCGTGAAATCCTCGTGGTATCTGCTGTAAAATATCTTCTAAAAGCCAAATCATGATCAGTTTGGATTTAAAAGTTTTGTTGATTGTATCGAAGAAAAATAAACCATTTGTTGTTAAAACTCTATAAGCTTCTGAAATCACTTGTTTCCAGTCTGTGACATGCTCCAAAACATCACAACACAAGACAATATCAAATTTGTTTGTCTCAAAAGGCATATTTTCGGCAATTCCTTGATAGTAATCAATTTTTAAATTGCTCTTTTTAGCATGTTCTTGAGCGACTTTAATCGAATTTAAAGATAGGTCAATACCAGATATATTAGCCCCTTGCTTGGCTAAAAGTTCACATGCTAATCCACCTCCACAACCAATATCTAAAACTTCCACTCCTTGCCATGTCGGGATGTAACTTGAAAAAAATTCAATTCTAGATTTATTAAGATGATTAGATAAATTTAAAACTTCACCTTCGATCCACCAATTATCTGCATTCAAATCATAGTAATTTAAATTATTTCTTTCCATTAGTTTAAATAAAATACGTTAAATGCCAACAAGCATTATTTTTTCATAATTAATTTTTTATCTTTTAACGATAAAAAACCCTCCTCTCAAAGAATGGTTTTATATTAAATCTATAAGTTATAAAAAACACATTTTAATAACTGATTTCAAAAATTTCTGGTACAAAGCTCATACTCTTGGTTGAGAATCTCTTCCTGTTTTTTCCCTACAGAATGGTTTCTTGAAACTAAATTAGTTAACACATATTCCTTTTGGTGGAAGTGATTAAATGCCACAAACTTTTAATCTTAGATTATCAACAAGATATTTTGAGAAAATTAGCTTAAAATTCTCTTTTTGGATAAAAGCATGAGTTCTAATAATTCATTTGACAAAGAAAGCATAATTGCTCCGATTGGTTACAAAGTAACTAACCAGCTATCAGAAAATGTCATCTTAACAACATTAGATGACCTCTATAACTGGGCTAGACTCTCCAGTTTATATCCACTGTTGTATGGAACTGCTTGCTGCTTTATTGAATTTGCTGCCTTAATTGGCTCACGATTTGATTTTGACAGATTTGGTCTACTTCCTCGTGCTAGCCCACGTCAAGCTGATTTAATTATTTTGGCAGGAACTTTGAATGTGAAAATGTCTCAACCAACGATGCGGCTTTATGAGCAAATGCCTGAACCAAAGTATGTAATAGCCATGGGAGCTTGTATGATTACTGGAGGTATGTTCAGCATGGATTCTCCGACTGCTGTGCGAGGTGCTGATAAACTTTTACCCATAGATGTTTATATACCTGGTTGCCCTCCCCGTCCAGAAGCGATCATTGATGCCATCATCAAACTTCGCAAAAAAATAGCTGATGAATCAATTCAAGAACGAGATAAATTTAAGCAAACTCATCGCTTCTACAGTACCACCCATAATATGAAGGTGGGGCCTCAAATTCTCACAGGTAAATATTTGAGATTGCCTTCTCTACAACAACCACCTCCAGAATTAGCAGAAGCAATGGGAACACCGATTCCTCCTGCACTGCAAACTGCCAGAAAGAGAGTAGAAATTGAGTAAATAGCCAACTCCCAATTTCTAACGGTCAACTGAACCCATAATGATATCAATGCTACCTAAAATTGCTATGATATCGGCAACTTTTACCCCTTTCAGCAGGTGGGGTAAAATCTGCAAATTATCAAAATCAGCCGGACGGATTTTCCAGCGCCAAGGAAAAACGTTATCGTCTCCAATTAGATAAATGCCTAACTCACCCTTACCACTTTCGACACGGGCATAGATTTCTCCTTTGGGAATCTTGAGGGTAGGGGAAACCTTCTTGCCAATATACTGATAATCAAATGCGTCCCATTCTGATTTACGTCCGGACGCCATGCGTTTGGCTTCTAAATTTTCGTAAGGGCCGCCAGGTAACCCTTTGAGTACTTGATGCAGAATCTTCACTGATTCTCGCATTTCCCGCATCCGCACAAAGTAACGCGCTAAGATATCACCACCAGTTTCCCAACAAACTTCCCAATCAAAATCGTCGTAGCACTCGTAGTGGTCAACTTTTCGCAAGTCCCAATTCACTCCCGAACCACGCAGCATCGGGCCGGAAAGACCCCAGTTAATCGCCTCATCTCGGTCAATGAAACCCACGCCTTCAACCCGACGGCGAAAAATAGGGTTATCGGTGACTAGCCGTTCATATTCATCTATTTTGCCCGGAAAGTAATCACAAAACTCTTGGCACTTAGTTACCCAACCGTAAGGTAAATCAACTGCAATGCCGCCAACGCGGAAGTAGTTATTATTAACCATGCGGTAGCCTGAAGCTGCTTCCCACAAGTCATAAATCATTTCCCGTTCTCGGAATATATAGAAAAAGGGAGTTTGCACGCCTAAATCTGCGGCAAATGGCCCAAACCACAGCAGGTGGTTAGCAATTCGATTCAGCTCTAGCATGATGACGCGGATGTAGCTAGCGCGTTTGGGAATGGGGATATTAGCTAACCTTTCCACAGCGTTGACTGTGACAGCTTCATTAAACATGCCCTCAGCATAGTCCCAACGGCTGACGTAAGGGACATACATAATGGTGGTACGGTTTTCGGCAATTTTTTCCATTCCCCGATGCAGGTAGCCAATCACCGGTTCACAGTCAATAACATCTTCTCCATCCAATGTCACAATCAACCTCAAAACACCGTGCGTCGAGGGATGATGCGGCCCCATGTTGATGGTCATGGGTTCGGTTCTGGTTTCGATTCTGGCCATAATTAAACTATTTATTGCTGAGTGGGTTGCATTAATAATTCATCGACCAATTGCAAGTGTCTCTCTACAATGGGAATATTTTTGGCAGCAAAGGCTTGCAAGTCTGGGTCTTGACCAATTTGTAATTGACGGGTGTGGATGACTAAGTTTTCCATATGCCCGTTCATGCCGGCTTCATTTCTGTATGCTAGGTCAAAATCTGCACCAGATAATTGTGATAGTTGCGCTATTATGGCTTGATACTTAGAACCGACATCAGTGGGTGGAGTAATTCCCTTCTGCTGCGCCAATTGCATTAATTCTTTGTTCGCAGGTGTATGATCCTGTATCATCTGCTGGGCATACTGTCTGACGTTATCGTTGTTTGATTTTTCTAGTGCCAGCTTTGCCATTTCGACTTCTGCCATTCCTGCTTGGGCTGCTTCGTTCACATAAACTCTGTCAATGGCATTTAGCCTAGCTTGTGAGATATTAGTTCCCGAAATAGTAGATACATTGGGTGTCGTTTGCGCGATCGCTTTTTGATTAATCTGTGAATAGCCAGTAACCGCGATCGCCGTACTAACACCAATAATTCCCATCAAGTTAGTCAAGTTTTTAGTCAAGTTTTCATGTGCTAAATTCATCTTGTTAACATTCCTATGTAGATGATTCTTGTTCAGAGTTTTGGTTGTCATCGGCATGACTCACAGCAGCTAGATCAGGTTGAGGATTTTCTTGATCTGAGCGGCCGTTAGCTTCAGATGCACGCACGCCGTAATGGTAAGGGTGTACCGCTAAAACTGGTTGAGTTTTAAAGTTTTCTGGTGGTGGTGGTGAGGTTGTCATCCATTCAAAAGTCAAACCTTGCCAAGGGTTATCAGGTGCTTTTTTCCCGTATAGCCAGCTATGGCAAACATTAATCAGGAAAGGTAGGGTAGAAATTGCCAGTAAGACTGCACCGATAGAACAAATAAGATTGAGGTCGGCAAATTTGGGATCATACACAGCAATTCGCCTTCTCATCCCTTGCATACCCAACTCATGCATGGGGAAAAATGCCAGATTGAAGCCGATATATGTCAGGACAAAGTGAATTTTGCCTAAGGTTTCATCTAACATTCGCCCGGTCATTTTGGGAAACCAATGATAAATGCCGGCATACAAACCAAAGACACTACCGCCAAACAAGACGTAGTGCAGGTGAGCCACAACGAAATAGGTATCATGGACGTGAATGTCGAAGGGAACCGCAGCTGTCATCACGCCACTAATCCCACCAATGACAAACACGGAAATCAAGCCCATGGCAAATAACATGGCAGTCCGAAAGTGGATTTTGCCGCCCCAGAGAGTTCCTAACCAGCTAAATACTTTAATCCCTGTGGGTACGGCAATAACCATAGTGGTAATCATGAAAAACATCCGCACCCATCCAGGTGTACCAGTGGTAAACATATGGTGCGCCCAGACAATCAGAGATAAACAGGCGATCGCAATACTGGAATAAGCAACGGCTAGATAACCAAAAATTGGCTTGCGGGCGTGAACTGGCAAGATTTCTGAGATCATCCCTTGGACTGGGAGAATCATGATATACACAGCCGGATGTGAATAATACCAGAACATGTGTTGGTAGACTACAGGGTCTCCGCCGCCTGTGGGGTTGTAGAATGTTGTACCCGCCAAGAGGTCAAAAGCTAGCAAAATCAAAGCCGCAGCGAGTACAGGGGTTGCTAGCAGTGTTAAACCAGAAGTTCCTAACATTGCCCAGCAAAATAGAGGCATTTGATTTAGCGTCATCCCTGGTGTCCGCATTTTGAGAATCGTCACCAGAAAATTTAGCCCTGCCATGATTGAGGAGGTTCCCAGTAAAATCAAGCTGAGAATCCACATGGCTTCACCGGCTTGACTCATGATCAGACTTAGCGGTGGATAGGATGTCCAACCAGCCTGGGGTGGATCTATAAAGAAACTTGCTAGGAGCAAAAGGCCAGCCGGCGGGACAAGCCAAAAGGCGATCGCATTCAATCGCGGGAAAGCCATATCACGCGCCCCAATTAATAGCGGCACTAAAAAGTTACCAAATCCCCCCGTCCCAGCCGGGATAATCCACAGAAAAATCATCACAGTTCCGTGGAGGGTAAATAAACCGCTATAAAATTCAGGACTAACTAAGTCTGACTCTGGTGTTGCTAGTTCACTGCGAATTAAAGTTGCCAACGCACCACCAAATAGATAAAACACAAAACTTGTGACCAAGTATTGAATGCCAATAACTTTATGGTCAGTGCTAAAACTAAAATATTCTCGCCAATTTCTTACTGGCAATTCTTCACCATGAGCAGCAATATTAGTAGTTTCTTGTACTTGTACTTGTGTCATGATCAATAAAAATTAGCTACTAGCAATTACTGATTAGCATCATTGGTATCTTCTACAGCCTGTTGTAAAATCTCCGATGGTAAAACACCGACTCGACGAACATCATCAGGAATTCCGTGAGGATCTAAGACTCCTTGAGGTAAGTACACTAATTCTCGTAGTGGTGTCACCATTGCATCTTCGGTAACTTTGTAAGGTAGTCTTCCCATCGCCACGTTGTCATGATTCAATTCGTGGCGGTCATAAACAGAAAGATCATATTCTTCAGTAAATGACAGACAGTTTGTTGGACAAAATTCCACACAGTTGCCACAGAATATACAAACTCCAAAGTCAATACTGTAATGCTTGAGTTCTTTCTTTTTATATTCTTTATTAAATTCCCAATCTACTACTGGGAGGTTAATAGGGCAGACTCGAACGCAAACTTCACAAGAAATACATTTATCAAATTCAAAGTGAATTCTCCCTCGGAAGCGTTCAGAGGGAATCAGTTTTTCGTATGGATATTGCACAGTAATGGGACGACGACCCATATGATCGAAAGTTACCGATAGCCCTTGTCCAATATAGCGACCTGCTTGCAAAGTTTGTTTGGCGTAATCACCAACTGGTTTAAGAAATTTAAACATGAGTAAACTAGTCTCAGCTAAGAACACTACTAATCAGCACGGTAATAGTTGCTGCTAACAGTAACTTCCGTCAAACGGCAGGCTAAATGTTAAGTTTGAGTGTGAGTCAAAATACAAATTTATGTTTAAATATTGCTTGTTTTAGCAAAAAATATTGTAGTAGCGTGACCAGACTAAAATAGAGCAATAAGATTTTCTTGTGGAACAGATAGCTTGACTGTTCCACAAGAATTATTTTTATGCATTAAATTACTCTGTTTATGCCAGTAGTTAAAGCAAATAAGTTATGAATTTATTCAAGAAATAAATGCAATATTAGGTAGATAAATATCAAAATAAAATATAATATTTTAATTAATTTAGGGATAAAACTCAGCCAAATATCTATTTTGGTAATTTTGAGTGTAAATTTTATGTTACTTGTTGATTTCAGGCGATCGCATAGCTATAAAATTCTTTGATATCAAGGAAAAATCCGAGTAACGGTTGTCGTTACTCAGATTTTTAGTGCTGTTCTGTGTCTTGAGTAACTACATCGGCAATTATCTAAATTTCGCCAAATCGATCAATTCAGGCTGAAACAAAATTTTTAGTCACATTTAGGTTGACTTAATTGTCATTTATAGGGTAAGATTATAGATTGTCTGTCTAATTCCTGCTCGGATCAGGTAGACATAATTACAAAAGCTAGCAACAGTGATTCATTAAAGCAAGATGAATCGCATCTCTACAAGAGATAAAAGCCAGCTACCTGTACGGCAACTTCAAGGACAATTCCATGACCTACGCAATTATTGAAACTGGCGGCAAGCAACTCAAAGTTGAGCCAGGGCGCTTTTACGACATAGAACTGCTGCATATCGAAGCGGACGAAAAAGTTACAATAGAAACAGTATTACTAGTGCAGCACGATGGTGAAGTCACCATTGGACAGCCTTTAGTAGCAGGGGCGACTGTAGAAGGGACAGTGCTAAGGAATCTTAGAGGTCGCAAAGTCCTGGTATATAAAATGAAGCCGAAAAAGAAAACCCGTAAAAAGCGGGGGCATCGCCAGGAAATTACTAGACTGATGATTAATTCCATCACCCTCAATGGTACGGTGTTCGCAGCAGATGAATCTCTATCTGCTGAGTCTCCCATCACCGATAATTCCCTTGCAGAAGCGACTGCTGAATAATTTAAAGAGAACAAACAAAAGAGGAAATTATGGCTCATAAGAAAGGAACAGGTAGTACACGCAACGGTCGCGACTCTAATGCCCAGCGTCTGGGTGTTAAGCGCTATGGTGGTCAAGCTGTGCTGGCGGGCAACATTCTCGTGCGTCAGCGCGGCACCAAGTTTCATCCTGGTAACAATGTCGGCATCGGCAGTGATGACACTTTGTTTGCCTTGGTTGATGGTGTAGTGACGTTTGAGAGAAAAGGCAAAACCCGCAAAAAAATTAGTGTTTATCCAGTTGCTGCCGCAGTTGAGACAGTGGCTGTTTAAAGTATGAGGGTGGGTGTTTCCCACCCTGCAACCTACTGGCAATAGTAAAATTGTTACTTTGGGAATGACTTACCATAGCTCCTGTAAAAATCCCATGTGCAGGACTTTACCCAAAGCTAAACCGGCTAAGGAAAATATAAAAGTAACTAAAAAAGCTTGCCCTTGCGTAAACCCAGCTGTCTGAAAGTCAATTCTCGCTAAGACAGCCGCAGAAATAATGAGCAAGGTATCAAGAAATAGGCGAAACCAAGCAAGCATGAGAAAAAATAAGAATGCGCCTACAACAGCAACGGCAAAAGACTTGAGATTTGACCGAAATAGTAAAGTATAGTAATCAGCCATTGCTGACCAAGGAGTAGTCAAGCTTCCCACTAACAGCAAAATACCAAGCATCAAGACCATCCATACCAACACAGAGGCTTGTGTTTCGGATAAAAACCAACCCAATGTACTGTAGCTAAGTAACACAAGTACCAAGGAAATCCAGGGAAGTCTTTTGACAATTGACATGGATTGGTGTAGCCATGAGCGGCTTAAGCTATTATCTAACAAGTTTTTGGTCGCACCAAAGGCCTTGTTTTACTTTAATTTTTATCTACCCTAAAATATACTGCTGTATATAGATTTTGACTACTATGGCTTAGACTATAAGTTTATCATCCTATGTTTTCTAGATTCAATCAATGGTCTGTTATGCTCTGGGCACGAAAGCCAAGCTACTTTCCAGAGAATTACAGCATGAACTAGTTAAATATTTTCGTAAATATTTGTAAACTGTTAGCAGCCGAGTAGCCACGTGTCACATCTTGTTAAGGACTTATCATGAAACAACTTGTTATCGCCGAGCGCGTATGCCTCATTGGTCATATCGTGTCAATGGTGTTTGGATTAGTAGGCATACTACTAGTTATACCTAACGCCGAAGTAATTTTACACCTGTCTGAGGTGGGACAGACCGCCATGCAATGGAGTATGGCTGGTGGTGGTGTAGTTTATATCATCTTGGGTGCAGCAGCCGTATTTTTGTATGGTTTGCGGACGTTGGGTTTGGGTCGCATTTTGGCATTTATGCTGCCCGCAATTTTGATCTCCTTAACTAGTGAATTACTAGGAACCAGTACGGGATTTCCGTTTGGTCACTACAGCTACCTGAGTGGCTTGGGCTATAAAATTGGTGGTTTAGTGCCATTTACAATTCCCTTGTCATGGTTTTATGTGGGATGTGTTTCTTATCTGCTAGCGCGTGCTGGTTTAGAAGTGGATACAAAGCCTGGCTGGTGGCGGCACATAGGTGCAATCAGTTTAGGTTCTTTGCTGCTAACTTGCTGGGATTTTGTGCTTGACCCGGCTATGAGCCAAACTTCTCTCCCGTTTTGGTATTGGCAACAACCAGGTGCTTTCTTTGGTATGCCTTATCAAAACTTTGCTGGCTGGTTGGGTACTGGAGCAGTATTTATAACTGTGGCAGCCTTGCTATGGAAAAACAATCCTGTTAAGTTTGAGCGATCGCAGCTTAATTTACCCTTAGCGGTTTATTTAAGTAATTTTGGCTTTGCCACAGTTATGAGCTTGGCTGCTGGATTCTCCATTCCTGTATTACTAGGTTTGCTACTAGGTGTAGCTCCAGCTATGGTGTTTTGGTTGAAAGGATCAGCCGCATCTGCTCAAGTTAATCCTGAGCCAACAACTAATGAAGTTTCAGTAGCAAGTATCAAAGTTGCTTTGAAATAATTAAAAACTGGGGACTAGGGGGACAAAAAAAGAAATTTTACTTCCCCAATGCCCAATGACGGCAGTTGCTCCAATTGAGGAGACCCCTATGTACCCGTCACTGCCTCCCCAATGCTCAATAACATTCCCCATTGCAAAATACTTTTACTGTGGACAACGCTTTAATAGTAGAAAGCGTCATATCTTTTATATTGCTACTTCTCCAAGTACCAGCAACAGCGATTCTACTCTCGCGTCTAGTCAAGGGGCCAAGACGCCATCCCCCCATTCAACCACAACAGCCAACACCTGAGCTTTTGGGTAGTGTCAGTGTTGTCGTTCCCACACTGAATGAGGCACTTCGCATTAGTCCTCTGTTATCTGGCTTGAGTCGGCAAAGCTACGAAGTTCGGGAAATAATTGTGGTAGATAGCAATTCCCAAGATGGCACCCCGGACTTAGTGAAAACCGCACAACAGCAAGACCCCCGTTTTCGCCTCATGACAGATGACCCACTACCTTCTACTTGGGTGGGTCGTCCTTGGGCACTGCATAACGGCTTTTTGCATAGTTCAGACGCAAGTCAGTGGTTTTTAGGGATGGATGCTGATACTCAGCCACATCCGGGTTTAGTTGCGGGTTTGGTGAAGACTGCACAAGCACAAGGATATGATTTGGTTTCCCTCTCACCTCAATTTATCCTCCAGTACCCAGGTGAATGCTTGCTGCAACCAGCGCTATTAATGACTTTACTTTATCGGTTTGATCCGGCTGGGATCAAAACCGAGCAGCCAGAACGGGTAATGGCCAATGGTCAATGCTTTTTATGTCGTCGCTCAGTTTTAGCTGCTGTGGGTGGTTATACCAGTGCCAGTAATTCCTTTTGTGATGATGTTACATTGGCACGATATATTGCTGCCCAGGGCTTTAAAGTAGGCTTTTTAGATGGCGCTAAGGTGTTAAAGGTACGGATGTATGAAGGAGCGGTAGAAACGTGGAAAGAATGGGGGCGCAGTCTCGATTTGAAAGATGCATCTCCATCTGCTCAAATTTGGGGAGATTTATGGTTACTCTTAGCAGTTCAGGGTTTACCTTTGCCAATTTTCATCAGTTACTTCTTGATTCTCCCCCTGCCTACCCTCCCTCCTCTGCTCCTCTTATGGGGACTGAATCTATTTTTGCTGGTGATTCGCTTTGCCATGTTATTAGCGATCGCACCTTCCTACGATCGCCAAAGCGCTAAAGGTGGTTGGTTATTCTGGCTTTCTCCTTTAGCTGACCCCATAGCAGTGCTACGCATCTTCTTATCTGCATTCCACACTCCACGGGAGTGGCGAGGAAGGAAGTATGAATAAGAGTGCTGAGTGCTGAGTGCTGAGTGCTGAGTAGGAGTTTCTTCCCCTGCTCCCCTGCTCCTCTGCTCCCTCAATCTTCTTCACCTCCCAAGCGATCGCCTCGTTCTAGTTCCCAGAGAATTTGATTACCTTCGCGTCTTACCCGTGATACAATCCAGTTCCGCCAGCGCCATTGGTCTCCCCGACTAGTGACTGCGCTGGCGTGGACATCCATCAAGTCTGCTAGTTCAGAACTGGTGATTAAGTAGCCTTTTTGAGAAATTTCATCAGCTATATGCAGAGTTTCAACCAAGTTGCGGAGTTGTTCGACTCTCGTGGCAGGCGGTTTTTCTTCATTTGCAGCCGCAGCTTGTGCAGTGGATGGTTCCATAACGTCTATATCTAATGCAGAAGTACTGTTATCTTGTGTACTTGTGTTAATTATTGTAAAATTTTTATCATCTTCAGCTACTTTTGCTACATGTGTTTTACTGGGATTCGGTAAAGATTTGTAAGATTCCGTAGAGGATAACTGTTGTAGGGATGGGATTTCACCGCTAGCGAAGGAGCGAGCAATCACATCACAACGCTCGTTACCTATGTTACCAGAATGTCCCCGCACGTGTTGCCAATTTACTAGTCGGCTATTGAGTTCATCAAGAGTCTCTAAAAGGTCTTGGTTTTGAACAGGTTTACCATCTGCCTTTTTCCAGCCTCTTTTTTTCCAGCCTGGTACCCACTTGGTGACGCAATTAATTAGGTATTCGCTATCGGTGTAGAGGGTGATGGGTTGAGTTTGTTCTGATGCTTCTAGGAATTGTAGGGCAGCGATCGCGGCTTGCATTTCCATTTTATTATTGGTGGTATAGCTAGCAGCATCACCCATTTCGTGAATTGAGCCATCCTGGAAATACACCACAACACCCCAACCACCAGGGCCAGGGTTACCAGTGCAAGCGCCATCAGTGTAGATACTTTGAATTGTGCGTTGATTGGACATAGTGAAGATAACCGCAAGGTACGCAGAGGAATTTAGCGGTGAAAGATGCAAAGTAAGATGAAGCAATATATAGGTTAACGCAACAAAAAGAAAAATCAATAGCAATCACTGAAAAGAATGTAGAAAAATTAGTATTGCTAAGTCTTTACAGATTTTCTGGAAAAAATATTTAATTTTAAAGATAAATGACGTAATTTACATAAAAAACGGCAAAAGCCGTATGATTTCTATTGTCTTAAAGTCTGATTTTAGGTGGAGGAGAATACTTAATGCGCTCACCGAATCAACACCAACGACACGAAAAATTAATTGAGCAATATGTTTTGTCACGCCGGACTATGCTGGCTTTATTAGGTTTAGTTTGTGCCCCTGGCTTAGAAAGCTTGATAGTAGGGGATACTCAACCACCAATACCAAAACCTCCAGCTAATCCGCAGATTCCCACTTTACCGCAAGATGATTCACTAACAACCCAGCAAGAGCGGCAACAGCAGTTACAACAAGCACGTCAAGCATATCAGGTAGCATTGCGACTACCAACTTCTGTGCGGGTAGCAAGTTTACCTGTCCAAGAGTTTTTTTCTGAGGGATATAACAACAACCGCGACATCCAAACAGAAAAAATAGTAGCGAATCAACAAGCATTTTTCCAGAATCCGCAGTCTTTTCTCAGGTTAGACGACTACGCTAGCGTCTTTCCCGTCCTACCTTTACCAGATATTGCTAAAACATTCCGCAATGATGCTACGTTCGCGCAACAAAGGCTTTCTGGCCCCAACCCAATGGAACTAACCAATGTTTTAGCGCTCGATTATTCTTTAACTCAAAAACTGGGAATTACAGATGAGATTTTTCAAACTGTACTGAGATCAGTACACAGAGGCAGATACGTTAGAGAAACTATTAAAAGTGCCACGCAAAAAGGCCGCCTATTTGTCACCGATTATGACTTACTCGCTAGCGATAACATTACCGCCAAACCAAACCAATATCTTACCGCACCCATCGTCCTTTATTATGGCGATCGCGTCCGGGGAAATTGGCAATTAATTCCCATAGCCATCCAACTTGGACAAATTCCCGGAGTCAGTCTGCTGTGTACGCCTCTGGATGGTGTGGACTGGACTTTGGCGAAAATAATCACTCAGATGGCTGATTTTTATCTCCATGAATTGGTACGTCATTTAGGTCAAACCCATCTTGTGTTAGAACCTATCGCCCTAGCCACCGTTCGAGAACTAGCAGCGCGTCATCCTGTCAATGTGCTACTCAAGCCCCACTTTGAATTCACAATGGCCATTAATGCTGTTGGTGATCAGGTACTTATCAATCCTGGTGGCTTCGTAGAGATCATTCTCGGAGGTACTCTGGAAAGCTCACTGAATCTTACTAATCAGGGTGTTTCTGAAGTTTTCAATAACTTTAGTAGCTTTGCTTTGCCTAACAATTTACGCCAGCGTGGTGTAGATGACCGTTCTAGCTTGCGAGAGTTTCCTTATCGTGATGACGGGTTGCTAATTTGGAAAGCCTTAGAAGATTATGTCAGTCAATATATTGGCATTTACTATAGATCAAACCGAGATGTCCGTGAGGATTTTGAACTGCAAAATTGGTTACAAACTTTACGTAAACCCATCAGTGAGCAAGGTTTTGGTGTAGTTTCCCTACCATCCCAGTTGACCACTCGTGATCAGTTGATTGACCTATTGACACAAATCATTTTTACGGCTGGCCCGCAACACTCAGCTATTGCTTGGATTCAATATCAATACATGGCTTTTATTCCTAACATGCCCGGAGCAATTTATCAGCCCATTCCCACAATTAAAGGCATCATGCGGGATGAAAATAGCCTAACTAGTTTCCTCCCTAGCGCTGCTGCAACCTTTACTCAGGTCAACCTCATGGCAGGAATTGGTACCAAGCGCGATCCCAAAGCATTTACAGATTTCGGTGTAAATAGTTTTCAAGACCATCGCGCCATTGCTGTTCTGAGAAGCTTGCAGAATCGTCTCAACGCTTTGGAAAAACTCATCGAACAACGCAATAAACGCCGACAAGAATGCTATCCTGGCTTTCTACCTTCCCGCATGGCTAATAGTACGAGTGGTTGACACTCCGCTTGCCTGACTCAGAGACTCCTTAATATTCAAGGTTTTGCGACTTCGCAGTTTGTGAGTCCCCTAGCTCGTTTGATAAATTTTTCATCAAATGTGTACACATGAAAAGCATCTGCAAAATCTAACCCAGCCTCATGCCGATGCAATACTTGAGCCATTAAATGTGCATTAGTATAGTTGTCGAACTCACGTTAATTAACCTGTTAATCACAGGCTACCTGACTTGAAAGTGCTGAGTCAAATAATACTAGTCAAACGTAGACGCATATTTTATTCAGTTTGATTAAGATTAGCGGTGACAAGTCTATTTCTCTATAGCCATATGGCTGGGAAATCTCTAGGCGGAAATATAACTCGTCACCGCCTATCCTTGTATTTACGCCACCCTATAGGTATGGCGTGCTACCTTGCGTCAATTGCGCTGATGAACTGAAAAAAGCATCTATTGTAATAACAGGGCTTTTTCTAGCCTTCAACAATTAGTTTACCAACCATGCCAGCACCACGGTGGGGTTCACAGTAGAAGGTATATTCACCAGCAGGTGCATCTGCGGGAATGGTGGTTGCGGTAGTTTGACCAGGACTCATAAGCAATTGCTTGTGAGAAAGTTCTTTAGCTAAATCAGCGCTCTTAGCAGGATTTAAAGCCGCATCAAACACAACGTTATGGGGAGGAACTTTATTGTTCACCCATTCTATGGTGTCGCCTGGTTTAACTGTCAACTTTTTGGGTTCAAATGCCAGCATTCCTTTGTCGCTACCCAGTTTTACCTGGAAGGTTTCAGCTGAAGCACTGGGAGTGAAAACAGCAAAGCTGCAAACAACTAAAAGAACTGTCAACACAGCTAAACTCAAGCGTCGCCAGCTTGCAGAAATCAATTTCATGGCTTTCTCCTAACTATAGTTTTTATTTTCCCTTCCCCATTTTAAATAAAATCAACCCTAAAGTATGACAATCTGTCGTAGATACAATTTTTTTTTACTATTGAGGACTAAATCCATAGCAAAATTTGTGCAATCCGCAATCATTACTAAAGCGCATGACACTCAAAAGTTTACGGGTAAATTAATAGATTTTAACGAAGTCAGAGGGAAGAAGAAAGAAGACCTCTTCCTTCTTTCTTCTTGCCAAACGGGTTTAACAAAGTCAGATGGAAGAGGGAAGAAGGTATATTTTCATCACTTCTGACTCCAACAGCACTTCCTTCTTTAATTTTTTCTTGAGAAATATTTTTTAACTAAGTAGAACAGGGTAAATAATTAAAGGTTTGTAGTGAGAACTTTAGTTCTCAAATCAGGACTAAAGTCCTGACTACGAACTGAATTTCAACATCTTTACATTACTTTACATAGTTTGGTTTTTTCCAGTCGTTCTACTTAGACAAAAATTGTTGGGACTGCAAGCTGGATATTTTGAGGCTGTAAAAACTGTAGTCTCAAGATAGTCCCGATGAAACGAGTTTCACCGTCAAGGATGAAAGAGGGACTGGGGACTGGGGACTAAAAAATTAACCACTCAGCACTCCCCTTCGACTTCGCTCAGGGCAAGCGCACTCAGCACTCAGTACTTTCAAGTCAGGGGGATAGGGGGAAATTATTTCTATAATTCTCCTTATCCCCTTGTCTCCCTATCACTTAATTAGGAGTTTAGTAATAAATCTTACCGCCTCCCCATTTGTCACCCACAATTTTTGGTTGCAGGAGAATATGACCCGCGATCGCTACCAAGTCATCTTCTGTCAGATTTCTCATTTCTGTGAAAATATCTGCACTCTTGATGCTGGGATGTAATTCAGAAATTTCCTCTTCCCCGTCATAGGTCGTGGGATTTTTCATGTAATCCACCAAGCCTTCAATGTTATTGCGGTTTGGTGTCGCCAGTGCCAACGCTTCTGGTTCTAGTCCCACGTTTTGGTTGGTCTTGGTAACGCCTCCCACATGACATTGGGCACAAGCGTATTGAAATAGAGTTTTACCTTCTTTGACCTGTTTGAGGCTGAGTACAACGGTATCACCCTGAGCATTTAATGGCACTGTTCGGATAGCTTCGTCCAGTTCCACTGCCGTTGCGCTACCGACAACCAACTGAAACGTCAGCAAAATGGTAGCAACAACAACGCCAATTAGTCTTCTAAACATGTTTCCCCTTAAAGATTTTGACGCTCAACACAGCTAATAAAGCGATGCTCAATCTCCATGTTGCTAACGCCTAATAGCTTTGCCATTAGCCATTAGCTAAAGCCCGAAATAGCCCCTCAGGTGACTTAGGTCTCACCCACCGAGTCCCTAGTTACTTTTGGGTATGTTTCCGACAATATTTGGGAAATAATTGCCTTGGCATCTTCTAACACCAAACGGGTCTTTTGGCGTTTTTCGGCAATTTCCAGTTGGTTACACAGAGAAAACACTCTTTCCACAGGAATACTGTAGTCTGCTGTTATCTCTGCGATTGTCTCCGGCACTGCGCTCGGCGCAATCAGTAGGTCTGAAAAACCCATAACAGTTATTAACTGACAGATAGAGATTGAGTCGCTGTAATACCAATATCACGTTAGGAGTGCAATTTGTCGTTTAAAATACGGTTGCATCTCTAGTGGGGATCAGGGGCTAGTAAGTCAATAGCTGATATAGCAGGGGACAGCCTGGAAAATCTCCTGGTGTCCGAGTTTGATGATGAGTTTATGTCCTAAGCTATATGGCAACTAATAAGTATTAAGTAATGTAAACACTTAACAATTTAATAACCAAAATAGGTATTAACCTTTACCCCCCGTAAACGTCGTACCTTGAATAAAGTAGCGGTTGAAAAACGCATAAATCCCTAAGGCTGGGAGAGTAAATACCATAGAAGCGGCCATAATATAGTTCCAATAGCTGATATATTGACCTTTGAAGCTGTTCAGTCCTAGAGGTAGGGTAAACATTTCCGGGTCAAACAGAATCACCACGGGTAGTAAGAAATTATTCCAACTACTCATGAACACAAAAACCGCTTGTGCTGCTAGTGCTGGTTTTGCTAGAGGTAAAACAATTCGCCGAAAAATTCCCCAGGTACTTAAGCCATCGAGTTGGGCTGCTTCTTCTAGTTCTCTGGGAAAATTGACAAAAAATTGCCGCATCATAAAAATGAAAGTAGCATTAACCATGCCAGGAACAATCATTCCTTGGTAAGAATTGAGCCAGCCGATCGCTTTCAAAATTAAAAATGTGGGAATCAAGGTAATTTGTGTAGGCACTGCTAGCAATGCCAAAATGAGGAAAAACCAGAAATGTTTGCCCACAAAACTCAGTCTAGCCAAAGCATACCCAGCCATTGAATTGAACAGTAAATTTAACACAGTAACACTGACAGCAATAATTACACTGTTGAAAAACCACCGCCAAAATAATGGTTCTTGGATAAATATTTGTCTGTAATTATCGAGAGTAAAATTCTGGGGTAAGAAATTTAAGTCACCACTAAAAATTTCTGATAGTGGCTTAAAAGATGCGGAAAGTGCCCAAAGAAAAGGAACCAAGGTAATCACTGCATATAGCGTTAGCACGACGTATAACAGGACTTTCAGCCAGGGAAAGCGAGAAATATTCATCATGTCCTTTTGCCTCCAAAAATTTGCCGTTGCATCAAAGTAACGGCAATAATAATTGCTGCTAGCAAAAAGGCGATCGCCGCCGCATAACCCATCTGTAAATTCCGAAAGACCATTTGGTATATTAGTAACACCAAGGTCAAAGTAGCGTTGTTCGGCCCACCAGTGCCACCAGAAAAAATATAAGATTGGTCAAACAATTGAAAAGTGCCAATGATGCCGATCGCCACCACAAAAAAAGTTACAGGCTGAAGCAAGGGAACGGTAACATAGATAAACTGTTGCCACCAATTTGCCCCATCTAATTCTGCCGCTTCATAAAGTTTTTGGGGAATATCTTGTAACGCTGCTAGGTAAATCACCATGTAAAATGGTGCAGTTGACCAAATGTTCATGATCATAATGCCTTTAAGCGCTACTGCTGGGTCACCCAACCAGTTAAAAGTAGGTAGTCCCACAAAAGCGAGAACATGATTGAGCAACCCATCAGTGTTATAAATCCACATAAAAATTAGGGTTAGCACAGCTGAAGAAGTGACTGTTGGCAAAAACAAAAGAATCCGCCACGAATTTTTGCCACGAATCCCAGAATTCAGCGTTACTGCCAAAAATAAAGCCAAAATAGTTTGAGTAGGGACAACAATGGCTACATACTCTGCTGTATTTCTTAAAGCAATTCCAACTCGTTCATCTTCAACTAAGCGCATAAAATTGCGCAAGCCGATGAATTCGTATTCAATACCGCCTAGCAGTTGAACTTTGTGCAAGGAAAGAAAAACAGCATAAAGAATCGGTAAGATAACAAAACACCCCAACACCAGAATTGTTGGTGTCATGAACATATACCCAGCCAGAGTTTCGGTAATCTTCCCTCTGGGGTATATTCGCCGCTTGTTAATTTGCAACACAACTGAACCTCCGCCTAATCTAGTACCAACCCGGCTGTAGCGATGGGTGGTTCATAATCCTAAGGTAGCGCGAGAAAAATTGCGACATAATTCAGGCGATCGCGCTTTTTGGTATGGTTTGAAGTAGGTATTTTTTGTTTGAGCCTAGCGTCAACCAGTAGGTGTTTTGCAAAAGAGTTAAATTTTTGCGCCTCAAAAGCTTGTCTGCTCTGGGTTTGAAGCCTTTTATCTCCAACTGGAGGTTGACGCAACTACACCAAAGTTTTATCTGATTTACTTTTGAGGTGATTTTGTTAAATGCTACTCTTGACAAACCAGTGTCTGAAAAGCTATTTTGATTTGAGATTGACGAAACTGTACCTTGAAAACCAAATATATCAATGCTTTCAACCCGGAGCAGTTCCAATTACAAATAATCCCTATTAGGGATTGAAACAAAATAACTCGATCGCTAATCCAAAACGAAATGGAGTTCCAATTACAAATAATCCCTATTAGGGATTGAAACAAGTTGAGGGGCGAGAAGGTGTGCAAGAGTTGATTTTGAGTTCCAATTACAAATAATCCCTATTAGGGATTGAAACAAATGTTGTCTTGGAGAAGAGACGCATATTCAAAGTTCCAATTACAAATAATCCCTATTAGGGATTGAAACATTTGCTCGTGCTTTTTACGGCTTCCGAGGAAAGGTTCCAATTACAAATAATCCCTATTAGGGATTGAAACAAAAACGAAACGCCCGCTATACTAATTTTTACCGGTTCCAATTACAAATAATCCCTATTAGGGATTGAAACCGAAGCAAATATTGATCGGGTTAAAGAAGATATGAGTTCCAATTACAAATAATCCCTATTAGGGATTGAAACAAAGCCAAAGCCTACAGATCCAATATTACAAATTGTTCCAATTACAAATAATCCCTATTAGGGATTGAAACTGAGATGCTGCCGCGACACTGTAGAAAACTGGACGGTTCCAATTACAAATAATCCCTATTAGGGATTGAAACCTTGCAAGAATGCCACGCGCTGGCTTAAAAATCTGTTCCAATTACAAATAATCCCTATTAGGGATTGAAACGTCCCCGGTATTGCTTCTGTACTCTAGTTCCCTGTTTCGTTCCAATTACAAATAATCCCTATTAGGGATTGAAACTAATAGTGCAATTACATTGTACACCTTCTATACAGTTCCAATTACAAATAATCCCTATTAGGGATTGAAACAAGCTCACCGCGCCATTGGCTGCAAGTGTAGTAAATGTTCCAATTACAAATAATCCCTATTAGGGATTGAAACCACGGGTATCAAAAGATACACCAGAAGACCATGTTGTTCCAATTACAAATAATCCCTATTAGGGATTGAAACTAAACTGCGCGTCAAACCCTTCATACCCTGCGGTAGTTCCAATTACAAATAATCCCTATTAGGGATTGAAACGGTAAGACTACCAATATTCTGTACAGAGAACTAAAGTTCCAATTACAAATAATCCCTATTAGGGATTGAAACACTCCATGTAGTTTTTTAGCCCAGATATCCCGTATGTTCCAATTACAAATAATCCCTATTAGGGATTGAAACGGTTCTTGTACGCATCAGACACCTTCTGGAGTGGTTCCAATTACAAATAATCCCTATTAGGGATTGAAACAACAGGGATAGGAAGTGGCTCCCATTGTCATTTTGAAGTTCCAATTACAAATAATCCCTATTAGGGATTGAAACAGCAAAGCGTCGTCTACATGTACTTGTAAGGTACGGTTCCAATTACAAATAATCCCTATTAGGGATTGAAACATTTACTAAGCCCATCCAGTCGGAGTCAATAGGTTCCAATTACAAATAATCCCTATTAGGGATTGAAACTAATCCTTCAGATTTAGCCGCGTGGCTAGAATGGTGTTCCAATTACAAATAATCCCTATTAGGGATTGAAACCAACTTCTAGGATTGCCGGGGAGTCTTGAGTAAGTTCCAATTACAAATAATCCCTATTAGGGATTGAAACATGGGGCTACAGTACGGTATTGTGGCAACTACGGACGTTCCAATTACAAATAATCCCTATTAGGGATTGAAACTACAAATGGCGACTGTTGACTTTCAAGGCGACCGTTCCAATTACAAATAATCCCTATTAGGGATTGAAACTCCGCGAATTGGTAACGAGTTCGGCTTACTACGAGTTCCAATTACAAATAATCCCTATTAGGGATTGAAACTCCCTGTACCAGAGTTAGATGCCTGCGTACTATGCGGTTCCAATTACAAATAATCCCTATTAGGGATTGAAACATTCTATATTTGTTCGTGAAGATGAGCATGGAAGAAGTTCCAATTACAAATAATCCCTATTAGGGATTGAAACAAAGAACTCCGAAGATGTAACCCACTACGATTGGTTCCAATTACAAATAATCCCTATTAGGGATTGAAACACCGTACCTGAATCATAGGCTACAGTTAATCCTGAGTTCCAATTACAAATAATCCCTATTAGGGATTGAAACTAGTAAAATGTAGTCAGCAAATTGAATTTCGTCCAGTTCCAATTACAAATAATCCCTATTAGGGATTGAAACAAATAAATAAGATTCGGAAGTCTTTGCCGTAGAGTTCCAATTACAAATAATCCCTATTAGGGATTGAAACATATCTTTAATCATTTCATCTAATCTCATGTTTGCGTTCCAATTACAAATAATCCCTATTAGGGATTGAAACACCCCAGTTCGCGGTAATCAGATTAATCCGTCTACGTTCCAATTACAAATAATCCCTATTAGGGATTGAAACTTAGTTGACGATAGTGTAAATACTAAACAAGAAGAGTTCCAATTACAAATAATCCCTATTAGGGATTGAAACAACTTGTTGTATAAGCGAAGGCTAGTCCCCTGGTAAGTTCCAATTACAAATAATCCCTATTAGGGATTGAAACAACTGCATACTCAGCCTGATAAGCCCACTGTAAAGTTCCAATTACAAATAATCCCTATTAGGGATTGAAACATAACAGCAGGTTCTATAGCCTCTTCTCCGGCATTGGGTTCCAATTACAAATAATCCCTATTAGGGATTGAAACATTTTACTCCAAACCCTGAAAATATTAGTTTTCAAGTTCCAATTACAAATAATCCCTATTAGGGATTGAAACGATTGGGTTTGATGTTTCAGAAAATTTTGCTTTGTGTTCCAATTACAAATAATCCCTATTAGGGATTGAAACCTAGCAAAAGAGTGCCTAAGATTAGCGTATCCGCCAAGGTTCCAATTACAAATAATCCCTTAATCCCTATTAACCCAAGTTGCGGGTAATAGAATACAAAAGAGGAGATGGAAAGCGTAGGCACAGTAAATAAGGGTTGTACGAACTGCAACCACCAAAAAAATGCCATGAGGAATGTTCAGTGTAGTCGAATAGAAAGTAACATTTGCAACTTAGTCAATAAAAGCTTGTTGCAGAGTATAAGCAAAAATAAAAGCTTGCAACTTCAGTAAAA
>JADEXK010000053.1 GCA_015207155.1 Nostocales cyanobacterium LEGE 11386 | reverse complement strand
TTAATCAGAAGATTAAGCTCATTAAAAGAAGGGCTTATGGCTTAACTAACTTCAATAATTTTAGAAGAAGGATTTTACTCAATTGGTATTTTTGTTCTTAATTTAACATATTTAGTCTGGGAGAGCCAAAATCATTTGCTCCCTCTTTTTCGGCTTGAAAAGCTGGATTCTGTTGTTGGGGTTGTAGTTTCTTGCGGTCTATACTAAGAATCTGTTTAGTATTTTGAACTTGAAGTTGAGCTTTATATCCTTCATTTTCATAGGTATTGATTCCATTGCCAATATTTTTACCCCTGGTGATAATGGCATCCATAACTGCCCTGATAAATGGTTTCTTCTCTTGGTCTTTATTTAGCTGCTCATTTTGTCCTCTAACTGATTCAACTGCTTTACTAAATCTGTCTTTAAGAATTGACGAAATACTCTGTTTCTCTTTTTGTAGCACAGATTCTTTAAGTAATTTCTGACGTTCAGATACTTTTTCAAGCTGAGTAATTACTGCACTTGTCTGAGGTTGAGGCTTCTGCTCCTCTAGTCCAAATTTAGCTAAATATTGGGAGAGGTATTGCTGTTTGAGTTGCTGTTTGTACTCATCAGTATTTTGCCCTTGAAATAATAACTTTCCTAATTCTTGTTGTGGTTGCTGCTGGCGTTCAGGAGAATCAACTGTTAAATTATTTTTCTCTCTTTCTGCATTTTTCGTTTCACTCAATATACGAGAAAGCCTGGCTACCATCATGTTATCTGAGATGTCCCCAGGATTAACCTCTTTAATTTTATTCAGTGTTGAAGATTTACCTTGTTCCATAGTAGATGATTCCCACTAATTATAATTCGATATCGGTATTTTTAGACTTGCGACTTTGGCGAAATTGTTGTCTAGATTGTTGAGAGTATTCTAACTGTACTCTCTTAGCAATTAGTTGGAGGTTTTCGATATCTTGCTGTCCAATTTTAAATGTATGAGCTTCATTTGTAGTTAAATTAATCTTGATAGCTTCTCTATCTAAATTATTTTCTTTTTTAAACAATTTAATAAAGTTATCACTAGTCTGGGGATTATTCTCAGATTTAATTCGGTAAGCTCCTATTTGTAGATGACGAGATTGGGCTGTATTTAAAGTATTATTAAGCAGTTGACCAATTTCTGATATATGTATTTTTTTTATAGTTTCTTGAGTTCCCAAAGGAGCAAGAGAACCTAGATGAGATTTAAGTGTTTTAGCATCTTCATAAAATGAAGGTAGTTGATTTTCCTTGGCAGCAACATTTAAAAATTCTTGTCGTTCTACTGCCAGCATATTTTCTGGCTCTTTGGTAATGGCAATTTTACCTTGTTTATCAATCTCAAATTGCATCAGAGGTTGAGCAAAATAGGTATTCTGCTCATCTTCAGCACGGTGGATACTGTAAGTATCACGAAATTTCCTTACAGTAAAAGCATCACTCTTGTAAACCAAGCTACTATCATCTAATTCCACTCCATACTTATCAAGTAGTTGCTTGGCAGTAGATGCAATATCTTGATTTTCTTTCTTCAGTAGAAATTGTCTAGGAAGAGTTTTGGCGTAGATTGGCACTTGTTGTTGTGCTGCCCAGTATTGTTGATTTTGAGATTCATGATAATTATCATTATTTTCAATTAAAGGTAGTGCAACATTGGGACTAGCTTCTTCTTTACTACTGTTATTTTCTGAATTAATAGGTTCTTGCGGTTCTGGAGATGAGCGAGGTTTAGGGATAGAATTAGCAACTTCTTCTGATGACAAATTAGCTGGATTGGCACTAACAGTCCCGTCTGCCTGTTTTTCATAAAGTTTGAGTACCTCGCCGTTTTTCAACAAGATTGTGAATTTTAAATCAGGTGGTTGGTAATTTTTCTGCCACTCTTTTAAAGGTTGAGCTTCTTTAAATAACTGTTCAAAAGCAACTGAACCCTGTTTGACTATAAAATCATCAACTCCTTTTTCAGGGCCAGGCAGCGCGATGACACTAACGTTTGCCCCAGCTTTCTCAAGTAAGTTACCAGTTTGTAATAAAGCAATGTGGACATTACGAATGGTTTTCGGCTTGATGTCGTGGTCAAAGCAGAACTTGATATCTCTACCTTCATTCGCAAACATGGCAAATTCTTCACGCAGTTGAGGCTGAATGGGATTCCCCTGTTCATCTCGACTACGGTAGCCAGCATTAATTCCCGGTAATCCTATAGCTGCATGACCTTGGCTTAACAAGCTGCCTGCTTTTTTTGCACCTTCAGTCACAATTATGGGTACATTGTGTTTCCAAGCACAGTACCAAAATCCACTAGCGCGATCGCTCTCGGTTGGATTAACTCCAGCTTTGTCGTAAATTTTGTCAGCGATCGCGCCAGGCACATCCAGTAAAAAGATACTCAGGTCAGTTTTTGGAGGATGCTCGTATTTGATGAATTTCCCTGGTTTATCACTACTTTCTCTAGGTGTGTTAGGTTTGAAGCATCCCCAAAGTTTCTCATCGGGTTTTCCTCCTAGTTGTAAATTGGGAAATGAGCGAGGATCAACCCCTGCATTACACCACCAGCCACCTTTTTCTAGGTGTTGATATCTGTTTAAGTCTCCATCCCTGAGCCGTCCGTCATTACGCCGGGAGATGTTGTTACTGTACATCAGGTATTCCCACGCCTCATTTGCTTGTTCTACTGAGTCGTGTTGGAGACTTTTAAAATTGAGGCTGGCAATATCTGGGTCAATGGCACTGCCCTCTACTATTTCTTGCCAATGTTCCAAATCAATATGATCTGGAGGGGATGGAGTAGGAGAGACTGTAGAGGAATTTGGTGAATCTGGTGTACTTTCGGTTTGGGTTAACTCTTCTGAAGCGTCTTCATTTCCCGGTGTAGGCGTGGTTTCAGTTGATGAAAATGGGGAAGCGGCAGATGATGATGTAACTGGCTCTGTAGTGGCTTTGTTTACTTCTTCTAAATCGTCATCAAAATCCCATTCGATATCAATCAGGGGGTCAATCTTTGACCATGAATATCCCCCTGATTCATTGGGCTTCATGACATAAGTATCATATCCAATTTCTATCTTTGCTCTCTTGTCCCACTCGTACTCTAAACGCTCAGAAATTGCTTCAACTAGTGGAACAATTGCTTCATTCCAAATTTTCAGAGTTCTTTGATAATCTTCCCTGGAAAAAATGGAAACAAGATTTACGGAATTTGGATCAAACATAAAATTTAGGTAAGAATTCAGTACTCAGGAGTCAGAAGTCAGAATTAATTCTGAATCCTGAATTTTGACTCCTTAAAAATTTAGTATTAGCTGTATTAATTATGTCTGTATATGCTTTTTGCAGAATTTCGTATTGCATCCAGGTGGCACCTAAACATTTTAAATCTATGATTTGAGTACTAGAAATAACCCGATTAAGAATAATGTCAATTTCTACAAAGTTCCTTTTTACAGCAATAAAAGCTATGTATTGTAAATCACTCCAGCCAATTTCTTGAAGATATCTGTAAATAATTTGCTCATAATATTTTTCATCAAGTATTTTTTGGACATGCTTAAATACAAGCTTGACATATATACCAACTTTCTTTAATGAGGGTCTAAGGCTGGATTGTTTGTAAAAAGCACTGACAATGTGTGATGTAGCTCCTAAAACATTTACTATGTTTCCTAGCAATCTTTTTTTTGTTTGATCCAGGTGGTAAATATGCTGAAAGTCAGTGATAGCTTCCTCCTTAATTTTGGCTCTCACTGAAACTCCTACAACATTGACTTTAGGCTATCTACAGGTAACATCTGAACCCCAGGTTCCACAGGGTCTTCAGGTATTGGCAGTCTCCGGTCTACTTCTCTAATTCTGATATCTAAATCTTGTTGTGTTGGAGGTCTTTGGGTGCTTCGTCGTGCCATTTTAGCGACTAATTTACTCCATTGTTCTTGGTTGTAATCATCGATTGAGATAATGGACTTAGGGATTTTAATAGTTTTTAGCAAGGGAACTGACCCCTCATTTTTATTGGAATATGCAGGGTTGATAAAAACACATTTACCTGCTGGCAACTTGAGAAATTGGGCAGACTCAAAGAGTTTCTTAGTCTTTTCTTGCTCACTCGTTGTCGTATTGGCTTTCCCACCACCAGTGGAACGGCTTTTGTGTTTATATCTGATTTCTTCATCTCCCAAAAAGCTAGAAAATAATTGTGCCGAATCGTTTTCACCGGGATTGAAGACAAACTTGGTACCGCAAGCACCAAGGATAGTTTTAGCTACTTCCTTACCGTAATTCTTCTCAAGTTGACCCATATTCTGCCAGCCCAGGACACCACAAAAACCTTCACTTCGAGATTCGTTTAGCCATTTATACAAGTCTGGTAAGTAGATTGAGGGTAATTCGTCCAGAGCTACTATCAGAGGATCTTGGCGTTTTTTAGCAACATTTCTCGCCACAGTCATATGTAGAATACTGGTCATCAAGGGAGCGATCGCATCACGGCGTTCCCGATCAAGCCCAAAAATAATCATTTGCTTACCCTTGATTTCTAAGGGCAAGGTAGTTTTACCAATAAAGCATCCCAGAGTATTCTTAGCCATGAAGCGGGTAAACATTAAGGATGCAGTGGCAGTGATTCCGGCAACAGTTTTCTCAGAACCAGCAGAACTAAATAACTGACCAAAAGCGATTCTAATCCAAGGATTTAAATTAGCTGCCATTAAGCGGGTAACCATTTGCTCACTAGAAAGGATAGCGGCTGAGGTCATAATGTCAGCGTGATTACCAAACTCTTTAGTTAACATCAAGATAGCTTGTGTTAATTGGTCTCCTGAAGGGCCAAAGAACCCATCTTCACTGGCACTACTGATAATTCGGAAGTTTTTATTAATAACTGTTGCTAGCTGTCTTGCTGTTTCTGCATCAGCAGAGTCTCTTAAAAAATCAATAGGGTTACAGACTTCAGATTCAGGGAAACCAGGAGCGAAAATATGCACTTCGTACCCCATTTTCTTGGCATAAGCTGCAATTTTTGCTTGGGATGGATATTTGAAATCATACGCAATTATGGGAAATCCTTGGTCAATCGCTGAGTAAATTAAAGGATTGATAGCACTAAAAGTTTTGCCACTACCAGGAGCGCCAATAGCTGCTGTACCTCTTTGGGCATCTGGAACATAAAAGGGAATACCCACACTACCTTTTTCTGTTTTTCTTCCTTTAAATTGATGCTTGCCAATATATAAAGCAGCACTATCACACTTGATTGTTGATATCTGTTTTAGGGCTTTTTTCTTAGCAGCAGCAATCTCTTTTTTTCCTCCCCAATAACTACTGGCAAGTTTCTTTTTATTATTGCTATCACCAAAAAAGACTTTCAGAATAATCAATAACCCTAACATCCCTAAAAGACTCAATCCGTTGGGACTAAATAAGTTATGTGTATATTTACCGATATCATGTTGTGGGTCTTGTAGTTGATTAAACTGAGTGGATAACTGATTTGGAAATTGCCCAAACTGTGATGGTTGTTGCGCGATTACTGTATTTTGTTTGCTCATAATTATTAACGAACTGTGTAAGGATTCAGAATTAATTCTGACTTCTGACTCCTGGGTGCTGAATTCTTACGGAACTGTAGGAGGATTACCAAGAATGATCGGGTCTTTTTCCCGATAGTTGATGAAGGGGACAGGCCCAATAAAATAGGGAGTGCAAGTGCGAACAAAAGCTATCCGCTTGCAAATTCTAAAAAACATGCTGGTGTCAACCCTACCTTCAGCTTCGTTGATATTCCACACCACTTGTTTAAAGGCGGAACCAAAAGGATGGCGACCCGTCGGTTCTCTTCCCCCGTTGACACTCCGTAAAATTCCAAAACCCCCACGCACTTGTTGGGATTTACCTGATATCCACTGCGCGCCTGTAGCGCCAGGCGTAAACCCAGATAATTCAAAGTGAGCGCAACTAGGAAGATTGCAAGGAACGTTGAAACCTTCTTGATAGCTACCAGAAATACTACGGATTCTATTAGCCTCAAGATCACCTAAAGGTAGGTCAACTTTGCCAATAAACGCCAGCGAAGCTGTAGGGATACTAGGAAAATTGTTCCAAGATAAAGTGGGTAATCCCGGAATGTCTCTTATTAAGGTATCTTGCCAGTTTACAAACCTTTGAATCGCTGTTCTTTCTACCCCAGGAATATCTGTCAATCTATATCGGCTTAGGTCGATTCGCCCAAGCTGTAGTTGTCCTACACCATTGATTTGAGCAATGTCACCTATTCTGCCACTAGTTCCCCAGCCAGATCGTCCCACCAAATCTCTGATTGGTGGAACTTGGTTAATATGTCTATTCCTTAAGCTTGGGACTGCTTGTACTAAATTCGCTATAGACTGCGTTCTTAATAATCCAAAATCGGATAAACGCAGTGTGTTGATGTTTATCCCTTGGGTGCGCGCGATCGCTTGCACGCTGAGTCTTTCTATGCCAAAATCGGCCTCTTCAAAATCGCCCAACTCTAAAAACTCGGCGATACTTTGACCTGCCATCCAAGTTCTAGTTTCTGTCCCCAATCTTCCTGGAAACCTCACGCTACCACTTTCCTGCACAATCATGTCACTAAAGCGAAGCCTTGACCAATCCGGCATAAATCCCGCACGGGAATTAACAATAGGAACTTGCGCCGATACTTTAGGTATGATAAATCCAATTGTTTGGTTGAGAATTCCGTATTTCCAAAAGCTATGAATGAACAATACTGCTAATAATCCAAACAGTATTAAATATCGCCTATCTAATAATTTCAATAATCTCAGCAATATTAAATACTGTAAATAATTTTTATTTGTTTTTTCAAATTTCATAATTTTTACCTGTGATTATTTCTTGATTTTTACCAATTTCAATTAGTTTATTGATTAACTCCATTGAAACGACAGCTTTATCAGCAGCAACCAAAATTTCATCCCCTTGAGTGAGATAATTAATAAAGTTAGCGAGACGCTTGTGAAGTAAATCAGATGAATTAATCCATTCTTTTGCAACAGCAAATGCCATTCCTGCTCTCACATATCTTGCTGTATTAAAATTGCTGAGTAATGGCTGTAATTTTGGTTGTACCTGGGGCTGAGGCTGGGGCTGTGATTCATTAACAATTGCTATTTGGCTATATTGAGGACTGCTATCTGAAGGTACAACTCGGAAGTGGTAGGATTGACGCTGGTTTCCAGGCTTTTCAGTGATGATAGTTAGATGTGTTGCCCAATTCTGCGGTAGTCCTGGAATATTAACTCGTTTGATTCGGCGCAAGTGAATCAAACCTGCACCTGGCCTTTGACAGCTACTATCAATTCCTTCTAAGCAACCATCTGTATCAATTAAAATTTGAGAAGGATCATCAATCCACACACGTTTAATGATTTCGTTAGTCTGGTAAAAAGAAATACTAACGCCATGACCATTCCATACATTGATCGTATGTAATGTGGCACTGTCTCCACTAACTTGAGATTGCTTGAGATTTCTAACAACAGGAGTAGAAGCTATTGCTGTGAACGGATTGAAACAAATAACTGCGATCGCTCCACTGATGAGTAAATTTTTCATGGCAACTCTAAAGTACGATTGACCAAAAATGTAACTTTGGTATTGCGGGGGATGTACCAAACATTAGGGCGAGCGAGTATTTCTTGTGTAGAAGTTTCGGCACGACGGCCAATACTTTCACTGAGGCTTCCGAATACACCTTCTAGTACAGCCCCACCAATATTGCGCCTGGTATTGTTAACACGGGTACGGCGACGAATACGACCATCTAATAATTCGTCTTCGATGTCATCTTCAATGTCGGGTTGATTGATGATCTCACCGATTTTTCCCAAACCACTAACTAGCCCCAGAGTAATGTCATATCTAGCAATTTCACGACCTTTATCTTTGTGCTGTTGAGCTATTAATGGTTTACCGCCATCCCCTTGTACAGTAATCGCTCCTGCACTGATGGGATATTCTGTGTTGTCTTTGATGATGCTTGTCACCTGAACCTGTGCATAGCTAGCACCATCAACTGACAGCATTTCCAGCGCCATTAAACTGCCACGAGCGATCGCCACATTGCCATAATTATCTTTGAGGTCATCAGTGAGCCTAGCAACATAACGTTTGCCGTCTTCATTCTGCTGGTTATTTCTATTGGATTGCTCTTTAACCAAAGGAGTAATCAAAGTGCCGCTAGCGAACTCTCCAACTACTAGGTAACGGCTGCGGCGCTCATTGATAATTTGAGCCTCCTGGGGTAAAAAGTTAACTGACGCTATCTTGAAATCATTTACCTCAGCTTGTCTACTTCGCTTTTCTGCTTGCCAACGAGGTTGTATTTTCTCAATCCCCTCTCTAGAAAGTGGGTTGGGAGTGATTTGGTGAGGGCTGGTAATGGGAAGTTCGTTTTCCTCTTCCTCTTCCTCTATTCTTGTGAGTGTACGTTGTGAAGCAAGCAATGATTCATTTTCATTGGCAGCATAGGCGATATTGCCAAATGACCCCATTTTCCGTAATCTATTCAGTTCACTGATTGGGTCGGGAGCTTGAGTTAATTCTCTGTCTAGCGTTGCCCTTGGAGGCAGTGGAGTCGGCGGCGGTGCTGGTGGTGGGGAGTAGTTCCTAGGTGCTGGCGGCGGTGGTGCTGGTGGCGGCGGTGTTGGAGATTGATTAGGAACTGTTTCAGGTTCAGAGGTTTCTGGTAACTCAGGCGATGGTGCTTCTTGTTTCTGTTGGTAAATTTTTTCTAATTGCTCAGACTGTCTAGCTAATGCTAGTTGAGCGTAAACATCTCCATTATTAGATTCAGATGTTGATTGTTCTGTTGCTTCTGTTTCTGTAGGTTTAGTACTTTGGTTTGTGGCTTGAGAATTGCCGTTAATTATGTTGTTAAACAGAAAGTAAAAAATCAAAAATCCAATACCTAACGGTACACCAATTATACCCAGCCTCGACCAAGGGGAAGTAATCACATCATGCTTGGTCAAAAGTTCAGCTTCATCAACGTCTTGAATCTCATCTTGAGCTTTATCTTCTTGTTCAACGAAAGATTCATCCAGTTCATCAATGTTTAATATTTCATCAACAAGTGATGAATTTTCTTCATTTTCTGTATTTGAGATATTTTCATTCATAATCAATTATTTTTTCCAAGGTTTAAATCAGTAATTTGAGTTATTTCTAGTCCCGGTTTCCGAATTCTATATATTTTCTTAGCTAATTCAGTAGTATCTTCTGGAGGATTTTGCGGTGTGGTAACTGATTCAACTGTTATTGTTTTATTAAAAGGAATAGCGTCACCAGCATTATCTAATTTCTTGAAGGTTACTAAAGTAGATTGGTAATCAATCTGCCACTTTCCTTCGCTAATTTTGCGAGGATTTGAAATATAGTTGGGGACAATAGCTACCCGAATATTACCGCTAAATATTTCCGGGTCGGTCATTTGTGCCAGTCGCCTGAGAAAAGCTGAACGGAAGCCTTGTTTATCTGACAAAGAGAAAGCCGCTTCATAGGCTTTCGTCGTCACTTTTCGAGAAGCATTATTATCTATTCCCTTGATTTCTACCCCAGGATCTGTTTTGATTACCAGCTTACCTTGCTCATTATTTGTCTGAACTAATCCATCCCAATTGAACATCCCAACAAAGGCATCAGAGACAAACTGTTTAATAGTTTCACTTGAGCGTTCTGCTGGGTCTACTGCCTTGGCGTAGATTGTTTGCCCATTTGACAATTGAATCAATGAAGGTACTTTATTTTTAGCTAATCTGCTAATTGCCCCATAATTCAGAAATTGCACAATCAAAGAAATACAAGCTACAGAACATCCCACTACTGCTACAATTGCTACTCTAGTTGGAACTGCCGCTCCGTAACTCAACAGTAAACTTGGTTCTTTGTTTGTTTGTTTAATTTTGAGCATAATTTCATTTTTTATTTTCTAATATGTTTTGTTTTCTAAGGTAGAAATTAAAAGAAATAATAGCTTGCCAACTGACTCACATTCATTGAGGACGGAGTTAATCGTTTGCAATGACTCTAACTCTAGCTTGATTGCCAGTAATAAATATGTTTCTAATTCTTTGAGATAACCTTGTGCCACGTAAAGAAGTTGAATATACTCCCCACGAATTCTTCTGCCATAGCCCTCGGCAATTTTAGCTGCAACAGATATAGCAATATGACGAATTTGTGAAGTTATGTCATAAGTTTCTTCAGGAAATGATTTGGTTATTTTGTAGACATTCTCAGCAAGATCCATTGCTTCTTGCCACACTTTTAAATCCCGATACAGTTGAATTGAGTACTCTTTCATTTGTTTTTCACATTGTCGAATATGTACATTTCTTCTTTATCTAGGACGAATCATTTTGGCCACAGCACCACCACCACCAGTGGACACAGTGACAGCAACATCTTTGGCTAAATTCTTAGCTTCATCTGCGGCTTTATTAATTTGATTAAGCAATGCTAGTCCACCACCCGCCGCCAATCCTGTAGCTAAAAAAGGCGCAATAATTCCAATTGTGAATAAGAAAAATAGAGGCTGGTCTGAGCGAGAGTTAGCAATTAATTCGGCAGCGAAGCCCGTGATAATGCTGAAACCTAGTTTTGCCATGCCGACAGAAAAATATCCTGTGAGCCATGCAAAAATTGAACGTGAGCCGTAGGGTAATAGTGAGCCACCTACAGCCAAAGGGCCAAGATAAGCGCTCAGAAGCATAGTTAATTCTATGCCCCATTGATATGCCCCACTTAGTCCTACCAATATATTGGTGATATTCTCCGATACAACTGAGCCAACGTACCCACTAAACGGAGCAAGTAGAACTTGAAGGGGATTAGCACCGCCTCTGATGGCTTGGATTGGTGCATTTATCACAGTATCTATGCGGTCAATTAACCAAGCAAAAGGGCCAGTTGCACCAAAGTAGCTAGGATACTGCGACATGAGCCGACCTCTTGCTTCTTGCAAGCAATCAATGCCATCTTGGGGACTCAACGAAGATGACTGACACATCTCAATTTCTCTGCCGATAGCACTTCGTACTGCTGCCACACCTAAAGCCCTGGTATAAGCCGCTCTTAGGTCAACTCCTACAGCTGTTCTTGTTAGCACATAATTGTTTACATTATTTATATAATCCTTGATTCCAACAGTTGTTCTTCCCAAAAGTTGTCCATTGTTAAACAGCAGTGCCGAAATAATTAAAGGCCAGATAAAAGAACTAAAAGCTCGTTGTTCTTCATTGTTTAAAACTTGTTTTGTCCACTCCAAAATGTAGAAACCAAGTGTTGTGACGGCAAATAGTGTACCTACTGTACACATTGCAGAATAAAGTGGCCCTCCAAGCACCTCTAGCCACAACTCATCAAAACCTTGAGAAACTGCCTGAGAAATTTGGGCGGCTCTCTGGGCAACATTATCAGGTGGAGGAGTTTGAGCTAACAAATGGATTAATGGCAACATATTAGTTTCTTGCTGGATCTAAAACGGACATAAATACTAATTCTTGAGTTAAAGTAGCCTGCCCTGTAATTCGTAAATTCTCTTTTTCACGGGTGCTGGCTAAATTGTCGGCAATCTGTGCCAGCATCAAATTTGATTGGGCTGTATCTTGTCGAGAAGCTAAAGAATCAGCGTGAAGACGAGTGATCGCCGAAACCATTTGAGCATTTTGAGCTGCAATGACTTTCAAGATATTTTGGGAGGCATCCATGTTTTGTGCTTGCTGTGCCAAATTTTGTGCTTCTTGAGCTATTTGAGTAGTCGCCTGAATTTTTCTTTCCGTATCTTGTTGTCCATTTACTCCCACAACAGACGAGACAGAAGCTCGAGTTAAATCTCGTTCTAAGTCTTGAGCCAGATTTTTGGCTTCTGGCAGTGAACGACTATTTCTCAGTCTTTGTTTCAAGTCTTCGCCACTGGATACTGGATCTGGTGTTCCCATTGAACCCATTGAATTTTGAATAGCTTCACGGGCATCATTCTTGATATCTGCCCAGGAACTATCAATTTTTTGCTGTACTTGCTGCTCTAACTGCCTATACTCATTCCTCACATCATCAATAATTGACTGAACAAAATTAAGAATTGGCAAGCTGAATGCGTGACTGGGAGTAGAAATCAATATCCCTGTCAGCACAATAGAAACAGAGATGATAAATTTTTGGGGTTTGAGTTGCATGATAATTAAGCAATTTTTATCAAACAGAATACAGGAGTCAGGAGTCAGAATTCAGAATGAATTCTGTACGACTGGCGAATGAATAAATGGTTATAAGACCCTCACTAAATTAAAATTTTGCTGGTCTACAATGAGTCGAGGATTCAGACCAGACTCATTGATTCTGACTCCTGATTTCTGGCTCCTGACTTCTTCAATAAGTTTCCTGTTAACAATTGTTTAGCTTCCTCTGATAGCTCCTCATCTCGAATCAGTTTGATATATTCCTCGCTGAATTTATAAAGTCCGAGAATAGGGTTGTATTGATATTTGGCGAGGAATAAAGACCTTAATTCTTGTTCGTTGGGATTATTAGCAACCGAAGCCAGTAAACAATAAGCTGGGTAATAACGACAGAAGGTAAGTTTGCCATTATCATCCAATAACCAACTTGAGTAGATGCCCTCTTTCTTGGGATAAAATGACTCTGTACTATTACGACTGATAATTTCGTAAGGGTATTTGAATCTTTGTACAAATGGGTCAATTGCTGAAGATTGAATTCTCCCCACCAAACGCGTACTGAGATTGGCAAAAATTTTCGCAGATGCTTTACTTTGAAAAATACTTTCCGGCTCTTGTGCCGAAAGAATTACCCGAATCCCCGCTTTCGCACCATTTGCACATAATCGCCCAATCAAATCAGCTATGGCATCAAATTCAAATAAAATCGGAGCTTCATCCAAGAAAAAGATGCTGGCTTTAGATGATAACGCTCGGCGTAAAGCTGCGGCATAGGCACTTAAGGCTACTATTGCCGCGTCTGCATCACTACTCAAGTTTCTCAGTGCGAATACCAACAAGCTGGCATCAGCACGAAAACTTGAAGGTTGAGAAATTGACTGTCCTACTTTGCTACCTAGCCAATATTTCAATCTTATTTGAATTTGTCCTAACGCTTCAGTTACTTCTTTACTACTGTTAGATAGAGAATCGAGATTAATATATCCGGGCGTGCAGTATTTACAAAAATCTTTTAAAGTTGGGGTATCCAGCCATTCTGGTGTCCCTATTCCTGCCTTGAGGGCTGCTTGATATCGTAGTTTTATTTGGTCGTCGCTAAAGAATGTCTGCAATGCCAAAGCGATGATTGATTCGATTATCGAGATTATTGTTGGACTCACACCAATTGAGTTCATGCCAATAATCATTGTCATTAGCACGGACTTCAAGAAATCCTTGAAGTCAGACATCCGCTCTTTAATAATTTCTTCACTCATCAAGCGCAAGTCTGGAAGCTCAAACAAATTATTTGATTCTCTAGCAATGTCAAAATACGCTCCATCCTTACCCAATAACTTGGTGTAATCCGTGAAAGTAGACGTACCATCAGGTTTTGGGTAATCCAAGGCAATTACAGGAATGTCTTGCGCTAAAGCTGGTGTCAAAATGCCAGCTACCAGTACCGATTTACCGGAACGAGTTGTACCAAATACTGCTAAGTTCTTATGGTTTTTGTACAAATCCAAATGTACGGGTGTACCACCTTCTTCGGCAATTAATTCAAAGCCTGATTTATCGCCTGTGGATGTTCTAATTAGTGGTGTTAGCCCTGGCGCTTCACTACTAAAATAGGGTAGTCGGCGATTGAATGGTTTTGTCAGTAATGGCTCCCACACAAATGGGCAGCATTGCAGCCATAATTTCCAGGCATATTCCACCTCTCGGCTAACCACTGCCGGTCTGAGAAAACAACTGGCTAAATATCGACAATCATCATCCAGCTTCTGCAAAGAAGCTCGGTGGACTAAAAAAACCACTGCCGTATGAATTACGGTACTACCTTTGTATAGAGTACGTTGAGCTTCTACTGATTCTTCAATGTTCAGTCCGGCTTTTACGTCGATATTACCTTTGTCGCTGGACATGGTAGTTGAGGTAATCGACTGCTTAGTTAAACGCTGCAAATTTGTTTTGGCGATCGCTTGGTTGGCTTTGCTGATTTGACAAAAAATCTCTGTGTCAAAAATCTTCTCTTTAGATATCACCTCCCACAGGTATCGCAGTTGAGAATATTCATCTACCCACCCCCCTGGTTTTTGGCTAAAATTTAGCGCTCCTATATATTTGTCTTGCAGCTTCACCCACTTTCTATCAAAAACGGGGACAGACTTTTCGTTTTCTAGAATGTGATGCCGAATATGAAAATCACTCGTTTGATTTTCTGTTAATCCCTTTTTATTCAGTGTCAGAGGGTTAGGAACTTCTGTCGGCTCTGTTGTGTTTAACATTGCCCACATCGTCCCCCAAATTTCTGAAGCGCTCAGAGGCGTTACAGATAATCCCATTTTATTGGAAATTATCTGCTCCCAAGATTGGAATCCGTCCAGGAATGAGGTACGTAAAATATTTTCGATGCGGTCTTTATTTAATTGATGAATTTCTCCTGTAAACTGATGCCAAATTGTTTGTAACTTTTTGATACCTACTTCAGCAAAATCTTCGATTCTTTCTTCATCTTCAACTGTGTATGTACACCAAAGTCTCAAGAATTTATTTTTACGAACCCCCAAATTTGTTAAACTTCTTACCCGTAACCGCTCACTGCGTAAAAGCAGTTTCATTTGTTCAATTTTGCATTCATTTTCAACTTGGTTTAATTCTTTTTGTCTTTGGTAATCATTAGTAAAAGAACCAAAGTGAATTGTCAAAAATTCCCGTTCTGGTAATTCTTTTAAACCAGCTTCTATTCCTTCAAAGATTGGCAATACCTGCTCTGTTGCTAAACTAGGGTGAATCCCATTGCAATCAAAAGCAAATTTAATTTGAATTGTTTCTTTCTTCTTGAGAATTAATGCACCTACTCCTTGTCTCCCCGCTAATTCGATTTCGCAGATACCCGCTAGATGAACAACATCTTCAAAGGGTGTCAGTGTCAATGTTGTTTTTCCCAATTTTTCTGCTTGATTTTGAGATTTTTTAGACATTGACTTAATATTTTTTACGCTTTTTAATTTGATCTCTTGGAGGATTTAATAGTGATGAAAAGGGCATATATCCTCTACTGATTCGAGGCGTACCTACAAATTTACCCAGAAAGCTTTTGTTCGTTGACACAAACCACCACGTTGCCCAGCCCCAAAATGTAGTAAATAAAGTTGCTAGCCATCCTATGTTTAATATGTAATAGAAAAAGAGTGTGTTGGTTATCGCTATTACAGTCCACGGCAGAATCTGGTCGGCAGGGAATGGGCCTATTTTTGGTTGACTGCCTAATGTTTGATTGACAACACGAAATTTTGTTTCTGGCATATACAAAGAAGAAATTAGAGAAAAATTCAGGAGTCAGTTTGAAGAATGCATTCGCCAGAATACATTCGTCAGAAGTCAATGAGTCGGGGATTCAGACCCGCCATTTATTGTAGAATTCAATTGAAGAATTCTGGCTCCTGAATCCCGTTTGATAACCTTTTGTTTTGACTCCTGAATTCTATATCCTTACGAGATAATCAATGTTGTTAAGAAGTCGGCGGCAAACACACCAGTCAGAATGATTAAAGGTGTTCGACTTGCACTCGCCCAGTCTTCATCTCGTCGCACTGCTTGAATCACGTTGACAACTGAAACAGCTATGTATAACAAAAACAATATCCGAAGGATATTGAAAATGCCAACGACTGTTGCGGCAGTGTTGGTGTTTAGCGCCCCGTTGAAACCAGTGTTTTGAATCCACTGTTGAGCAGTATTGAAAAATTGAGCGCTGGCTGGTGCTGTTGAAAAATCTAGTACAAATGCAAAGGACAGAAAACAAAATAGTATGGCATAAATATTTACCTTATACTTGCGTTGTTTCTTGTCTGCCTTGGCGATAAAATTAGTGACTTGTTCTTGGAACAGAACAATTGCTGCTGCTGAAATTAATAGTCCTCCTAGTATTAAGCCATGCAAAGACATCTCCAAAAGCATTAATGCCCCATTTAATCCCATTAATGCTACTGTACTGGTTTCTATCGCTCTATTTCGCCGCCTAATTCCCATTGGCAGCGCTGACTGATACTCCGAAGAAAGGTCTTCTCTATCTAGATAAGAATATGCTGGCATACCCGTTTAAAATCAGGAAGTATGTGCCTAGTATTTAACTTGCACAAAATATTTACAACTGACAAAAAGCTAAACCTTTCTAGCTAAAAATCAGGCAACTCTAACTTTTTGTCGGGGGTTCGTTCGGCTTTTTTACCATACTCAGTGCTGAGTGCTGTATTATCTGCTGAAGGGCGATTTAAAAAATAAGGAAGCAGGAAGGAGGAAGAAGGAAGAAGGTATGAGTATTTTTCGTCCTTCCTCCGAACTTCTGACTTCGTTAATTTCACCGCTTTACTTAGACCCTTGCTCCCCTTTGGTCGTGATTCGTCAAAGGGAAGAACTTCTTGTATTCCCTCTGAATTCTGACTTCGTTAAAAAACATACAGCCATGCTTACTCTACAGCTGACTGCTCACACTAACCCTATTCAGCAAATTACCCTAGACCAGCTACCATTTACTATTGGTAGTGACTTAGGGAATGACCTGGTAATCAGTGATCAAAGTGTAGATAGCTTCCATGCCAGGATTATCTGGAAAAAAGAACAATATCTCTTAGTTGACCTGGGCAGCAGTAGTGGAACTCGTGTTGGTAGTACAAAAGTTCAATCTCAGCAACCACAAGCTTTAATAGATGAAACTCTGGTACAAGTTGGTTCTGTCATCATCGAGGTGAAAATTACCACTCCCCCAACTTCTCGAACACATATTTTTGCTCCTGCCGCTAAAACTCAATTCCTCAGCCAAAGCCTGCAAACTCCAGCAATCCCCAATTTAAGGCTAGATGCCATTGATTTGTGCAAATCTACTAGCCCCTTGCTTGGCATCACCTTAATTGACAATATTTCTGTATCTTTCTTGCCCAGAGAATTTATCGTGATTGCCGGAGTTAGCGGTGGTGGTAAGTCTACTTTGATGGATGCACTCAATGGTCAACGTCGTGCTAACAGTGGGAAAGTTCTCGTCAATGGCGTTAACCTTTATCAACATTTCCATGCCTTCAAACACAGCATTGGTTACGTTCCCCAAGATGATATCGTCCACTCGGAATTGACTGTTAGAGAGGCACTTAACTATGCAGCACAATTAAGATTACCCAATGCTACACCAGACCAGAGGCAACAGCGAATACAAGAAGTTCTAGAACAACTACAACTCGCTCAACGCAAACACGTTCCGATAAAGCGGCTGAGTGGGGGCCAACGCAAACGAGTTTCTATTGGAGTCGAACTAATCACCAAGCCCAGCTTGTTTTTCCTCGATGAAGCAACTTCGGGACTTGACCCCGGCACTGAACTTCAGATTATGGAATTGCTGAGGGAATTAGCTAACAAAGGTAGTACGATTATACTAATCACTCATGCTACGAAGAATGTAGCGATCGCTGACTTTGTAGTGTTTCTCGCTAAGGGTGGCAGACTGGCTTACTTTGGCCCTCCTAAGTTGGCGTTTGATTATTTTAAAGTGCCAGATTTTGACACTATTTACAACAAAGTAGAACGGCAACTGTCTCCAAAACAGTGGGAAGAACAGTTTCGAGGCAGTGGATTTTATAAGAGATTTGTGAGCGATCGCCAAAAAACTATACCCCAAACCAAAGTTCCACCAGTACCATTGCAACCGGATTTGTTGCACCAGTGGTGGGTACTGTGTAGTCGTAATTTAACCATATTGTTCAAAAACAAAATGAGTTTGGCACTAATGCTGACTGGTGCGCCAATTTTGGGAGGTTTTAACTTTTTGTTGTGGAAATCTGATTTGTTAGACACCAAAACTGGTAGTGCCAGCCAAGCAACCACAATGCTGTTTGTCACTGTGATTATGGCAGTGATGGCCGGGTCGTTGGCTACAATGCCAGAAATAGCTAAAGAAACTGCCATCTATCGACGTGAAAGGAGCGCAGGACTGGGAGTGGTTCCCTATCTCGCCTCCAAGTTTCACCTATCATTTTTACTGGCATTGTACCAATCAGCTGTACTCTTAGGCTGTATGGTCAGTGCGGTCAGTATTCCTGGAAATGCCATAACTGGGATGTACGCAACCTTGTTTCTGGCATCGTTTGGAAGTATGGTGTTAGGACTGCTAGTTTCAGCGATTGCACCCAATCAAAGTGTCGCTCCCCTGTTGACTATTCTTGTATTAGTGCCACAGGTAATTTTTGGTGGGGGCATACTCCCAGTCAGCGAATTTAAAGACAACGGGAAGTTTCTCAACCAATTGATGCTTACCAAATACCCGTTTGAGTCTCTCGTAACGCTCAGTGAGTTGGGTGAAGATGTGGCGAAAGACCCTTGCTGGCAAAAAACTGAAAAACAGAGAAAGGCACTATCAGCACAGGAAACTACGGTTTGTGATTGTTACGGTAAAAATGTGTTCACCCAATGCGAATTCCCTGGACTGGGTACTGTGGAGAGGTCTTCAATCTTAGCAGGTGATGTTTACAATGCACGGCAATTTATTGGCAATATTCACAAAAGCTATGGTGATATTTTCAGCATCAATGTGATGATGAGTTGGCTGCAAATGTGTGTGTTGGTTGGTGCGATCGCTATACTATTGTTTGTATTTCAGTTGGCTAAAGGATAAAGATGAAGAAGTCAGGAGCCAGAAGCCAGAAGTCAGGAGTCTGCTCTGAATCCCCGACTCATTGTAGACCAGCAAAAATTTAAAATTTGGTGGGGGTTTTATACCCATTTTTTCATCCGCCAGTCACATAGAATTTAATTCTGACTCCTGAATTCTGACTCCTGAATTCTGTATAAAGTTTTACTTCTACCAAAAAATAACCTATGCCGAAAATTTGGATTCTCAAGATAGATAACTATTTCAACGCCAATCCCAATTGCATTATTGCTACTGCCCACATTGACAAATTCCCTACTGATTTACCCCTAGAACCCAACATCCGCGAACCTAACAAAAGAAGTGCAACCTACAGACAAATCTTTGACTCACTGACAACTCAACCCGAAAAGTTCTTTGAGCGTCACAGTGGAATTGTGCTGTGTGCCAATAAAGTTAAGCCTAGCAAAAACAAAACTGAACTAGAACTAGAGATACTGGAAGCTTCTGAGGGTGGCAGCGATGGTATTATCAATGGCGGTCATTCAGTTCTTGCTTTTGAACAAGCCAGGAATTATAACTACGACCTTAGCCTTGCTAGAGTCAAAGTTACCATCCACATTGGTTTAAATGAAGCAGAAGCCAAAGATATCGCTCTGGCCTCTAATACTACCTCCCCTGTGGATTCTCGCTCTAAAGTCAACGCCAAGGGTGATTACGATTTCATCAAGCAATACTTAGCTAAGTTAGAACGGAAAGAAGATAGGAAATTCAGAATCGCTTATTACCAGAACCAAAGTGGTGCGCCGAAAAGTCCCCAGTGCAATGTCAACCATTTGATTAAATTGATCAACTGCCTGGATAGAAATAGGTACAACCCTGACGGCAATAAAAGAACCAAGCATCCCACAGGTACAAATACACCCAGTCACATTACAGATGCTGAAAGGGAAAGATTGGCAAAGTTACTCCCTCTACTTTCTCAAGCGCTGTGGATTGAGCAAAGACTCTACGAAATCATTCAAGAGCATATCAGTAACCCCAGAAGAAAGGGGATAAACGACTTAGCCTCTATTGATACGCGCAAAAATACTCTGCTGCCCGACAGCCGTTATTCCTTTGGCTTCGGCGCACCAACTGATTTGGCATTGCCCATCATTGCATCTTATAGAGTGTTCTTGGACGAGAATTACAACTGGATTATCCCTTTTAATGAGTTTGCTGAAAACTTTCTCCAACATCTGTGGGGGAATTATTACCGGAAGTATCTTGTGTCGGAGAAATTGGCAGGGAATACAGTGGGTACGAAAATCTGCCGCAATCAAGAAATTTGGGAAAGCTTGTACATTTCTGCCCAGAGTTATCTCAATCAACACCTCATGAAAATGGTTAATTCCACTAAACACCAAGAATTAACACTTAGCTCGTCAACAGTCCACCGCTAATCGGATGGAAACTAGGTAAACGCGATGGCTTAATGCTACTGGTACAAATCTACTTATTGATGCTGTCAACTCTTTGGGCTTTCTCTACCGAATTATCGTTCACACCCAAAGTCAATTGTAAAGGAGTCTTTGACGGGTACGCTTTTACCACCTGTCGATAAACTTCATGGTTGGTGGATAGCGTTCTCTTTTGCTCGCCCACCCCATAGCTCATTTGGTATTTCACAGTTTTCTGCAATTCGGGTTTGCCTACCTCTTCTCGAAGTCTTTTGCGTCCTTCCACCTCATCCACACTTGGTCGCGGAGGCAAAGTTGGCCACCATAGCCCCCGGTCATCTGGACCAATTACTGCTCCTGGTGGTTTCAATCCATTTCGATTCAATGCGGAAGCCGTAGCAAAGGTTTCCACACGTGGTGATCGCTCATTTGTCAGATTGTTAGCATATTCCACTTGCCAAGCATAAGTGGTGAGTGCTGTGGCTTCATACTGTTCAGTAATTATATTGCTGCAACTGGAAAGTGTAAGCGCTGTTAGTGCAGTCATTAAAGAGGGTAAAAATCTCAGCTTTTGCATTATCTTAAGTTAATATCTCTCACCAATCATTGCTGCCACGGAGAAGGAATCGCTGTTGTCGAAAGCACTTCCCCCGTATTCAGTCTAATTGCGGTTTGCTCACAGGTAGGGCACTTGATTTTTACCTGAATTACTGACGGGCGACCCTTGTATTCTCTAATCACAGGTTCACCCGTGAATTCGCTCAATATTCCTTGCTGGCAGTGATAACACTCGAACAAAATTCGCCCTACAGATTTATCACAATCTAAAAACTTGATGTGCTGGCAACGCTCTGGCGGTAACTCTGGTTCTTCAGGCTGAAAGCCAAATGTGTGCGGATTGGTTTGTGGTGAATCTAATTTTTTCTGGCGCTTGGTTATTTGCTGCGGCTCTTGTTGGGGTGGATTGGGCATTCGCTCAGTAGATTTCATAAATCCTTCTAAAAAATATTTTTACTCAAATATTTTTACTCAAATAGTTTCACTGATCATTGATGAGTTTGTACAGATCGCTTAATATTTAGGACAACGTTTTTCTAAAATTTAGAACGAACAAATTATCACCTAGAGAATGGAGTAACGTTACTCCATTTAAAAGAGCGAACAAGTGAAGTAACGTTACTCCACAATCCATAAGCCTCTAACTTGCAATAACTCCCACCTGCTGCACGAGGATGGGGCCTATTTCGGAGATTCTGATGAAAAAGAAAGCAGTTAAAAGAAAAATAAGATTAGATGTTAAATCCAATGCTGGTGGAACTGGAAAAACTACCTTAGTAACTCATTTGGCATACATCTTAGGAAAGAAGGGTTATTCTGTTACAGTTATCGAACTTGATCCACTAGGTTCCCTTAAAATTTTCACTGGAGCTTTTTCAAAAATTGAAGATCCACCTCCTGAAAAAACCTTAGCAGTTATTCTCAGAGATGACTTTAATGGAAATTATCCTTTATTTCCAATTTGGAATAACCAAGTCAATAATGTTAACGTCATTTTAGGTGGTGCCCCATTAGAGGAAAGCATTCACAAAGTTTACTCTCATTCTAGAAAGTACTACCTGCTTCAAGATCGTTTGGAAGATTATCCACTAGAATCTGACATCATTATTTTTGATAACCCAGGTGGACTGGAGCCTATGGGTTTGGTAGCTTTAGCAGCTGCCACTGATATATTGGTAGTAATGCAATTAGAATATAAAGCTTTATACGGCTCTGCAGGGTTGATTAATTGGTTTTACGACAAAATCGTCGAGTTGCGACTACGACCAGAGCCTAAAATCTTAGGATTTGTACCATCACAGGTAAATTTGAAGAAAGTAGCTGCTCATCGAAATATTGGCGAAGAAATTCCTCTACAATTACGGGAACTTGGAATTTCGTGCTTCCCACCAATCCGAGAATCAAACCAATTTATTAATGCTAGTGGCGTAGGGCTTCCAATTCATCTGTTTGCACCTAGTTGTGAAGCCGTTAAAGATTTTGACCCTATCGTTGCCAAGATTATCGAGCTAATGAGTCAGGAATGATGCCAAAACCAGATATTTCTAACGTATTTGCAAGCGCAGGACAATCACAAAAGATCCACCATTTAAATCAAAGAATTGAGGATCTGGAAGCAGAAATTAACCGACTCCGAACCGCAAAGAGCAGCAGTGAGGAAAAAATTGCTCTGGAAGGACGTATTCAAGAGTTAGTTTTGGAATTAGCTAACAAGCAAGGAATTGAAGAAATTGCAATTAATCTAATTGACCGCAATCCCCACCAACCTCGACGATCTTTCAGCAAAGCCAGTATTCAGGGAATGGTAGAAATCCTGAAAACACAAGGACAACACACTCCAGTTCTTCTGATACCTTTATCTAGTGGTAGATACTTATTGTTTGATGGAGAAAGGCGATGGCGAGCAGCAAGCAAACTGGCATGGAAGACGTTAAAGGCTGTGTTCATTGTTACTGGAATTGAAGCAGATGAACAAGAACTTCACCGAAAAGCATTATCTACGACTTTACACAGAGAAGATTTAAACGCTCTTGATTTAGCAGAGTCTTTAATTCAACAAATCATCTACGACCATCCAGACTTGGAAAAACACAAAATTTTTATACCACGCCTCCTTAACGCAGCTATGAGTCGATTGGAGCGTAACCATAAAAATTTGGAGCTTGCCGAGATTCGACTAGCCTCCAAGGAAGTTCAAAAACAGTGGATAGAATCAGCTGGTTTCAAAAGTTCTGAAGAAAAGAAAATTTTTGACGTAATCTTAGCACTACAACTTAATCCTACTTCTATTGATACCAACATTTTTCCTCTGCTCAAACTATCAAAGGATCTAAAAACAGCTATTCGGGAAGAGGGGCTAGAAGGTAGTAAAGCCAGGGAACTGAATAAACTATCTGCCGAGCAACTTAATATTGATGAAGCTCGAACCCTAAAAATTAGAATTCACTTAACTCAGAGAGTTATTCAGGAAAAACTTTCTTTAAGCCAAACAAAAGCATTAGTAAAAGAAACACTAAACCAGCATAAATCTTCTAAAACTTCAGCAAACCAAAATAGAAAGTTCGTTAAAACAATTAAAACCATAGATTCCATTGAGGTTAAAGGAATTCAGCATACTCAACTTGAAGAAATCCGTCAGGCTCTGCAAAAAAAGCTAGACGAAATTAACAGCATAATAGATATTTAGGAATTAACTAGTTAGTCGTGCCTGAAAAATATATGAAACCCAACATCAAGAGGGATTTCAGAGAGAAAAATTGTGTTTAAGATTGCCAGAAAATCGTTACGAGATACTATGGCTAACGCCAAGTTCTACAAACGAAAACAAGATATCAAGGATGCTTACACCCAGAATTAATTCAAAATTATTTTTCTTCTTTTTTTTAATCTAAGGATTCAAAAAAGTTGACCATTTTTTGTCACGGTCATAAATAAAAGTTTCACTAATTTACCGTGGGGTATACATAGGGGTCATATATATCCCAAAAATAATTGAGAAATTTGATGATTACTTAACCCCTATATAGGGTATATATAGGTAATGCTTAGGGTATTTTTACCAAGTGACATCTTTATACCCCTATTGACCCCCATGTCCAACATTCACGCTTTGCAAAAAATTTTTTCAGCTGGCTTTGATAACGGTTATGGCAGCCTCAAACTTTTAGTTGATGGTTTTGACGTTGTTCGTGTCCCCAGCTATATTTCCACTGCCGAAATGGAAGATGTCCCAGGAAGGGTAATTTTAAATGGTAGTGCTTACACCGTTGGTGAATCTGCTTTCCGCACAGGTTATCATTTTGACCGCAACATTGATCACAATGAAAACAAAGTTAAGAATGCGCTACTGACTTTGTTGGGCGCATTGGCACATCTGCCACATCGTAAAGCTTGGCATTTAAAGATAGTTGTCAGCTTACATGATGTCGGTCTAGCAGAAAACTTAACACAAACACTCAACGGAGAATATCAACCTGTGCTTGCTGGCAAAAAATCAGATGTCACACTAGAAGTCCTCAAAGTAGTACCAGAAGGAATGGGTGCATTGTTTGGGCAGTCACTTCCCCCAAAATTAACCGTTCTAGACTTTGGCAATGGTACGACTCTGTATTCTCGTTATAATCAGGGAAAGCGAGAAGTTCACACTCCCTATCCCGCAGGTGTTGAAGTTCTCATCGATGACATTTCCCAAAAAATGAAACACCTCAATGGTGGTAAAATCGGCGACCCTTCCAAGATTCGCTTTTGTCTGGAAATGGGACATACCAAATACAGCCGTGATATCGATATTAAAGATGTCTACAGCACTTGTTTGAAGGACTGGTATGAAAAATATTTAAAAAAACCAGTCAACCTGACACTCGATGCCAAACATCAAGGAGATGAAATTTGGGCGATTGGTGGCGGCTGTCTGTTACCTGGCTTCAAGAAACTATTGGAGAAGAACGGTTTCAAAATTCTCGACAATCCGGTAGAAGCTAATGCCTTTGGACTTCTTGAAATGGCAAAAGCCATTATGAAGAAAAATTCCACAAGCACAGTTGGTAGGTAATCACAATGGCAGATAAACAAGACTTAGCCCCGGAAAAAGTTCGGATTAAAGATAGCTACCGTGAACGTATATTTGCTGAATCACAACAATTAGATAAAAGTTACTTGGAAACACTCTACTTTATCATTGATTGCTATTTCGCTTTCAAAAAAGGTGCATTTCCCATACAACAATTAGTCTCACAAGTCACACATACACCAGCTTTTACACCAATTACTACTGAGCAGAACAAACAAGACCAGCAGACTTCATCTACATCCGAAAAACCGCAAGAGTTTGACAATCAAACATTTACCCTTGACTTTGATTTGTAGTATTTCACACTACTGGCTTGAGTGGATAAAATGTTCCGCAGAATTTCCCAATAGCCAGATATCCTGGCTATTGTAGAACTCACCACGTTGCTCCAATTGAAACCCGCCCAGCAATAACCCCAACCATACCTCTACCATTGGCATTTTCAAAACCCGTTGCAGTTTCGCCACTGAAATTTCGCCTTTGACATTGACTAAATAAACAGCGATCGCACTTTGCCATCTTTCTACATCTTCATCACTGGCCAAATTCCGAACATCCTCTAAACTCGTTACTTCTTCCACCATTGCCAAAACTTTCTCTTTCTCCACTGGGGCTACTACTGAATCATTTGATTCACCTATATGAGAAAAGTGATGTGGTCCATGTGGCTTAAAAGTCTGCGGCATTGCTGGTTCTATTAAATCATCCAAATCTAACTGCATTGTTGTCCGCACTAATCCCGCGAACATATCAGTACTGATTACAGGCCCTTCAGGATGATTTTGATCACGTACATCTTGCAAAACTGATTCAGCACGAAATTTAAGAATCTCTGCAATTTGAGTAAAAGCCAGTGCTGCGGTTGATAACCGTGCTTCTACAGGTAAACTTTCTAACTCGGCATCCAAAAATTCCCACACTGGGGTAAGTGAAGATGTCACTGGAGCTTCTGACATCTCATCCAAGATATCCCAAATTGTTAATTGGCGATAGCTGGTCATAATTCAGGATGTAATGGACAAGGGCGCACTGGGCAGTGAGATGGGCTAATCTCGAACATATCCTTATATTGATACAGCGAGACACCATATTCTTTGGCAAACGCCTGCAACACCTTATCTGTATAGGCGCGTATCTTCCCTGCCGTTAGCCCAAAGCAGTGAATTGGCTCCAGGCGGCAGACTGGTTTTTGCCCCAACCATAGTTCTGCACCCAAGGCGTGTAATGGCTTATCCCCTGGTTCTTTATATAAATACAGCACTGCAAAATATGTTGCTGGTGGTTCAACTGCGATTGCCTCAATTTGTCCCGAATCATTTTTGCTGCGATTACGGTAGAACGAACGGCGATTGTGGCAAACCTTTGGATTCCAGCAGCCATCACCTTCTGTCCCATGCAGTACTTTAGCCTTAGATGTCGGTAACTTAGCACACAGTTGGCACTTCGGATCAAGTGGCTTGGGCATGGGTTACTCCGATTCTTCCTCGCCAATTGCACGATAGTAAGCAGTGATCGCCGCTTCTTGTTCACTGCGGAGTGTATACCGCCGAAACGCTTTCTCACTTTGATGTCCCGTCAACTTCCGCGCATGACTGGGATCGACACCTAACAGCAACAACTCTGTAGCGTAAGTATGGCGAAATTGATGGGGATGCAAGTCTTCAATGTCTGCTAATTCCCCTATTTTCTCCACCGCAAAGTAAATCCCGTGATAACTGAGGCGTTCTCCCTTGTATGAAGCATGATGTGAAATCATTAATGGGGAGAGACTGTTGAGTTCTTCACCTAGTTCTTGCCGCGATCGCAAGTATTCTGCCACCACTTCTCTGCTTTCCTTTCGCAATGGCACTAAGCGCGGTTCATCGGTTTTGGTATCTGGTAAAAACAGCAGCTTGCCATCGAACGAACCCACATTTAACTGTACAACTTCCCCGGCCCGCAGTCCGTGACTGAGAATATGAACCAGTGCCGTATCTCGTTGTTTAGTTTCTCCCAACAATTCTAAAGCTGACCACACCCGTTCCATCTTTTCATCTGTTAAACTTTGGGCTGGTGGCAGTGGCACTTTTTCTAGCTTTATCCCCAATGTGGGATTAGTAGCGATTATATCTGGATACGTATAGCACATCCATTTGAAAAAGCTTTTGAGTGCCGCAATCCCCGCATTGATACTACTTTTTGACAGTGGTTTTCCTGAATCAGTCTTTACTTCGTCGCGTAAATATTCCTTGTATAAACCTAAGTGGCGCGGACGCAACTCATGATAGTGCAGTTGTGTCCATGTTAAAAACCGCTTTAGTTCCCTTTCGTATAGCTTGCGGCTGTTGGGAGCCAGGTTGTTGCTGCGTAAAAACTCCAGTACTTTGACAAAGCGAATATCAGTTGGTGCTGTTATTCTTCTCGACGTGTTACTCAGTTTTGTAGAATTACTAGCAGATGCCGTATTGTCATTTTCCAGTGGGATCAGTTTTATTGGTGGTAAACCATCTTTTTCTGAACTATTCGGCGATTGCACTTTATTACTCCCCAGTTCCAGATTACACACCAGCTTCAGTCAATGCCTCGATTAAAGCATCCACCAAATCCAAGTTTTCTGCCCATTGTGTCAAATATTCGTAGTCTAAGCTTTCTGCTTGCAACTTTATTATCCCCAACACATCACGCCACTGCTTTTGTGACTGACTGACTCTCCCCCAGCGTAACTTTTGTAATATTGTATCTTCTGCTGAGGCTACCCAAAATTTAGGTATCCCTTCTAAGTCGATCAGCCTGCGTCTTTCCATCTGAGACACTGCAAACGGTGAAACATCACTAATATACAAGTCGGCATTTGCAATAGTTTCTGTATGAGTGATATTCAGCATTCGCTCATGCCCTTGCTTTAATCCTTCCACCGCACCCGATGGACAATAATACCCCGCTCCTTCCAGTGTCGTCACTAATATATCAATATCGTCTGGTTTAATTTCTATCACCAAGTCTAAATCACGTGTTGAACGCGGTTCCCCATGCAACGAAGCTGCTACACCACCACTCACATAGTAGGGAATATTTCTTGACTCAAAAATCAAATGTAATTCGGCGGCAAGCGTTATTGAATCTTGAATCCACATATTTTCATCATTCCCTGTAGGTTGAAACTCAACCCTCCATTTTTCTGCTAATACAGCACGGCAAAAAATACTGCGAATTTCTTCTGGTGACGCTCCACGATGCCGAGATTTTATTCCTACAAGGCATAGTTTCTTCACTCCACGCTCATGAGCAGTGAACATTTCTACGCGTTTTTTCCAGGAAAGTTGTCGCAGACGAGTAAACAGATATTTATCTGCCTCAATGTTCGTGTCAGCTGCTTGTGGTTGGTACTTTGATTGTGGACTTATTCCTGAAGAAACCATCTTGGTATTTACTGTTCAAGTTGTCTTATTTTGACAACTTATGACTGAGATCACCAGAATTTTACCACATCCAACACAAAATAAGTTACCCTTATCTTATCTACGATAAAAACTCCGATTAATACCCCCTCTACCCAGAAACACAACTTTTTACCAACATGCGATCGCGGATAGAGCATGTTGGCAACGAGAATGATCCTATTACGCTGTCGATAAATTTTGCTTGTCTTTGGTATCGCCTGTGATGCGGAACAAATGCGATACACCTTTCTCAGTGCTAAAGTTTGCATTTATAGCTATAGTTAGCCTTAATTTATGATAGGTTTAATACAATCTTAGTTCTCATTGAGTGTAAAGATAGTTTACAAAAATTGCTCAGGCGGTAGACATTCATGCACTTTCCGAAGCGATCGCGTGTAGAATATTTTGAACAATAGCTATCCTATCCGTGTCAATAGCCAATGAAATTCTAAGTATTGAATTTAGTTACAATCAAGTTGGCCAACTGGATTGAGACCCAAGAAGTTGCAAGCCCAACGCACATTGCAAAAATCGGTATAGCAGCAAATCTCCTGGCTTGATTGTTGACGGTTTTTATTAATCCAGCACAACATAGAATAGACGCGATGGCAGATGGAATCAATCCACCCAGCACCACCGTGAAACAAATTGCGAGCAACTCAAACCATAAGCTAGACATAGGGTTTCTACTATAACCATACAGCAAAGCAATCAGACTCGCTCCCGCAATTGCCCCTATATAAGCAAACAATGGTACCAAAACAGGCACGAAGATAAACCCAGCAGCCTGTGATTCCATCCATTCACGGTGAAGCGTTTGTAACCAGATAACTCCCGACGACACAATCAAAATTGCCCCGGTGATCGCTCCTACCAGCACCATCAATGGGGATACAAGGGACTGACTGTAGATAAACGCCACAACTCCAGCCCCCACCAATGGACTGAGGATGAGAAGCAGCATAAACACCATAACTCCAGCCTCAATCAAAGATTTGAGAATGAAAGTCAAGAACAGGTAAGCGGGCATAGCTCAATCACACATGAAGTAAAAATCGACATCCCTAAAATTGCGCTCGCGCAGTTGTTCGTCTGAGATAAAAAAGAGGAAAGAATCATCACTGCTAAACGGATGAATCAGTTCCAGTAACAGTCCGCCATTGGCTCTTTCGGCAATTTCGTTAGTGTCACTATGCAAGTCCACATATCCACCGAGTTTGCTACCTAGTTTGTCTGTCCGATGCTGATCATTGTATTCACAAATCCACTTGTCGAATTCTTCACAGAGTTCTGCAAACTCTTCAGGGCTATCAAGGTCTTCGCTGTACTGCGATTCCCAAAACAAATCTCGACTCGCTGAGAACGTGATTGGATAGACTTCAGGATAAATCTCTCGGATCGTCCTGTCTCGTTCAATGAAGCTGAAATCTGTCATTAAGTCACTGGGATTGGTCAAGATTTCTGGAAAATAGAGAACCCGATATTTGCCAGGGGTTGCGCTTGCGTCAGCGGGTTCAAACCCCAGATAAAATTGCAAAATTCCCACCTGGGGAAAATCAAACCCAGCAATGGATGGAACGTCAGCACAATTAATTTGCATCAGTAAAGGCATCGCTTTACCCGTACCCGGATCAATGGGATAATCAGCAGTCTTAGGAAAATAAGGATTGCCGCCAATCTTACTCTGCCAGACTGTCAGCGGGTCGCCTGTTCCTCTGTTAAAAAAATCCATGCTCCCCACCTGTTCCCCAACCTGAATTTTGATGTAAGGCACTAGATTTTGTTGGAGGAACGATCGCAACGGTTCAAACTGAGATGGCAAATCCTCCAGAAACAGTGGTATATCGGTTATCTCCTGGGGTGGTGATGGGCGTTGATCGGGTGGGGGAACTGGAGCAACGACCGCTGGGCTTGGAGAAACCTGTTTTTCAACTGTTGGTGGCCCTAATACTCTGAACTGTTGCAGTTTCAAGCCACATGTGTCGTAGTTCAAGTGCAACGTATCTGGTGGGTCAGATGGTAGGAGATGGTAGGAGAACGGTTGATTATTCAAATAAAAAACGATATTTCCCTCTGCGGTAATCACCAAGACATAGTGAAAAATTTGTCCCGACGCAATCGTATTGGGCAGTTCAAGTCGTTCTTCCCTCCGCACACCAGCGACAGCAGACCATTGCATCATTTGTCCTTGATTGGGTTGAAAGTCCAACCCATAGATGTAAACTGTCTCTCGACCCTGGTTCGCCGTTAACCGGATGGTAAAACCGCCATTTGCTAGATTATGAAAAGTGCCAACGATCTCAATGCAAGTGAGCAATCGCGGTAAAGGGATGCCCAAATAGCAATACCGCAACTCACGGAAACTAAATCCCAAGTCATGTCTGACGGTAGGAAGAAGGTTTCGAGCAACGCGAGGCGGATAGAGCGGAGACTGATTTAATAGGTCACTGCTGGGGGCAGGAATGGTTGGATCAATCGCTGGCAGGGGCGGCGCAGTGGTGGGTGGGGTTGCCTCCTGGCTCTGGTCGCACTGTAATTCAGCCAATTTAAGGGAAGGCATCCTGATTTCACTGGACTCTGGAGATTCCCCAGCAGGGCGATCGCTGCGTTCCTGCCATTGACCTTTGTAATACTCCTCCCACCTCGCGGCGTTAAGCTTGTGATCCCAGCGAACGAGCATGGTGCTTGCCGTCAGGCGAACTGCTACCCAACGGGACTGGTCGTACATCTCAACGTAATCTTCGGTTCTGGTCTTCTCCTGAAACCGCCACGGCTGACCCCGACGACGGGTCTCCTCGTTTACCTCTTCCCAACCACCCTGCCCATCGGCAGCTAACCACCCGCTTCCGTAAACCCAGTATTGGCGCGAATCCAATGGTTGCTCCTGCGCCCGCATCTGCTCTGACGGGGTTGGGCGATCGCCGAGCGATGAAACCTGTACATAGCCTTTTTTCAACTTTTCGTTGATTTTCTTTATGGCCTGTGCCTGTGCTTTTTCTGGGGTTGCATAGGTACTGTTTGTTGATTGTCCTGTTGTCCCATTCCGCCCGTAGCGAATATTTACCTCTGTCCCATTCACCGTTACCTCATAAAACTTGTGGGATTGTCCGTCTGATAATTCTAAATAAACTGGCTCACCAGCAGGGCGATCGCAGTTGTCACCAATACTCATGTCAATTGATGGCTATAAATCTCGCTACCAAATTAACCTACTGTTAAGATGACGTGCAAATGCTAACTAAAATGAAAATCTATTTTTTAACAATGTGCCAGAGTCTTTAGAAGAAAACCTCAAAGCATTAGATAAACTGGGCAGTCCAGAAACTTTCAACCATTATGCTTGGGGCTGGACTTGGGCAGGAAATACGCCTTTTCGTCGCTGGAAACGGGAAACTTATCGGGGTGGAATTAGTGACCCCTTGATCGTCCATTGGACTCAAGGTATCAAAGCAAAAGGTGAAATCCGTACTCAGTATGCCCACGCCATTGACCTAGTACCAACGGTACTTGACTTACTAGAAATCGAACCACCAACAACCGTTAGGGGTGTCAGCCAATCCCCCATTGAAGGTGTCAGCTTTGCCCATACTTTTCATGATAGTGATGCACCCACTAAACACCTGACCCAGTATTTTGAGATGATGGGACATCGTTCGCTTTACCATGATGGCTGGCGGGCTGTTTGTCCTTGGCCTGGACCTTCATTTACAGAAGCAGATCAGTTTTTTGGTGCGCCTATCTCGGCGGAAATTCTGACAGAGTTAGATACTCATCATTGGGAACTGTATCACGTTGCTCAGGATTTTGCTGAAAATCATAACATTGCTACAGACAACCGCCCCAAGTTGATTGAGATGATTGCCACTTGGTATGTAGAGGCGGGTAAATACAATGTGTTACCTGTGGATGGCAGGGGTGTACAACGATTAGCACAAGAACGTCCTCAGATTGCTGTCAATCGTAACCTCTATACTTACTATCCTAATACTCAGCCAATACCAGCCAATTGTGCTGTCCAGTTGCTCAATCGTTCCCACAGTATTACAGCAGATGTAGAAATTCCCACAGGTGGCGCACAAGGAGTATTACTTGCTCACGGTGGTAATGATAGTGGCTACTCTTTCTATGTCAAAGATGCTAAACTGCACTGGGTTCATAACTATGTCGCGCGATCGCTCTACCATGTCGAGTCTGAGTCTTTAATTTCGGAGGGTCGGCACCAGTTGCGTTTTGAGTTTGAATTGACGGGTCAGCCAGATTTAGCGATGGGGAAAGGAGCGCCAGGTCACGCCCAACTTTATATCGATGGAAAATTAGTTGGGCAAGCGAATGTCCCTGTAACTACTCCCTTAGCACTAGGTCTCACCAGTGGTGTTACCTGTGGGATAGCCCCCGGTGCGCCTGTCACACCCGATTATGAACCGCCCTTCAAGTTTACGGGCAAGATTTATAGCGTCATAGTGGATGTTAGTGGAGATTTGATTCACGACCGTGAAGCCGAAATGCGTGTCATCATGGCACGACAGTAGCAACAAGATAAAACATTTTTTACAGGCTCGACTGTGCAAGAAGGGTGCGAGGTAATACCTCGCATTAATTAGTTAGATATGATCAATAGTTGCAGCAACTTGACTCAAAACAGGTATAATCTAGCACTCTTGCTCGCTGGCTTTACACCCTGTACTATGAACTCATTTAGGGTCAAATTAAACAACAAACCGCATGGATACCACCCCCAAAGCCCAGGTCATCGCTAACGAGAAAAAACTTCTCTCAGCAATGAAAACCAATAACGTGGAACTTTTAGATCAACTACTTCACGATGAGCTTCTATTTAACGGGCCTAGTGGCGAAACAGTAACCAAAGCGATGGATCTGGAAAATTACCGTTCGGGAAACATCAACCTGCATACAGTTGAATCAAGTGAGCTAATGCTCAACATGGTCGCAGACGACGTTGTTGTTGCCGTCACAGTAGAGATAATAGGAAACTATTTAGGGCAAGAAATTAATGGCAAATTCCGCTATCTCAGGGTTTGGAAGCTATTTGAAAACAACTGGAAGGTGATTGCAGGAAGCGTAGTGACGTTAACCACCGACAACTGACGACTACTATTATAATTGCAGGTCACTACAGCTACTGAGGAGCTAATGACAACAATTTAGCCCATCCACTACACCCAATCGGGAGCATATGCAATCAATTGAGAAAAATCCTCTGGGCAAACTTCCTCAAATTCCAGCATCACCCCCCCAACGCTGATCACCAGTGAGGTTTATGAGTACTTCTTTAACGAATCCCACCCCACTTTTGTTTTTAATCTAGGTGAGTGGTTTATTGACATCTGTTGTAGTAAAACCTAATTATTCGATTTTCATAAAACTAATTGTATATAAAAAACATAGTAAATTTACACTGTTCAACTTACTGCTGAGGCATTTGTCCAAGAAAATCCAGCATCAGTAACGATTGACGTATCGGTGATTGAAGTTCCATAACTAACTCCAGAAGAACAAAGCGTAGACACGAAGGACTATACCGTTCCACGCACCGCACTTTTGAGAAAGACTTCAAGATATGGCAATCGCATAATTCATATTATGATTCAGCAACGCCTTTTAGTTTATAGCAAGTCCCAAAGACAACATTGTAGGTAAATCGCTAAAAGAAATCACATATTTTTCGCCAATATTGCGTTTTAATATGTTAATTGCTGCTTCATGATATTCCTGTCCACCACTAGAAGCACAGGCATCTGACACTACAAATGTTTCAAATCCAGCATCAAATAGTCCTAAAGCTGTAGCCATCACACAAGCATCTGTATCAACCCCACACACTGCAACTGTAGTAATAGCGTCCCTTTGCAGAGCTTGAAGTAGGGCAGGTGACATCGGCGAATATGAAAGCTTATCAAACATCTTGCTGACAACGCCAATTAAGGCATAAGAAAGCTCCGTTTCATGCCCGGATACCATCTCGTTCCAGTTTACTTGACGTGAGAAATTAGGATTCCGGTTAAAAAAGCGAGTTGCCCAAACTTGATGAAACTGACTCGCATGAGCAACCACCTTTGGCACAACCGCCACACATTCAGGTGTAATCAAAAAGCCATTTTGTAAATCTACCGCTAACAAAATCCCTTTAATCATATTTTGTCCCTCTCCGGACAACCCCTGCTAAAGTAAAGACCTACGTAATAAAGCTACCTTATTTAAACTGGAACCACTTCAACTAGCTGACTCAAAGCTAGTTCCTCTATCAAATTTTTGTACAAGCTTGCTGTGTGAGGAGACGGTTGTTTTTATACACCTCTAAAGTTCCAGACTGTGGGTTATCTAACGTGCCATCCCATACCCAATATTCATAAATTCCATTCCGAAACTTATACACTCGAACACCTTCTGTTGCTTGGTTAGTTCCTTTACCCAAACTTAAATTACCGTTGGCACTGGTTGCGCGATAAAGCAGTTCACCGTTCGTATAATTCTGCCAAATATTGATGTTGTACCCACCCTGGCATTTTGTACTCAGGATGATGCCAGCAGTAGAATCAGCAGTAGCTCTTAAGGAAAAATTAGCTAAGATACTGATTGGCAGAGCCAGGAAGAACGCAAATGTTTTCATGAGTGTTGTAAAATTAATGAGTTTGACATTACTCGATTGCCACTACAATGCTGTTTCAAAAACGCCAAGGTGCGATCACCTTTTGGGCGGGCGCTTTGCGCCATCGCGTGCTAATTCTGCGACTTATTTGTGATCGACTGAACTAAGTGCTTCATTGATTAAAGGTGCAATGATAGCGATATTTTTCACCAACTCATCCGAGAGAGAAAATCGCTGTTTTAAGTAATTAGGATCGTTGTAACTCACCCATACCTTGCCGTCAGTCGCTTCATGAGCCAGTACTTTCAGGGGTAAATCCAGGGCGATCGTTGGTTCTGCCACCATGAAGGAAGAGGCAGAGCCTCCCAGCCTGGGCAAGGGCTGTGTCTTAACGAGCGTGCCATTCGATTTAGACTCTAATGTTCAGAATTTACTTGCCATGTAATCACAATGATTTCTGCAAACCCTAAGACAAATATTAGCCGCGAAAACGCTCCTAAAATGGCTTCCATCGTCCAGTTCTGACTCTGAACCTCCCAGATCATCCAAACAATATAGAATCCCATCACCAACCAGGGTAGAATTACAGGTGAATTCCGTCTGCGATAAAAGCGGATCGTCCTCTCACGCCAAAATGGGAAGGTGCTGAGAAGACAAAAAATGTAGGAGGTTCCTGCACTGATGAACAAGCTTCTTTGAAGACCCGAAGGCAGGTTTGGGTATCCAAGTGCGATCGCACTCAGGCAAACTCCGAGCGCGAGGTACAGGAAAGTAAACAAGGTAAATCGTTTCATTATTTCTTCTCCGGTGAAGCTTATTCTCTGTACCACACACGCACACATTGAAAGCAATTGACTGTAACGCCCTGGCTGATCATCACTGGGTAGACCCCATTACTGACTGTCACGCCGTAGACACCATCACTTGTGCTTTTCAAACTATCTGGTAAAACAACGGTTTCAACATTGATCACCTGTATCGTTGTATTTTCAATCCACTGATTGACCTCACTCACAACCTCAGAGAAGGATTCGTAATCGGAAGCTCCGCCGAAGGGCCCCCGCTCAGTAATCCGAGGCGCAAAATCTTTGTACTTAATCATGTTATCCACCACCTTCAAATAGCCACCGTTTTCGTGCCTCGTCTCTCAGATCGAGACTATTGGCATGAATGAACTGAATGTCGGTCACACCCATATATTGAGAAGTTCTCGGTGGTCTAAATCCAGCCCAGGACCGCCAGTCCCCTGAGTACGAAAGAAACTTCATCTGCTCCATTCATCCCATGCTGCCCTCGCCACCTTTGCGATGACCTCCTCTCGGATTACATCAGTTGCTTGAGAATCTGAAACAAACACTGCGATCGCCAAATGTTGCCCACTTGGAAGCGTTACGAGTCCTACATCATTGGTTGCCGCCGTTACTCCATTCACAGTAGACGAAGTACCCGTTTTGTGTGCAACGACCGTTCCCTCTGGTAACAGTCCTTTGATACGCTTTAGACCTGTCTGAGTTTCTGTCATCCATTGCAACAGTAGGGCTTGACTGGATTTTGAAAGTCCTCGTCCTTCATACAATGTACGTAATAAAACTACTGCTGCATCGGGTGTTGCAGAGTTGCGATACTGCACGGCTGGATCTTGCGCTAACTCCTTCTCCGTGTTCGCTACAACAATGTCGTTTATACCAAGGCTACTTAAATATTCCGTGACACGTTGCGGTTCACCGATGAGCCGCAGCAGTACATCACAGGCGGTGTTGTCACTTTTAGAAACCTTGTATTGCAAGAGTTCAGACAGACTGAATTCCTTTCCTTGCGAATTCTCATCTAGTACCTGACTTCCTTGGACAATATCGCTTGCCTCAATCCGAATCTTCTGATCTAGCTTGAGATTTCCTTGATCGACTTGATTCAGAACCGCCATTGAGATCGGCAACTTGTAAACGCTTTGCATTGGAAAGCGCTGATTCCCATTCAGAGACACTGATTCTCCAGATTCCAGCACTGTAGCTGTCATCCCAACCCGCCCTTGAGCCGCTTGAGAGATTTGCTTAATGCGATCGTGTAATGCGTCTGTGCGCTCGTTCGTGGCTGTTGTAATCTCGCTTGACGGGGTTTTTGGGCGATTTGAGGTGACTTCTCTACTCCCGGAGTTAATGCCTGTGCAACCAACAGTAAGTAAAACACTTAGAAGAAACAAGCAACATGAGTAGAACCAGTCTTTTTTGGGTACTCGAATCATATTATCGAACCAGGGTTGTGAACAACTAGAGCTATACTTATCGATCGTTCAATTTGGAAGTCAGCTAAATGCCGTTGCATAATCGCGAGCAAAGTCCTTAAACTGACGCGGCGCTTTGCCAGTCGCATCCTCTATCCCTGAAGCGATCGCTGCTGCCTCATTGCGTCGATAATGGGCGTAATCTTCAATTAGTCCATCGGCTTGCCAAGCTGGCATCCCAAAGCCAACCATTGCTTCCCGCATCTGTTCGGGTGGGATATCGACAAATGCAATCTGACGCTTCAGGGCAGAAGAAAGATGTTTTGCCATCTCGGTATGTGTTAGCGCCTGCGAACCCGTAAGATCGTAAATCTTTCCTTTATGCCCAGCTTCGGTCAGAGCAGCTACAGCAACATCAGCAATGTCGCAAACATCTACTACGCTCACCTTCGCATCACCGATCGCAGCGTAAAAGGTGTTTTGCTCAACGATCAACGATCGGAAGTTTAACAAGCCCTGCATAAACAGATTGGGACGCAGAAATGTATACGCCATCTGAGTTGCTTGGATCGCCAATTCGACAGCCGCATGGTAGCGCAAAAAACGCACGGGTGAGTCAACATTGGCAGCGAACTGCGACAGTTTAACGATGTGCTTGACATCGCTTTGTTTCGCTGCTTCGACAAACGCAAGTTGTTGTGCTTCGGCGTGTTCTGTTGAGTTGGTGACAAGGAAGGCTCGATCGATCCCTGCCAGGGCAGAGGGCAGTGTTTCAGGGCGATCGAAATCAGCCTCGACCATTTCGATGCCCAGATCTGCAATTGCCCTGGCTCGATTGCGATTGCGTACCATCGCGCGAGCTTGAACGTTTTGCGAGGCGAGCCGCTTGAGTACCTCTAGCCCGTTATTTCCAGTTGCGCCAGTTACTAGGATCATTTGAATCTCCTGATTAGATTTTGAGCATTCTTCTGCTCTATACAGCAGAAGTTTTTGAAACAAATTTTCGACGAGTTGCAATTGTCCAAAAACTACTAGCTTGATGGTCTTCAGTTCGCTGTGTATCCACCATCAATCACTAGCGATTGTCCAGTAAGGTTTTGTGGGCAGTACTCACCCTACTTGTAAGAACCTGCAATTATAAATGCCTCGACCTGCAATCATCGTTGTTTTCAGCCAGGATTATTTGCAACTATAATTTCAGTTGAGCCAGGATTAACTGCAACTGAGCCAGGATTATTTGCAACCAGCCTGCAATCATCCGTTTCGACCAGGATTATTTGCAAATAAGCTCAAAACTTTACTACGGCTGAGTCTTCACTACTTGACAAGGGTTTGTCAAAAAACTCAGGTCAGAATTTGATAATTTAACTTTGAATTATTTACCGAGTTTTTTAACTGGAAAACCAACGGGTTAATGTTCTCTAAACCTTATCAGTAAAGCAGTTAAGAAAACCTCCGTTTTTTTGACTTTTATAGTTGCAGATAATCCTGGCTCAACTGAAATTATAGTTGCAAATAATCCTGGTTTGAAAATGTCATGATTGCAGGTTTGAGCGATTAGCATTGCAGGTCGCTACACCTACTGGCTACAACAACCATTGGGTCAGCAGATGAACCAGGTAGCGGAGCGAGAACGCCTCCCAGATCGCACCGACGATGAACAGTGGGAGCGTGGACAGACTCAGCCAACCGATCTGTTGCAGCCCACGGACGTAACCCTGACGATGGTTCCGAGTCCCGATGGTTGCGGGGCGAACCCAAGACCGACCAAGGATGTATGCGCCAAACATCAGGAGGGCGTAAGCTTGGAATTCGATGAGTATTGTCAGCGAGTGCGGGATCAGTGCCACCGCCATAATCTTGGTAGTCGGAGCCATAACTAAACCGAGAGTGAACGTCTTATACGCAAATATGGCGATGCCAGCGAAGGGAACGATCAGCGAAGGGAGCACGATCCATAGCGCGCCGGTCGTGAGGTTGACTCCCAGGATAGTCAGCGCGAAAAGCCAGGGGTTATTGAATAGCGATCGGACAAGATCCGCCGTTCCGTTGTCTTCCTGGATGGCTACCTGAGTTGCGTTCAGGTTGGGAAAGACCATCGCCGCTACCAACCCAGTGATGACTAAGCCATACACAATGGCGTTGATAGTGAGGTAGGCGCGAAAATTAGTGCCAATGATCTGAAAGGGTTTGCGAAGAAATCGCCGAAGTGGGTGTTTGGCACTGGGAGTAAGTGGTCGTTGTGGAGACTGGTCTTTGGTGGCGATCGTTTTGCGTGACATGTTTTAGCTCCGATATTTGGTGATGGATACAGTGATGCTTGCCAGCAAAAAGCTTAGGCGAATCTTGCCAGCAAAAGACTAAGAGCAAAGGACAAGGCATGAAAGCTGACATGGGACAACATCGCAGCCTCAAGCGAGTATTGCCAAAAGAGCCAACCAAAAGCAATGCCAGCAATCCCATTGAGTAATATCGCTCGGACGATCACAATTGGAGTGAGTGGAACGATCGCGGCAGTTGCGGGCAGATGTAAAAGTCCAAATACCAGCGCTGCCAGAACAATCGCACCTTGATATACTCCCTGGGTTGGCAACGTAATGCCTTGTTTTAAGACCTTCCACCCAATCCAAACAAGCAGTGACATTAAGCCCCAGCGCATCAGAATTTCCTCAGTGATGCCGCCATAAAGCATTGCTGTCAGTGAACTCAGCAAATTCGGTTCTGTGTTATTAGATGCCTGTAGCGCTTCAGGTAGAGCAGGTTTCATCAACCGATCGAGCAACAGGACAATGATTGTCGTCGCTGCACCTACACCCAAGCTCCATTTCATCTCAATGACAGAATATGGAATCTTAGGGGTATGAAATACCCAGTAATCAATCAAATGTGAGCGTAATCCAACGCGATAGGCACAGCCAATTCCGATCAGAATGCTGATTGCCAGTAGCACTGTAAGCTGTAGTGCTTGCAGTAGCATTAAAACCCACAGTGGCGGAACGTTTGCTAGTATTTCTGGAGACAGTTTCGCCAACTGTTGCTCAACTAATGAAACCGAGGTAATCGCAAGCATCGCAATTCCCGCAATACCCAACACAAATAGAATCCCAAATTGTTTCAAAACTACCATTGATTTAATCTCTAGAGATATCAGGATACTGGGTGAACACAATGCCCAGATAGAGAATGACAACTGGTAGCTAACGCCACCTTATTCCGAAGCTTTATTGTGCTTCTCCTAGCATTCATTTCGTTGCATTGTTCTGAAGTGTACTGAGTTCCAATACTTGATTTCTTCCAGATTCTTATGGTGAAGAGCGAGTTCGTTTTCATCCGCCATTGATTGCACCCAGAAGCGTGTTTGCTTGAATGGTGAAAATTGCCTTTGAAACTGCTTTGCCGACCAACTCCCCTTCTGCGATCGCACCGATCACACGATTGTCGTTGTCGATTTCAAGTTTGTCTTGCAGTACTAAATCTAGTAATAAAGAACCGACCAGGCCATAGTCGAGTGCAGAGTACCAAGAGAAGCGAGTTTTCCCAGTTTGGGGATTGAGTGCCATTCGGATTAAGTCCTGTGAAAGATATTGCATGATGAATTCCTGATTGAAGTATGCTGCGGTTCCTTTCAGCCCGTGCCAACGAGCACCATCACCGGGATTGTGAGCAGGTTGAAAACGACGTGAACGACAACAGCAGTCCAGATTGATACACTACGGCGGTAGATTTCGGCAGTGGCAAGACCTGCTACCATCGCCGCAGGAAAGACGATATTGATGCCGTGAGCGAGGGCAAAGATCAAGGCGCTGCTCACGACTCCACATTAGTTGGGCAATTTCCTGATTTTTTTTCTACATTGATTTTGGCACTTGGTTTGTCAAAGCTCTGAGCTAATGCTGAAGTCGATGTCATGATGAGAGTAGCAGACATTAAACCGAAAATACTTAATACCTGCAATGGTTTAAACTTGTAATTCTGTGTCATATTTCGATACCATATATGATTGTTCATATAGATTTTTTGATGTCAAATACCTTTGACTATAATGCCCATTTGAAATCAATAATTGATAGAGTTTATAACTTCTCTATTTGTTTACCTTCACATTTTAATATTTAATTAATTGCTTGGCATATACTGATTAATGCGCTCTAGCCAAGTTTGGTTTTCTTCAATTGTGAGAATAATTCGTTGTAAAGATTCATCTTTGAGTTCTAAAGTTAAATAATTTTGGTCTTTTGTTACGTACCAAAATTCTTTACCTCTGCTACTGTAGTAAGTTCCTGCTTTAATTATTCCAGGAATAACAAGACCAGGGGTACGAATTTCTGTCCAACTACTTTCTGGTTGAGCAGTCGAAACTCCTGCGATATGATTGAGAGGAATTACAAAAGTTTTACTGAAATTAACTGCTAATAATTGCTCATACCATTCCCATTGAATTTGTAAGTTTTCATTACTCAAATTGAGATTCATTTGTTTTCCTCCTTAATCTTTTGGGGACTAAATAATGTAAGTTTTCCAAGAATTACTGAATGAGGCTTATGTCTTGGTTCGCAACTCGAATACTAATGGTTCTTGGCTAATAGAAGAAATTATTGCTCTCTTGACGTGCAACAGTTATCCAAGCACAACCTGATAATACTTGCACTTCATCTATGAATTGTGGAATGCGAAAAGATTGATTATCTTTCAGAGTGAGTAGTATCGGCAATGATAAATGTTCTGTGGGTCTAAGCATTTCAGTGAGTTTCATTGCACAAATGTATTTTTTAGGTATAATCTAAATTTACAAGATACTAAATCATTAAAGCTTCCTCCATTAGATTCACCCAAATAGGTGATATAGCAGGTAGCAGGGAACAATAATCAAGATTTATTGCTTATATCTAAGCTCATAGTGAATAGGAGAAAATTAGTGTTTTCATCTAAACGTTCTCCTGTCAAAACAAAACCGCATTTTTTGTAAAATTGTTGAGCCTGGTAATTCTTTTGATAAACCTCTACCAACAAACGGCCTTTAATAGTTGATTTAGCGTATTCGATTAGCTGAGTTCCGTATCCTTTGCCTTGGCTTTTTGGAGATATAAATAAACCACCAACTAAGTTATCTAACAAAGCAATAAAACCGACGATACATTTATCTTCCTCAGCAACCCAAATTTTGGCTATTGGTATGTAGGTATTGATTACAGTATCTCTTTGTACAGTTAAAGTTGCATCAGAGATAAAGCTGTGGGCAATTTTAGATGCTTCATACCAAATGCTGACTACTGCATCTAAATCAGTGTCTTGATAAGCTCTAATCACTGTTTTCTACCCTTTGTTGGTAAATATTATTTAACTCTGTAAAGACAATTATTTCTTGATGCTGCTATGGTTGAGTAATTTTAAAACCTTCAAAGGTAACTACAAAACCTTCTCCCTGTGGAGAGGCACACATTAATCCCACCTGAACTGTTTCAGCATGGGTGAGATATGCCAGTCGCAGCATTTGATAATTCTGGCTCTCCCAGACTAAATATGTTAAATTAAGAACAAAAATACCAATTGAGTAAAATCCTTCTTCTAAAATTATTGAAGTTAGTTAAGCCATAAGCCCTTCTTTTAATGAGCTTAATCTTCTGATTAA